>DATFGQ010000112.1:0-88296 GCA_035249305.1 Blastocatellia bacterium | reverse complement strand
GTTTCGGAAGAATCCGACACGGGCGCGACCCGGAAGGAAAGTTGAGCGCAACAAGCACCTGCGGTATGCCTACCGGCTACGGTTTCACAAGTATGTCAAAAAGATATTGGCTTAACTTAATGCCATTGCCCTTTCAGGGCTCATCATTAATAACAACCCGTTTCCAGGGGCGGTGCCCCTGGCTATTGAATCAAGCCCTTTCAGGGCTTTTTCACACTTCTCTGACACTTTCTAAGAACCCCGGCGGGCTTAATCGGTCGTTAATGCCGCCGCGGTGATTATACGCCTCGGCGGGTGCGGGACGAACCACGCGCATAACCCTAGCACCATCACAACGGAAGCCATCAGGTAAAAGACGGATCGATAAGAGCCGGTCCGCTCGACGCACTCGGCCAGGATCAGCGGCCCGATGGCCGATGCGACCACCGTAAATACTTGCGCCGCCCCCTGTATCTTGCCGAGGTGCGTTCGGCCGAAGGCCCGGCTCCAGAATGAGAAGAAGATCACAATGACAAAACCGCCCGCCAGCCCCATCACCACCGCGTATATCGCTACGTGCAACTGCGTGCTTACCTGGGTCAGCGCCAACAACGAGCCGGCCAGCAAGCTCATGGCTAAAGCCATCAGCCTGTTTATCGACCACTTGTGTGCCAGCCACCCTCCGATGAAGTTGCCCGCCAGCGCCGTCAGCGCGACGATAATCAGGCTCCTGTAGTATGTCGACGCGTCGAACCCTCGCTCGGCCAGGATCGATTCGTTAAACAACGCGATGCCCGATGCGATCAGACCGTAGACGGAGCTCGACAACGCGAAGACCCAGAACGCGGGCGTCGAGGCCGCCTCGCGGAGCGTGTAATCGCTTCTTAATTCCTCAGGCCCGTCACCCGCCTCCATCTCTCCATCGATCGCCAGACCGCATGCCTCGGGCGAGCGCCTGACGAACAACCAGGCGGCCGGCGCGAGGACGACCACCAGCGCCGCGCCTATCGCGGCCCAGGCCGTGCGCCAGCCGCTGTTCTTAACCACCTCGCCGACGATCGGGTACACCAACATGAAGCCGACGCTCAACAGAATCGAGTAGACGCCCATGGCTAGGTTCAGCCTTCGCACAAACCATTGGCCGACTATCGTTATGCTGACGACAGACAGGGCGCTCTGCCCCAGCCCCCGCGTCAGCGTAATCAGGAGCGCGAGCAATATCACTCCCTTCAAACCACTCATCAGCAGAACGACCGCCCCGAGCATTATCGAGATTATCGTCAGAACGCCGCGGCTGCCGAATCTGTCTATCAGTCGCCCGACGCCTATGCAAAAGAGCGCGCCGACGAGCGTGGCCCAGAGATTGATGTGAGCAAAAAGCACGCGGTCGATCTCGAAGTCTTTGAGCAGCGGCTCGGTGATCAGCCCTAGGCCCTGCGTCCTGCCCGGAAGAGTCCCGACCATCGCCGCCGCGGCTACGGCGAGATTCACCCAGCCGTAGTAGAAGCGCGGGCGCGCGGGCGCGATCTTTTGTCGAGGTGATGCGGCGTTGAACGAATCCATCAGTTAATCCTCTACGATAATATCTGCGCCCTTGTTCGGCTTCGGCGTAGACTTGTGCGCGGCGGCGTACCACCAGAGCAGGCACGCGGCCAGGGAGAGAAAAACCCCCGCCAGTCGTAAAGGCCCGGTCTTAAAGACGACCGTCGCGTTAAAAAGTATAAAAAGCAAGAACGCCTGCCAGGCGGCGACCAGCGCCGTCGGCCGGCGGCGGTAGACTCTCGGGCCTCGCCACCACCAGACGACATCCGCGACCCAGGCGGCCACCAGAGCATAATTGATGTAGAGCCCGCCTCCCCAGTCTAGCCCGACGACCTCCTCGGTTTGGCGAGCGGTTTCTCTGTATGCCGCATCGTGACTCCACTCGTGGTAGAAGTGGAAGGCGCAAGCTACGTGCGCGAGCAGGCTCACGCAGGCGATCGTCCAGACGAGCCTGGCCGCACGCTCCCACCTCTCCCTGTTGCGCGAAAGCGCGAGCAGCGCGACCCCGGCCAAATAGCCGGCGAGCGTAACCCAGACCGTGAACCTTGTGAAGAACTCACCCTTGCTCATCTGATATGCGACTCTTTTGCCGAGATTGAGCGACGTGGAGCACTGCGCCAAGGCCAGCGCCGAGACAAAGACCGTAGAAGGCGCCCCAAAGCAGCAGGCCCGCGGGCCTGCCGAGCGTGTAATAGAAGACCGAGCCTAGAAAGTACCCAACCGAATTCGTTGCGAAAAGCAGCAGAGAGAATAGCGGCGCGGATCGTATCGCGCTGAAGGCCGCGGAGAAAACCAGAGCCATCGCGATAGACCCGGCTAGCGACCCGAGCCATTGGCCGGCCATATCCGTGGAAGAGAAGTATGCGGCTATCCAGCTTATTCCATACGCTAAGAAGGCCACGCCGAACGTCGCGTAGAAGCTCAACCGCCGCGCGCCGGCCACGACGGGCAAGAGCGCCCTTCCTCCGAGCAGTATGAAGAGTGTTAGCCAGGCTATGTAAGCGCCCGTCACGCCGAGGCGGTCGTACATCCACCTTTGCGCCAGCGCCACCGTCGCGAACACACACAGGCTCACTATGGAAAAGCCGATCGCGCCCGTCACGACCGAGCGTCTAAGCGACATCGGGATCAAAGCGACGCCGGGCCGGCGAATGCCGCGCGGAGAATAAGCTTGAGTCGACCGGAACGGGCTCATCGTAAAATTCAGGCTGCGGTTAATCCTAACAAAGTTCAGATAGACTTAAAACAGCACGTCTCTTCGGTCTAAGGACTGATCGCAGGCAAGCTGAGATCGGAGCAGCAGAGTTGACATAACCCTGCTGCCCACGCAGTATCAATCTAGTGGACCTTTCGCGCATGCCATATCGATAAAGGAGAGCGACGATGCAAGAAGGAGGCGACCGGGGCAAAGGTCCGAACAAGACCGGCACTCAGCCTAAAGGCAGGGTAAGAGAGACACCTGATAAGCCCGGCGATAAAGATGTGAAGGGCGGCGCGGGCCGAAGCGCCGCGAAAGCGACTCACGCGGCGAAGAAGGCCGCGGGCGCCCGCACGAGCGAGACGAGGAAGGCGGGGCCGAAGAAGACCGCCGCGAGGACTACGTCAAGGTCCGGCGACAAGAAGGGCGGCGCGAAGAAACACAGCGCGAAGACAGCCTCTACGAAAGCGTCGAAGGCGCGACGGGGTTAAAGCGACACAACCGACACCAGCCCGCGCCGGCGGAGGAGCGATGAGAATCTACGGGGTAGATCACATTCAGGTGGCGATCCCTCCCGGCGCTGAACAGCAGGCGCGCTCGTTCTACGCGGGCGTGCTCGGGCTCTACGAGATACCGAGGCCCGCGGACCTCGCCTCGAAGGGCGGGATGTGGTTTCAGGTCGGCGCGGTGCAGTTGCACCTAGGAGTCGAGACGGAATTCCGCCCTGCCAGAAAAGCACACCCGGCCCTGCTTGTCGAAGGGCTCGACGACCTCATCACCCTGCTCGAAGCCAAAGGCTACCCGACGCGAGTAGCCGAGACGCTTTCCGGCACAAGACGCGTCCACGTCCACGACCCTTTCGGCAATCGGATCGAGCTGATGCAGCGCCCATAAGCGGCGGCAAAACTGCTCGGCAGCCGACGCCAATAATCTTCTGGAATTTAAGTTACAATAACGCTTGAACTGATAGTTGCGCCTTTCCTATACTTGGTGCCACAAGGAGGTTATGTCATGGCTGAAGAGAAAAAGAAGCTGAGAAAAACTCAGCGGGCGTCGAGCAGGGCGATTAACGACTCCCCGACCGACGAGGAATTGTTGAGGATGTATTTGAACCTGCCTAAGAAGGAGCGCAGCGAACTGTTTGCCGACACGGCGCGGGCCGCTGATCTGACTGACCTGTCCCAGCGCACGATCCAGCTTTGGATCGAGTCCGGCGCTATACGGGCCATCCCGATCGGAAAGAAGTATCAGGTTTACCTTGAGTCTCTAGGCGATTATCTGAAGCAGGAGGCGAAGAAGCGCGCCAGTTAGCGTCGCGGCCCAGTTAGCGTCGCGGCCGAAAACGAAATACGCGAAAATCGCGCCGTGCGCGTATTTCACGTAATACGCGATAGACAAGGCGCGTCTTTAACTGTATGAATGGCGTCGAACTCAGGCGTCGACTATGCGCGGCCTGGGTTCACGGATAAACGGTTAACGCAGTCTAAAGACCCAAGAATACCTAGACGTCCCTTTAATCACAGCTTAGTTCCAACGTGTGTCTGAAATCGCTTCGTGGGAGATGTAGTACCTTTAGGGAAGCTCACGTTGGTGGTCGTTTGCCCGAACGGCTCCTCATTCACGCAGATCACCGGAAGCAAGAAGGAGCGGATCGCTCCTCGGTTGAAGTGTGCAAACAAGCAACCAGAAAGGAGAGGATGAAATGCGAATTCACAGGTTGATAATCATCGTTCTGGCGCTGGGCGCTTTAACGGCAACGGCGCTAACTACAATCCAGCCTAGCTCGGTCGGCGCGCGCCCAGACGCGGCGGCGCAGGAGCCGGCCATTACCGCGGAGACAGTACCGGCGGTGGGCGACGGGTTCAGCTCGGTGGCCGAGGCTGAAACCTCTGTAAATCAAGACGTAGACTTATTTCTCGACGCGGCGGAAGTAGAGCGCCGGGCGCTGGAGGAGCAGAACGGAAGCGCGTCGGCGAGCGCCAGCAGCGCCCCTATTCCAGTTTCGTTCAAGCACGTCGCGATCCCTATACAAGGTGGTGTAGATCACGCTGTAGCAGGTGTCGCGACCAGAAACTCCGGGCAGGGGGTCATCAGGCTGCGAGGCATACCGCCAGGCTCGACGCTGCTGAGCGCCGTGCTTGTTTGGGGCGAGATCGCCGCGCCTCCGGCCCTCAACCCTTATAACGTGGGGTTCGGGCCTGACTGCGCTCCGGGGGCGGTCGTGCCGGGCACGCCTGCGCCCTTTCCCACCAACCCGGCTGCTAACCCGTGTTGGAATCCCGCGGGCCAGTTCTTCGCATACATTGCCAACGTCACTGGTCAGATAGTGCCCGGCATAAACGGCGACTATCGGGTAAGAGGCCTTCGCAGCGCCCTCGTCAACAACCGTTGCCCGTGGGCCGACTCGGCATGCGCAGGCCCCGGCAACGCGCTCGTGCTGTCGGAAGGGGCCAGCCTGATAGTCTTCTACTCGAACCCGTGCATCCCGCGAGCCGCTCAGCTCTACGTCTCGCTCGGGCCGCGCATGTTCTTCGGGCCTCACTCGGTCATCCACGCGACAGTGCCTCCGATCAACGGCAATCTCCCGAACCTGAAGCACAGCAGGATAGGGGCAGACGGGCAAGTCGGCGTCGCCAACTGCGGTCTGAGGGCGTTCCCTGCCGCGAGCGATGAGCGCACCTTTATCGAGAATCCCGCTATGCTGACTTCAATCCAGATCAAAGGCGATGGAGGAGGTCTGAACAGGGATTCGGACTGGAATGGTTACGACGGAGAGCCATTGAATAAGCTCTGGGATACACACACGGACGTCTTCGCCAGTGGCGGGTTCCTCGCGGCCGGAGGAGGGCTCAGCTACCGCGTGCGGTATGTCTCTCAAGGAGACTGTATAGTCTGGGTCGTTCACATACTCGGCGTTCGATGATAACTGTGGTAATGAACCGACGCGCGCCCGGGACGACAAGGCGCGCGTCGGAATTCCGCTCATACGCGGCCACTCATTTTGGCGAACCACCACCTGAGGCCCACGAAAAGGAATCGCCAGTCGCGGAAGAACTCTGGCGGCTTGCCTTCGAACCAGTGGCCGACGAACTGGAACACCCACCCGACGACGAACATCGCCGCGGCCAGCAGCCAGAAGCCTTTCCAGACGAAGCCTAAGACCAGCAGCGGGACCGACGCGGCGATCAGCGGTATGCCTACGGTGTGGCAAAACCTGTTGACGGGGTGCTGATGGCTCTCGCCGTATTGCCTGATCCATTCATCCCATGTTCTTCCGGCAAACATAATCGTCCCTCCACACCGAAGCTTTATAATCGATCCCGCCCGTAAAATCGATTCGAGTTGTGCATTTCCCTCCGTTTGGGGGTAGAATCACCCTTCGGCAATCTACAATTTCAACCCAGAATAATCCGGAGCAAATTATGAGCAAAAAATCGCGTAGAGACTTTATCAAGATGGGCGCGGCCGGCGGTCTGTTTATCGGCGCGCGCAAGATTTCCGCCAACGAATATATCCTCGAAGCCAATCAAGAGCCGCAGAGATCCGGCGACAAGATACGGCTTGCGACCATAGGCATCGGCGGCCAAGGGTCGGCCGACACGCGCACGGCGATCCAGACCGGCATGGCCGAGCTGGTCGCAGTCGCCGACGTGTACGACGGCCGCCGCGAGCGCGCGCAAGAGGTCTGGGGCAAACACATCTTCACGACGCGCGACTATCGCGAAGTCCTGGCGCGCTCGGACGTCGACGCGGTCATCGTCGCCACGCCCGACCACTGGCACGCGCAGATCTGCGTCGACGCGCTGAAGGCGGGCAAGCATGTCTATTGCGAAAAGCCCATAGTCCAGAAGCTGCCCGACGGCCACAAGATCATCAAGGCCGAGAAGGAGACGGGCAAGCTCTTTCAAGTCGGCAGCCAGCGCGTCAGCTCCATCGTCTACGCGAAGGCGAAAGAGCTGCTGGCGTCGAACGTCATAGGCGATCTGGTTATGGTAGACATCTGGCTCAACCGCCGCTCGCCCATGGCCGCCTGGCAGTACTCGATCCCGCCCGACGCCACGCCCGAGAGGATCGACTGGGACCGCTTCTTAGGCAGCGCGCCGAAAGTGCCGTTCGAGCCGGTGAGACTCTTCCGCTGGCGCAACTACCGCGACTATGGCACGGGGATAGGCGGCGACCTCTTCATACACCTCTTCTCGGGATTGCACTTCATGCTGGGCTCGAATGGGCCGGCGCGCGTCTACGGCACGGGCGGGCTCAGGTACTGGAAAGACGGGCGCGACGTGCCGGACGTGTTGTTGGGCCTGTGCGACTACGCGCAGACGGGCTCGCGGCCCGGCTTCAACGTGTCGCTCAGAGTCAACTTCGTCGACGGCTCGGTCGACCCGAACGCCTTTGAAGATTCGGGCTACCGCCTCGTAGGCTCGGACGGCGTCATCGCCTTAGGCGGGCGCGGGCTGACCTTGACGCGCAAGCAGCGGTCGAAAGAGCCGGGCTACGGCATAGACACCTTCCCGAAGACCGTTCAGGACGAGTTTCTGAAAGAGTACCGCGCCAAGTTCCCCGTGGCCGCGCCCGTGGTCTCTCAGTCGAGCGACGAGATATATACTGCGCCTTCGGGGTACAGCGATTCGCTAGACCACTTCCGCAATTTCTTTAACGCCATACGCTCGGGCGCTCCAGTTATTGAAGACGCCACGTTCGGCGTCCGCGCCGCCGGCCCCGCGCTGCTCACGAACCAGAGCTTCTACGAGAGCCGCATCATGAATTGGAACCCCGAAGCCATGAAGATGACCGACGACAACGGCAAGTGAACTTCATCTCAACGAAGGAGCGAGTATGTCCCTCAGACATAGATTTATCTTAGCCGCCGTCGCGGTCGGCCTCTTCACCTGTGGGGCTCACGCGTGGGCGTCACAACAAGCGGAGCCGCCAGCGATAATAGGCCGCTGGGACATCACCGTTAACGGCCCGGAACGCAGCTACCCGTCCTGGCTTGAGGTGCGCAAGAGCGGATACCGGACGCTGGTCGGGCGCTACGTCGGGCGGTCGGGGAGCTCGCGGCCTATATCAAAAATAGAGTTTGCCGATGGCCAGTTGCGCTTCACGATCCCCGTGCAATGGGAGAGGCGCGAAACCGATATTCAATTCGAGGGCAAGCTGGAAGGCGACCGCATTACGGGTTGGACTACGGACGAGGCAGGGAACCGGCTGAACTGGAGTGCCGAGCGCGCGCCGACTTTGCGCCGCCAGGCGGAGCCGAGGTGGGGCAATCCCATTCGTTTATTAAACGCGAGTGACCTGAAGGGCTGGCATCACGCGGAAGGCGAAAACAATTGGAAGATGATTAATGGCGTTTTGACAAACGTAAAGGCGGGCGGGAATCTGGTCACGGATCAGACATTCAACGACTTCAAGCTCCACGCGGAGTTCCGTTACCCGAAAGGCGGCAACAGCGGAATCTACCTGCGCGGGCGTTACGAAGTGCAGATAGAAGACAGCGCGGGCCGCGAGCCCGAGAGCATACACCTGGGCGGTATCTACGGGTTCCTCGCGCCTAACGAAGACGCCGCGCGTAAGGCAGGCGAGTGGCAATCGTTCGACGTGACTTTAGTCGGCCGCTTAGTGACCGTAGTGCTCAACGGGAAGGCGATCATCTGCAACCAGGAGATACCCGGCATCACGGGCGGCGCTATCGACAGCAACGAGAGCGCGCCTGGCCCGCTGTTTCTGCAAGGCGATCACGGCCCCGTCGAGTTTCGCAATATAATTCTGACGCCGGCAAAATGAGTGAGAGCGCCGAGGCGCACATGGGGCGACTAATCAGAGGGTGTCTGAGAAGTGGGAGAAAAAGCCCTGACAGGGCTAGATTCAATAGCCCGGCGCATCGCGGGATGAGCTGATCGTTACGAAGCCCCGTAGGGGCGGTATTCAATAGCCCGGCGCAACGCGCCGGGTGATACGTTATACGAGACGAAGCCCTGAAAGGGCGCAATAGTTATATCGCCCTTTCAGGGCTTGTCGTTTATGACAACCCGTTTCCAGGGGCGATGCCCCTGGCTATTGAATATGTCCCCTTCGGGGACTTTTCAGACGCCCTCTCAATTGTTAGCTCCCGCTTGTTTAGCCAAGGCCCGCGCAAGTCGTGCGGCTTCGGCTAAACCCGCTTTCAAGATCGGGTCGTCGCCCGCGCTCAGCGGGCCTGCTCTTTCGACGACGATGTCGGGCGCGACTGGCTTTAGCTCTAAAATGTCTGTGTAGCGTTGCAGCTTGTAGCTGGGGAACATCAAGATAGTTTCGTATCCCACATCGGCGAACGTGGCCGGGATGACTGCGCCGGCCGTAGGCTCGCCGACTAGCCTCGCGAGCCCGCTCTTTTTCATCTCGTATGCCAGCACGTCTTTCGCGCTCCTCGACTGGCGGTCTACCAGCGCGACGAAGGGCTGACGCGCCGCCGCGCTCCTCGCGCGAAGCACGTCGAGAATCTTTGAAATGGCCTGGCCGTTCCCGCCCCTCCCGCGCAGGTCGATGATCACCGCGTCACAACTGCTGAACTCGCCGTTCAGCTTCTCCGTCAACATCTCCGGCACGCCCGACATGTGCACGTACCAGAAGTGCACGTAGCCGAAGCTGTGCGCGCCTTCTTTATAAAGCCTGGCGCTGGCGCGCGCGGCGGCAAGCGCCGAGTAATCTTGGGCGGGGACCGTGAGCTGAAGGAATTTTCCGCGCCGCCGCTCGACTCGTATGCGTATCGAATCGCCCGCCGCGGCCGTCAAGTAGTGGACCGCCGGGTCGCGGTCGTCCGGTATGTAAGCGTCATCCGAGCGCCAGTCGAGCCGCGCGGATTGCTCGACGGGCGTGTCGTCTATCGATACGACGCGATCCCAGGCGACCAGCCCCGCGCGCTCGGCCGGGCCGCCTTCAAGCACGGAGAAGGCGTAAAACTTTCCGTCCAGCGCCACGAGCTGGAACCCGAACATAGGATAAGCCCGCCCATACAGGTCGTTCATCACGTAACGGTAAGTCTGTTTCGACAGCAGCCCGAGGTGCGACGCGGGGATGCGGCTCAAGAACTCCTGGACCACCATCCTCTGCTCGCGCAGCGTCTTCGCGCTCTTGGCCTTCTCCTCGTAAGCTGAGACGAGGCCGGGCAGAGTCTGTGCCACGAAGGGCTTGTCGTAATACTTCTTCTGCAAGACCGCCGCGACGTTTTCCAGCAGGTTGCCGGAGGTCTCCCTGATGTCAAACCTCGGCTCGGGCGTTTGCGGGTAGGCGGCCGCCAGGTGAAAGAGGCTGACGAGCAAGAGCGCTGCTGATAGGTTCTTTCTTGATCTGAACATAAGGCAACGAGCGGATAAGCGAATATCTTGTTCCAACGCAAAGAACGCATAAGGGACCGCAAAGTTCGCAAATAATCTTAGCGGTCTAAAGTTCGCGACTCATTGCTGCGCGGGTTGCCGGGGCGCGATGATGCGCAGCACGGTCGTGTAACCGTCTTTATAGACGGTCTCGAAGTCGCCGCTCTCGTCGGCTATCTCAAGAAAATCCCTGTGATAGTTATCAGTGAAGACGTATTCTGCGCCGAAGCGCTCGCGTATCAGCGGGGCCGGGTTCGCCTCGTTGCCCAGCGTGATCCGCTCGTAGAGCTTCCATAGCTGCTTGTCGCGGTCGTACAGATAAGTCGGGTCGAGCCCGACAACGTACGCGTTGTTCGGGTTGTAGTAGTAGAGCATGGGGAAGTCGTCCCAGTCCGTGTTGAAGATCACAGAGCCCGGAGACGTGTTCGCCGCGATCCACTCGCTCGCCCCCTTGTAAGCCGCCGGGTCCGTCTCGGCTTTCACGCTCGCGCGCGCCTGCCACAAGGTTAAACCCATCGTAATGATCATCACCACGACTACGAACGCGCCGGCGACCCCCGCGATCGCGCGGTCTACCGGGCGCTCGAAGACCGCGCGGTTGAATCGCTTGAGCGGCTCGCTCAAAGCGAACGCCGCGAACAGCATGGCGAACGGCGGCCAGTACTCTATGAAGCGTCGCGACTTGAAGGCCATCAGCAAAAAGGCGAGAGAGACGATGAGGAAAAACAGCGGCTTCGCGTCGCGCGCGCGGGCGCGGAAGTCGAACGCCACGAGCGCCGCGAAGTAGATCGCGAATGCCAGCGCGCTCGATTCGAGTATTGCCCAGGTCTCGTACGGGTACCATTCGACGCCCACGTCTACGGAGTATTCGGCCGTCACCTTCATCCCGAGGTGCTCCCAGAAGAGTGTGAGGTTCTTTGGGAAGTAGGGGTTGACGACCAGCCCCGCGATTACGCCCGCGACGGTCGCGACCAGCGCGCTCAAATCTATGCGCCTCTGGGCGAGGTAGACCGCGACCGCATGCGCGGCCGCGAAGACGACGATCAGCGGGAAGAGGCTGTAGGTCCAGACGAAGACGAACGACAGCACGGCGAGCCATCTGAGCTTTCGCTCAAGGATCAGGTAAGAGCCTACACCTAAGAGCACGATCGACAGCGCGGGCGCGCGCGTCATAGACATGCGGTACAGGAAAGGCTGCGAGCTTAAGACGAGCGGGGCCAGCCACAGCCACCTGTATGGCACGCGATAGATGACGAGCAGCGCGAACAGCGACGCCAGCCCCGCGGCCGAAAAGATCGCCGCCGCGAGCTTTGCGCCGACCCTCATATCGCCCGCGGTGAAGGGGATTAAAAAGACATGAAAAAGATAATGGTGGTCTACGTAATCGCGCTCGTTGAGCGTCGTCAGCGGGAGCTGCGTGAAGCGCGGCAGGCGCGGCGCGTTCTCTTTGAGCACGGCCGCCCATCGTATGTGGTAGTAGCCGTCGTTATCGAGAATGGCCGGGCCTGAGAACTCTATCCAGGACATCACGACGAGTATGAGCGAGAGCCCCGCGGCGGCCTGCATGAATCTCGAATCGCTCAGCCGGCGGAAGAAGTCGAGGAGAGGCGGCGAGAGAAAGCGCCGCGACGCGGGCGCGGTCAGGTAATCGACTTTCGATAAAGACGGCTCAGTTGAATCCATCGCCGCGTCTCCGCGCCCGTGTTGTTATTTAACTCGGGAGGCGATCTCCACCACGCGCTTGTCTAAATCGTTAAGCTGCTCGACGGTCTGCTTGGCCGGGTCCGAGTTCATCTCTCGCATCTCCGCGACTATGCGCGCGATGCGCTGGCGCAGGGCGTCGGCGTCGCGCTGGGCCTCGCCTTTGTTAAAGAGGCGGTAGAACTTCGAGCCCACTCGGGCTTCGAAATCGTCGACCTCGCGCTTGATGTTCGACACGATGGCCGTGAAGGCGACCTGCTGGAGCCGCGTCAGCCGCGCCTCGTACTCGTTGAGGTTCTCTGTCCTCCGGCCGAGCTCTTCGGTCTGCGCGTTGGTCTGCCGCACGTAGTTGTCGAACTCCCTGGCGAGCGCGACGAGCCGCTCGTTTATGCTCGACGCCTGTTGATCGACCTGGCCCGCCTGTGTTGCCGCGCTCGCCGCGCGGTCCTTGATCTCCTGGAGCTCTTTGTTGATCTCGGTGGCGATGTCTTCCGCGCGCTTGCGAGCCGCGCTCGCGTCGGTTATCGCCTGGTCCAGGCGCGGGTCGGGCAGCGGGCCAACCTGCGCGGGCAGCACGGTGGAAGGCGACTGGAGTTGAGCGAGCATGCCGTTGAGGTCGTCGATCCGCGTGCGCTGGCTTGCGATGATCGCGTTCTGCTCTTTGAACCTCTTCGAGTTCTGATACTCGCCTTCGTCGAGCCTCGATCCGAGCTCCGTCACAAGCGCCGCGAGCAGCGCTTCGCGGTCGCGCGTCGGGGCCGTCGCGACAGGCCCGAACGCGTTAGCCTGCGCGCGGTCGGCAGGCTGCGCCAGAGGGCTAAAGGGCGGTTGACCCGCGAGGTACGAGTTGATCGACGGGCTCGTGTAGCCCTGGTCGGGCACGTAGGCGAGCGCGACCGCTTCCTGCTCGTCGCCCGACCCGCCCAGCAACAGGTGCGAGCGCATGAGCGCGATCTGTGTCGGCTTGTTGTGGTCGCCCGTGCTGAGCTTCACCGCATAGACCGCGGCCCAGAACAGGAAGACGAAAATGCTGGTGAGCACCGCAAGCCTCACGAACGAGCGGTGGACATGCGCGAGCATGCGGAAGGGTGTGTCGAAGAAAGGCGGCGTCGTTATGTCGCGCCGCTCGGGGAATGAATAATACCTCTCCTTGAGCCTGGAGACGGGTCCCGCCGCGGCGGTCTCGGCCACGCCGAACGAATCCCCCGGCTGGCGCGCGGAGCGGCCGCGCATGTTGCCCGCCATGCGCTCCCACAAAGAGAGCGCGGGGCCTGTCAGGTAGAGGATCAAGAAGACCAGCGTGAACAGACCCATGAAGGCTATGCCCCACAGATGCATCGCGCGGTTGATCGAGCCGAGGTAGGCGCGGTAGAGGTGCTCGTCGCGCTCTCTGAGGATGGGCTCGACCTGCCATATGCCTAAGTAAGGCTGGTTCTCGGAGCTTGCTATCGCGTCGGCTTCCATCGCAACGCGGTCTTCGGAGAAGATGCGATTGCGGTCGAAGTAATACTCCAGCCAGTTGCGAAACCCCTCGGGGTCCTGCCCGCTGTTGAGGTACTCGTTTATCACGGGCATCGCCTCGCGCCACGCCGCGTCGTCTTTGAAAGCCGAAGTGATCTTGCGACCGGGACCGTTGCGGAGGTAGCTCTCGTAATCGCGCTTGAACTTCGGGTCGCGCATCAGCCAGCTCGCCTCGACCCACTGGCGATAGCTTTCCGTGTTCGGCAGCCCCCGGTCCTTTGCGATCTGCGTGAGCGAAGAGGAATGCCTGAGCGGGTTGTGCTGTCGCTCGCGGTTGCGCGTCACCAGGTAAGTGCCCAGCAACGCGAGCGCGAAGATTATCAGCGTCGCCGGCACGGTCTTGCGCCACGAGCGGAAATAGCGGCCCCCGAACAGGACCGCCAGCGCGAGCATAGGCGTGGCGAAGAAGAAAAAGAAGATGAAGATGATTAAAAAGACGGGCTCTTCGTGCGGCAGGTTCGGGTGCCACGTCTTCGGCACGGGCGAAAGCTCGACGAACAGTTTAGCAGCCAGCAGCACGAGCGCCAGTATCAACTGCTGGCCTAAGACGAGCGCCAGGAATATCGAAACCCGCGCGCCCCAGGGCCGCGACTCGAAGCGGCGCACGAAGCTGCGGTTGAGCCGCTCGTCTATCTCGCGCCGCAGCGCGAGCGCGTCGTCGTCCGTAGTCTCAAGGTGCGCGCTCTCCAGCTCGCGGCGCAGCCGCGCGAGCTTGACGGTCGCCGCCAGCCGCGCGAAAGGCGAAAGGCCGCGCTCGCTCGCGTCGAGCGCCACCAGATACTCCCTGATGATGTCTGTGTCCCTGGTTATAGCTGTTTCCATATATTCTTCTGAGCAATTTGAAATCTCAAATGGCCTGCTCTCTTAAGTCTGAAAATTCTGTACGACACGGATCTCTTCGCCGGTCATCGCGTCGATGTAGACGGTCCAGCTCAAGCTCGTTCCCGCGACTATCTCCCAGGCCAGGTGGACCTCTATGCTGTCAGCCTTCTCGACGGGCGCGACGACGACTCGCCTGACCTTTATCTCGGCGGGGTTGTCGACCCTGACCTGCTGCTGGCGGCCCGCGATGTCGGCGTAGGTGAACGTTCGGCCGACGACGCGGCGCGCGGCCTCTTCGCGGTCTATGGTCGGCTTCTGCGGGATCTCGACAATCGGGATGAAGTGGTCGTCGAGCTGCATCAGCCGCCCGTCGCGCGTGATGATGGCCGTCATCTCGCCGAAGTTACCGACGATGGGGAAAGCGTAGTTGGCCTGGCGGTACGTCAGGCGGTGCGCGTCGCCCGCGTCCGTCCCCGCGACGAGCGAGACGGTCAAAGGGTCCGCGCCTATCAGCTCGCGCCACTGGTCTATGAAACGCTTGACGGCCTCGCGCTGGGCCAGCCCCTCCGTGCCCGGCTCGGGCGCGGTCGCCATTATCTTTATCCCGCCCGACACGCCCAGAATCGAGCGCGGCGTGTAGGTGATCGGGTAGAGGTCTGCGGGCGCCTGCGCGACCTTGTAAAAATCGAGCATCCTTCGCCACTCCCGCTCGGCCTTCTCGCGGCGCTCCTGGGAGTTCTCTATCACCACGGGGTAATTCTGCTTGGCGGTGTTAGGCAGTTTAGGTGAAAGCTCGCACCCTACGACGAATATGGCCGGCAGAAAAAGAGTCAAACGAAGTAAGGTCATAACGGCACAAAAGATGGAAAACTAAATTATTCATGATTTCAAACCGCAGGGCAAGCTATTGCCCGGCCGCATTAGGTTTGACTTGCGCCCGGACCGCGCTTAAAATCTCCTCGCCAGTGGAATTGAATAATTTGAAATCTCAAATTTGAAAATTCAAATTCCTGCCCGACGTGGAGACCCTAGATGAAAAAATCTCGCTTCGCATTTCTGTTCACGGCGCTGCTGTTCGCGGCCTGGATCACTTTGCCCGCGGGCGCGAGCGGCGCGAAAGAGAGTGGCCTGACTTTCAGCAAAGATGTCGCGCCGATCTTTTATAAGAACTGCGCGAGCTGCCACCGCACGGGCGAGATCGCGCCCATGTCGCTGATCACTTATAAAGAGGTCCGCCCCTGGGCCAGGGCGATCCGCGAGAAGGTGATCACCCGCGACATGCCGCCCTGGCACGCCGACCCCAAGCACGGCGAATGGGTTAACGACCGCAGGATGTCGCAGAAAGATATCGACACCATAGTCGCCTGGGTAGACCAGGGCGCAAAGGAGGGCAACCCCAAAGAGCTGCCGCCCGCGCCGAAGTTCGCAACCGGGTGGCAAATAGGCGAGCCCGACGCCGTCTTCTACATGCCGGAAGAGTACACGGTCCCGGCCGACGGCGCGGTGTCTTATCAGTACTTCACCATCGACCCTGGGTTCAAAGAGGACCGCTACATCGAGGCGATGGAGGCGCGCGCCGGGAACCTCTCGGTCGTTCATCACATAGTCATCTACGTCCGCGACCCGAGGCAGAACCAGAACCGCTCGCGCACCAAGATCGATTTAGGCGAAGGGCTGCTGGGCGCGCTCTCGCCGGGGCAGACGCCTTTCCGCGCGCAGACGGGCATGGCGAAGCTCATAAAGGCCGGCTCGAAGCTGATCTTCCAGATGCACTACACGCCTAACGGGTCGGTGCAGAAGGACCGCTCCTACGTCGGGCTGAAATTCTCCAAGGCGCCCGTCGACAAGGTGGTGACGACGACCGCGGCCACCGACCTGCGGTTCGAGATCCCGCCTCACGCGGCGAACCACGAAGTCCGGGGCGAGTACGAGTTCGAGCGTGACTCTCACATCGTCAGCTTCAGCCCGCACATGCACCTGCGCGGCAAAGACATACTCTACCGCGCGACCTACCCCGACGGCCGCTCGGAGATACTGCTGTCGGTGCCGCAGTACGATTTCAACTGGCAGGTCTACTACTACCCGAAAAAACCGCTGCCGATGCCTAAGGGGACGCGGATCGAGGCCATAGCCCATTTCGACAACTCGACTAAGAACGCGCTGAACCCGGACCCGACGCGCGCGGTCCGTTTCGGCGAGCAGACCTGGGACGAGATGATGAACGGCTTCTTCGATTACACGGTCGACGCGAAGGCCGGCGCCGAGCGCGCGGAGGGCGGCGCGAAGACGAAGTGAGCTTCCAATAGAGCGCATAAATAAAAGGAGGCTGCCCACGGCGGGCAGCCTCCTTTTATTTTAAGAGAGAGGCGTCTATTACTTCACGCCAAACGACCCTGTAAGCTGCGCGGTGCCCCAATGAATTGTGACCGCGCCCTTGCCTTTAGAATCGGCCAGCGAGATCGTCAGTTGTTCGGCCGTGTCGGCGGCTTTCCCCAACTTGAGCGGAAGCTCGGCGGCGAACCCTTCGGTCTTTACCGGCACGCCCCAGCCAGGGACTTCCGGGTGGAATGCCAGTATCCAGCTATCCTGGCCTGTCCTTTTAGCCCACAAAGAGTACTTACCTGCTTTAAGCTCTTTGCCTGCGACTACAAGATCGCCGCTCGTCTCGATGACGGTCGGCTTATTCATCCCGAGACGCCAGACCATGCCTACGGGCAACTGGGCAAGCCTGTCTGTGCCGCCCCAGTTGGGCCGGCCATAATCGATGCTCACCGTTTTGCCCTTAATCGTCGCGGTGGCCGTGCCACGGTTAGCGCCTTGAGCAAAGAGAGGAACGCTCAGGCAGAGCATAATCATGCTCAGAGCAATACTTCTAAACTTCATCGTCACGAACCCTCCAAGTAAAATGGTGATCGGACCTACTCTAAGAATAGTATCCGGCGCACACGCCGAGGGCAAGCAGATGTAGGTGGCGTCTTAAAGGTGAGTCGATGATTTCACGGAGCCTGAGAGTTTACTGTAGGGGCGATGGCGCATGATGCGCTTCGCGCGGCGCGGGCTTGTCCCTGCCCGGATTGCCGAAGGCAATGATGGATATGCCTATTCAGATGACTTCGCCTGTTTGGTAGTGCGACATCGAGCTTCGCTCGATCCGGGCAGGGACAAGCCCTGCCCCTACAGTTTATTGACTATCGTAAACCGCAGCGCGTAATCCTTCACGCGGCGGCATGGCTGTAACTCGACTATCGCGCCTGACGTTTCGGCTTCAGCCCGGAGCAGTTTTCGCGTCTGCTCGTCCCACGCCATAGGTCTCGTCGCGTCGCCGCTCATCTCAGAGTCCTGGACCTCGCGCGCGAGTATGCGGTAGCGGCCGGGCGCGACGTTGGAAAACCTGAACGCGCCTTCGCCGTCTGCAATCGCCTCGCGGTAGCGGAATATGTCTGTTGCCGAATCAGGCTCTGCCGGGACGAGGTGCGCGCGGAGGCGTGCGGGCAGCGGTCGATCTTTATTAGAAGAAGCGATCTTGCCCGCCAGACCCGAAGCGCCTTCGGCGACCGTGACGACCAGCCCCGCGACGCGCTCCCCCTGCTTGAGCCTTATGCCGTTTTGCGGCCCGGCACTCTTTGGGCCGGCCGACGCGCCCTCCATTGTGATCGCGCGGACGTAGAGCGCCTCGTCCGGCAGCCTCGTCTCGATGTGATAACGCGCGGGCTCAAGGTTGGCTATCGTGAATGCGCCTTTGTCGTCAGGCACGCTGTCCATGCTAGAAGGGAGAAACTCGAATGGCAAAAATGCGGTCGGCTTGTCGCCTTTCGCATCGCGCCGCGCCAGCAAGACCAACTCGCCCGCCGTCGTACTGCGCGAAGGCTTGCACTCAGGCTTCGCCTCGCGCTCGACGGCCTCGATCGTGACGCGCCCGGCCACCGAGCCTAAGGGCGCGAGCGCGAGCTCTATGCCCGTCATGTCTCCGCCTTTGACCTTTACTCGCCGCGCCGCCGCCGCATGGGCCGACTTCCCTTCGGTGGCCATAGCGGTCAAGTAGTATTCGCCGTCCGCCACGCCGTAGAAGGCGAACGAGCGCGTGGGCAGCATCATCGGGACGTAGGTCATCGCCTCGGTCGCGCCGCCCGACGCCTGCAACAGGGTTATGATGATCGCGCCCATAGTCGAAGAGGTCGGGCCGCCCGTGACCGTTCCGCTTACGGCGTAGCCTCGCGCGCCGCGGTGGCGTATATCGACGCCGACCGTCTCCTGCCCGCCAGCCACCTTCACCTCCGTCGCGGTGTCGCGCGTCGAGGAAGGGTAATAAGTCGCCGCGTCGCCCGCGTAGGCGCCGTCTTGAAATGCCATCAGCATTTTGCCGCCAGTGCTCACCAGGTACGAGCCGGGCTCAAGCCCGTAGATGCGATACTGACCTCGATCATCGGTCTTCCAATCGTCCTTCATCTGATCGGGGGTCGAAATCCGCGCGCGCGCCGGGCGACCCTCCGCGTCGCGCACGCGGACGGCTCTCACGCGCGCGGCCACCATCGGATCGCCTATCTCGTTTGTGACCGTGCCGGTTATGACGCCGCCCTTCACGAGCCTGACCGACACGAATTCCCCCGGCCGGTAATACTGCTGCACGCCGTCCGGCGATGAGCCCGCGACCCCGACGTAACCGGGCGCGAAAGCCATCAGGCTGTAGGCGCCCGATCTCACATTATCTATTTCGAACTTGCCCTCCTCGTCGGTAGAGGTCGGGCGGATGTTCAAAAGCTCGACCGAGCCCTGTGCGCTCATCGTGCCCGCGGGCAGCATATAGACCATGGCGTCTTCGACAGGCTGCCCCGTGTCATCTGTCACGCGCCCTTTTATAGATCGGGCGGCGTCGGCGCGAGCGTCCTTGTCTGCCCGCGCGCGCGCGGTCGAAGGCTTTTGCGCGGGTCCGCCGGGAGGTTGATGCGCTAAGGTCGCGACGTGCGGCGCCAGAAAAAGAAAGGCTACTGTGAGCAGAACCGTATTCTTTAGCATGCCACCACCGCTTATCTGTCTCTCTCTTTTTGGCTCAGATCGAGCGTGATCGTCGTGGTCGCCTCCGCGTCGGCAACCAGCGTCACGGTCTGCCTGGCGCTTGGAATCCGCGGCGCGCCTCTTTTGTCGCCCTCGACTTCGGCGCTCAAAGTTATCTCGTACTCGCCCGGCAGTAGCCCTCCGATCTCGAACCGCCCGTTTGCGTCGACGTCCGCGCTGATAGGTCGGGTGAACATCGTTATCCCGTCCTGGTTGGGGTTTATACTCTTATCGAGGCGTATGGCCATGACGGTCAAGCTGGTCCCTTTCGGCAGCACCCCGCCTTCGATCTTCACCTGTCCGCGCAAGGTGGCGCTCGCGTAAGTGAGCACGATGCGAAGGTCGGTCACCTGCTCGCCGGGCGCGAGCTCTATAAACTCTTTCTGCTCGACGCCGCCGCGGTCTACGCGGGTGATGTGAAACCTCTTTTCGCCGGTGAATGTGTTGATCGATATGACGGTCTTGCCCGGCCGCAGCCCGCGGAATTGAAAAGTGCCGTCCGGGTTGATTCGGGACCTGGAGAAAGTGGGGAACTGTCCTTCGGTCATAACGCCGTGGGCTATCATCTCGACCTGCGGCAGCTTCGCGGCAATCACCGCGTCGCCCGCGCCTTCCGCCACGGCGACCCCTGACAGGCTCACACCGCGACGCGCTTTTATGACGACGCCCGTCACGTCTGCGTTCTTTACTTCGAAGGTGGTCTTATCGGCGTAGTGCTCGCTCTGGCCATCAAACCCGAACGTGACTATCGCCTCGTGGCGGCCCGGCTTGACGCCCTCTATGTGGAACTCGCCATTATCGTTCGATAGGCCCGGCGAGCCGATCGTCGTCATCGAGCCGCCTTCTCCGGCGGGACCCGACAACACGATGGCCTTTGCTATGGGCTTGCCGGTCTCCGCATCGACCACGCGCCCGCTCACGCGGAAGGCTAAGGATGGCAGGCCGAGCTTTATGTCTACGTTAGCGACTTCGCCGCCCGGCCCGACTTCTACGACCGTCGCTTTCGCTTTGTCGGTGACGCCCGGGTGATAAGTCTGCGTGTGGTAACGGCGCTTAGCCTCGAACGGCCCGTCCGCGCCGCCGACGCTCAATAAGTAACGGCCGGGGGTCAAGCCGTACATGCGATAGACGCCTCTATCGTCGGTCTGGAAATCGCGCGTGCTTAACATCGAGCTGTCGTCCGAAGACACAGAGGCGCTGTCGACCTCCTCGTCGTCCTCTTCATCTTCGTCTTCATCCTCGTCTTCGTCTTTGACTGCGGCCGCCGCACCCTTTTTCTCTTCCCGCGCAAGGGTGAGCGTTACCGTCTCGCCTATGACCGGGCGACCGTCGGCTTTGACAACGCGCCCGGTGATCACGCAGCCGCGCGCGAGCGAGAAATCTATGTTCTCGACCGTGTCCCCCGCGGCCACCGTCACCGTCTTTTCGTGCCCCGAAATGTGAGAGGGCGCGAACGGCTTCACGCGGTAACGCGCCGCGCGCAAACCCGTCAGGCGGTAGCGGCCTTCGTTATCGGTCATCGTCTTGACGGCCGGCTCGCGGTTAAGAATCGACTCGATAGTATTCTGCTCGTGCTTGCGGTCGACGCGCTCTAGCGTCACGATGAAGCCCGCCGCGGGTTTGCCGCCGACCGTCACGCGGCCCGTTATGGCGGCGGTCGCTTCCCCCTGCTCCTGCTCCGAAGATTGCGCCGCGCCGCTCGCGGAGGCGACAAAGATCAGTGCGGTTATCATCAACGCCCGAAGTGCGCGCATCTTTCTTCTCCTCGCTACTGTTTTTTCGCAGCAGGTTTTGCCGCCGCTACGCGCACCGAGTAGTCGGCGACGCGCTTGCACGGCTGGAGCTCTATCGTTTGATTGACTGCTTCGGCCTCGCGCCTGATCGCGGCCCTCGTAGCCTCGTCCCATCCGGCGGGCCGAGGCTCGTCTTCGGCGGCGCTCGTCTCGGCGACCTCCCTGGCAAGGATGAAGTAACGGCCCGGCGCGAGGCTCGCTATCGCAAAGTCCCCGTCGGCGTCGGCCATTACCTCGCGGTAGCGGAGCGCGTCGTCCTTCGACTCGGGCTCGGCCGGCGCGAGGTGTATGCGGACCTGTGAGGCGAGGCGCTCTCCTTCTTTTGCGGGTAGCACCTTGCCCGCGATAGAGGCCGCCCCCTCGGCGATGGTGATCGTAAGCCCCGTCAGCCGCTCGCCCTGGTTCAACTGAAGGCCGAGCCGAGCCGCGTCGCGCGCGACGACTTTAGGTTTGCCCGCCGAGGCCGCCGCCAGCAGATTCATGGATCGCACGTACCAGCCTTCGCCGGGGAACCCCGTGTTGATGCGGAACAGCCCGGCCCTGAGATTGAAGATCGCGAACTCGCCTTTACTGTTCGGCGTGCTGTCGGAGCGCGAAAACGGCCGCGCCCTCTCTTTGCTGTCCTTGTCATCGCGCCGAGCCGTCACGACGATCTCTTCTATCATCACCTGACGCTTGTCGCCGCATTCAGGTTTGCGCTCGCTCTCTTTCAGCGGCTCCATAATCACGTTGCCCGCGATCGAGCTGTTTGGCGCGAGCACTAGCTCAAGCCCTGTAACGTCCGCGCCCTTGACCGTAACGCGGCGGGGGACGGAGGACGCGCCATCGGCCTGCGCCCCGCGCCGGGCGGTTATCTCGTACTCGCCGTCGGGCACGCCGTACAAAGCGAACGAGCGGTTGTTCCCGCGGACGGGTATGAACTCCTGCGCTTCCGTAACCCCGTTCGACGCATGCGCGAGCCAGACGCTGACGCCAGCCATTTGCTGATTGCCTTCGACCGACCCCGCGACGGTCCCGCTCACGGCATGGCCGCGATCGCCGCGGTAGCGTATGTCTATGCCGCTCGCCTCGTCGCCCGCGCGCACGGTCACCTCGGCGGCCGCGTCGCGCGTGGAAGACGGGTAATAGGTCGGCGCGTCGCCTTCGTAAAGGCTCGGCGCGGCGAAGCCGAACATAGTCCGCCCGGTGACGGCGACTACGTAGACGCCGGATTGCAGCCCGTACAGGCGGTAGATGCCCCGGTCGTCTGTGGCCCGTTCCTGAATGTTGGCGCCCCTGCGGGGCGGGCGGCCATCGATTTCGCGCACCTTGATGGCGCGGACGCGCGCGGCGACGACGGGCTCGCCCACAGAGGTAGTGACGGCCCCGGTTATCACGCCGCCTTTCGTCATATGAAACGTGATCGAATCTCCCGGCCTGTTGAACTGCGGCTCGGCCGTCTCGTTCGTAGAGACGAAGCCGGGGACCATCGCGTTGACCCAGTACGCGCCGTTGTCGAGATCGTCCGTGCGAAAGCCGCCCTGCTCGTCCGTCGACGTAGAGACGCCCGGCCCCTGGCGGACTCCTACCTTGTTTAAGTAGATCGTTGCGTTCGCAACCGGCTGGCCCGAGTCGCTTACCACGCGGCCCGTGATCGCCTTCGCGCGGCCCGGCGATTGTTGCGCGGCCGAGTCTATGGCGACGGCCAGGATGATTAGCGTGATGAAGATTAAAGAACGTTTCATAGCGCTACCTCAATTAAACTTCAGACGACATCATTTCTTCTCGCTCAGGTCGAGCAGGAGCGTGACCGTCGATTCCGCGCCGTCGGCAACCGTCACCGTCTGCCTGACGGTGCGGAGGCGCGACATAAGCTCGCGGCCCGCCTCGTCCGTAGGCACAGAGCGCGCCGGGCTGATCGTCATCTCGTACTCGCCATCGGGCAGCCCCTCCATGACGAACCGGCCGCGCGCGTCTATCTGTGCGGCCGCGTAGAATCTCGCCGCCTTCGTGTGGCGGAAGCCTACAAAGACGCTGTAATCGGTAAACAGGCTCGCCTCTTCAGGCGCGCGACCTTCGATCTTCACCTGCCCGCGCACTATGCCCTTGCCGTAAGCTACGACCAGGCGGAGGTCGGAAATGTTCTCGCCTTCGGCGACCTCAAGCCCGTCGCTGTGGTCCGCCCCGTTGCGCTCGACGCGGATGAGCCAGGGCTTTGGCCGGGTTGAATCGGGCGCATCAAGATAAAAGAAGACCTTGCCGGCGACCGCCCCGCCTATCTTAAAGCTCCCGTCTTCTCCGACCTTACCCCTCAGAAAGACCGCGCGAGCAAGCTCCGGGGCCGCGTAGCGCACGGAGAGCGTCACCGATGAGAAGATCGGCTGTTTGTTCGACCCTTCGGCTACGATCGAGCCGCTTATGGTCTGCGCGCGATGAAGCTTGACCTCAAGCCCCGTGACGCGCTCGGTCGTCAGGTCGAAAGAGAAAGGCTCGCCCTTAAGGTTATCCTCGCCGCTGGTTGTTGGAAAGATCGTGACGCGGCCGGGTATGGCAAGCTCGATTCGGAACTCGCCCTTCTCGTTCACGCGGTAGCCGCCCATGGTCGGCCTCGGGTTCTCTCCCAGCCCCATCCCGAAGAACGCGTTAGCGACCGGCCTGCCTGTCTCGGCCTCGACTATGCGGCCCGTGGCGACATACGTCTTTTCAACGCGGCCGACCCTTATGTCTATCCCTGTAGCCTCGCCCCCAGGCGTAACCTCTACTACGGTGGCTTTTGATTGCTCTGTGACATCCGGGTGGAACGTCAGCAAGTAGCTTGAGTATCTTCCGCCGCTCGGCGCGCTCCTGTTCATTTGAGGTGGGTGGCCGACCCTCACCACGTAGTTGCCGGGGAGGACTCCGTAGATGCGGTAAACCCCCCTGTCGTCGGTCATCATGATCTGCGGGTCCGGCGGGCGGAACGCATAAGCGAACCTGTCGTCGCCCGTCCTGATCAAGATCACCGCTTGAGCGATGACGGGGTTGCCTTCGGTGTCGATGACGCGGCCCGTGACTACGCCGCCGCGCACGAGCGAGAAGTTTATATCTTCTATGGCTTCGCCCGCGTCGAGCGCGACGAGCCTGCCGTTCTGCCCGTTGTGATCGATCTGCGTGTTGACGAAGAGGGGCGAAAAAGTAGAGACCGAATAACGGCCCGCCGCGACCCGCTGAAAGCGATAAGCGCCTTCGGCGTCCGTCATCGCAGTGGCGACCGAGCGGCGTTCGTAAGCGAGATCGTCGGCCCTGAACAGCGAGACCAGGACGCCCGGCTGAGCTTTGCCATCGACCGTGATGCGGCCTTTGATCGATCCCGACTGTTGCTCCGATTGAGTGGCCGCGCCGGCGCTGAAGACGACCAGAGCAATGAACGTTACCGAGCGTAAAACATGTTTCATCTCATCACCTTCTCAGTGCTGAGTCCTGAGTCCTGAGTCCTGAGTATTATTCTTTCACTCAGCACTCAGCACTCAGGACTCAGCACTGATCTTCAGTTGTCTTTATCGCGCGCGGCCAGGTTGACGGTGAGCGTTATCTCTACGGTCCCGCTCGCGGGCACGGTCACGCGCTGTTTAACCGGCTGTATCTTCGGCGGCGGGTCTGTGCGGTTGGCGGGGAAGATTAAAAGCTCCACGTCGTAGTCTCCCGCGCTCAGACCTTCGATCGCGAAGCGGCGGCGCGCGTCGACAAACACGGGCGTCCCTGAGTACGCTTTCTCCCCAGGGCGGAGCGCGTGAACTCTCATCATAAGGTTGGAGGCCAGCTCGCCGCCTTCGATCTTCACCATCCCGCGGATGACCGAGGTGCCGTAGGCAAGCACGAGCCTCACGTTTGTTATCTGCTCCCCGGCTTCGACCTCTATGCCGTCGCGCTGCTCGCGGCCATCGCGCTCGGTGCGGAGGACTGAAAAGCCCTTTCTCTCATTCGGCATGCCGGTTAGCCACAGTGTTATCTTGCCAGGCCCCAGCCCCGTTACGCGAAAGCTCCCGTCCGCGCCTATCCTGGTCGTAGCCATGCGGGGCGCGACCAGCCCCGCGCTTCCTACGCCCGTCGCGAAGAGTTGCAGCGAGGAGAGCCGCGCCGTGACGTCCGGGTCGGCCGCGCCTTCGACGACCGCGATGCCGCTGATAGACGACCCGCGGCGGACCTTGATCTCGACCCCCTTCACGTCTTCATTCTCTATTTCAAACTGCGCGGGCTCGCTGTAGCTGTCGGCCTCCGGCTCGGCGACGACGAACGCGGCGTAGCGGCCGGGCGTGAGCCCTTCTATGCGGAACTCGCCCGCGGCGTTGCTACGGTTGCCCGCCATGCCCCAGGACCCGACCCGGTTGTCTCTCGTCAACGATCCGTGAGCGATCTGGAGGTTGGGAGCGGGCTTGCCCGTTTCGGCGTCGACTATGCGTCCCGTGGCCGTGTAAGACTTCGACGCCGAGGCGAGCACGATGTCTATTCCTGTAGCCTCCATCCCCTCTTTGACTTCGACTATCGTGGCTCTGGACTGTTCGGTGGTGTTAGGGTGAAAAGTCCTTTCGTAGTAGCCTCCGACCGCGCCTATCCTGACCGAGTCCTCGTCGCGCGACTCGCCGACGCTCACGAGGTAGCGCCCCTCGGGGAGCCCATAGACTCTGTAGACGCCGCGGTCGTCCGTGTGGAAGTCGAAAAAGTTTGACATCTGATCGCCGGTCTTCTGCCCGCGCTCGTCCACGCGGAGCAGGGAGAGGTACTGCTCGATGGCGGGCCGCCCCTTGTCGTCCGTGACACGCCCCGTTATGACGCCTCCGCGCGTGAGCGCAAAATCTACGCCGTCGACCTCTTCGCCTTCCGAGACAGTGACGAGCTTGCCCACGTAGTAGGAGTTCGGCTCCTGCGGCACGACGAGCCCTGGGACGAGCGGCGAGACGGTGTAGCGGCCGGCCGCGACGGCAGTGAAGCGATAGCGGCCCTCTTTGTCGGCCGTGGTCCTGGCCGAGAGCCCTCGCTGCATAACGGGTTCGGCAGGCAAGAGCGTGACTATCACTCCGGCGGCGGCCTCGCCTTTGAGCATGACGCGCCCCGTTATGGTGGCGGTCGGCTCTCTTTCGCCTTTCGAGTCTCTGGCCCCGGACTGCGCCGCCGCTGCGATCGCGATCAGAAAGATCGTGGTGAGTGGAACTATTGCTCGCACGCGTGTACGCATGACGATCCTCTCAGATGTAGCGTTGAAGGAACGCTCGCCGCTGTTAAGCCGATCAATCCTTGTAAGTGTCAGCACCGGCAGCGCCATCGCCGATACTGATTTAACGCGCATTTGACCGTGCGGTTCGTAAACAAAGATGAATTGCGCTTTATGCCCGCAGATTCTACAACCGGGACAGGTGCAAGGCAAGCTTAATCAACGGCCCGATGGTCTCGGATCTCGGCTGACCGCCCGGTAGGGCGGGAGTCAAAAACCGCTTGACAATCGTGCAGGAAAAAAATAATGATATGCCGTTCATAGGCTCTCAATTTCTCTGTGTAATTATATTAAACGGATTGCTTGTTGTTTTCAGCTCGCGCCCCTGAAAGGTAGCTGTATCCGGCCTTATATCACCGGCTGATTCTAAGCGATTGGCGAAGAGCGTCTCCCGGATGGGTCAATCGCGACAAGGGATGCTGAGGAGGCTTATGAGTCAGGTCCGATCAATGCGAGGCAAACCTACCCGCTCACAAGAGTCGAAAGGAGAAGAAGGTATGCGTTATAAGTTTAAAGCCTTGCTGCTGGCGGTCACCGCGCTGACGCTAATGGCAAGAATGACCCTCCCTGTTCTGGCGCAAAACCCTGTCGGCGCGATCCGCGGCGTCGTCGCCGACCAGCAGGGCGCTGTGATTCAGAACGCCAACATCACGGTCACAAACAAGGCGACCGGCGATGTGAGAAAGGCCAGCACCGGCGGTGATGGCATCTATCTGGTGAGCGCGCTCTTGCCAGGCGAATACGAAGTGAAGATCGAAGCTCAGGGCTTCTCGACGCAGCTTCTCAACGTCCTGGTGCAGGTCGGCAACACCAGCACGGGCGACGCGACCCTGCGCGTCGGCGCGGCCAGCGAGGTCGTCGATGTCGTGAGCGAGGCGCCGGTCATCGATAAGACGAACTATAAAATAGACGGCGTGATCACTCGGCAGAAGATCGACGCGCTCCCGCTGAACGGACGCAACTTCTTGCAGCTTGCGCTGCTTGAGCCCGGCGTCGGCGTGTCGGTCGGCAACGTCGGCAACGCCAACAACCTCTTCAACGTCTCGATAGGCGGCGCGTCGTCGGCGCTGACGCGACTGACCGTAGACGGCGGCTCGATACTCGACCCCGTGACGGGCGGGGCGGCGCAGAACTTCTCGACCGACACCATACAGGAGTTCCAGATATCGACCTTCCAGTTCGACCTGTCGACGGGCGTAACGTCCGTGGGCGCGGTCAACATAGTCTCGCGCACGGGGACCAACGACCTGCACGGCAGCGCGTTCATCTTCTGGCGCGACGACCAGATCGCGGCGGCCCCTGGATTTTTCCGCAGCGGGTTCGGCGACCCCGAGTTCCAGCGCTCCCAGTTCGGGGGCTCGATCGGCGGCCCGATCAAGAAGGACCGCGCATGGTTTTTCGGCAACCTGGAGTTCCTCAACCAGGACGCGGCCATCTCGATAGTCCACACGGGCGCAGACGCGTTCAGGACGCTCAACACCACCTTCACCAGCCCTTACGACGGCTATCTCGCCAACGTGCGCGGCGACTTCAAGCTCACGGACAAGCACTCGCTGTTCGGCCGCTTCAGCCGCGACGACAACGATGCCTTCGCGCCCAACGGCAACAACCGGCTGCCGTCGAACTGGCGCGACAACCGTAACAAAGACAACAACGCGCAGGTCGGGCTGACCAGCATACTCAAGCAGAACTTCGTCACGGACGTGAGGTTCAACTACCAGCGCATCAACAACGTCAGCGACATACCGGGCGAAGACGACTGCCCGAGCGCAGACCCCGTCTGCATAGGCGCGCGCGGCGTGCAGGTGCAGGTCAACAACAGCAACTTCACGGTCGGCAACGAGACGAACGCGCCGCAGGCGCGCATACTCGACCGCTACCAGACGCGCGGCGACGTGAACTGGCAGAAGGGCGCGCACCGCATACGCTTCGGCGGCGAGTGGGAGCACAACTATGGAAAGGGCAAGTGGGACTTCTTCAACCCCGCGCTGATCGTGCTGCACGACCCGCGCGACGTGCTGGCGACCAACTTCGCACTCTCTAGCCAGATCAACGCGCTGCCTATCCCGGCGGCCTTGAAGCAGCAGATAATAGCCGGGATAACGATCCCCGTGCCGGCCAGCCTCCTGCCCGGGTCCCTGATCCAGCCGACCTTGCAGGACATCCTTCAGCTCCCGCTGATCGCGGGCGTGGCAGGGGTGGGCGACCCCTCGCAGCCGCCGCCGTTCAGGACCGAGACGGCTCGCCAGTCGAACCGTTATCGCACCTACGCACAGGACCAGTGGCAGGTCACGCAGAACTTCAGCTTCCTGTTCGGGGCCTCCTATCAGTACGAGACCAACCTGCTCAACCACGACCTCGACAAGCCCGAGCTGCTGCGCGCGCTCGTCGGCGACATAGGCAATCCGCCGAAGGACAAGAACAACATCGCGCCTTCGCTCGGCTTCACCTGGGACCCGCGCGGCGGCGGCAAGACCGTCATACGCGGCGGGGCCGGGATCTATTACGACACGGTCCTGTTCGTCACACGACTGCTTGAGCGACCGCTGACGGGTCCTGCCGGCAACGGCCGCCTCTCTATCCCGACGGCCTTCTTCCGCAACCCTGTCCAGTTCCCGCAGCTCAACCTGGGCGGGGCGCTCGCGCCGCTCAGCGCGCTCTTTAACGTGGTCAACCCGCCGCTGGGCGCGAACCTCAACTTCTTGAACAACGCCGCGGCGTTAAACCTCGGGACCATACCGACCAAGTTCACGGGTCAGAACCTGCTCGACTCGCTCGCGGCTCAGGTCCCGCAGCTCCAGGGGTTACTCGACCAGGGGGCCGCCGCGGGATTCACGAGCATAGAGTTCATCAAGGCGGCGGACCTCCCGGCCACGCTGCTCGACCCGAACCTGGAATCGCCCTACACGGAGCAGTTCACGCTGGGCTTCCAGCACCAACTGCCAAAGAACATGGCGCTATCGGTCGACTTCGTTCTCCGCAAACGCGTGCATGTGACGAGCGGGTTCGATAACGCGATAGACCTGAACTTTGACCGCCGGAGCGCGGCCCGCGGCGGCCCTGTCATCCCGCGGTGCACGGCCGCGCAGCGCACAGACCCGTCGGCCATATGCTCGAACGGCGCGATACGCGTCTTCCAGAGCATAGACCGCAACACGTACAAGGCCGCGCTCGTGAAACTCGACAAGCGCTTCTCGAACCGCTACCAGTTCACGGCCTCCTACGCGCTGTCGAGCCTCAGGGGCTACTTCATCAACGAGAACCAGGAAGACTGGTTCGGCAACCCCGGCCCGCTAGACGCAGACGCGCGCCACCGGTTCACCTTCAGCGGCGTCGTCGACCTGCCGTGGGACTTCCAGGCGTCGCTCATAGCCGTCTACGCGAGCCGCACGCCGTTCAACGCGCGCATACCGACCACGGTCGACTTAAACGGCGACGGCACGTTCGGCGACACGCTGCCCGGCCTTGAGATAAACGAGCTGGGTCGCACCACGAGCAAGGATGAGCTGTTCGCGCTCGTCACCGATTATAATGAGCGGATCGTGCGGCCGACCTGCAACACTGCCACAAGGTCTTGCGGGCTGCGCCCGCTCGTTCTGCCGTCGGACTTCGATTTCGGCGACAACTTCCAATCCCACGACATCCGCCTCTCGAAGAAGGTCAAGTTCGGCGAGTCGACGGCCATCGAGGGGTTGATCGAAGTCTTCAACGTCTTCAACATCTCGAACCTGGGCGGCTACAGCACGCGCCTGGATCAAGGCACGTTCGTCTTCAACACCGCCTCGAACTCGTTCGTGCTGACCCCGCCCGCGCCTACGAACTTCAACTTCGGAAGGCCGACGCTGAGGGTGGGGCAGGCTTTCGGGACCGGCGGGCCGCGCGCGCTTCAGATCGGCGCACGGCTCATCTTCTAATAGTGACCGGTTATTTGGTTTAAGGGGGTCGGGGGTCATTTGAGATTTCAAATTTCAAATTTGAGATTTCAGATGCTCCTGACCCTCTGTTTTTGAAAGGAGCAATCCATGTGGATAAGGAAGTGTTACCTTGATGCGGCGTCCGACATCCAGTCGCCTATACCGACCCGCATCTCGTCGAACGAAGAGTTCATTCCGCCGCCACAGTCCGCCCGTGAGCTTGAGGTCGAAAACCGGCTGCGCGAGATGGCCGACCGCAACGCGCGACGGCTCGGGGTGTCGCGCCGCCGCTTCTTGCAGTCCTCCTGCGGCATGGCCGCGGCGATGATCTGCTTCAACGAAGTCTTCGGCAAGACCTACGACGTAGACCCGGTCGAGGCTTTAGACCCGGCGGCGTTTGAAGAGAAGTGGCCGAAGAACGAATTCATCTTCGACAACCAGACGCACCACATAGATGTCGAGAGCGGGTGGTTTGAAAAGACCGAAGCCGGCAAAGAGGCCGCGGCCTTCCTGCGCCGCTTCCGCCCGCAGCAGAAGACCACCAACGAGGCGCTCGAAGCCTTGAACCAGGCGCATTACGTCAAAGAGCTTTTCTTCGACTCCGACACGATGATGGCGATCATCTCGGGCGTGCCGACCTCCGAGTGGCGCGAGAACATACTCCCGCCCGACAAGATGGTAAAGACGCGCAACGAGATAAACCAGTGGGCCGCGTCCCAGCGCATGCTCTCGCACGGGCTGCTGCGCCCGAACCTCGGCGCCTCCGAGATGGAAGAGATGGAGCGTCAGGCCAAGCAGCTCAAGATCAACTCGTGGAAGATGTACCCCGGCGCGGAGCTGAACAAGACCGCCTACTGGCTCGACGACGAGAAGATGACCTACCCGTTCTGGGAGCGCACGCGCAAGCTCGGGATAAGGAATATCTGCATACACAAGGGGCTCCCGCTCGGGCTCTTCAACGAAGAGCACTGCCACCCGAAAGACGTTGAGAAGACGGCCAAGGATTTTCCCGACCTGAACTTCATCATCTACCACTCGGCGTGGCACCCGACGGCGAAGGTGCAGGAAGGGAAGCGCGAGAACCCGCAGTACATCCCCTGGATCTCCGAGCTGATCGACATAGTCAAGCGCAACAACCTGAAGAACGTCTACTTCGAGCTCGGCTCTACGTGGAACGGCACTTCAGGCGCGCGCCCCGAAGTGGCGATGCACATGTTCGGTCAGATGCTGGCGCTGCCGGGCGGCGAAGACCAGATCATCTGGGGCACCGATTCGATCTGGGGCGGCAGCCCGCAGAACCAGATAGAGCGGTTCCGCCGCTTCCAGATTCGCGACGACATAGCCGAGAAATACGGCTACAAGAAACTCACGCCCGAGATAAAGGCGAAGATCTTCGGGCTGAACGCCGCGCGTATCTATAAGATCGACCTTAAAGCGAAGCGCAAGGCGATCAAGACAGACAAGGTCGCAGAGATGCGCGAAGAGTACCGCCAGAACCCGCAGCCTTCAAACACGCAGTTCGGCTGGGTCTGGGTGTAAGACGATGGGTCTGAGATTTCAGATCTGAAATCTCAGATCTGAAATCAACGGAGGTCGCCGTGCAACGCATAAGAATAACCGTCTCGATCATCATCATCTGCCTGGTTGCTCTACCCTCAACCCTGGCGCAGCAGCCGACCGCGCCCGCGCAATCGGCGAAGCCAGCGGAGCAGATGGTCGCCATGCGCGACGGCGTAAAGCTCGCGACCTCCGTCTACCTGCCCGAAGGCGCAGGCCCGTGGCCCGCCGTCTTGATACGCACGCCTTACGGCAGGCAGACGCAAGCGGGGGCGAACGCCCGCTGGACCGGGCGCGGGTTCGCGCTCGTGGTGCAGGACTGTCGCGGGACGGGCAAGAGCGAAGGCGAATACCGCCCGTTCATGACTGACCACACGGACGGCTATGACACGGTCGAATGGGTCGCGAAACAGAGCTGGTCCGTCGGCAAGGTCGGCATGTTCGGCGCGTCGGCGATGGGGATCACGGCGAACATGGCCGCGATGATGGACCCGCCGCACCTGGTCGCGAACTTCGTGATGGTCGCGCGGTCGAGCATCTACCACCAGTCGACTTTCCCCGGCGGCGTCTTCAGAAAAGAGTTGAACGAGTTGTGGCTCAAGCGGCAGAAGGCCGACTGGATGCTCGAAGAGATGTTCAAGCACAACGTCTACGACGGCTATTACGAGCTGGCCGAGATGCCTAAGCACTGGGAGAAGGTGCGCGTGCCGACTTACAACTACGGCGGGTGGTACGACATATTCTCGCAGGGCAACGTAGATAATTTCGTCGGGCTGCAATCATCAGGCGGCGGGCTGGCGGCGGGCAATCAGAAGCTGATTATGGGGCCGTGGGGGCACGGCCAGATTGAAGAGGTCAAATACCCCGCCAACTCGACGGTCAACGCCATGGACGAGGCGCTGCGCTGGTTCGAATACTGGCTCGCGGGGAAAGACAACGGCATTATGGACGAGCCGCCGGTCCGCTACTACGTTATGGGCGACGTGGCGGACGCGAAAGCGCCCGGCAACGAATGGCGCACGGCCATGGCGTGGCCCGTCCCCGCGAGGACCACTTCATACTTCTTGACCGAAGGCGGCGGAATATCGGAGCGGTTGCCCGCCGAGCGCGAAAGCACTTCAACTTATAAATATGACCCCAAGAACCCCGTGCCTACCGTCGGCGGCTCGAACCTCAACATCAAGAAAGGGCCTATGGACCAGCGCGCCGTCGGTGATAGGAAAGACGTTCTGAAGTTCGCCACTCCCGCGCTCGATTCACCCTTGGAAGTGACAGGCCGCGTGGCGGTCGAGTTGTGGGTCGAGTCGGACGCGCCCGACACAGATTTCATGGCCAAGCTCATAGACGTTTATCCCGACGGGACCGAGCGGCTGCTGTTAGACGGGGCGTTCCGCGCGCGGTTCCGCGAAGGGTTTAATAAAGAGGTCTTCATGAAGAAGGGCGAGGTCTACAAGCTGACGATAGACCTCTGGTCGACGAGCATAATAATCAACAAAGGCCACCGCATAGCAATTCACGTGACGAGTTCGAACGACCCGCGCTTCGACCCGAACCCGAATACGGGCCGCCCGATGCGTGCTGGCAGTGAGACTCGCGTGGCCACTAATGTCATTCATCACGACCGCGCGCACCCTTCGCGCGCGCTGCTGCCGGTCGTGCCCTCGGCGAACGGGAAGAGACCTTGACTTTCTGTCATGGCAAGAATCTACATCTCTTCGACCTACAGCGATCTCAAAGAGTACCGCGAGGCCGCTTGTGAAGCGCTCCGACGAATGGGGCACATGGTCGCCGCGATGGAGGATTACATCGCTACGGACCAGAGGCCGCTCGACAAGTGCCTGGCAGATGTCGCCGCCTGCGACCTCTACGTAGGATTCTTCGCCTGGCGGTATGGCTTCGTCCCTAAGAGTGGGGACCCTGAGGGGCGGTCGATCACTGAGCTTGAGTTCCGCCACGCCGTCAAAAACGGCCTGCCTTGCCTGATCTTCTTGTCGGCGGAGGATCACCCGTGGCCGCCTTCATTGATGGAGAAAGGCGAAGGCGCGGACCGGCTGCACGCCCTGCGCAAGGAGCTGAGCGAAGAGTACCTGGTCAGCTTCTTCCGCAGTAAAGAAGAGCTTGTGAAGCAAGTGGAGAGGGCCGTGCGGAGCTGGGCCGACAAAGCCAGGCGCAGCGTCGCCGGGACGGACGCGCGCGGGCGGCAGCCGAACCTCGGCTACCTGGTCTCGAAGACCTGCGACCGCGCACGGCAGGTCAATGAGTTCAAGAGCTTCTTCACGTCGAGCTTCAAGCGGCAGCCCGGCTCGCCGCAGCTCTTCGTCATTCACGGCGAAGAGAGGGAGTGTCACGACAGCCTGGTTGACCGCCTCTTCCACACGGAGATCAGCGGGTTCGCCGAGAGGAAGTGGGGCGGGCAGAAGGGCGTCGCCGCGCTCAAGAGGATGGGCTGGGTATACGACGGCGAACCCGAGGAGCTTCAGCAGCAACTGTTAGTAATGCTCTTTGCAGAGTTCGACCCTGCCTACATGGAAGATGACCTGTCGGTGGAGGCGCTCGCGCGGCTGGCCTCATCAGGGAGGAGCCCGCTCATAGTGCTCCAGCACAGGATACACGCCTCGCGGTGGGGCAAGGACACGGGCGAGGTCATCAGGTGGTATCTCGAATACTGGTCCGGCGTCAAAGCGCTTGCGCGCGCGCCGCAGTTCCTGATATTCCTCAACGTCATCTACCCGAAGGGCCAGAGCGCGGGCTGGCTCAAAGGCTGGCTGGCGAAGAGGCGTTTCGACAAGGCCCAGATCGAAAGAGAGCTGCGAGAGATCGTCGCGTCGTACCGCGAGACTTGCCCGGGTATGATGTTCAGGGAGCTTGCGGCCGTAAAGCAAGACGAGGTTCAAGACTGGTTCAGCCTCAACAACATCCACACGGAGAAGCTGCGGCACGAGTTCCTGGAGAGGGTCTTTACCTCAGGCGACGGCCAGACGGTAGAGCAGATCTGCATGGCCGAGGTCGAGCACGAGCTTGAGCGCCTTGTCGAATTGATGCACCGCGACCTTATCAGAACGCGGGGGTACTTGTGATGAGTGGCAGCGGCTTTGAGCTTTACGCGGGCGACGGCACGACTCTCAGCAACAGAGGCGCTAAACTGCCTCTTTACGAAAAGCCCTCGTCGCTCGACGACCCGGCCCATTACCTCGCCGATAAAGGGCTGCGCGACGCGGTGAACGTGGCCATAGCTTTGGGCCAGCCGTTGCTCGTCACGGGCGAGCCGGGGACTGGAAAGACGCAGTTGGCCGCGAGCATCGCTCACGAGCTGGAGACCGCTTCGCCGCTTGTCTTTCACACGAAGACCATCTCGACCGCGCGCGACCTCTTTTACCGCTACGACGCGCTCGGCCATTTCCACGACTCGCACTTCCGCGAAGGAAAGCTCTCGGTCGAAAGCTACGTAACTTACGAAGCTCTGGGCCTGGCCATCCTGCTGTCGATGAAAGCCGAAGAGGCGAACGCCTTCCTGCCCGAACACCTGCGAGACCGGGGGCCGATCAGGACCGTCGTGCTCATCGACGAGATAGACAAAGCGCCGCGCGATTTGCCTAACGATGTCTTGAACGAGATCGAGAACCTCTCGTTCACCGTCAAAGAGACGGGCCGCACGTTTTCGGCCGACCAGACGTATCGCCCCATACTGGTCTTGACCAGCAACTCCGAAAAGAACCTGCCCGAGGCCTTCCTGCGCCGCTGCGTCTTCTATCACATAGCCTTCCCCGCGCAAGAGCGTTTGAAGGAGATCGTACAGCGGCGGCTGGGGCTCGACAGCTCATTCTCACCGCAGATGCTCGACAACGCGCTCAACCACTTTGACCAGATACGAGAGCTCGCGCTGAAGAAGAAGCCCGCGACCGCGGAGCTTCTGGCCTGGGTCCGCATCCTCGAAAAGATGAACCTCGACGTAGGCGACATAAAGCCGGGGCAGTATGAAGCGCTGGCGTTCACCTATTCGATACTGGCGAAAAGCGATGAGGACCGTGAGACGCTGGCGAGGACTTTTGCCGGGCGCGCAGAGGAGTAGATGGGCACGAATGGCTCGAAAGATGTTCCCCTCATCTTCAGCGACTTCATTGAATACTTGCGCCGTCAGGGCTTTGTCATAGGCGTCGAACACTACCTTCGATTGCATCGCGTGCTGAGTCTCAACGAAGGTGTCTCGGCCCCACACGATTTAAAGACCTTCCTCTGCCCTGTATTCGCCACGAGCAAGGCTGAGCAGGAGCAGTTTTATCAAGCCTTCGACAGCTTCTTCGCAATCTTTCATGCGGCCGTCGCAGGGCGCGAGTCGAATGTGACCGCCGCGCCGGACGTTATGATCGACGCGCGCCGGGCGGAACCGCTGGGCGCGCGGAGATGGCCTTATGCCATAGCGGCAACAGCCGTTCTGGCGCTCATCTTTCTCATAGTTACGTACGCGACCAGAGATCAGGTCAGGCCCGAGAACATAGTGGCGACGAGGGTTGATAAGCCCGTGCCTGTGGAGAGCCCTCAAGGGCAAAGCGGCGATCCGGGGCAGCCGCCGCAGCCGGACGCGGGGCCGCGCGAGCCGGGCGCCCGCGCGCAAGGGCCGCAAGCCGCCGAGCCGCAGCCTGTTGAAACCGCCCCCGCCGTCGAGCCCGAACAACCCGAGCCCGCGGCTCCGGCCGTAGTCGAGCAGAGTTTTTACGAGCGCTATAAGAACGCTATCCGCGCAGGCGTTGTGCTTGCGCCGCTCGTCATCTTTTTGTTCTACGAGTGGTATCGCCTCAACCGCCGCAACCTGGTGCTCCAGAAACAGCGCGGCAAGAAGCCGCCTTTGCTCTGGCCGATCAAGGTCAAAGCGCCGAGGGCAAGGCTCTACGATGCGGAGACTTTCTACACTGCGACGCGGCTCATGCGCCGGCGTCAGGCGGGCGAGTCCGAACGGTTAGACGTGGAGGCGACCGTCACGGCTACGATCGAATCTCTGGGCTACCCGAGCTTCCGTTACAGGGCGGAGACGAGACAGCCCGAATACCTTGTGCTCATAGACCGCGCGTCCTACAGGGATCACCAGGCGCAGCTCTACAGTCACCTTGCGCGCGCCCTGGAGCGCGAATCGATCTTCGTCGAGATTTATTTTTACGAAGGCGACCCGCGCCTGTGCCGGGGCGGCGCTGGCGACGCAGTGCACCTCGAAGATTTGAAGCATAAATACTCCGCGCACCGTCTGCTGGTATTCGGCAACGGCGAAAAGATGATCGACCCGATAACGGGCGATCTGGCGGAGTGGGCCTCATCCTTTTCGGACTGGCCCGACCGCGCGCTGCTGACGACCGAGCCGGTCGAGCGGTGGGGGCTGCGCGAGATAACGCTCGCGGGGCAGTTCGTGCTGCTGCCTGCAACTCTCGAAGGGCTGCTCGCCGTCGTCGAGAGCTTTGACATCTCCTCGACGGCAGACTTGCGCGGGAGGCTCGAAGTCGACCTCGCCGCGCCGCCCCGCGAGCTTGACCGAGACGGGGCGGTAGCGGCGCTGCGAGAGTATTTGAAGGAGGAGACGTTCCAGTGGCTGTGCGCCTGCGCCGTCTATCCGGAATTGCATTGGGATCTGACGCTCTACCTCGGGTCGTTGGCGTGCATGCCGGAGTCCCTGGTGAGGGAAGAGAATTTGTTGAAGCTCGCGCGGCTCCCCTGGTTCCGCGCGGGCGCGATGCCGGACGAGCTGCGATGGGAGCTGATTCGCGAACTAGATAAAGATAAGGAAAAGGCGATACGCGCGGCGATAATCGAGCTGCTCGAAACCTCAAGTCCGCCGGAAGAGACCATAGCCTCCGACACGTATCAACTGAACCTCGTAGTACAGCGCTGGCTATTGCGCCGCGACCGCAAGCGAAGGCGCGAGATGCTTCGCGCGATAAAGAACTTGCCGCAGAGCCGCGTTGTCAGGGACTACACTATACTGCGTTTCCTGGAGTCGTCACGCCACTCGCCGATAGATTTCATACTGCCGCGCCGGTTGCGAAAGGTCTTCTACCGAAACGGCGTGCCTGCCTTCGGCTTAAAGACGGGCGTAAGACTCTTTGCATCCGCCTGTGTAACGATCATCATCGCGCTGGTTCTTTATAGAGATGCGCTTTTGCCCGTGTTCGAGGCGACCCCACCATCCGAGATTGCTCATCAACAGCGCAAGAAGGCAAACGTGATACTGCTAGACACATCTGGGAGCATGATTAGGGCTTACAAGAAGGGTTTGAAAGATTCTCTCATCAGCCCTCTCATCGATTCGAGCGCATTCGGCGCGCAGGAACAGGTAATAGTTCGGTGGTTCGATGAGAAAATGGTCACAAAAGTCGAAACGGATAATCCGCGCGCGGTTTTAAACCATATTCCGTCTCCTGAACAGTCAACAGGAATAAATACTGATCTGGAGTCTGCCGTAGACAGAACCTTGTTGGATGCGACCGTGATGGATTCAGACGATGTACTTATATGGGTCATCACCGATTTTAGTGCCGAGTTTGAACATTCAGGAACGACAAATCAATTCTTAGAGCGGGCGAACAAGGATGAGAACATTCGCACAGCGTTTAAGTATTCGTTAGATACGTTTGAAGATACCGTAATGTATTTATTCTATTATTCGCAGAAGAATTCGTCTCTTGACATTGACGGCATAGCTAGTGATGTCCGGCAAAGAGTATTGAAAAGAATAGGGGAACCAACCCAGCGGCGAGGCCCTTTTTATGAAACCGTCGGTCTGAAGGCCTTGGTCCCATATTATACGGGGAATATAACAATCAATAACGAAAAGTTTGCGGTGAATGGTGCGCCAGCCGCGCTCGTCGACGACAAGCTGGAATTACCCACTGTGCCGGAGGGTGTTCCGCCTAATTTCATCATCAGGTTTCATCTCCAAAGGCGGTTGGGAGGCATGACGATCACAGACGGCAGAATTGCAGCTACCAAGTTTTCGCTCCAACTTCCTCAGTCAGTTATCTCCCGGAGCGACCCGGCTGCGTGGTCGACTGAGATATCGCCAAGGACGTTCATGATGAATAGAGATCCTGCCACACAATTGGAATACAGACTAAATCTAATAAGCGTAGGGCCATCTTTTTATCCCGCAAGTTTTTGGAATGGGCTTTGGAATTCAAGAAGCGAGCCAGTAGAAGCTATTTTTGCTTTCACCCCCATTGCCGACAGCTTTATCAGAAATGAGTATGTGGGAAGCGAAAGCTTTTTAGACCGGTTTCCATCTTCTGTCACTGATGCCCATAAGAGCGGCCGCCCGATTCTAATTCAAATGAGATTTCAGGTCGAGTTCGATACGCGTAGGCGCAGGCTCACTATTGGCGGAATCGCGCTCATAGCTATTCTGTTCGCGCTCTCCGCGGTTACAATCAGCGGACGTGTTTTCAAGCGCAAGAGCTTTACGATGTCGCACCTGTTAATTTGCTTATTGATGTCGATACTTTCCGCCGCCATCAGCGTTTACATTTTCGTTCTGCTGCCCGCTGAGAATAAATTGGCTGACGCCTTGCGGAAAGCCGTAGATGAGAATCGCTTAATCACCGATGGTAATGATGACGCATATACTTATTACCACCAGCTTAAAGCTACAGACCCCGACAACAAGGTGTTTTCGCACCTTTATCCGAAGCTCGTTGACGGATTGTGGAACATTGGCAATGAGATAGTTGACAGGGGCGACGACCCGGGCGGGGAGCCTTTGTTTGGAGAAGACTGGCACAAAGCGGCTCGTGCATACAGGTGGCTGTCCCAGTTGGACGACAGGGCCAGGGCTAGGGAATTATATGCGGAGGGCAAGCTCGCAATGCTTGAACGTAGAATGGAAGAGGCCGAGAGGAACTTCAGGGCCGCCGGAAGTTTGGACAGTACCTGGGCGTCGCCGCTAAATAGCCTCGGAGTATTGCGCTCAAACGCGAGGGAATATGCAGAAGCAACCGCTCTTTTCAACAGGGCCATTGAACTCGACCCTAACTGGGCAGTGCCTTATTATAATCTTGGAATACTTTATTACAGCATCTCAAACTATGACTTGTCAGAGAGGAACTATAAAAGAGCCCTAGAGCTCAGCCCTAACTGGGCTAAAGCTCATTACTGGCTAGGGTTTGTTTATGAGCAGCAGAAAAGAAGGCTGGAGGCCATTAAAGAATACACTGCGGCCTTGACAATTGCCGGCTCTAACGAAAAAGCAATTGATAAAGCTCAACAGACCCACATCCGAAAATTGATCGACGAGCTTAAGCGGCGTTAGCACCCCAGCCAGATTGCGAGGTACGCATTACTCCCTTGTCGTCCCCAATCGGGCGGGGTTGTCTACGCCGATAAGCAGGTTCCACAGATTATAGTGCGTGTCCGCCTTGGCCACGTACCAATTATCCGCCTCCGCACTCATCTCGCCCGTCGCGGTGATCTCGCCGCGCTCCGGATGGTTCAGATCGAAATAGGTCGCGCCTTGCTGTAGGCGGCTCCCTTCCGGCAGCACGCGTATCTGTTTCAGGTCTGTGTCCAAGAGGTGATCGAATCTGTTGTGTATCGCTTTTATGTCGTAAGCCGTGCGCCCACGGTCTTGCGGGCTCGTTTCGCTCATCCCTATATTCTGCCCCGCCATCGCGTTCGGGTTAAGATCGCGCTGGTACTCTTCAGGGTGCTTGTTCAAAGTCTCCGCCTGCGGTTTCTCTCGTGACATTCTTTCCCTCCTTGTGCGTACCGATCGGGTACAAAAAAAGTCTTCGCGCGGCCCTATCCGCCGCCCAATCCTTCAGCCCCCTTTGATAAGCAACACAGGTGCCATAAATATCTCACGCGAATGCCTTGACACTGTCGCATTAGGGTTGTATAACGTCGCCATCATTACTTACTTACCGAGCGGTAGGTTTTTTCAAGGGGCTTAAAAAGGCTTTATAAGTGTGAGTGCAAATAGGTGGGCGTCGCCCAATACTCGCTCAACGCTCACCCCATTAATCCGGTCTCATCGCTTTAACTGTGAAGTGACGTTTGGGTTCCGAAACGGGCGCGGAGCAGTCTCCCCTCGAAGCTTGACTCTGTCGCCATTCCGCTAACAGCAAGCTAGCCTTCTTCGGAGGTCGAATATGAAAAAGAAAGTCTTTCACATTCTTTGCGCTGTGGCGCTGATCCTGGCGCAGATGGTCCCGGCTTTCGCCCAGGCGGACGCCGCGACCGCAACTTTGAAGGGAACTATCACGGACCAGAACAACGCCGTAGTGGTCGGCGCGTTGGTGACCGTCAAGAGCATGGAGAAGGGCACAACCCGCACCGACAAGGCGGGGTCGAGCGGGAACTATCAAATCCCGCTCCTCCAGCCCGGCGCCTACGAGCTTCGCGTCGAGGCCACGGGGTTTGAGACGAAGGTCATCAGCCAGGTCGAGCTTACGGTCGGCCAGGTGGCCGTCTACGACGTACAACTGAGGGTCGGCGCGGTGACGAGCGAGGTCGTCGTCACCTCAGACGCGCCCGTGATCGAAGTCGAGCGCTCGCAGCAGGCAAACACCATCAACCGTCTCCAGGTCGAAAACCTCCCCAACATCGGGAGAGGTTTCACCAACTACGTCTTCACGCTGCCGGGCGTGGCGAGCTCCGACACGCCGCGCACGCAGAACCCCGGATTCACGTTCGGCTCGTCGGGCTTCTCGATAGGCGGGTCGAACGGGCGCAGCAACCTCGTCACCCTGGACGGCGGCGAAAACGAATACGGGTCCGGGCAGTTGCGCACCAACATCAGCGTCGAGGCGATCCAGGAGTTCCAGGTCAACCGCAACGCGTTCGCCGCCGAATACGGGTTCACGGCCGGGACCGCCATCAACGTGGTGAGCAAAGGCGGGACGAACAGCTTTCACGGCAGCGGCTTCCTCTTCTACCGCTCTCAAAAGACTTCGGCCCGAAACTTCTTTAACGTGGGCGCGAAAGAAGCCTTCGACCAGCGCGTCTTCCCCGGCGGAACTCTGGGCGGGCCGATCGCGAAGAACAAGGCGTTCTTCTTCACCTCATACGAGCACCTCAAGAGCGACTCGGCGCGCTTCCGCTCTTACACAGACAGCCCGCTAGTCAAGGGGCCGACCGCCGCGCAGTTGGAGTACCTCGCGCTTCTCGACGCGTCGGCGAGCGCCAACATCCGCAGGATAGGCGCGGGCCTTCGGGCCGCGCTCACGACCACGAATTTCCCGAACACCATGCAACTGCTCAGCGAGAACGAGGGCAACATCAACGCGCCCGACCGGCTACACAGTTGGACAACGCGACTCGACTATCAAGTCGATAACAACGACTCGATCACCGGGCGCTTCTCTCTGACGCACAACGACACGGACAACCTGCTCGAAGGCAACACGGGCGCGCCTTCGGCCAGCACCGTGCTGATCTACCGCGACTACACCGCCGTCGGGACGTGGAGCCACACCTTCGGGTCGAACATAGTCAACCAACTGCGGTTGCAGTTCGTTCCGAACAACTCCGCCAGGACCGTGCCGAAAGCGCCGGGCACCACGTCTCTGCTCATACAGGGCTTCGGCAATTTCGGGAACGATTTCGCCGCCCCGTTCAACACCTTCCAGGACCGCTACCAGTTTGAAGACACGGTCGGCTGGGCGAAGGGCAGCCATAGCGTGAAGTTCGGCGCGTCTTACCGCCCGGTCAATTACCGCGTGATAAACGAGCTGTGGTTTTCGGGCGAGTGGAACTTCTCTTCGGGCGTATTCCCCCTGGTGCTGGCCGTGCCCGCCGCCGACCGCGTGGCCTTCGTAGTCTTCAACCGCTCGCTCGGCAACAACCCAGACGGCACGCGGAGGGTGCCCGACAACGGGCCTGTGCTTGCCAACTTCAGCTCGATACAGTCGTTCAACCTCGGCCTGCCGTTCCTGTTCCGCCAGGGCTTCGGGAACCCCGAGTGGAGAGACTGGGCGCACTACCTCGGCACGTTCGTTCAGGACTCATGGAGGGTCACGCCGCGCTTCACTCTCGATTTCGGGATGCGGTTCGATTACGACGCCGAGCCCAGTCCGCTGAACAAGAAAGGTTACGTCTCGCCTCGCGTTGGGTTCGCCTGGGACCCGTGGGGAGATCAGAAGACCGTCATACGAGGCGGCGGTGGGATATTCTATTCGCCCATCTATTACCAGGTGGCCTACGTTACGAACCTGCTCAACGACAGCGGCCAGTTTATCAACCAGGTCTTCCGCACGCCGCTCGACGGAGCGCAAGCGCCCGCGGTCATCTGGGGCGCGGGTGTGGCGGCGGGCATCCTGCCTTTCCGCAGACTGCCTGAAGAGTTCTTCCAGGGCATCGGCGTGCCTACGGGGCAAGGCGGCGTGGGCCGCGTCGTCTTTGACGTCGCCCCCGATTACAAGAACCCTTACTCGATTCAAGGGAGCTTCGGCATATCGCGCGAGATCGTCAACAACCTCTCGCTGGAGCTGGCCTATCAGGTCTACAGGGGCGTTCATATACAGGTCTCGCACGAGGTCAACTACCGCGAGACGGGCGTAGTCGACCCTGCGTTCGGGCCGCAGTTCGCGCGCATAGACCCGACCATAGCGCAGTTCAACCTCTACAAATCGATAGGCAACTCGATCTACCACGGGATGACGGCTTCCTTGAAGAAGCGCTACAGCCATAACTTCCAGTTCGAAGCCCACTACACGTGGTCGAAGGCTATCGACGACCAGACGGACTTCAACTCGGCCTTCGCGGCATTCATCCCGACGCGGCTGGACCTGGAGCGCGGTATATCGGCCTTCGACGTGCCTCACAACTTCACGGCGAACGCGGTCATACAGATGCCGTTCAAGTCGGGCTCGGACAGCAACTGGGTTGAGCGCGCGTTTGCCGACATCTCGCTCAGCCCGATCGTTTTCGCGCGCAGCGGGATACCGTTCACGCTCCGCATAGGCACGGACGTCAACGGCGACACGCACGCGCTTTACGACCGCCCGTTCCGCGCCGCGCGCAACACTGGGCGCGGGGGTAAGTTCGTCAGCTTCAACCTGCGGCTGAACAAACAGTTCTTCATATCCCGCGACCAGGGGACGAGGGTCGAGTTCATAGTCGAAGGGGCGAACCTGCTGAACAAGACCAACTTCACTTCGGTCAACGACGTGATCGGCAGGACATCGCCGCTACTGTTCGGACCCTTTGATTTGGAAGGCACCTCTGACTTGCCGAGGACTTCACCGCTCGGCTACACGAGCGCGGCCCCAGGCCGACAGATCCAGTTCGGTCTGAAGATAGCCTTCTAGAGCACATTGCGAATGGATTTAACTTGTAGGGGCAGCCACGAGGGCTGCCCCTACAAGTATTCTTCTGCTATCCGTCGCGCAGACGGCTTTCCTTTTTCCCAAGTCTGGATTATAAAAGCAAGACCCATGAAAAACCGCTACGTTATTTATATACCCCTGGCATTGCTGTTCGTGATCGCGGCGATATACCAGGCGCGGTTTATCCAGGGGCGGATAATCTACATCCAGGGCAAAGTCGACAGGGTTCGCCCGCCCGTGGGTACGGGCAGGTACAACTCGACTATTGTCTATAGCAACCCGGAGGCTGAGCAGTCCAGCATACATAAAGGCGATGAACTCTTAGCCGTCGACGGCCGTCCGTATACAGGCCCCGGCTACCTGTGGGACCGAGTCTACGACGCGCAGCCGGGCGATATGATCACGCTGACCGTCCGCCACCAGGAGGGCGAAGCGACGCCGACCGAAGAGGTCAAACAGGTAGTGCTCGCGCGCGCAGAGCCCGAGCCGTTCGATTTCTGGGGATTGGTCTACATGATCGTCCTGACCACGGCGTTGCCGGTCTTCTGCATACTGCTCGGCTTCGGCGTGACGTTGTTGCGCCCGCGCGATCGACTGGCGTGGCTGCTGCTGGGGCTGATGTTGAGCTTCGCGCAGATAATACCCGGCATAGATTACATAGCGTGGAAAGGCTCGGTGCGCGAGCTGATGATCGGCTACAAGACGTTCTTCCAATCGAGCTGGGCGCTGTGGATGATCCTTGTCGGGATACTCTTCCCCGAAACGTGGAGCTTCGACCGGCGCATGCCCTGGTTGAAATGGGTGCTCATACTCCCGTCATTCTTCTTCGCGATCAAGAACACCGTCTTCGCCGTCGTCAGCATAAATAATTTCCCCGCGGTCGCCCCTCTCGCGCGAGCGTTGCAGCCGCTCGCGCCCGTCGAGATTGGCTTCACCATGGCCTCGATAGGAATCTTCTTCGCGCTGCTCGGCTACAAAAAAGGGACGACCACCGCGCCCGACGCGCGCCGCCGCCTGCAACTCCTCTACATCGGCACGAACATCAGCCTCGCCCCATCATTAATAATATTCGTGATGAGCCTCGTGCGTGGGACCACGCCCGAGCGCGCCGCGCCGCCCTGGATAGTCATCCCCGCGCTTGCGATGTTCATACTCTTCCCGTTGACGTTCGCTTACGTCATCGTCGTGCACCGCGCGCTCGACATCCGCGTAGTCATACGCCAGGGCGTGCGCTACGCGTTGGCGCGCGGCGGCGTACAACTGCTGCGCGTAATTCTGATCGGGGCGATAGTCTTCGCGGTGATACGGCTGGTCGAAAGGCCGAACAGTTTTCTCGGCGAGAACCTGGCGATCATCATCCTGGGCGTGGCGCTGATATTCGTGATGAGGCGGGCGGCCGAGTGGCTCATAGGCTGGACAGACCGCCGCTTCTTTCGCGAGGCGTATAACGCGGAGCAGATACTCGGCGACCTCAGCCGTAAAGTCCGCACGATGGTCGAGACTAAACCGCTGCTTGAGACGGTCGCGGGCCAGATCAGCCAGTCGCTTCACGTGCCGCGCGTGGCGTTGCTCTTAAGACAGGATGAGCACTACCGCCCCGCGCACGCGCTCGGCTACGACGGGCTCGCGGAAGTCTCTTTCAAAGAGCCGTCGGCCGTCGTCGAACAGCTCAAGCAGCAGCACGAGCCGCTCCGCGTTTACTTGGACGACGCCGACTCGTGGGTCTATAAGACGCCGGGCATTGACGGCGAGCGGGAGATGCTCAAGGCGCTCGACACGCAACTGCTTTTGCCTCTCGCGAGCAAAGACGCGCTCCAAGGTTTCATCAGCCTCGGGCCAAAGCAATCGGAAGAGCCCTTTTCAGGGACGGACCTGAACCTGCTCCAATCGGTGACGACTCAAACGGCGCTGGCGCTGGAAAACAGCCAGTTGACCGAGAGGATCGCTTCGGAGGTCGCGCAGCGCGAGCGGCTGAACCGCGAGCTTGAGATCGCGCGCGAAGTGCAGGAGCGGCTCTTCCCGCAAAAGCTCCCGTCGATATCGGGGCTCGATTATTGCGGGGCGTGCCGTCCAGCGCTCGGCGTGGGCGGAGACTATTACGATTTCCTGCTCCTGCCCGGCGACCGCTTAGGGATAGCCATAGGCGACGTGTCGGGGAAGGGGATTGCCGCGGCCTTGCTGATGGCGAGCCTCCAGGCGAGCCTGCGCGGGCAGGCCATAGCGAGCGCGACCGACCTCGCCGAACAGATGGGCAACGTCAACCGACTCGTCTACGACGCGTCGGCCGAGAACCGTTACGCGACGTTCTTTTACGCGCAGTACGACGTGGCGAGCAGGTCGCTCACGTATGTGAACGCTGGCCACAACCCGCCGATAATCTTCCGCAAGGTGGATGGCCGGTGGGAGTTGACCAGGCTCGAAGCGGGCGGCGCGGTGGTGGGGCTGTTGCGCAACTTTCCTTACAGCCAGGCTACCGTGACGATGGAGCGGGGCGACTTGCTCGTCGCCTTCACGGACGGGATAAGCGAGGCCATGAACCCACAGGAAGAGGAGTGGGGCGAAGAGAACCTGATCGAAGCGGTCAAAGAGTGTGACGGTATGACGGCTTCCGACATGCTAGGCCGTCTGGTGGAAGCCGCCGACCGATTCGCCGCCGGGGCGAAACAGCACGACGACATGACGCTGCTCATCGTGCGCGTCCTCTAATAAGAAGTCCTGAGTGCTGAGTCCTGAGTCCTGAGTTTTTTCTTTCACTCAGCACTCAGAGGGCGTCTGAAAAGCCCCTGCGGGGCTCGATGTCTGTAGAAGGGTCGCGTAACCATTATTCAACTCCTACGGAGTTGTATGTACCTGCCTTGCGATCATCTACAAGCATCCGGCTCCTACGGAGCCGAGTAGCTTGCTATTACTCAGCACTCAGGACTCAGCACTCAGCACTGATAAGGAGTTCAGCTTGACTACAAAAGTTAGCCCAGATGTGGCGCAGGCGAACCAACCAGAGCAAGAGCCTTACCCGTCGACGGTCTATGCGTGGTACGTCGTCGGGGTGCTGACGCTCGTTTACGTCTTCTCGTTCATCGACCGGCAGATTCTCAACCTCCTCGTGGAGCCCATCAAGAAAGACCTCGCGATCAGCGAATTTCAGATGAGCCTCCTGATGGGCTTCAGCTTCGCATTCTTCTACACCTTCTTCGGGATCATTCTGGGACGGCTAGCCGATTCGAAGAGCCGGCGGGCGATCATCGCCGTGGGCTTCGTGATGTGGAGCCTCTTTACGGCCGGGTGCGGTCTGGCGCGGAACTTTTTTCAGATGCTCCTGATGCGCGTGGGCGTCGGCGTGGGCGAAGCGGCGCTGTCGCCTGCGGCCTACTCTTTGATCACCGATTATTTCCCGAAAGAGCGACGCGCCACGGCCCTCAGCGTTTACTCAATGGGCATATACATAGGCTCGGGCCTCGCCTACATGCTGGGCGGCGTAGTTTACAGGTGGGCCTCGACCGAAGCAGGGTGGAACGTGCCGCTAGTCGGAGAGACCAGGGCCTGGCAGGTCATCTTCTTTATAGTCGGACTGCCCGGAGTCGTTCTCGCCCTGCTCGTATACACTGTGCGCGAGCCCGTCCGGCGCGGGATCAAAATGATAAGGGCCGCCGATGGACGATTGAAGGCGGCGCAGGCCCCGCTCAAAGAGGTCTTCGCCTACATCTCGGAAAACCGCCTGACCTTCATCTGTCACAACGTAGGATTTGCGCTGCTCTCTTTTTCGTCTTACGGCAGCAGCTCGTGGGTGCCTACTTTCCTGATACGCAATCACGGATGGACGGGCGCAAGGGCCGGGTTGGTCTTTGGCGCGCTCGTCGCGATCTTCGGCACGCTCGGCATAGTCTTCGGCGGGTGGCTGGCCGACCGAATGGCCGCACGCGGCTACAGGGACGCCACCATGAGAGTCGGACTGATAGTTTCGCTTGCGTGGTTGCCTTTCGGCGTGCTTTATCCATTAGTGCCGAACGTCACATGGTCAGTCGCTTTGATGGCCCCGGCAGTCTTCCTGGCGAGCGCTCCTTTCGGCGTCGCCCCGGCGGCGATCCAACAGATGATGCCCAACGCGATGCGTGGTCAAGCGTCGGCGGTCTATCTCTTCATCGTCAATCTGATAGGGCTCGGGCTCGGGCCGTCCGCCGTGGCTGCGATTACCCAGTATGTTTTCAACGACATTTATAAGGTGAACTACTCGCTGGCGATCGTAACGACGCTGGCGCACATAGTATCGGCGCTCTTACTCTGGGCCGGGATCAAGCCATTCAACGAGAGCCTCGACCGCCTCAAAGCGTGGATGGCCTCAAACGCATGACGCTCGACGGCGAACAACTCGACCGTTACCGCCGCGACGGATTTCTAGTCATAGAGAACTTCGTCCCGCGCGACGTGTGCGCAAGCCTGCGCCGCCGCGCCGCCGAGCTCGTCTCAGGGTTCGAGCCCGAAGTAGTCTCGGTCTTTTCGACGCGCGAGCAGACGCGCACGAGCGATGACTACTTTCTTGAGTCGGGCGATAAGATCCGGTTCTTCTTTGAAGAAGACGCCTTTGACGAAAGCGGCCGGCTCGTTAAGAGAAAAGAGCTGGCGATCAATAAGATCGGCCACGCGCTGCACGACCTTGACGCGGTCTTTAGCAGCTTCTCGCGGTCGCGCGACATAACAGAATTGATTGAAAGCCTCGGCATCGACGACCCGCTGCTTTTGCAATCGATGTACATATTCAAGCAGCCCGGCATAGGCGGCGAAGTCACTTGTCATCAAGACGCGACATTTCTTTACACGGAGCCGCCAACAGTCACAGGGTTGTGGTTCGCGCTCGAAGACGCGACGCGCGAAAACGGCTGCCTGTGGGCCATCCGCGGCGGCCATAAGCTAGGCTTGAAGTCGAGGTTCGTTCGCGCGACCGAAGGAGGCACGCGTTTTGAATATTACGGCGAGCCCGACTGGCCCGAAGGCGATCTTATTCCGCTCGAAGTCGGCGAAGGCGCTTTAATAGTTCTCGATGGGCTGCTGCCGCACCTGAGCCGCGCGAACCGCTCTCCGCACTCGCGGCAAGCCTACTCGCTGCACGTGATCGAAGCGGCGAGCCATTACCCGGCTGACAACTGGCTGCGACTTCCAAAGTCCTGAGTGCTGAGTGCTGAGTCCTGAGTGCTGAGTAATAGCAAGCTACTCGGCTCCGTAGGAGCCGGATGCTTGTAGATGATCGCCAGGCAGGTACACCCAACTCCGTAGGAGTTGAATATCAAACATGCAACTCCTACGGAGTTGGAAGGTATTTATGCAATCTTGCTACAAACATAGAGCCTCTACGAGGCTTTTCAGACTCTCTCTCAGCACTCAGGACTCAGCACTCAGGACTAAAGAGGAATTATGTTTGACTACATCGTGATCGGCGCGGGATCGGCGGGCTGCGTGCTGGCGAGCCGCCTGACCCAAGACCCGAAGACAACCGTCTTGCTGCTCGAAGCCGGAGGGCCGGATAAGAGGCAGGAGGTACACATCCCCGCCGCGTGGCCGAAGCTATTGAAGAGCGAGTGCGACTGGGCCTACTTCACCGAAGAGCAGCCGCGGCTGGCGAACCGACGCCTCTACTGGCCGAGGGGAAAGATGCTGGGCGGCTCAAGCTCTATGAACGCCATGATCTACACGCGCGGCAACCGCGCCGATTTCGACGAGTGGCGCGGGCTCGGCAACGCGGGGTGGGGCTTTGAAGACGTACTCCCTTATTTCAAGAGATCGGCTAACGACGAGCGAGACTCTCGCGCGGGCCGCGCGTCGGGCGGCCCTCTGAACGTGGCCGACCTTCGCTCGGTCAATCCCGTTTCGCGCGCCTTCGTTGATGCATGCGCGGAAGCGGGAATCCCTTTGAACGACGGCTTCAACGGGGAGCGGCAAGAGGGGGCGGGATTTTTTCAGGTGACTCAGAAAGGCGGCAAGCGTCACAGCGCGGCGGTCGCTTATCTCAAACCCGCTTTGAAGCGGCCCAACCTCACCGTCGAGACTGGAGCGCAGGTTACTCGGCTGCTCTTCGATGGCTCGCGCGTGAAAGGCGTCGAGTACGTACAGAACAAGAAAACTGTTCACGCATCAGTCTCGCGCGAGGTCATACTGTCGGGCGGCGCGATCAACTCGCCTCAAGTCTTGATGCTTTCGGGCGTGGGGCCTGCCGACCACCTCAAGGCGTTAGGCATCGCGGTCGTCACGGACTTGCCGGGCGTAGGCCAGAACCTCCAAGACCATCTGCTCGCGGGAGCGCAATACGAATGCAAGCAGCCTATCAGCATGGCGACGGCCGAGACGTTAAAGAACTTCGCCGGGTACCTGCTCTTCAGAAAAGGGCCGCTCTCGTCGAACATAGCCGAGGCGGGCGCTTTCTTAAAGACCAAAGCCGAGCTGAAGGCTCCCGACCTGGAGCTGCTCGTAGCCCCGACCTATTACATGAACCATGGCTTCTCTAACCCCGAAGGTCACGGCTTCGCGATAGGCATCGCGTTGATGCACCCGGAAAGCCGCGGCCACATACGGCTGCGGTCGGCCGACGCGTTCGAGCCGCCTGTGATCGAGCCGAACTACCTGGCGAGCGAATCCGACCTCGAAGTCATAGTCGAAGGGGTAAAGATCGCGCGCCACATCGTAGAGACAAACGCGCTGGCGCCTTTTAAAGGAGCTGAAAAGTGGCCCGGCCCGCAGGCGACAAACGACGAAGGCATACGAGAATTTCTGCGCGAGACCGTAGAGACGATCTACCACCCCGTAGGCACATGCAAGATGGGCGCGGACCCGATGGCCGTAGTCGATGCAAGCTTACGCGTGCGCGGGCTTGAAGGCTTGAGAGTCGCAGACGCTTCGGTCATGCCCACTCAGATCACGGGCCACCCTAACGCCGCGGTAATAATGATTGCAGAGAAAGCCGCCGACATGATCCGGCAGGGGCCTTGACGCCCGCGCCCCTCACTCCCATCTGTGTCCGCAATGAATTCGTAATAGTCTCAGCCGGCGATTTTGCGCGTCGACAGCCCCTTATTTGCGTATCTGTAAGCGGGGGCGCTAGATAACTCGCTCTTTGAGCCTCGCCGCGACATAGAAAAGCGAACACAACTGAAGTCCGGCTCAGTTTTTACGCAAAAAACTTGTAGTGAGACTCAGAAAATCTCTTGACACCCGTAGCGGCTAGTCATAGCATAGTAGCGGTCAAAATTTAGCTCTACTGACCCTACGCCAACCACCTAAGGAGAAGGCCAATGACCCGAAGAAAGCTCGCCCTCGCGACCTTGATCGCGGCAGCCATAGCCGTAGGCGTCGCATCGATCTCCCCAGTAGGCAGCGCCGATACTAAGAGTAAGAAACAGGTCACTTTCAGCAAAGACATAGCTCCGATCTTCTTTAAGAACTGCGCCGAGTGCCACCGTCCGGGCGAGGCGGCGCCGATGTCTTTGTTGAGCTACAAAGAGGCGCGTCCGTGGGCCAGGTCTATAAAAGAGAAGGTCGTCACCAGACAGATGCCACCCTGGCATGCGAACCCGCACGTTGGCCAGTTCTCGAACGACCGTCGTTTGACGCAGGCGCAGATAGACGCCATCGCCGCGTGGGTAGACCAGGGCGCGCCCGAGGGGAACCCGAAGGACTTGCCGCCTGCGCCTAAGTTCTTCGACGGGTGGACCATTGGCAAGCCCGACGTGGTGCTTACGATGCCGGAAGAGTTCACTCTCGAAGCCAAGGGGCCGGACGAGTACCAGTACTTCGAGGTGCCGACCAACTTCAAGGAAGACAAGTACGTGCAGTTGGCCGAAGCGCGGCCGGGCAATCGCGCGGTGGTTCATCACATCATAGCCTTCGTCCAGCCGCCTTCGAAAGACGGCGACAAGCAGCACGCGCACAAGATGAGCAAAGAAGAGATAGAGAAGATGCGCGCCCAGTGGGAGCGTGATTCGATCTTCCGCAAGGAAGGCTTCTTGATGAGGATGAAGGCAGACGTTCCCGTTTACGACGACGGCTGCGCGCTTTCAAGCGGCGGGAGCGGCGAAAAGCGAGACGGCAGCGGGGCGGACCAGAGGAACCTCGACCTGTTAGTCGGCTTTGCGCCGGGCATGAACCCCGGCGTGATGGAGCCCGGTCAGGTGAAGCGCATCCCGGCCGGCTCGAAGCTCGTGCTCCAGATGCACTATTCGAAGGTGACGGGCAAAGTCGAAAAAGATCGCAGCCAGATAGGGCTGATCTTTGCGAAGACGCCGCCCGACAAGCACGTCTACACGCGCCCTGTCTCGAACAATTATTTCAGCATCCCGCCCGGCGCCGAGCGGCACAGGGTAACCGCCTGCTGGACCACGAAAGATGACATTCACCTGATAACGATGATGCCGCACATGCACCTGCGCGGCGTCGCCCAGAAGATCGAGGCGTTTTATCCCGATGGGCGGTCGGAAGTATTGCTCGACGTTCCGAATTACAGCTTTTCGTGGCAGACGGTCTACTACCTCAAGGAGCCCAAGTCGATCCCGAAGGGGACGAGGTTTGTTGTAACCTCTCACTTCGACAACTCGTCTAAGAACAAGTACAACCCCGACCCGACGGCGGCCGTAAGGTTCGGGGAGCCGACTTATGACGACATGATGATCGGCTGGCTCAGCTTCACCTTGGACAGCGAGCATTTGAAGACGGAGACGGCAGGGAGCAGCGCCTCGGCCAAGAAATAAATTACAGTGAAGACCGAGGGCCGGGGGACCGCCCGGCCCTCTCAGCATTCCGGGAGAGTTTATTAAGATGAAAAAGATTTCGCTCATTTCCCTGACCGCGGTTGCCCTCTTTGCGGCTTGCTTTTTCGCTCTGGCCGAATCGAGCGCAAACACCAAAGGGGCAGTCACCTATAGCAAAGACGTAGCGCCGATCTTCTATAAGAATTGCGCTGAATGCCACCGCCCGAATGACATAGCTCCGATGTCGCTGTTGACTTACAAAGAGTCGCGCGCCTGGGCGCGCTCGATAAAAGAGAAAGTCGTCACGCGCGAGATGCCGCCCTGGAGCCCCGACCCGAAGTACGGCGAGTTCTCTAACGAGCACCGCCTCTCGCAGAAAGACATAGACACGATAGTCGCCTGGGTCGATGGCGGCGCGAAAGAGGGGAATCCGAAAGACCTGCCGCCGCAGCCCGCCTTCATTAAAGAAGGATGGCAGATGGGCAAGCCGGATCAGGTCTTCTCCATGGCCGAAGAATGGTCCGTGGAGCCGGGTGCGCCCGACAACTACATCAACTTCTTCATCCCGACGAACTTCAAAGAGGACAAGTGGATCAAGGCCGCCGAAGTGATGCCCGGCAACCGCAAGGTCGTGCATCACGTGATCGCTTTCATAATGTCGGCCGAGCAGGCGGCGAAGCGGCAGCAGGGGGCCAACGGCGGGCGCACGCCTAACGCCGCGAACGTGAACGCGAACTCCGTGATGTACGTCGACGGCACGCTGCGCCGCACGAAGATGGACGCGCCGGTCATCAACAACAGTTGCGACCAGCCGGCCGGAGGCCGACGCGCGGGGAGCGGCGGCGAGGAAGGCAACGGCTCGTTGCTCGTAGGCTTCGCCCCCGGCATGGGGCCGAGCGTCTTCGCTCCGGGCGTGGCCAAGAAGATACCGGCCGGCGCGGTCTTGATGTTCCAGATGCACTACTCGGCGTTTCGCGGCTCGCTCGAAAAGGCTGAGAAGGACCGCACGAGCGTGGGCGTGATATTTGCTAACGAGCCGCCCGACAAGATGGTCGTGACGTTCGGCGTCGCAAACACCATGTTCAAGATCCCCGCGGGCGACGCTAACCATGAAGTGGTCGCCTGCCAGACGGCCCCGCGCGACCTCGACGTGATCAGCTACATGCCGCACATGCACGTGCGCGGCAAGGACATGAAGTACGAAGTCGTCTACGCCGACGGCCGCCGCGAGACGCTGCTCAACGTGCCGAAGTTCAACTTCAACTGGCAGCTACAGTACTATCTGAAGAGCCCCGTGAAGGTTCCGAAGGGCGCGAAGCTGATCGTGACGGCGCATTTCGACAATTCAGAGAAGAACAAATACAACCCGGACCCGAAAAAAGACGTCAGATGGGGCGACCCGACTTACGACGAGATGATGATCGGCTGGATGGATTTCGTGATCGATAATCCGTCGAAGGCGGTCAAGCCTGACGCTGCCGGGAAAGCTTCAGGCAAGTAGGCGGACCCGAAAGCTTCGCATGTGCGCCGGGCGCTTCGGTCTTCCGCGAGCGTCCGGCGCGTTTCACATCAAAGGCACCTTGATTATGACGAAAGCTTTGAAAATCTCCCTCGCTATCGGTTTCTTCGTAGCCCTTTGCTTAACCATACTTACTACCACGAGCGCGAACGACTCGGGCAAAGGCTCGCGCGTCGTTACGTTCAGTAAAGACGTAGCGCCGATCATCTATAAGAACTGCGCCGAGTGCCACCGCGCAGGCGAGCTTGCGCCGATGTCGCTGCTCACTTTTAAAGAGGCTCGCCCGTGGGCGAAGTCGATAAAAGAGAAGGTCGTCACCAGACAGATGCCGCCCTGGCATGCGGACCCTGCTTACGGACACTTCTCGAACGACGTGCGGCTGAGCCAGCAAGAGGTGGACACGATCGCGGCTTGGGTCGATCAGGGCGCGAGGGAAGGGAACCCGAAAGACCTGCCGCCTCGGCCCGAGTTTACGAACGGGTGGAAGATCGGAAAGCCCGACGTCGTTCTGACCATGCCCGAAGAGTACACGGTCGAGGCCACGGGGCCTGACGAGTACATAAACTTCTTCATCCCGACGAACTTCAAAGAGGACACCTGGGTGCAGGCCGCCGAGATCAACCCCGGCAACAAGCGCGTCGTGCATCACGTGATAGGCTTTGTGCAGCCTCCGCAGATGCAGACCCGGACGGTCGCCAACCCTTACAGCCGATCGATCTTTTATAAGGAAGGCACGCTCATACGCGCCAAGATGGACGCGCCGGTTCATGACGACGGCTGCGCCGCTCCGAACGGCGGGTTCGCACGCGGGAGCGGGCAGGAAGGGCTCGGGCTGCCGCTCTGCTTTTACACGCCGGGCAAAGACGTGGACATCTGGCCCGCAGGGACGGCCAAGCTGATACCCGCCGGGTCGAACATCGTCATCCAGATGCACTACTCGAAGGCGACCGGCAAGCCCGAGCGTGATCGCACCAGCATCGGGTTCATCATCGCGAAGAAGCCGCCCGAGAAGATGCTGATGTCGTTCGGCGTCGTGAATCACTATTTCAAGATTCCGCCCGGCGCTGACAACCACGAAGTTAAAGGGTGCTACACGTTCAGCCGCGACACGGAGCTGCTGACCTACCTGCCGCACATGCACGTGCGCGGCAAATCGATGAAGTACGAAATCGTCTACCCAGACGGTCGCCGCGAGACGCTGCTCGACGTGCCGAGGTACGACTTCAACTGGCAGACGATGTACCGGCTCGAAAAGCCCGTTCTGATCCCTAAGGGGACACGGATGATCGTGACGGCGCACTTCGACAACTCAGAGAAGAACAAGCACAACCCCGACCCGACGAAGTTCGTCCGGTTCGGCGACCCGACTTACGACGAGATGATGATCGGCTATTTCGATTTCGTCACGCCGACCCCGAACCGCCCCGCCGTGAAAGTAGACCCGAAGATTTATGACGCCTACGCGGGCGAGTACCAGGTCATGCCCGGCGCCGCGGTCAAGATCACGCGCGAGGGTGACCGTCTGATGGCGGGCGCTACGGGCATGCCGAGCTTCGAGATATTCCCTGAGACCGAGACGAAGTTTTTCTTCAAAGTGGTTGATGCGCAGGTCACTTTTGTGAAGAATGAGAAGGGCGAAGTGACCGAGCTGGTCTTCGAGCAGAATGGCCGCACGGTCCGGGCCAAGAGGATAGTCAAAACAGCTCCCAGTGGAACCGACAAGTAGCAGCCTGAACCCCGTAGAACGAGGTGCTTAAAGATGAGAAAAACGCTGACGACGTTAATCGCGACCGCTCTGCTTGCGGCCTTCTGCATGCTGGCCTTCTGGAGCGCCGCCGCCTCCGACACGAAGAAGGAGGCGAAGGCCGTGACGTTCAACAAGGATGTCGCGCCGATCTTTTTTAAGAAGTGCGCCGAGTGCCACCGCGCAGGCGAGATCGCGCCGATGTCGCTGATGAGCTACAAAGAGGCGCGGCCTTGGGCGAGGTCTATAAAAGAGAAGGTCGCGACGGGCGTGATGCCTCCCTGGCACGCGGACCCGCGCCACGGCCAGTTCTTAAACGACCGCCGGCTGAGCCAGCAGGAGAAAGAGACGATAGTCGCCTGGGTCGATCAGGGCGTTAAGGAAGGCGACGCGAAAGACCTGCCGCCCGCGCCGAAGTTCATCGACGGGTGGGCGATAGGAAAGCCGGACGCGGTCTTTCACATGGCTGAAGATTTCAAGGTCCCCGCGACAGGTGTTGTAGATTACAAGTACTTCAGCGTGCCGACCAACTTCAAGCAAGACATGTGGGTCCAGGCGGCCGAGATTCGGCCCGGCAAACGCTCGGTCGTACATCACATAATCGTCTTCGTGCAGGGCGGCTCTGACCGAAGGCTCCTGGTCGGTTACGCGCCCGGCGAGCAGCCCGCGGTGATCGCCAAGGGGCTGGCCCGCAAGATACCGGCCGGCTCCACGCTGGTCTTTCAAGTCCACTACACGCCCGACGGCACAGAGACGCTCGACCGCTCATACGTCGGGCTGGTCTTCGCCAAGGAGCCGCCGAAGAACGAAGTGATAACGCGGCCGATTATGAACACGAGGTTCGTCATCCCGCCGGGCGAAGCGAACCACAAGGTCGAGTCGACCTACACCTTCACCGAAGACGGGTACATCTATTCGCTGATGCCGCACATGCACGTGCGCGGCAAGGACTTCGAGTACCGGGTGACCTACCCCGACGGCCGCTCGGAGGTGATACTCTCCGTGCCCAGGTACGATTTCGCGTGGCAGAGCTATTACGTTTTGAAAGAGCCGATCCGCGCCGTCAAAGGCACGCGCGTCGATTGCGTGGCGCACTTCGACAACTCAGAGAAGAACAAGCACAACCCCGACCCGACCAAAGAGGTGCGCTGGGGCGATCAGACCTGGGAAGAGATGATGATCGGCTGGATGAGCTTCACGCTCGACAAGAACGCGATGAATCGCCAGACTGACGCGGCCGGCGTCCAGAGCCGGCAGTAGTGTTAAGGCAAAAAGTAAGAGGCAAGAGGCGAAAGGCAAAGATGAAAAGCGTCGCGCGCATAAAGCTTTTCTTTGTCTTTTGCCTCTTGCCTTTTGCTTTCGCGCTGGCGCACGAGCCTATCACGACGAAGGTGCGATTCAACAAAGAGGTCGTGCGCATACTCCAGCGCAATTGCATCTCGTGTCACCACGAAGGCGGGGCCGCGATGTCGCTCGCGACCTACGAAGAGGCCCGCCCGTGGGCGAAGGCGATCAAGGAAGAGATATTAGAAAAGCGCATGCCGCCCTGGCACGCCGTCAAAGGCTACGGCGAGTTCCTCAACCAGCCGGCGCTCACCCAGCACGAGATAGATTTGATAGTGAACTGGGTTGAAGGCGGCGCACCTAAAGGCGACGAGAAAGACCTGCCGAAGACGCCGATTCATTCAGACCACTGGCAGCTAGGCAAACCTGATTTGATACTGAAGCCCGCCAACGAGACTAAGGTTGAATCTGGCGCGGACCAGCAGGTTGGTCTTTTCTTGCCCACGAACCTGAAAGAGGATCGCTGGGTAAAGGCGTTCGACCTGATGCCTGAAAACGGCGCCGTAGTCCACTGCGCTACGCTTTACGTCGAGAAAGACCTGCCCGGAAACGTGAAGGGCGAGAAGGCGCGAAAGACCGCAAGCTCGACCGTCAGGCTGGGCGCCTGGATGCCTGGGCAGAAGAGTGTCGAGCTGGCCGATGGCGTCGCATGGCTGTTGCCGGCGGGCTCTCGCGTCTACGCGATGATTCATTACGCGAACTCCGGCGAGGCGACAAAGGATCGAAGCCAGGTCGCGCTTTACTTTTCGAAGACCCCGCCGCGCAAACAGGCGCGCGAAGTGGCGATTACAGACCCGGCGGCGGTCGTGCCTGCGAAAGGCGAGCCTCACCGCGTAAAGCTGAGCTTCACGGCGGAGGATGATCTTGAGGCGATAGCCATACGCCCGCGCGCGCACCCGCTCATCGTGTCGTTTCAGGCGACCGCCGTCAGGCCCGACGGCACGCAAGAGGTGATGATCTGGGCGCGCGGCCACCGCTACGACTGGCAGCCGACCTACTATTTCAAACAGCCGGTCGCGCTCCCGAAAGGTACGCGCGTCGAAGTGACGACTTACTTCGATAACTCAGAGGCCAATCAAGACAACCCTAACAACCCGCCGAAACCAGTCCGCTGGTCCGAGCTTACGAGCGACCCGCTATGCGCGCTGATCGTCGCCGCCAGCCGAGGCAATGATTAGAAGATCGTCGAGCGAGTTTATGCGCAGGCAGTCCGCCGCTCGATTCAAGTCGTAAGGGTCGTAGAGCACGGGCACGAGCCCCGCGCCGCGCGAGCCGATAACGTCTACGTGGTAGAGGTCGCCTACGTAAGCCGCTTCGTGTGGGGCGACTCCCGCGCGCTCGCAGGCGAAGTGAAATATGCGCGGGTCGGGCTTTTCGACGCCGACCAGAAAAGAGTCTATGAAGAAGTCGAGATAACGGGCGAGCCCCGCGCGCGTGACGGCGCTTTCGATGCGGCCATCGCTGTTCGACACGAGGCCGAGCTTGAAGCCGCGCTCGTTCAGCCGCGAGAGAGTTTCGGCGGCTCGGTCGTCGGCTACGTACCAGAGCATCTCGGCTTCGGCCAGCTTCAAAACGCAATCGACGACGGCGCGGAGCTTATCTTCAGAGACCCCGACTTGGGGGAGCAGCGTCGAGTAAAACTCACGCTTCAGTTTTTCAGTGGAGCCTTTTCCTTCGGCGACGAGCTCGGCCACGCGCGACATGCCGAGGTATTGCGCGTGGCGGAAGCGGTCAGTTTGAGGGCGAAAGCCGAACTCGTCGTTTATGAGGTCGCAGATGCGTGCTGAATCGAGGTGAATCAATGTCCCGCCCGCGTCAAAGAAGATGGCGCGGATCGAATTGAAGTCGTGTTGCAGCCCGGCCCCTGTCATCGCGCCCTGTTCAACTTGACGAGGTTGGTCGCGGGCTCGGCCGATTCGAGACGCCAGAGGCAGTCGGCGACGCCGAACGGGCCGTCCATGCGCCCGTCGTAATCGCGGCACATCTGCGGGCGGGTTTCATACACGCCGCACACGTAGTTGGTGACGCCCGCGGGGGTCTCGATCTCTTGCAGCGCGTTGCACCGTTGAGGGAGCGTGAAGTAATACTCGGTCCGCCCGCGCTTCTTGACGTAGTCGATCTTCATGCCGTGCAATTCCATCCAGTGAATCTCGTCGCGGGCCTCGTCGTCGACCTCGCCGCCGAAGAAGGTCATCGCCATGCAGCACTTGCCGCAGACTAGACAGAGCTCCGATTTACGCTTCGCAGTAAGCCTCTTCTTTTGTTTCATACGCCCTCAAGTTGTTTATGATTTCTGAGCTATGTTAATGAGAGTCAGGTTTTTTTACAAACGAATCGCCGTTGTGGTAATTGATACATATAGGCAAAAGCATAAGAGAGTGGTATAGTGCCGAAATCTCAAGCCATTGATATTCTTGGGGAGGGCATATGCTCAAAACAACACAGGTCTTATTCTTTCTCTTCTTGCTGGCTGTCGGTTTGAAGGCGCAGTCTAATAATCAAACGCCGTTTCCCTCTAACCCTGATGGGTTCAGAGATTTTACGATTGATAAGACCACAACTGATGAAGTCGTTAAGTCGCTCGGGAAACCGGAAAAGGACGGCCTCGACAAGCTGGAAGCTTCCAAGATCGGGAAGTGGCTTGATGCGAAGCACAAAGAAAAGATATTTCGCCAGCTCACTTATAGTAAGGTCGGCGACTTCCACAAAATGGGATTCTCCTTTCTTGAAGATAAACTGGTGATGATCGAACTGGAGTTTAAACGCAATGTGTCGCCAGAAAGACTATCTAACATTTTTGCAGTCGAGTTCGCATTGATCGGGGGACCGGCGAGCTTACCCGACAAGCCGGGTCAGTACCCTATTCCTTTTTATGCGACTACATATCCAGATTATTACAGTATGGTTGGCATCTCGGCGAAGACTTTTATATTCGTTAATTGTATTTCGTCAAGAGGGGAGCCCGGCAGAATAGAGCGCACGCGCCAGGTAAGCCGGGTGCTTGAAAGAAAATGACGGTAAGTACAAAGAGCATCTTTGTACTTACCGTCATTCCTCTTGAATCAAGCCGTATGTGAGATCGATTGCTCAGAGCCGAGCGAGGCTTGCGCCGCCGCCAACCGCGCTATCGGCACTCGGTAAGGCGAGCAAGATACATAACTCAAACCGACTCTGTGGCAGAAGCCTACCGAAGAGGGCTCGCCGCCATGCTCGCCGCAGATGCCCACCTTCAAGTCCGCGCGCGTGGCTCGGCCGCGCTCGGTCCCTACGCGGACAAGCTGGCCCACCCCGTCTTGATCCAACACCTGGAACGGGTCGTTCTTGAAGATGCGGTTCTCGACGTAAAAGGGGAGGAACTTACCAGAATCGTCGCGCGATATTCCGAACGCCGTCTGCGTCAGGTCGTTTGTGCCGAAAGAGAAGAACTCCGCCACCTCGGCTATGCGGTCCGCCGTGAGCGCCGCGCGCGGTAGCTCGATCATAGTGCCTACGAGGTAATCTATCTTCTGCTGAGTCTCGTCCATCACCTCCTCGGCCACGCGGCGGACGACCTCCGCCTGCAAGCGCAGCTCTGTCACGTCGGAAACGAGCGGGATCATGATCTCGGGCAGCACCTTCACGCCCTTCTTCTGGACGCGGGCGGCGGCCTCGAATATCGCGCGGGCCTGCATCTCGGTTATCTCCGGGAAGACTATACCCAGCCGACAGCCGCGGTGGCCTAGCATCGGGTTGGCTTCGTGAAGAAGTTGCACGCGCTGCCACAACTGCTGAGGCTTGACCTTGAGTTTGCGCGCGAGCTTGCGCGTGCCCTCTTCGTCGTGAGGCAGAAACTCGTGCAGTGGCGGGTCGAGCGTGCGGATGGTCACGGGCAGCCCGTCCATCGCCTGGAATATGCCTGCAAAATCTTTCCGCTGTAGCTTGAGCAGTTGCGCGAGGCCGCCTTTGTAGAGCCGCTTCGGCTCTTCGATCTCTTTTTTCAGTCGGCGGCGCGCGCGCCCCATCTCTTCGCGCTTCTTAGGCGCGGTCGTGCGCTTGAGCTCCGACTCGACCGACGAAAGCTCGCGCTCAAGCTGCTTGTATTCGAGCGAGCCGAGGATCATCTGCCTCACGTAGTCAATGCGGTCGCCTTCAAAAAACATGTGCTCGGTGCGGCAGAGCCCTATGCCTTCTGCGCCGAAGCCTCGCGCCACCTCGGCGTCTTCGGGCGTGTCGGCGTTCGTGCGGACGCGCAGACTCCGGTTATTGTCAGCCCACTGCATCAACTGATAGAACTCTTCGCCGAGCTCCGGGTCGATGAGCGGGGCCTGGCCTTCTATGACCTGCCCGCTCGTGCCGTCGACGGTTATCCAGTCTCCCTGGCGAACGCGCGCGCCGTTGACGGAGAACTCGTTCTTGCCGTAGTTGATGTTGATCTCGCCCGCGCCGACTACGCAGGGCTTACCCCACCCGCGCGCCACCACAGCAGCGTGCGAATTGGAGATCAGCAACGGCGTCAGCATAGAGGTGAACGCAATGTAGTTCTTGTCTAACTCGGTGCTGGCTCCTACCTCAAAATTGTAAACATCCATTTCACCAAGGTCGTCAAGCTTGCAAACCCTGTACATTCGCAAATCTGCGTCAAGCAATTCCTCTAACTCTTTTCGCACCGAAGGCTCGCAAAGATCTAGTGTCTGTCTTGCTTTTTGTTCGCCTACTAGAAGATTGCGCTCCGTCCGACAACGAATCTTACCTCCACGGTTAACGTCCTCGACTATATCAGCGAACAATCCGCGCGCGGAAAAGAGCTTGCTCTCATAGACAGGAGTGTTCACATTGCCCTTAACCCTTCGGGTATAACCTAGAAGACGCTCGCTCTGCTCGACGATCTGGATATTGCAGATTGTCCGGTTGCGTGTCACTTTCGGCAGAATACCTAGCCGCAGACAGGCCAGCACTACGGCTTCTATGACATATTTCTTTGAAGCAAATATATTGATCCGACTTGCGGTAGTTCGATTGAATGTGCCATCACCGTCAATGACCCCCGCGAGGAAGCTCAATAATTCTTCCTCCGTCAACCCCATAACCCATTGAGGCAGGTTGTCGCGGATCGAAGCAAGAAACTCGGCCGGGGCGCGCCTCGTGCTACTGAGGTCCAGCGCGTCACCAACTATCTTTCTACCGCGCAGGAAACCTTCAGTATGTTTAAGGTGCCGCGAGGTAAAGCTATAACCCGTAGCTTGTTCAAAGGCGGTGGCCACTGCTTCGATGAACTCCTGCTTCTCGGGGGTAGGTTTCTGGGTGAACACGACTTCACCTTTGGTTCGTCTCAGCCTGATATAGCCATCAGTCACAATAGCGCCCATCAGGTAAGCAAGCTGCTGATTGCTGCCATCACTCTCTTTGAAACCGGCTATCCGGTCTACGACGCAAATGAAGTCACCATCTCGCAGAACATCACCTAGCGGCTTCTTTGCTAACTTACGATTAGACACGGTGAACATCTTGTGGTCCGGCGTGATATTTATCGTGTCGAGTCGCGAACGCCCGCTCTGTGAAACGGCGACCTTGATGACAGACCTGGCGCGCTTGCCCGCCCAAATAATCGGCCTCCACACTGCTTTGCGGCTCTCCGTATCTAAAGAAAGAATCAACAAGCTTTCGCCTTCCGCAATTGCATGATGAGCGTCCTGAGCCGTCATGAAGCCCCGGTCAGTCAATATCCTGGTTTCGCCCGATACGCAGGTGGGTCCGCCAGTAGATGTCAATATTGCCTGAGACGCATCCATCCCTTTAACGTCTTCGGGCGAAGTTTCGCGGCGGACCAGTATCACGCGCTCGCCTCGCGCGGCCCAGCTTTCGGCCTCCTGCGGAGTGAAGACCACGCGCCCGGCCGCTGCGCCGGGGCTCGCGTTGATCCCGCGTGTCAGCACGTTCACCTTCGCCTTCGGGTCGATCATCTTGTGGAGCAGTTGATCTAAGTCCCCGGCCGGCACTCTCAGCAGCGCCGTGCGCTCATCGATCAAGCCTTCGCGCACCATCTCGACGGCGATCTTGACCGCGGCCGGACCCGTGCGCTTGCCGTTGCGGGTCTGGAGCATCCATAAACGCCCGCGCTCGATCGTAAACTCCAGATCCTGCATGTCGCGGTAATGGCGCTCAAGCTTTTCCGCTACCGCCACGAACTCGTCGTAGATCGCGGGCATGTCATTCTTCAGCTCGTCGATGTGCTTCGGCGTGCGGATGCCCGCCACCACGTCTTCGCCTTGCGCGTTCGTCAGGTAATCGCCGAAAAGCTTCTTCTCGCCCGTCGCCGGGTTGCGCGTAAAAGCCACGCCCGTCCCCGAATCGTTCCCCATGTTGCCGAAGACCATCGTCACGACGTTGACGGCCGTGCCCAGGTCGTCGGGTATCTTCTCCCTGCGACGGTAGGCTTTGGCGCGCTCGCCGTTCCATGAGCGGAAGACGGCTTTGACGGCCTCTTCCAACTGGCGGTAAGGGTCGGAAGGGAATTGCTTGCCAGTCTCGCGCTTGACGATCTTTTTGAACTCATCCGAGACTCGCTTCAGGTCTTTAGCGGAAAGGTCCGTGTCGAGTTTCGCTTTCGCCTTGCGCTTCGCCTCTTCCAGCGCGTGCTCGAACAGCTCGCCGTCCACTCCAAGCACGATCTTGCCGAACATCTGTATGAAGCGGCGGTACGCGTCGTAAGCGAACCGCTCGTTTGAAGTCAGCGCCGCCAGTCCCTTGAGAGTCTCTTCGTTGAGGCCGAGGTTCAGAACCGTGTCCATCATTCCAGGCATGGAGAATTTCGCGCCCGACCGCACCGAGACTAAGAGCGGGTTTGCGGCGTCTCCGAACTTCTTGCCGGTAGCGCGCTCGACTTCGGCCATCGCCGCGAGCGTCTGCTCCCACATCCCTTCAGGAAACTTCTCGCCGGCCGCGTAATATGTGTTGCAAGCTTCCGTCGTGATCGTGAACCCCGGAGGGACGGGGAGCCCCGCGTTAGTCATCTCGGCCAGCCCCGCGCCCTTGCCCCCGAGCAGGTCTTTCATGTCGCCGCGCCCATCAGCGCGCCCGTTCGCAAAGGTATAAACGTGTTGATTTGCCATTAAGAATCTCCCCTTGAATTAGTCCTGAGTGCTGAGTCCTGAGTCCTGAGTAAACGCTTTCACTCAGGACTCAGCACTCAGCACTCAGGACTATCTAGTCAGGTGCCGGTACTTGATCCGGTGAGGTTGATCGGCCGCTGCGCCGAGCCTCGCTTTGCGGTCCGCTTCGTAATCAGAGTAGTTGCCTTCGAACCACTCCACATGGCTGTCGCCTTCGAAGGCCAGGATGTGAGTGGCGATGCGGTCCAAAAACCAGCGGTCGTGACTGATGACCACCGCGCACCCCGCGAAGTTCTCAAGCGCCTCTTCGAGCGCCCGCATAGTGTTTACGTCAAGATCATTCGTCGGCTCATCGAGCAGGAGCACGTTCGCTCCCTCCTTCAGCATCCGCGCCAGGTGAACGCGGTTGCGCTCGCCGCCGGACAGGAGGCCCACTTTCTTCTGCTGGTCGGTCCCGGAGAAGTTGAACCGCGCGACGTAGGCTCGCGAGTTCACCTGCCTTGAGCCTAGCTGGATCAGATCCTGCCCGCCGCTGATCTCTTCCCAGATGCTCTTGTTCGCGTCGAGCACGTCGCGGCTCTGATCGACGTAGGCGAGCCTCACCGTCTCACCCGTCCGTATGCCGCCTGCGTCGGGCTGCTCCTGGCCGGTTATCATTCGGAACAGCGTAGTCTTGCCCGCGCCGTTCGGGCCTATCACGCCGACTATGCCGCCCGGCGGCAGGCGGAACGAGAGCCCCTCGACCAGTATGCGGTCGCCATAAGCTTTAGCCACGCTGTCGGCTTCGATCACCACGTTGCCCAGGCGCGGCCCCGGAGGTATGTAGATCTCAAGCTCGCGCGCCCGCTTTTCGTTCTCCTCCGACAACATCGCCTCGTAAGAATTTATACGGGCCTTAGATTTCGCGTGCCGGCCTTTCGGCGACATGCGAATCCACTCAAGCTCGCGCTGAAGAGTCTTCTGCCTTTCCGACTCGGCCTTCTCTTCCTGCGCCAGCCGCGCCCGCTTCTGCTCAAGCCACGACGAGTAGTTGCCTTCCCACGGTATGCCGCGACCCTGGTCGAGCTCTAATATCCAGCCCGCCACGTTATCTAGAAAGTAGCGGTCGTGCGTCACGGCGATGACCGTGCCCGGATACTTTTGAAGGTGCTGCTCCAGCCAGCCGACGGATTCGGCGTCGAGGTGGTTCGTGGGCTCGTCCAGCAACAGTATGTCGGGCTGTTTCAGAAGCAGCCGGCAGAGCGCGACCCTTCGCCGCTCGCCGCCCGACAGAATCTTGACGGGCGTATCTCCGGGCGGGCAGCGCAGAGCGTCCATCGCCATCTCTAAACGGCTGTCGAGGTCCCACGCGCCCGCGGCGTCGAGCTTCTCCTGCACCGCGCCCTGATGGTCGAGCAGCGCCGCCATCTCGTCGTCGGTCAACTCTTCGCCGAACCGCTCGTTTATCTTGTCAAACTCTTTCAACAGGGCGACGGTCTCTTCGACGCCCTCTTCGACGATCTCGCGGACGGTCTTCGACTCGTCCAGCCTTGGCTCCTGTTCGAGAAAGCCGACCGTGTGGCCAGGCGAAAGGACCGTCTGGCCCACGAACTCGTTGTCGACGCCCGCAAGTATCCTAAGCAGCGAGCTCTTGCCCGACCCGTTCAGCCCGATGACGCCGATTTTCGCGCCGTAGAAATAAGAGAGATAGATGTCTTTCAGGACCGCTTTTTTGTCGTAGTACTTGCCTACGCCTATCATCGAATAGATTATCTTGTTAGGTGCGTTGCTCATTTAATCACCAACAGCTTCTTGCTCGCGGGCCTTCTGCTTGCTCAGGTGCTTGCCGAAAACGCCGTTCCACGGAGGTATGACGATCGACACGGCGCCGTAGGCTTGGGCCTGGCACGCGAGCCTAACGAGCGGCTTCGCCTCGTTCGTGGCGATGTAGCCGAACTCTTTAATGCGCCTCCCTTCGAGAGCGCCGACCTCGGAGAGCTTCTCCGCGCCGCCCAGCACGCCTACCCAGCACGTGCCGCAGGACGCCGAGCGGCACTCGACCGGGATAGGGCCTTCGTCGGATTTGATCCGCGCGTCGCGGCGCGTGTGATCGCGCTTGTCTGCCGCCGCGGCCGTCGTCAGGTGCTGCGAGTTGATCAGCTTGAACTTCGCGCTTTCGTCCGTCTCGTCGAACGTCACGGTGTAGACTTTCTCTTCCCCTCGCAGAAACCCGAACAGCCCCTGGCCGTCGTCGCGGGCTCGCTCTTTCAGTATCCGTTCGGGACTCTTCTTGACGGCCCGCACGGCGGCCGATGAAGCTTTGAAGTCGTCGATGCCGACATGCTGCAAGGTCAGGAAGGCGACGGCCGTGATGCCTACGAGCAGAGAGGCGTCGGCTTTGACGAGTGCGGCGACGGCGCTCGCGATTTCGCGTATCTGGGAGGCGAGTTCGAGGCTCGCGGGCGCTTTATCCGAGGCGGCGCGCTCTTCGACGGCCCGTTTGACTTCGGCCCAGTAGCGGTGGCCGTAAAGAAAGCGGTGCGAATCGGCGACCTGGCCTTTCAAAGAATAATTGCCCTGTAATAAAAGTTTCTGCGCCAGCTCGTCGCGGTCTTCGGCCTGCTCCAGGGCGCGCGAGAGCGCGAGCGGGTAAAAGTGAAACCATATCTCGGTCGCGTTCTTGTCGACGTCGTGGATGAACGGAAGCAAGTCTCGTATGACCCCGGCCCAGGCGCGGTCGTCGTGCTGATTTAAGAAAGCCTCAAAAAGAGCCTCGTTGTTATTGCTCATAGTCCCCTCAGAAGAGATTCATTGTCTGATTAGAAACGGGAATTTTAGCAGCATCCGAGGTTGATGCTCAAATCGCTAATTGGATTGAAGCCGTCACGTGAAGCGCCGCGTAGCGGCCAAGTGGTTTCGGCAGCGACGCCGCAAATATACTCACTGCTTTCCCGGCGTTGAAACGCCGGTCTAAAATCAAACGGCCGCTACGCGGCGATTTTCGCTCAGGCTTAAATTATAGCGGCTAGCAATTGTATGCGACCGCTCCTTCGGATTGCGGTGACAAGTCACCGCAATCCGAAGGAGGCGCTGCTTAGTTCAACCTAGCGCCTTCTTCAACAGCGCGATCTGGCCCGCGTGGTAGAGGCTGTGTTGCACGACGCCGTGCAGCAGGAAATAGATCGAATAGTTGTGGACGGGAATTATCTCTTCCAGGCGCGCGGGGTCTAGCTGCTCGACCGCCTCGCGCAGCGCCCGGTTCCCGCGCTCAAGCTCTTCGAGGGTCGCTCGCCACGCCTGCTCGCTCGTCTCCGCGACCGGAGGCCAGTCCTCCTCCGTCGTCGGCGTGTTCTGCCCGCCTCCCTGTATGCGAAGGCGCGCGATGTCCTCCCACGCTCCTATGTGCAGCGCCAGCTCCCAGATGCTGTGCGCCCCGGCTATGGGGTGCGCAGCCGCCTGCTCGGCCGTGACGTTGGCGAGCAGCTCTTTGACCGACGGGCCGTGCCACGCCTCGCCCTCGAATGCGCGGCGGATCTGGCTCCTGATTTTTCTGACCTCGCTCATGACCTCTCCTTAATTAGATGTAGCCGCCAGGGCTGCGCAGGGTCTGCTCGTCATAATCGCAGATCAATCTCTCGGCGTCCTTAGCTTCGTACGCGTCTTGATTGAGCCAGACTCGTATGCGCCCGCCTTCGGATTCGCACACGATCTCGTCCGCCCGAACGTAGTTCCCCGTGAGCTGCCCGTACTCGTTAAAGATGTAGCCGGGGATGAGGTGCTTGATCTCTTTGAACTCGATAATCACTGCGTTCCTTTCCGCCACGCGCTTCTTCGCCGCTCAAAAATAACGGTAGTGACCTATGACCCGCCAGGCGAACATCACGTCTTCGAGCCTCGCCCCCGCGCCGATGTTATGAACGACCGCGTGGCGCTCGGTGTTTCCTGCTCTTACGTTAGAGACGATCCCTATGTGCAAAAGCCCGTTGCTGAGCTGCCAGGCGATAACGTCACCCGGCAGGTAGTCCTTCGCCTCCGAGGTTATCTCAAGAGATTTGCCCTTGCGTTTGAAATAGGTCATGAGGTTTGGGACCCTGCGGTGGTCTATGTTGGGGTCGGGGCGCGCAAGGCCCCAGTTTTTAGGGTAGGCCGAGAAGTTCCGCTTCATGTCCTCGTGGACCTCTTTCTGTAGATCGACCCCGGCCCGGCGCAGCGATCTGACTACGACGTCCGAACAGACTCCGGTCGTGATCGGAACGTCGCCGCCCGGATAATCTATCCTCGTGTAAGCGGGGTCGTAGCCAACGGTCTGTTTCGTCTGCGCGAGGGCCGATTCGATCACTTGCTTCAGCAGAGGCGACGCGACTTCGGTCACCTGCGTCGGTTCGATCGAAACCGCCTGCGCCGGCCGTGACGCTTCGGCGGGTCCGCCCTGCCTGCAGGCTATCGTCACGACCAGAAATACGGTTACGAGCGACAGGGCGAAGCTTTTTCTCATCGAGACAATTCTCCTGTTGGCCCACAATCCCTCTCGTGTGGCTTTGAAGCGCCGGGAGTGGGGGCGGTTGCCCGCCCTATCGCAGTTCATTGCAAGTCGACGTTGAACTCCTTCGCGTCTATCGGCTCTGTGAAGCTGAATTTCTGGAAGGTCAGGACCCACTCATAAAGCAGGCTCCCGCTCGGGCCTACGATCTCAAGCGTCAGCTTGTAGGTGTGCGGCAGGTTCAGTCCGGCTTCCGCTTTGAAATCACTGAACTCTTCGACGATGTTAACCTTTGTTTCCTCCTGGCCGACCGACTCGCCTGGGCGACCCGCGGCAACCGTGGGGTCGAGAGTCTGCTGGTACTGCGAGCGGACGTGCTGGAAGGTTTCAGGGTCGAAGAAAATAGTCGCCTTGAGGCTCGTGCCCTTCTTCGGGCTGTACTTGAGCTGGTGAAGCTGGCGGTTGTTCACCTTCTTGATGCCGTCGTACTGGACCTTCGCGTTCTTAGCCGCGATGTCGGCGAGCGGCCACGCGCTGGAGAGCGCGCCGCCAATAAGCCCTTCTTTGAAGACCCACTCGTTGGTTAACAGATAACGCCCGAGGATCGTGCGAACGCCGGGGCGGACCTGGCTGACGGTGAATTTTGTCCCGTCGAACCCCAGCTTTTCGTGCGGGTAATCTATCGAATCGAACGCCATGCTGATCAAGCTCTTCTGGCTTTCAGAGACCACCCGCGCGCTGCCTTGAAGCTGGCCCTTGCCGCCCTGGCGGAACGTGACGACGGCGGTCCCTGTTATCACTCGATTGCCGGCGGCGGCGCGCGCCTCCGCGGCGCCGAGCGCTTCCAGGTGCTTGGCGATCACTTCTTCGGGCTTCAGCTTCTCTTTGTCCGACCGCGCGAGCGCGACCGCGGAGCTCGCTGAAAGCGCGAAGATTATTATTGCAGCCGAGATTGTGCGTACAGTTTTATTCATAGTCTTGATCCTAAAAAGAGGGTTGTGAGATTTCGCGCGTAGATTATAGCCGCTCGGCCGGAATTTGTCTTCATCAATCGCGCGTGTTACCCTCTCAATTCTGATCGAGGATAGACTACATGGCTTTTGATGATTTGAGAGAGTTCATACGCGCGCTCGAACGCGCGGGGCAGCTCAAGCGCGTGCGCGCCGAGGTCGATGCGGAGCTTGAAATCTCGGAGATCACGGACCGGGTCTCGAAGCGCAACGGCCCCGCGCTGCTGTTTGAAAACGTGCGCGGACACGCGATGCCCGTCCTGATAAACGCGCTCGGCAGCCGCGAGCGAATGCACCTGGCGCTCGGCGTAAAAGACTACGGCGAGATCGCCGAGCGCATAGTCGAGCTGACGGACGTGAAGTCGCCGCAGGGGCTCATCGAAAAGATCAAGATGGTCCCCAGGCTGGCCGAGGTGGGAAAGATGTTCCCGAAGGTCGTGCGCGACGGCCCGTGCAAAGAGAAGGTCCTCAAGCAGGGGCAGTTCTCGCTCTTCGATTTCCCCATCATAAAATGCTGGCCGCTCGACGCCGGGCGCTTTATCACCATGCCGCTCGTCTTCACGAAGAACCCCGAGACGGGCAAGCGCAACTGCGGCATGTATAGAATGCAGGTCTATGACGAGACGACCACGGCCATGCACTGGCAGATTCACAAGCACGGCGCGCAGCACTTCCGCAACCTCACCCGCGCGGGCGGCGGACGCCTCGACGTAGGAGTGGCTATAGGAGCCGATCCTGTGACAGTCTTCTCGGCGATACTGCCGTTGCCCGAAGACCTCGACGAGATGATGATCGCGGGCTTCCTGCGCCAGAAGCCCGTCGAGATGGTCAGGTGCGAAACCGTCGACGTGGAGGTCCCCGCGAGCGCCGAGATAGTTCTGGAAGGCTACGTAGACACGGCCGAGCTGCGTACGGAAGGGCCGTTCGGCGACCACACTGGCTACTACTCGCTAGAAGACAAGTTCCCAGTCTTTCACATCACCTGCGTCACGCACCGCAAGAAACCTATCTACCAGACGACCGTCGTGGGCAAGCCGCCGATGGAAGACTGCTGGATGGGCGAGGCCATCGAGCGGATATTCCTGCCCCTGATGCAGCGCCAGTTCCCGGAGGTCGTCGATTATCACCTGCCGTTCGCGGGAGTCTTTCACAACATGATGGTCATCTCTATCAAGAAGAACTACCCCGGCCACGCGCGCAAGATAATGAACGGCATCTGGTCGCTGCCGCAGGCGATGTTTACAAAGTGCATAGTCGTCGTCGACGACGACACGGACGTGCGCGACCTCAACGCCGTCGCCTGGCGCGTGCTCAACAACATAGACCCCGAGCGCGACATTCAATTCATGCTCGGCCCCGTCGACCAGCTCGACCACTCGTCGAGGCTGCCGAACTTCGGCTCGAAGATGGGCATAGACGGTACGCGCAAGTGGGGCTCGGAAGGCTTTGACCGCCCCTGGCCGAAAGAGCTTGAGATGAGCGAAGAGGTGCGCCGCCGCATAGACGCGATCTGGCCTGGATTGGGGCTGTGATCAATCCGCCGAGATGGGGCTGGCCTGTATGGCGACGATCTGCCACCGCCCGTTCTGCTCGGAGTAGACGTGGATTATTCGATAATAACCTTCCATGTGATGGCCTTTGTATTGCCACGCGGTAGTGTCATAGGCGAGCAGCACGCCCGTCTGCCCGTAGATGCGCACTTCGACGTTGTCTCGTTTGATCGACTCCACGCGGAGCGCGCCCGCGTCTATGTCGGATATGAACTGCGCCTTGTCGTCGCCGTCCAGCGCGTAGCTGAAGATGCAGTCTTCGGCCATAAGCCGGTTGAGCGTCGCCGTATCGCCGCGCTGCAACGCCTCAACCCAATCTTTATTAATCTGTCTGACCTTTTGCTCGGCCTCTACCGATGCGCTTAGCTCGCCGCTCATAACCTGACCCCTTTATGCGAGGTTTATCCTAGAGCCTCCAATAAGTCAAGCGAGCCGATATGTGCTACTTGATGGCGATCGGGTTGATGATCGCCTGCACGCCGCCTGTGATGCGGGCCGGGCCGAGAGTGAAGAGGAATTCCCATGCCTGGTCCTTCGCCATCTCCTCTGTGTTCATGTTCTCAAGCAGGTGGATGCCATTAAGCGGTATCAGTATCTGGTGGACCTCGAAGACGCCCGCGCCCGTTTCGAACGGGATCACCTCGACGCTCGGCGTGTCCGCCCCGACCATCGCCACACCTAACGACGCCAGATACCTCGCGCCTTCTCTGCCGAGCCCCGGCCCGACCGAGCCGAAACGCTTGTTGTCACGGCCTAAAAGCTTCAGCCATCCGGTGTGGAAGAGCACCACGTCACCCCTGTCGATAGATTTAATCCCCTGGCGCTTCATCGCGCCTTCGATCTCGGCGCGGTTGAAGGCCGTCCCCTCTTTGACGATCTCCGTGTTGAAGTAGCCGGCCATGTCGAGTAGCACGCCGCGCGTCGCGATGGGCGGGACGTTTTCGACGCCGAGCTTCTTTAAGCCGTCGGCCATTACAAAGTCGCCCGCCTTGTTGCAGTTGAAATAGAGGTTATCGACGCCTATGTGCCCCAGGCCATCAAGCTGCGAGCCGACTCCCACCCAGCCCGTTATGATGTCGTCGTTGTAGGTCGTTTTTGTCGGGCCGAGCGAGGCCCCCGCCGTCTGGCCCGGCTGGACTACCGTTATCGAGAACGTGCGCGGAGCGAATGCCGGCGTGTCCTTGTTAGTCTCGATCCCCAGGCGGTAAGCCTTCCCGCGCGTCACCAGCTTCGCCGCCGCGAGCGTCTTCTCCGTGGTCACGTAGTTCAGATTGCCTATCTGGTCTTTAGGGCCGAACTTCGAGGCCGTCAAACATGGCGACTGCTGCGCCCGCGCGCAGACGGCGAAGGCTACGACAAACGCACAGGCCACAGAGAGCCTTGCGCGAGAGTTCATTCTCACAGCTCTTACTCCTTTTGCTTGCCTGCTCAACAGGGCGCAAAGGTGAATACGATCACGCCCAGGACAAACCACAAGAGCGCGTAGATCAACCCGTAGCCATAGAATTCGCGGAAGTCGACTCGCGTAATGCCCGCCACTACTACGTACCAGAACGGCGAGATCAGATTGCCCATGTGGTCGCCGACGCTGAGCGCTAGCAATCCGCGTTGCACCGTCAGCCCTATCGCCTCGGCCGCCTTGGATGTGACAAAGCCTTGAATCACCCACTGCCCGCCGCTCGACGGCACAAAGATCGCCACGAGCGTGCCCGACACGGCCGCGATGATCGGGAAGGTGTACGGCGTGGAGACCGTGGCGATCATCCCGGCCAGGAATTCGCCGAGCGTCGTGTGCTGGATCAACCCGGCGACGCCCGCGTACAGGTGGTACATCACGATCACCGGCCAGCTCGACAACACGGCGCGTTTAAGAGCTTCGGTGAAGCGGTAGATGTTGCGGTGGAGCAGCAGGCACAGGAACAGCAAGATCGTGTTCAGCGCGTTGATGTCCAGGCCCAGCCGCTTCACGAAGAAGTGGTTGAACAACCACCCCAGCAGCGCCAGCCACAACACGGACAGCACCCACGAGCTTCGCTCCATCCGCTCCGAAAAGTTTCGCGGCGCGCTGCCTACGCCGATCTCCTCCTCCGCCAGTTTGTAAGCCTCGGGGAAGTGCGACAACGGGCGGCATCTTTTCGGCATCAGCAATCGGCCGACCGCGATGACTACGATCAGGTACGCTATCTCCATTATTATGGCGGCCGGCGCCCAGATCGTAGTCGACAGCGGGATCACCCCGGTCGTCTCTACAAGGAAATGTCCAGGCGTCGCCATCAGCAGGGCCGCGCTTGATGACAACCCATATTGCCAGCAGGCATGCGCCCCCCACAGCGTCGCCAGCAAGAACAGGAAGTCGAGCTTGATGCCTTTGCGCTCGGCTTCGTGGGCAAAGTGGATAGAGACTAGCGGGATCAAGGCGAGCCCCAGGCCCCAATAGAAATATGACGCGACGGCTATGATCAACACCGCGAGGCCGACCATCTGCGTCGTCGTGCGAGGCAGCCGGGAGAGCGACAGGATCAGCGTGCGGAAAAATGGCGTCGCGCCCAGCGCCGAGCTGAGCGTGATGATCAAGGTCATCTGCATAGTGAAGGCGAGCAGCGACCACAGCCCTTGCGAGTACGCGTCCAGGACTTTGGCGGGCGTGTTGCCCACGGCGAGCGCCGCCCCCGCCAGCACGAGCATGAAGATGATCGCGGCGGTAATCGCGTCGGGCACCAGGCGGCCCATCGCGCGCGCGAAGCGATCATGCCACCCGGCCGGGGCGGCGGCTATGTCCACTTGTTCGACGGTTTCAGCCATCCACTCTCTCCTTGATGCGCAATTGCCCTATCAGACATAAGGGGGAATTCGCGCGCAAAAGCGTTCACGAAAAGAATCTTGATGTCCCGAGGCCAACCTGTTTGATCGTTGCAGCGACTCTATTGCATGTGGGAGCGGGTGTCAACATCGACGGCTTTTTAAAGAACTATTGTTCGAGGCGTGCGAGAGCAGTCCGGCATGCATATAACCTTTGACTCGTCAGCCGATGGAATATAGTATATCGATCCGACTTGTGGAAAAGCCTCACTCGAATAATTGAAGCCATCTGGAGAATAAAGCTTATGAAGATTCGCCTGCTCACCTTGCTGGTCTTTGTCCTTGCGATGATAGGCTCGGTAGAGTCACAAGACTTAAAGCCGGGCAGAGGGCAAGCGCCCGCTGCTCAGAGCAAGATCGCGCCCTGGGTCATCGAGAAGACCGCGGGTGGCGCTGTGGCCGAGTTCCTCGTCGTACTGGCCGACCAGGCCGACTTGAGCTCCGCCTCGGCGCTTAGGACTAAAGAGGAGAAGGGGCGCTTTGTTTACGAGACGCTCTTCAACAAGGCGCGCACGACGCAGGGGCCGATACTGGCCTGGCTCAAGGAGCGCAAGGTCGAGCACCGCGCTTACTACATAGTCAACATGATCTGGGTCAAAGCCGACATCAACGTTGCGATGGAGCTGGCCGCGCGCGCAGATGTCGCGCGCGTCGAAGGCAATCCGCAGATCCGCAACGTCCCCGAACAGATGGTCGAAGAGACCCCGGCCACCCCCGACGAGATCAACGCCATAGAGCTTGGCATCAACTACACCCGCGCGCCACAGGTCTGGGCGCTCGGCTTCACGGGGCAGGGCGTCGTAGTCGCGGGCGCGGACACGGGCTACCGCTGGACGCACAGCGCACTCAAAGGCAAGTATCGCGGGTGGGACGGCGCGACGGCCAATCACGACTTCAACTGGCACGACAGCATACACTCGGGCGGCGGCTCGTGCGGGGCCAACTCTCCCGCGCCGTGCGACGACCAGGGACACGGCACTCACACGATGGGCACGGTCGTCGGCGACGACGGCGGGGCGAATCAAGTGGGCATGGCTCCGGGCGCGCGCTGGATAGGCTGCCGCAACATGAACCAGGGCGCAGGCACTCCGGCCACCTACATAGAGTGCTTCGAATTCTTTCTCGCGCCATATCCTGTAGCAGGCACGCCCGCGCAAGGCGACCCGAGCAAAGCGCCGCACGTGACGAACAACTCCTGGGGCTGCCCGCCGTCGGAAGGCTGCTCGGCGAACACGCTGCAAGCGGCGGTCGAAGCTCAGCGCGCCGCGGGCATAATGACAGTCGTCTCGGCGGGCAACAGCGGCTCCTCCTGCTCGACGGTCAGCGACCCGCCCGCTATCTATGACGCGTCGTACTCTGTCGGCGCTTTGAATAACGGCACGGACACAATCGCTGGCTTCAGCAGCCGCGGGCCGGTCGTCATAGACGGCAGCCTTCGGATGAAGCCCGACATCGCAGCGCCGGGCACGAGCGTGCGGTCGTCGACGCGCACCAGCGACACATCTTACGGGAGCTTGAGCGGGACTTCTATGGCGGGGCCTCACGTCGCGGGGGCCGTGGCGCTTTTATTGTCGGCCATCCCCTCGTTGCGCGGCCAGGTCTCTCAGACCGAGACGGTCCTTAATAGCAGCGCCGTCCACATCAACTCAGCTACGTGTGACGCGGCGGGCGGGTCGCCCAACAATGTTTTCGGCCACGGGCGGCTGGACATAAAAGCGGCCGTAGACTCGCAGCAGCTTGGGACGATCTCGCCCACGGGCCAGTTCTTCCCGCAGACCGGCGGCGAGGGCATGATAAATGTGGCCGCCGCCGCCGGCATAAACTGGACGGCCGTGAGCAACGCCCCCTGGATCAGTCTGACGGGCGCTACGGGCGGCACGGGCAATGGCGAAGTCTCTTACCTCGTTAGAGACAACATGACGGGAGCGCCTCGACAGGGGACGATCACCGTGGCGGGAAAGACCTTCACCGTCATTCAAGACGGCCCCTCGTCCGGTGATTGTAAATTTGGCCTCAACCCGAAATTCAACAGCTTTGCCTCTGCCGGCGGCGCGGGGAGCACGAACGTGCAGGTCGAGCCAAATTGCCCGTGGAGCGCGGTGAGCAACAACGCCTGGATCACCATCACGTCAAGCTGCTGCGGCATCGGCCCTGGCACGATAACCTACTCGGTCACGGCCAACCCCGGCCCGTCCTCGCGCAACGGGACGATAAGCGTAGGCGGGCAGGTCTTCTCCGTGAAGCAGAAAGCGCCTTGATCGTTGCGGGCGCAATCGCGCTGCTGCTATATTCAGCGCGACCCTGGTGAGAGTTCTGATATGGACTTCAAGCTGAAGGCGCACATAATGGACGCGGCGGGAATAAACCGCGCGCTGTCGAGGCTGGCCTCGCAGATAGTCGAGCAGAACGTGGGGACGGCCGACCTGCTGTTGATAGGGATACGCCGGCGCGGGGTCCCGCTCGCCGAACGGATCGCCGACAAGATAGCGCAGTTTGAAGGGACGCGCCCGCCCACGGGCCAGCTCGACATCACGCTCTACCGCGACGACCTGTCGACCGTAGGGCCGCGCCCCGTAGTCAACCGCACGGACATACCGGGCGATGTTACGGACTCGACTATCGTCCTGGTCGACGACGTGCTCTACACGGGCCGGACCGTGCGCGCGGCCCTGGACGAGCTCGTAGATTTCGGGCGGCCCCGCAGGGTGGAGCTCGCCGTCCTGATAGACCGCGGCCACCGCGAGCTGCCGATACAGGCCGATTACGTCGGCAAGATCGTTCAGACGACCGATGCGGAAATAGTCAAAGTCATGCTCGCGGACTATGACGAAGAAGAACAGGTGATCGTAGTCGAACAAGAGTGAGTCCTGAGTGCTGGGTGCTGAGTGCTGAGTGGAAGACACTTACTCAGGACTCAGGACTCAGCACTCAGCACTGACAGGATGGCATTCAACCGCAAAGACCTGCTAGGCATCCGCGACCTCTCAGCCGAGGAAATCAAAACGATCCTCGATACAGCCGAATCTTTCAAAGAAGTATCGACCCGCACGATCAAAAAGGTCCCCACCCTGCGCGGCAAAACCGTCATCAATTTCTTCTTCGAGTCCTCGACCCGCACGCGCACGTCGTTCGAGATCGCCGCCAAGCGGCTGTCGGCCGACTCTATAAACATCTCCGCTACGACCTCGTCGGTAACCAAGGGTGAGACGTTGAGAGACACTGCGCTCAACCTCGAAGCCATGGCCCCGGACGCCATAGTCATACGCCACCCCTCGCCCGGCGTGCCTCACCAACTGGCGAAGATGATCTCGGCTTCAATAATCAACGGGGGCGACGGCGCGCACGAACACCCCACGCAGGCGCTCCTCGACGCTTTCACCATCCAGGAACATAAAGGCCGGATAAGCGGACTCCAGGTGGCCATCATCGGAGACATAATGCACAGCCGCGTGGCCCGCTCGAACGTGCACCTTTTGACAAAGCTCGGCGCGCACGTCCGCGTGGCCGGGCCGCGCACGCTGATGCCGGCCGATTACGATAAGCTCATCGGAGACTCTGAAGGCTCGCTCGCCGTGTGCGACCGTCTCGAAGATGCTATCGCCGGCAGCGACGTGGTTATGATGCTGCGCATACAGCGCGAGCGTATGACGGACGCTTTTTTCCCCTCGCTCAAAGAGTACTCGATTCAGTACGGGCTGACGCTCCGCCGCCTTGAGCTCGCCGCGCCCGACGCGATAGTGATGCACCCGGGGCCGGTCAATCGAGGCGTGGAGATCAGCTCCGAGGTGGCCGACGGGTCGCGCTCGCTCATACTCGATCAAGTGACCAACGGCGTCGCCGTCAGGATGGCGATACTCTTTCTGCTGGTCGGGAGGGATACTCAGTGAAGCTCTTGATCAAAGGCGGGAGGATCATCGACCCCGCGCGAGCAGTGGACGCGCCGGGCGATCTGTTGATCGAAGATGGCCTCGTGAAAGCCGCCGCGGTAAGCGACGGCGCTGAACTCTTCGACGCGACGGGGCTCGTCGTCGCGCCGGGGTTCATCGACCTTCATGCCCACCTGCGCGAGCCGGGCCAGGAGTACAAAGAGACTATTCGCTCGGGCGTGGAATCGGCTGTGGCAGGCGGTTTCACGTCCGTTTGCGCGATGCCGAACACCTCGCCCGTTAACGATAACGCGTCGGTCACGCGCTACATCATAGAGAAGGCGCGCGAAGCCGGGCTGGCCGAAGTCTACCCCGTGGGAGCGATCACGCGCGGCTCGAAGGGCGAAGAGCTTTCGGAGATGGCCGAGATGAAAGAGGCGGGCGCGGTCGCCGTCTCCGATGATGGGCGGCCCGTCATGAACGCGCAGGTCATGCGCCACGCCATGGAGTACGCGCGCGATCACGGCCTTGTCGTCGTAGACCACTGCCAGGACCTGCACCTTTCGGCGGGCGGCGTGATGCACGAAGGGCGCTACTCGACGCTGTTAGGGTTGAAGGGGATGAGCCGCGCCGCCGAAGAGAACCACGTCGCGCGCGACATCCTGCTGGCGGAGCTGACGGGCGCGCGAGTTCATATCGCTCACATCTCTACGGCGGGCGCGGTCGAGATGGTGCGCGCGGCGAAACTCAAGGGCCTGCCCGTGACGTGCGAAGTGACGCCGCACCACCTGGCGCTCACCGACGGCGCGGTCGCGAGCTTCGATACGAATACGAAGATGAACCCGCCGCTCAGGAGCGAAGCCGACCGGGCCGCGTTGATAGAGGCCGCGCGCGACGGGACTATCGACGCCATAGCCACGGACCACGCCCCGCATCACGCCGACGAAAAGATGTTGGAGTACGACTGCGCGCCCTTCGGCGTAGTCGGGCTTGAGTCCGCGCTCGCCGTGGCCCTCACGGAGCTTCATCACAAGAACGCGATTCCGCTGGCTCGCGTAGTCGAGATGCTGACGGCGGGGCCTGGCCGCGTGTTCTCGCTCGCGCGCGGCACTCTTGCCGAAGGCGCGGTCGCCGACATGACCGTCTTTGACCTGGACCGGGAATGGGAGATAGATCCGCGCCGGTTCAAATCCAAGAGCCGCAACACGCCGTTTGCGGGATGGCGACTGCGCGGCAAGGTGATCGCCACGTTCGTTCGGGGGAACCTAGTTTTTCGTGATAAATGAGCCCCTTCGGAGTGCGGCGACTTGTCGCCGCTTTTGTTTAGGCAAAACTGCTCTAGCTAACTCGAAAGCGGCGACAAGTCGCCGCACTCCGAAATAAGTAGGCGCCTTCAAACCGATGAGAGCGATCCGGCTACTTCTTTAGCCACGCGCTCGGCCTCTTTTATCACGTCGCCCGTCGATACCCCGTGAAGGTAATTGCCGATGAGGCTCAACCCCGGAATATCTTTGAGCAGGCTCTCGACCTTTCGCACACGCGCGGCGTGGCCCAGGTTGTATTGCGGTATCGCGCGGTCGTAGCGTGTGATCGCAACGACTCGCGGCTCGCTCGCGATGCCGAGCGCCGCTCGCAGCTCCGAATGAGCGACCGAAACAAGCTCGTCGTCCGTGAGCCGAGCGGCCTGCGGGTTTCGCGCGCCGCCTACGAAGACCGTGAGCAACGCCAGGCCGCGCGGCGCTCTGCCATCGAACAGGCTTGAGTTCCAGACGCAGCCTAAAATGTTCAGCCCTTCGGCGGGCGCGACAAGAAAGCCGAAGCCGTCCAATCGCGTCTTTATCGCCGACTTCTCGTAAGCAAGGTAGACGATTGAAAGCGGCGGGTACTCTATCTCGTCGAGCAGCAGGCCGAGCTCTTTCGAGATCGGCGCGACCAGCGCCGAGGCCGCGCGCGAAGGCGTAGCAACTATAACGTGCTTGCTGGTGATTTTCGTGCGGCTGCCCGCTCGCGAAAAGTCTACCGCGAACTCTTTAGAATCCGTAATCCGCAACCCGCAATCAGTACTCTCTGTAATCAACTCTTCGCCGAGTCGCGCGGCTAGCGTCCGCGGCAAAAAGCCCATCCCTTCGCGGAACGAGACGAGCCGGCGGCGCGTAGGCGCGGCTTTGTCGAGAACCGCGCTCGCGGCTTTCTTCGCCCGCTTCGCTTCGCGCGCCTTGGCGATGGCGCCACGGATCAGGCCGCCATAGCCTGTTTCAAGGTTTGTCAGTCTCGGAAATGCCGCCTGCACGCTCAAGGCTTCGGGGTCGCCCGCGTAGACGCCCGACACGAAAGGCGCGACCATGCGTTCGGCGGCTTCGCGGCCGATGCGCCTTCTTGCGAACGCCGCGACGCTCTCTTCTTCGCCGGAGCGGCGGACCCCGACGAACGGCTCCAGCAGTATCCGCAGCTTTCCGCGCGCGCTTAAAAGATTGCTCTTGATAAACGAGCCGGGGCCTGACGGGACGGCGTGGAGCTGTTTGTTGAAGTAGACGTAAGCCGGGGCTTTCGGGTCGCCTTCGACAAGGTCGTCGATTATGCCGAGCTCCTCGACCAGCATCAGCAGCTCTTCGGTGCCCTGAGAGCTGTTAGGGCCGCGCTCGATCATAAACTCGCCGACGCGGTCCGTGCGCATCACGCCGCCGACGCGGTCAGACTTTTCGAGCAGGACTACGTCGACGCCCAGCCGTTTCAGCCTGTGCGCGCATGCGAGGCCGGCTATACCCGCGCCAATGACGACTACTTCTCTCGTCTCATCGCTCATCGCTCAGGACTTCTCTTTCGACGAGGTTGGCGAGCGCGTCTATGAAATCCGGCTCACAGTTGAGCGCGGGGACTCGCCTGTAGTGGCGCAGCCCCGTCTCTTCGGCGACGTGGCGGTAGAGTATGTCTAACTCGTAGAGTGTCTCTATGTGCTCGGAGACGAAGCTCACAGGGACGAGCAAGACCTGAGAGACGCCTTCGGCGGCCAGCCGCCTTATGGTCTCGTCGGTCGAAGGTCGCAGCCATTTGACAGGCCCGACTTTGCTCTGAAAGGAGAGCGTGTGCGGGCGGTCCTCGCCTATCTGCTTCATCACCAGCCCGACCGTCTGCCGCGTTTGATCGAGGTAAGGGTCGCCTGCTTCGATGTAGCTCACGGGTACGCTGTGCGCGCTGAAGACTACGTGAGTGGCCGAAGGCGACTGATCCGGGAAGGCCGCGAGCTCTTCTCGAACCATGCGCGCGAGGGCGTTGATGTAGCGCGGGTCGTCTTGCCAGCTTTCGATCACGGAGACGCGCAAGCCGCGCGCGCCGTTTTCCGCGAAGATGGCTTTCATAAGGTTGAGGCTCGACCCCGTCGTCGAGATCGAGAACTGCGGGTAGAGCGGCAGGACTACGAGCCGCTTTATACCGTCGGCTTCAATCTGCGCGATCGCCTCTTCGGTGAACGGCTTCCAGTAGCGCATGCCCACGTAAGCTTTGGCCTCGACGCCGCGCCTCGCGAGCGCGCCCTCAAGCGCGCGCGCCTGCTCGTCGGTTATCTTGCGCAGGGGCGACCCGCCGCCTATCTGCGCGTAATAGCCGCGCGACTTTTTATGACGGCTGGTCGAGATGATCCACGCCAACGGCTTTTGCAGTGCGCGCCAGGGGAGGCGGATGATGTCGGGGTCTGAGAAGAGGTTATAGAGAAACGGCTTGACATCGGCGAGCGTCTCCGGCCCTCCGAGGTTGAACAGCAGCACGCCGATTCTATCTTGGTCCTGTTTAGTCTCGCCCATCTATGAAATCTACATGGTGGCTTCGGAGATAACGGTCAGACCATCAACACCGACATAGTGTTTGCGGTTGTGTGTGACAAGCGGAGCCTTATAGATCAATGCCGTAGCGGCAGTCCAGGCATCCGCCATCTGAATTGGCCGGCCGCTCAGGCGAGCGCTGTAAATTGCTTCTGCCCATCTGACGCACAGGGCACGGCTCGAATGAATGACGACGAAATCGAGCAAAAACTCTTCAAGCTTCTGTTTTCTGGTTTTTCCCCAATTGCGTTCAAGCGCCCATCGGTCTGTCTCGGCAAGAGTCATAAAGGAAATGATTCCCAGCTTTCCTTCAAGATATGGCCGGTATAATTCGGCCCGACTGTCGAGCTTAAAGAGGAATGAAAGTACATCCGTATCAATTACGACGCTCTCAATCAAATTAATTCCTTTGATCGTCCTCGTCCCGCCACTGCCTTATGGTGGCTATAAAGTCATCGATACTTTCGTCTTCCGGCCAAAAACTGGCCTTAGCTCGTAGTGAGTCAAAACTCAAAGGCCCGACGCCTTGCCGCTTCGCAAGGGTCTCTAAATCTGTAACGCTGTAGAGATCATCAATACTGCGATCTGTATCGAATCCTTTTGCCATCACTTTTTTCCAATCTGGTTCGCTTTTGAGATTATAACTCATTCGGGCGGAGACTTGGCCGCCTGTATGAATGCGCGCGCATTCTCTACGGGCGTCATCGGCAATATCCCGTGGCCCAGGTTCAGTATGTGGCGCGCGCCGCCGCCCGCTTCGATCAGGTCGCGCGCTCGGGCCGTGATGATTTCGGGCGTCGTCAAAAGAATGCACGGGTCGAGGTTGCCTTGGATCGTGAGCCGGTCGCCTATCCGCGCGCGCGCCTCTTTCAAATCTACGCGCCAGTCTATGCTCAAGGTGTCGGCCCCGCTCGTCGCCATCTTCTCAAGAAACGTACCGCAGCCGTTGATGTAGAGGATCGTCGGGGCCGACCGGCGGTCGAGCGACTCGAATATCTTCTGCTGATACGGCAGGGCGAATCGTTCGTAATCGGCCGCCGACAGCTCGCCCGCCCACGAATCGAAGAGCTGAATGACCTGCGCGCCGGCCTCTATCTGCGCGTTCAGGTAAAGGATCACCGTGTCTGCGATCTTGTCGAGCAGAGCCTCGAACGTCTGAGGGTCGCCGAACATCATCCGCTTGACCTCTGCGTAGTTCTTAGAGCCGCCGCCTTCGATCATGTAGGCCGCGAGCGTCCAGGGCGCCCCCGCAAAACCTATCAGCGGCACCTGCCCGTCTAGCTCGCGCCTCAACGTGCGAATTATCTCCATCACGAAGCCGGTCTTCTCGACCGGGTCGGGCACTATGAGGCGGTCGACCTGCTCGCGCGTGCGAATGGGGTCGGGCAGCTCAGGCCCCTTCTTCTCGGTCAGCCGCACCTCCTGGCCCATCGCTTCGACGGGGATCAGTATGTCGCTAAACATTATCACCGCGTCCACGTCGAGTATGCGGTAAGGCTGTAGCGAGACTTCGACCGCGAGGTCCGGCGTCTTGCACAGTGTTAAGAAGTCTGTGTCGGCGCGAATCTCGCGGTACTCGGGCAGGTAGCGCCCCGCTTGCCGCATCATCCAGACGGGAGTTCTTTCGGTCGCTTCGCCGCGCGCCGCGCGGATTAACAGGTCGTTTTTCATCTAATCAGCCCTCTAGGCTATGCTACGGTTTTTTGTCCGGGAAGGGATTTTAGCAACCTGCCAATGCCCGCTCAAGGCAGGCGGCTCACAAAAAGGTTGCCGGTCTCGTAAAAACGCCACTCAAGCTCGGTCGCGCGCGTTATGCCTATGCGAGGGCTGCTAGTTATACGAGGCTCGCAATCGCGCTCTATAAGTTTGATCTCTCGCCCTACGGGCCGGCCGTTAAAGCGTGCGTCGATACCGAAAGCCTGACACAACCGGCCCGGCCCGCTCGCGAGCTTCTTTAAATCCGTGGCGCCGCGCCTTTCGATCATCGCTTCGACGCCCGCCGTAGGCTCGGCCGCTCGGATCAACACGGCGCCCACGCCAGCGCGTTCCGTAGTGAAGTTCAGGCAGTAATACATGCCATAAATAAGGTAGACATAAACATGGCCGAAAGTTTCGTGCATCAGCGCGGCCTGGTTTCGCCTCATGACGGCGTGCGACGCGGCGTCCGTGGTGTAAGCTTCAGTCTCGACTATACGCCCTTTGCAACGGCCGACCGCGAGAGTTGTTCCGATCAACTCGCGGGCGACGGTGACCGTATCGCGGGCAAAAAAATCGGCATCAAGCAAGGCTAACCTCCCCCGTGAGCATTCTACAGACACCATTTCGAGCCTGCCACCGGCCCCCGGTATGGAGTGTCAAGGACGATTGCCCATCGCGGGTTGACAAAAATTGGTTGCATCGCTATAGTTTTCCGTTTGGTGCGACAGCGCTTTTTGGTTCTGGACATGCGGAGGCGCTGTTGTGATTGAAGCCGGACGCGGAATAAACGTTATTGTGGCGTAAAAGGACGCGGCTCGCGCCGCAGTCCCGAATCCTGAAATTTACTGATTCTGAGCTCACGCCACAGAAAAGTTAGGCCTGGGGAGGCCGGATCCGCAGCAACTTTCAGAACATCCCCAAAAAACATTTTTATATAAGCCAATGGCGCGATGGTAGAGGCCGATTTGCCATCGTGCGCTCTTGATTTGACTTCAAAAGAGGAGCTAAAGCGTGCCGACACTGAGTCAATTAGTTCGTAAGGGACGACAGCAGGTTAAATATAAGACGTCAAGCCCGGCCTTGAATTCAAGCCCGCAGAAGCGCGGCGTCTGCACTCGCGTTTACACACAGACTCCTAAGAAGCCGAACTCGGCTTTGCGCAAAGTGGCGCGCGTGCGACTTACAAACAGCATCGAGGTGACGACTTATATCCCAGGCATCGGCCACAACCTTCAGGAGCACTCGATAGTGCTCATCCGCGGCGGCCGCGTGAAGGACCTGCCGGGCGTTCGTTACCACGTCGTACGCGGCACCTTAGACGCGGTCGGCGTCCAGGGCCGCAAGCAGGGTCGCTCGAAGTACGGGGCCAAACGGCCTAAAGAGGCCGCGCCGGCCAAAAAGTAAGTTGAAAGTCCTGAGTGCTGAGTCCTGAGTGAAAACAATTACTCAGCACTCAGCACTCAGGACTCAGGACTTGAGAAAGATATGCCAAGAAGAAGAGTAGCAGCCAAACGCGAAGTTCTCCCGGACCCGCTTTACAACTCGACGATGGTGACGAAGTTCATCAACTCGCTGATGTGGGACGGCAAGAAGGCCGTCGCCGAGAACATTTTCTACGGCGCGATGACTCAGATTCAGGAGAAGACGCAGGAAGACCCGCTCAAGGTATTCAAGAAGGCGATAGACAACGTCAAGCCGCGCGTCGAAGTAAAGTCGCGGCGCGTGGGCGGGTCTACTTATCAGGTGCCTATAGAGGTCGACCAGAAGTCGCGCGGCAACAGCCTCGCCATCCGCTGGCTGATCTCTTATTCGCGCGGGCGCGGCGAGAAGACCATGACCGACCGATTGGCGGGCGAGATTTTGGACGCCGCCAATAATCGCGGCAACGCCGTCAAGAAGAAGGACGATACGCACCGTATGGCCGACGCAAACAAGGCGTTCGCGCATTATCGGTGGTAGGAGCAGTTTTAAGTTTTCAGTTCTTAGTTTTTAGTTCTGATGCTGAAAACTAAAAACTTGAAACTAAAAACTGGGTTTTTATGTCGAAGCAAGTACCATTACAGAAATTCCGTAACATCGGCATCATGGCCCACATCGACGCGGGCAAGACGACGACGACCGAGCGCATCCTTTATTACACGGGCGTCTCCTACAAGATCGGCGAGGTCCACGAAGGGACCGCCGTCATGGACTGGATGGAGCAGGAGCAGGAGCGCGGCATCACCATCACGTCGGCCGCGACGACCTGTTTCTGGCCCCGCAACAACGAAGACTACCGCGTCAACATCATTGACACGCCGGGCCACGTCGATTTCACGATCGAAGTCGAGCGGTCACTGCGCGTGCTCGACGGCGCGGTCGCGGTCTTTGACGCCGTCGCTGGCGTGCAGCCGCAGTCGGAGACCGTCTGGCGTCAGGCCGACAAGTATAACGTCCCGCGCATAGCCTTCATGAATAAGATGGACCGCCCCGGCGCGGACTTCGACCACGCGGTCCAGACGATCAAAGACCGCCTTGGCGCTAACCCCGTCCCGATTCAAATGCCTATCGGGGCCGAAGACCAGTTCCGCGGCGTCATCGACCTGGTCACGATGCGGGCGATTGTTTACAACGTAGAGGACAAAGGCGCGGAGCCTGACGTTATAGATATACCGGCCGAGCTTAAAGACGCCGCCAGCGCGGCCCGCGAGAAGATGATCGAATCGCTCGCAGACGCCGACGACCAGATAGCTGAAAAGTACCTCGGCGGCGAAGAGGTCTCCGAAGATGAGATTCGCGCGGCTATAAGGCGCGAGACGATCGCGTTAAAACTGGTCCCGGTGCTGGCCGGCACGGCCTTCAAGAATAAAGGCGTGCAGCCGTTGCTCGACGCGGTGATCGATTACCTCCCGAGCCCGCTCGACGTTACCGCGGTCATGGGCGTAAACCCGAAGAGGGGCGAAGAGGAAGAGCGGCCCGCCGACCCGAAAGCCCCGTTTGCCGGGCTCGTCTTCAAGATCATGGCCGACAAGCACATCGGTCAGCTCTCGTTCGTCCGCATCTATTCCGGGACGCTCAAGAGCGGCTCTTACACGCTCAACTCTTCGCGCGGGTCGAAAGAGCGCGTCGGCCGCATCATGCGAATGCACGCCAACAAGCGCGAAGACATAGAGCAGGCGTCGGCCGGCGAGATAGTCGCCGTCGCGGGGCTCAAACAGGTCACGACCGGCGACACGATCTGCGAAGAGTCGCGGCCCGTCATCTTAGAGGCGCTTGAGTTCCCCGAGCCCGTCATACGTCAGGCCATCGAGCCGAAGACCCGACAGGACCAGGAGCGTCTCAGCCTCGGCCTTCAGCGGCTGGCGGCCGAAGACCCGAGCTTCAAGGTCAATACGGACCAGGAGACCGGGCAGACGATCATCGCGGGGATGGGCGAGCTTCACCTTGAGATCATCGTCGACCGCCTCAAGCGCGAGTTCAGCGTCGACGCCAACGTCGGCCGCCCGCAGGTCGCCTACCGCGAGACGATCCGCAAGGATGCAGAGGGCGTCGGCAAGTTCGTCCGGCAGACAGGCGGCCGCGGCCAGTACGGGCATGCCGAGGTCAAGATCGAGCCGCTTGAAGCGGGCACAGGGTTCGAGTTCGTCAACGCCATCGTGGGCGGCGTGATCCCGCGCGAGTACATCAAGCCAGTGGAGGCGGGGATAAAAGAGGCGATGGAAGGCGGCGTGCTCGCCGGCTACGAGCTGGTCGATATAAAGGCGACCTTGCACTACGGCAGCTACCACGAAGTCGACTCGTCGGAGATGGCCTTCAAGATCGCGGGCTCGATGGCCTTCAAGGATGCGGCGAAGAAGGCGAACCCGGTTCTGCTTGAGCCGATAATGAAGGTAGAGGTCGTCGCCCCGGAAGAGTACATGGGTTCGATCACCGGCGACGTGAATTCGCGCCGGGGCCGTATCGAGAGGATCGATTCGAGGCCCGGCACTCAGGTGATAACGGCGCTCGTCCCGCTGTCTGAAATGTTCGGCTACTCGACGGACCTGCGGTCTATGACGCAGGGCCGCGCGACCTACACGATGCATTTCCATCGTTACGAAGAAGCGCCGCGCAGCGTGCGCGAAGAGATAATAGCGAAGGTGCAAGGCACCTCCAGGTAATTATATTTTTCCATCTCAGGCGCGCCCCTAAGCGGCGCGCGGAAAAAGGAGCTTAGAGTATTATGGCAAAAGAGAAGTTTGATCGCTCGAAACCGCACGTCAACGTCGGCACCATCGGCCACATCGACCACGGCAAGACCACACTCACCGCCGCCATCACCAAGGTCCTGGCCAAGCACAACCCGAGGATACAGTTCCGCTCCTTCGACTCCATCGACAACGCCCCGGAGGAGAAGGCCCGCGGCATCACCATAGCCACCGCCCACGTAGAGTACGAGACCGCCAACCGCCACTACACCCACGTGGACTGCCCGGGCCACGCCGACTACATCAAGAACATGATCACGGGCGCGGCGCAGATGGACGGCGCCATCCTCGTTGTCGCCGCAACCGACGGCCCCATGCCCCAGACCCGTGAGCACATCCTGCTGGCCCGCCAGGTCGGCGTGCCGGCGATGGTCGTCTTCATGAACAAGGTGGACGCGGTTGACGACCCGGGGCTGCTGGACCTGG
>DATFGQ010000111.1:0-66108 GCA_035249305.1 Blastocatellia bacterium | reverse complement strand
GGGCGGCGAGGTCTGCCACGAGTCTGGATAGGAGATGGTTTGTCAAATAGCGGTTCGATCAAGGACCATTGTTCGTCGGTTAATTCTTCGCGTCGTGCCATAGTACAAATTTAGCACGACTATTTTTGAGATAGCTTCTAGGATTATGCGTACTGCGGACGAGAGCGAGTATAATCTTTTGTGCGTATCATTACAATAGCGAAATAGTGATTCAAAAAACCTCTTAGTTGCTCTAATAACTGAATATCTGTGAGCCGATTATAGTACGAAATGCTTAGGATGCAAGCGCTGAATTTGTCGCGAGCCACAGAACGTGACCTGGATAGTCAACTTTTCTTTAAACGCTTATTTGAGGAATATCTCTCGCTCCGAGTGGCGTATATACTTCACTTGTGTGCTAGGTAGTATTTTGACCTGGAGGCGGCAAAGGGCATAACTATCAATAGCACGAACCTACCCTCGCCAGTCTACTCATCAGGAGTTGTTATGCTAATGCTCCTACGGACTCGATTAATCGCTATCTTTGTTCTCTCGATTATCCTGCTGGCGGCCGCAACAAGCGAATGATTAAGGCGATGCAGCGATCTCAGGCGCAGAGGGTTAACAGAGGGTGGGGCCGATCAATACTCGGTCTCGCCACCCTCTTCCGGCCTTACGCGTTGCTGATTTTCTAGGCTGTAGGGGCCATGGCGCGACCCGTCAGAACGGGTTCCCCGGCGCTTCGCGCGGCGCGGGCTTGTCCCCGCCCGGATTGCCGTAGGCCAATGATGTGTGTTTCTTATCGACGACTTCGCTTGTTTAGAGTCTCGTCATCGCGCTTCGCGCGATCCGGGCAGGGACAAGCCCGCGCCGCGCGAAGCGCCGGGGAACCCGTTCTGACGGGTCGCGCCATGGCCCCTACAGGTTTATCCTACAGCGATCAGGCTGCCCGACGTGCGGAAGTAGATGACGCCCTGCGATATGGCCGGCGTCGCAAGACAGGGCTCGCCCAGTTGATTCTTCGCCAGCACCTCAAGCTTCGGCCCCGCTTTTACGACGTGCACGACGCCGTCTTCGGCAGCGCAATAAATCTTACCGTCGGCCGCGACCAGCGACGCCGAGCAGACCGCGTCTTTCCCCAGTCGCTCTTCGTAGACCTTCTGGCCCGTCTTGAAATCGAAGCAGCGCATCACGCCGTTAAAATTCGCAAGATAGATATAGCCGCCGTAAACGATGGGCGTCGAGATGTACGATCCGCCGTTCGGCACGCTCCAGGCGACCGAGTCGTTGCTGGTCGCGCCCGCCGCAAGCGAGATGTCGCCTTCGGCCGTCGGGCGTATGGCGAACAGCGGCGATTTACCCCCGTGCGCGTTCGAGATCACGATCAACCCGTCGGCTACGAACGGGGACGGGATTGGGATGTCGCCGCCGCCGCGCAACCGCCATAGCTCTTTGCCCGTCTCCAGGTCGTAGGAGATGATGAAAGGCCACCCGTTCGTGACGACCTGCGTCCTGCGGCCGTCGGCGTAGACGAACGGCGTCCCCCAGCTCCCCTCGCAATCCCCTTTGCGCGAAACTCGCCACAGCTCCTTGCCGTCCGACAATCGCAACGCCGCTACGAAGGGGTTCTTCGGGTCGTCGCACTGCAAGACTATGCGGTCCTTGTGCAGTGCGGGCGAGCTGCTATAACCCCACCCGATGCCGCGCCAACTGATGTCGATGACGCCGAGGTCTTTGGTCCAAAGCTGCTTCCCCTTGAGGTCGAAACAATAGAGCCCTTCCGAGCCGAAGAATCCGACCAGCCGCTGGCCGTCGGTTATAAGCGTCGTGTTCGCGTGAGACGATTTCTCGTGCCTCTCTGTCGCGGGCTTGCTCGTTCGGAGTATTCGCTCCCATTGCCGCTTGCCGGTCTTCTTGTCGAAGCAGAGGATCATCCATTTCTGATCGTCGTTATCCTGCGCGGCATTGATGTCGCCGTAAAGGCCTATCCGCAACGGCGCTTTGCCCGAGAGCCGCACCGCAGTGGCGACGTAGACGCGGTCACCCCAGACTATCGGGCTTGAATGGCCAAGGCCGGGGAGTTCTGACCGCCAAAGCACGCCCGCGACCTTGCCCGCCGTCGAGTCCGCGTTCCAGGCGACGCGCGTCGGGTATCCTTCGGCCACCCCCTGCGCGCCGGGGCCGCGAAACCCCGGCCAGTTCTGCTCCGATCTTGAAGCCAGCGCGGTCGCTGGTCGCGCCGACGCGGGCCGCAACATCGCGGGCATTGCCATTAAAGAAGTCATCAGGAATGAACGACGCGATATGGGGTTTAAGAACTCAAGCGCTTCCTTATCCATCTACTCGCTTCTTTCTTACTTCCTCCGATCATTCACGTCCGCCTCGTCGCCGGCTCGGTCTGCCCACAGGCTCGGCGGCGGCTGACCTTGCCACCTTTGCGGAGGAAAATAGTTATGCGATGTTAAGTTTTGATCTTCATACAGCGATTTGCCCCTCTCGCTCAGTAAGAACCAGAGTGCGTAAACACAAACGGCCGAGCCTATAGGAAAGTTCGCCCCCGCAAGCACGCCGCCGATTATCGCCGCGATGCGAGCCCACTTCTTCTTTTTCAATAACCCGAGACCCGCGATGAACGCGGGCACGATGAATATGAGTTGAATCAGAGCTATAAACCCGAGGAAGAAAAAAGGGACGGCTATGGGGAGTTCGTTTCGCCCTCGGCCTTGCGGGATGGAAGAGAACATAAAGATAAAGAACAAGGCCATGCCGACCATAAACAGCGTGTGGATCGCTCCGTACGCGAAGAAGGAGTAGGCCAGGTACTTGTTATGTTCTTCGGTGGTCATAAAGTGAATTGTGCGAGCGGGCCATCCTCACTCGAAACTCGGGCCTACTTCCCAAACTTTTCGGCGTAGCCGCTCTTTTCGAGAAAAGCCGGGAAGTCTTTGATCTCCAGAATGTCGCGTATCGCCTGGCGCTTGTCTTTGGCGGCGTTGTACATCCAGTTCTTGACGCTCGCGCCGCCCATCTCGGTCTGAAACTCTCGCCACAGCCTGGCCTCGTGCTCGTTGCCGTAAGCCTTCTGCTTCGGGTTAATCGTGTCGTTCTCGGGGTCGCGGTTGACCTGCGGCCCGTCGCCCTGAGAAAAAGCCGGCGGGGCGCAAATGCCCAAACAGAGGACGGTGACGATCAGTCGGTTGATGATGCTTTCCACCCCGAAACTTTTACTCATTTTCTCGGCAGGTTTCAACCCCCCGAGCAGTAGCTAGGGTGTCGCGCGCGCGCCTCGGCCAGCTCTTTCTCGTTCGTCAGGTCGAGCCTGAGCGGCGTCATAGAGACCCAGCCCCTGTTTATGGCCCAGCGGTCGCTGCCTTCCTCTATCTCCTCGATGGGCGTGACCGTGAACCAGTAGAGCGGTCTCCCCATCGGATCGGAGGTGGGAACTACCTTGCCGTCGTAGTGCCTGACCGACTGCCGCGTCCAGCAGATCCCCTTCGGGTCTTCGGGGACGTTGACGTTAACTAATCTTAAAGAGCTCTCTTCGAGCAGTATCCCTAAGACCTTCTCGACGAATGGCGTGATGCGCTCGAAGTCCGGCTCGTCGGTTGTGACAGGCGTGCTGAAGGCTATGCCGCGCAGCCCCAACAGGACGGCTTGCTTTGCGGCGGCCAGCGTCCCCGAATGCCAGATGCCGTTGCCTATGTTGAGCCCAAGGTTTATGCCCGAAAGAACCACGTCGACCTTGTCCCAGTTGTGAGCGCCGAGCGCGACGCAGTCGGCCGGCGTGCCGTTGACCCTGTAGGCCTCGAACTGTTTGAGCGGCGTGCGCCTGTAAGAGAGCGGGCGCGTCGCCGTGATTGCATGCCCCATGGAGGACTGCTCCACGTCGGGCGCGACTACGCGCACGTCGCCGAAGCGGGATGCCGCCTCGGCCAGCGCCAGGATGCCGGGGCTGTAGATGCCGTCGTCGTTCGCGATCAGAATCCTCATGCTCGTCAACCTCCTTTACCCAAAAACCATGATCTGCCGCGTCCATGATGTTATAATCCATTTTCCCCTCACGCTTTCATCGTATCAAGGGTTACCGGGAGACTGCTGGGAAAATGCGCGTCATATTGATTCATAATCCGCAGGCGGGCGGCGACGACCACTCGCGCGAGCGACTTCAGACGTTGATTCGCGCGGCGGGCCACGAGGTTGAGTACCACACGTCGAAAGAGGATTTCGGCTCGGCGCTCAAGGAGCCATGCGATCTGGTCGCGGTCGCGGGAGGCGACGGCACCGTGCGAAAGGTCGCTACGCATACGATCCGTACTGGAGTGCCTATCGCCATACTGCCGGTGGGGACGGCCAACAACATCTCGAAGTCGCTCGGCATCACGGGGCCGCAGGAAGAGCTGATACAGGGGTGGGCGACGGCGCGGCGCAAGAGGTTCACCGTCGGGCTGGCGACCAGCTCCTGGGGGGAAGAGATATTCATAGAGGGACTCGGGGTCGGCCTCTTCACCAGGGCGATGATGCTGCTCGACCACATAGACGATAAAGCCCCGGACGATTTCAGCAGCGCCTACGATAAGCTCTACCGCGACATCAGCGCGCTGATAGTCCTGGCTTCGGAATTCTCGCCCATCAACCTGAAAGTCACCATTGATGGGCAAGACGTGTCGGGGCCTTACCTTTTAATGGAAGCCATGAATATGAACTTCATAGGGCCGAACCTGCACCTTGCGCCGGAGGCGGACCCTAGCGACGGCCGGCTGGATTTCGTCTTCCTCGCCGAGGATAATCGCGAGAACTTCGCGCGCTATTTGACGAAGCGGCTGGCGGGCAAAGAGGCCGAGCCGCCCGTGCGAGCAATCAGAGGGCGTGAGATGCAGTTCCACTGGCGCGGGACGGCGATACACCTTGACGATAAGATATGGACGAACGGCATAACCGTGCCTTCGTCGCTCCAGGTGATCGATGTCAAGGTGGCCGACAAGTTCGTAGAGTTCCTGGTTTAGGAGAGCGCGACCGCCGTTAGCTCCGGTCTATCCAGTTGGGACTAGCAGCCCTTTGCTCGAAAGCCCTACCAGGCGACCAAGGTTCAGAAGAAATTTCTTCTTCAGAGTGGGCGAAGGGTGTAATTGCCAGAGTATCTCTGCGTTGGTCCACGCCGTATCTCTCGCCTTTCCTATTTTCCACAAGGCGACCAGATCGTCGAGGCGACCGAGGTTGTGATCTATCTCTCCGATAATTCCCGTGACAAGAAACTGCTTCGCTTCTTCCTCCACGATTTCCAGAAGCGCGTTGACCCGTTCGAAATCCCTGTGCTGAGGGCTGCCGCGCCTGGGCGTGATCGTCTGTTCTTCGCCCGTCTGGACGACGGCTATCGCGAGGTCATGATTTATGTGCGCGTTCATCCCGGCAAGGGCGAACTGAATCCTGGCGACGCCGCCCCGCCTTCTGCAATCGAGCAGAGGGCGCCACGCCCTGGCCGACTCTTCCCGGTCGCGCTGCCACCCCGCGACCGCGTCGAAGTAGAGCCGGGCGAAGAGCACGTCGAGCCGTTCGAGCCATCGCGGGTCCTCCCAGCCTCCCGCCGTGGGGTTGTCCTTTACCGCCTCCGTCACCTTGAGGTAAAGCAGGTTGAACCACTTCAGCCCGTCATCATCCGGAAGCAGGGCGTCGATCTCACGCATGAGGGCTATCACATCGTCGACGGTGTCGACGGAGGCTGAGCCGAGCAGAATGGCGAGCCTCTCGTCCACCGTCGGGTCTGTCAGGTTTTCTCCCATCATCATCAGCGTGTCCGGCTAGGCGCAAGGAATTATTTGCGTCGCTCGTCCGAAGGTCAAGTCGAAGCCGCCCGGCTGCGGGGGCTGTCCGGGAACTGATATGTTGACCCTCATTACATTCCCATCGGTCCAGATCCTGAAGACCACCTCCGCAGTCGAAGCGGGAATCCCTGGAACAGGCGGCACCGTGGTGAGGGCGCCTTTGACTTCAAAATTACCATTCACGTCAGGGGCTAACGGCTCTGTTATCACCCCGAATGAGCAGGCGAATGTAAATCTCGCGCCATCCTGGGACACGCTCAACTGGACCTGCTCGCCGCCCCAGTTGCCGGTCGGCACGCCCGAGACCGCGAACTCAGTCTTGGCCGTGCACGTTTCGGATTTGGCCGTGACCGTCCAGAATCCCGGAGAGACGCGGTATAAGAACCCGTCCGGGTCCTTGCCTATGAAGACGCCCGAGAAACTCTTCTCTTCAGGCGTGTGGAAGAAAATCAAGCCCTGACCCGTCCTGCGATTGAGGGCCTCTAATCGAAGCTCCTGGCCGACGCCGAAGCGTTCGCCGCTGATCTCGAAGTACGCGCCGCCCGCGTCCGCGCGCGGAGTGACGGTGACCCTGCACTTGCGATTCTGCGCGTCAACGGAGACGCCCAGACCGATTATCACGATCAAGAAGATTGTCATGCTCAGTATTAAAGATCGCATGCCGTTCTCCTCCCGAGGCCAATTATATAGAGAGATCCTAATCAACTATACTAAACCCATTGTCAATCGCCGAGCCTCGAAGAGGCGGGATTCAATAGCCCGGCGCAACGCGCGGGGTGACGCCCTTTCAGGGCTTTTCATTACTATCAATCCGTTTAATCCCAAGCTTCTCGTTCTTCGCCAGGAGCTCTCTTGCCTTTCGCAACCTCTTCGCGCGCGTCTCGTCTCTCTTGGCGGCCGCCACCCACTCGACGTAATGCCTTCTATACGTCGGCGCCAGCTTGTTAAAGTTCTCCCATGCCTGTGGGTCCTCGGCGATCGCTTTTTTGAAATATCCAGGGACGACCAGGCGCTTCTTCACCCTGGGCGCAGGCGGCCGCGCGAGCTCGGCTAAGACCGCCTCGCTGATCTTTGATAAGCCCGCCTCGGTCATCCTGCGCTCCGCGATCAATCTCCTAGCGCGCGTCTTGTTCGGCTCGGACCAGTTGCCTGTGTCTCTGCGCGGGGTGAACCGCTGCATGAAACTGGCGTCGTCTATCCTTTTGGCGGTGCTGTCGATCCACCCGAAGCAAAGGGCCTCTTCCACCGCGACGTTGTAAGGGATCGAAGACTGGCCCGTGTGCTTCTTGTAATATATCAGCCAGATTTCCGTCACCTGAGCGTGATTGGCCTTAAGCCATGCCCGCCATTCTTCGCGTTCAGTTACGTAGAGCGTTCGAGGAGCCATCAGCCGTAGTCTAACACCTATTCTCCGGCTACTCGATCCGGCAGTCATCAGACAATGTGAGAGTGGCAATGCTCCCTACCGCGGACGTTTACTAGTCGTGCCTTCGGCCGGGGCGATGTACTCCGTGGTTACGGGACCCATACCGCTGATCTGGACGATCACCTCTCCATCTTTAGCCCCGTCGTAATGAGCCGCCGTCGCCGGATGCTTCATAAAGCCTCCCGGCGGCAGCCCTTCTGTCTTCTCGGGCTCGAACTTCTCGCCGGTCCCCGTGTACCACGTGCCAGAGATCACAGTTACAAACCTGTCGTGCGAATGCTTGTGCGGCCGGGTCATCACGCCCGGCGCGAACTTGACGCGCATTATGTAAGGGCCGAGCTTGCTCGGGTCGCCCGCCAACAGCGCGGCCTGCAAGCCGGGCATGCCCGGCACCGAGGCCCATTTGATATCGCCCGGCTTTATCCTCACGAAGTCGCCGTCGCCGGCCGGCGTTTGCCCGCCCGATGGCGCGGCCACGCCGATTGCGAGAGAGAGGAAAAGAGCGAACGTAACGTGTGAGAATCTCATAGCGCCCTCCGAAGCTTGAGCCTGAATCCTCAATCAACCGTCGCGGCCTTCAAGGCCCGCTTTCAGGTCCGCGTGTAGAAGCTTGTGGAAGAGGTGTTCGCCCGCCTCGCGCCGCACAGACAGCCGCCCTGTCTGATACGCGCGCGAAGTCAGGCCGCGCTGGACCGACTTGCAGATGGCCACGTCCTCGTCCTGAATCCGTTGGCCCACATCGATGCTCGCGAGGTTATGCTCGCGAGACGCTTCCGACACGTCGGCGAAATAAAAGTCGAAGATGACTTCGGTGCGGTCCACCCCGCGCGGGCATACGATGTTCGTGTCCATCACGCCTTCGTACCAGTTCACCATGAAGTTGGGATATATCCAGTAGTAGAGCGCCCGCTCACCCTTGCGGACCTCGCCCGCTTGCGCCTCGGCCGGCCCGGACACCACGGGGCTCGACTGCAAGCAGAACCGCTCGCCGTTTTCGATCACGTACTTGCTGTAATCTAAAACGCTGTCCAGCTCTTTGTGAAGGTAGGGGACGTGGTAGCCGCCGTCGAGAAAGTTGTCGACAAAGACCTTCCAGTTACAATCGAGCGTGTAATGCCGCCGCTCCATCCAGTGAAGTTTATCGAGGCCGAGGCGACGCATCTGCCCCGTGAGCTCCGCGCCCAGGAAATCGGCGAGCCGGGGGCCGCCGGGCTCAAGCTTCACGAAGGCCCAGCTCTCCCACTCGCCTATCTCGACCGGCACGAGCCCGTTGGCGGCGCGGTCGAAGTCGCACACGCCCGCGAAATCGGGCGTGCCCTTCAGCTCTCCGTTGAGCGAATAGGTCCACCCGTGGTAAGGGCAGCGGAGGTTATTAGTCTTCCCCTCGGGCTCGGTGAGCACGGCGGCCGCGTGGTGGCGGCAGACGTTGAAGAACCCGCGCAACACCCCGTCACTTCCTCGGACGACTACGACCGGCTCGCCGGCCAGCTCCCAGGTGACGTATTGGCCCGGCTCGCGGACCTGATCGGCGCGGCCGACTATCTGCCACGAGCGCGTGAAGGCCGTCCGCCGCTCCAACTCCATGATCCGCGGGTCGACGTACCAGCTTGCGGGAATCGTCTTCGCCCGGTCCAGCGGCGCGTGCGGGTCGTAGCTGTCGACGATCTCCCGGACGGAAGGCCCCATCGTTAGGCTCTCTTTTTTGGTGCTCGTCATGCAGGCGATTCTACCAAAGAGTTAGCCCGCATTATAGTCGCCGATCAAGAATCCAACCCGAAGTAGAGCACTACGACTCCGAGCGTGTCGATGAAGCCATGCGCGAGGATGCAGGCCCAGAGGTTTCGGCCCGCCAGCATGTAGGCCGCCCCGAGTATGATCCCCGCGACGCCGGAATCGATTATCCCGGCCGGACCTTTATAGTAATGGCCATAACCGAACAGGATCGACACCAGAATCACCGCCACCCAGTAGGCTGCCGTCGTACTTTTGCCCACTTCGGCCGCACGCGTGAGCAGGTAACCACGGTAAACGATCTCTTCGCCAAAGGCGGCCTGCACCCAGACGCGCAACAACAGCAAGAGCGCAGTTGAGATGTTTCCGGTGATCCCACTTGCAATGGATGGAAGTGCCGCCGGAGCCCAGAAGCGCTCTGTGATCGGATCGATGACGAGCGCGCCGAGCAGGAGTCTCACTGCGGCGGCCGCAAACGCGATCAGCGTCAGCCGCGCCCAGGACGCGGGCCGCTTGAACCCCATAGCCGAAAACCTGCCGTTTCGCAGGCGCACCGACAGCAACCCGGCTACGGCCAGGATGTAGACCTCATTCGGGACTATTCGAAAGACGTTGTGCGCTATCACTATCGAAGCGCCGATGATGAATTCGATGGCGCTGAGTGCGCGCGATTGCGGGGCGTACCACTTCGGACTCGGACCGGAAGCTGCGGTAGCCATAGACTCCCTCCCGATTTTATAAGGCAGGCCCGACCGGTGAAGCAGGAGTAGCCACTTTCTCATTGCGCGGGCCAGGAATCAAGCCGCTATAGCAGCGCTTCTTTCGGAGTGCGCAGACCCCGCGGCGCTTTTGAGTTAGCCATCGCCGTTTTTCCTAACACAAAAGCGGTGACAAGTCACCGCGCTCCGAAGAAGATGCCGCATCCAATCGCAAACTGCTATAAGCAATCTTTTCTCATGCGTGAGGCAAGATGGCGGACCCGGCTGCGCATTCTTAGTTATAAATCCTACAGATGTGAATCGCCGGGTTTTGGAATGAATGTTGCACGACTCGTGCAACGCCGCACGTAAGTTCAATAGCGTTCATGTGGGTGTCACAATCAGCATAACCGAAGGATTGGCATTAGCTCAGCCTCACCATTCTAAAGAATAGACGAACAGAAAAAAGGTTGTGAATCACTTATGACGGCTCGGCCGCGGGGTTGATTCCACGTTCCGCTCCATCACCCTCACTCATCGGGCAAACCGGGCAAGGGATACGTCTGCAAAGAATCATGTTCCGCTCAAGCAATGATGGCTTGCTTAGGGCGGAGTGTGTCTACGGCCTTCTCTACGAAAGGAGATGTTGATATGAGATCTTTGAAGCTTTCCGCAGTGTTGATCTTCTTGACGATGGTTCTGATCCAGCTAGGCCCTAGAGGGACCGTGAGCGGTCAGGGCGCTGCTGAAGCGCCGACGGGTTTTGACAACCAGACCAACGGGATGGTCGATCAGGCGACTCACGACCAGGACCGCGCGGCCTTTGAAGAGCAGGAACAGATAGCAGACGGGCTCGGGCCGACCTTCAACGGGCAGGCCTGCGCCGAGTGCCACCGCAACCCCGTCACGGGGACAATCAGCCAGGTCAACGAGATGAGGGCGGGCCACGTAGACCCGTTCGGCGTCTTCATCTCTGCGCCGGGCGGCTCCGTCATTCAAGATAACGCGATCAACGCGAGGATACAGGAGACCATCCCGCCGCCGAGCAAGCTCGTCTTCGCCAGCACCAGGGATGGCAACGGGGAGATCTACGTGATGAACCCCGATGGGACGGGCCAGACCAACATAACCAATCACGCGAATCATGACACGGAGCCGTCGCTTTCACCCGATGGCAGCCAAGTCGTCTTCGTAAGCCACCGCGACGGTAACGCAGAGCTCTACAAGATGTCGAGGAACGGCACGAATTTGGTGAGGCTCACAAACATCATCCTGCCCGACCAGCAGCCGAAGTGGTCGCCCAACAACGACAAGATCGCCTTCGCCCGCCATGTGAGCGGCACCTTTCAGGTCTTCACGATGGACACGAGCGGAGGCGCTGTGACTCAGCTCACCTCGCTCGGGGTTAACTCTCAGCCCGCCTGGTCGCCCGACGGCCAGAAGATAGCCTTCATCAGTAACCGGGACGGCAACTTTGAGATCTATGTGATGAACGCCAACGGGTCGAGCCAGACGCGGCTCACGAATAACCCGGCCCTCGACCAACTGCCCGCGTGGTCCCCGAGCGGGCAGAGCATCGCGTTCGCGACCAATCGCGACGGCAACGAAGAGATCTATGTGATGAAGTCGGACGGCACAGGCCAGACGCGGCTGACCAACAACTCATCGGTCGACACGCAGCCGTCCTTTTCGGTCGATGGCACACAGATCGCTTTCCATAGCGACCGTGACGGCAACCAGAACATCTTTGTGATGGATTTTGACGGGGCGCTGCAAACGCGGCTCACGACGGCGGCCGGGGCCGACCTGATGGCCGACTGGCGAGGCGACGGCAACCAGCCTGTTCAGACTTTCCGAGCCTCGCTCAACGCCTTCGGCGACGGGTTCGTCGAAGCCATAGACGACCAGACCTTAATCAACATCTCGAACAGCCAGCCGCTGAACATGCGCGGCCAGGTCAACGTCGTGCCGGTGCTTGAAGCCCCCGGCTCTACACGCGTCGCGCGATTCAGTTGGAAGAACTCAATCGCGAGCCTGATTCACTTCTCGGCCGCCGCCTACATAACCGAGCTGGGGATCACAAGCCCGCTACAGCCGAACGAGAATTCCTCGCTGGGCCGGTCCGTGTCGGCCTTTGACACCGTGCCGGACCCTGAAGACACGGGCGGCGCGCAAGGCTTCGGCCAGGACGTAGAGGCTTTCGCTCGCTTCATGCGGGCAACGAAAGCGCCGCCGCGCGGGCCAGGCGCGGAGACGAGCGCCACCCCCGATCCCGCCATAGTCAGAGGCTCGACGCTGTTCGACTCGATCGGCTGCGCCATCTGTCACGTCCGCACTATCGTCACGGCCCCCTCGGGAACGCCGATCAACGGCGGCACCTTCATCATCCCCCCCGCGCTCGGCAATAAGACGATCCACCCGTTCGGGGATTTCTTGTTGCACGACATAGGGACCGGCGACGGCATAGTCGAAACCGCCCCGTCCACCGCCAACAAGATGCGCACGCCCCCGCTGTGGGGAGTCCGCACGCGCACGCGCCTGATGCATGACGCCCAATCGCTCACGTTCCTCGACGCGATACTGCGTCACGCCAATGAGGCCGCGTCTACCAGGACAGCATTTCAAGCCCTGAGCGAAGCCGACAAGCGTTCGGTGATACTCTTCCTCAAATCGCTGTGAGACTTTGTGGCGCAAGGCACTCGCCTTGCGCCACACCATAGACGGTCATTGCGACCATTGAGTGGGGCTGCGTTCCCAGCGGTGTTTGCGCAGCTCCGCGACCATCTGGTCGGGGAGCGGGCCGAGGTCGCTTGCCTTGATGTTCGACTCGACGTGAGATCTCTTGCGCATGCCTGGGATCGTAGTGCTCACGGCCGCGTTGTTGAGAATGAATCGCAGCGCGGCTTCAGGCAGGCTCAATCCTTCAGGCAGGATCTGTTTTATAGCCTCGGCGCGCTCGACGCTTGGGATCAGGTTCTCCGCCACGAAGTATGTGTTGCGCCAGTCGCCCTCCGGCCAGGCGCTCTCTTTTGTGAGCGTGCCCGTGAGCGACCCCTCGTCAAACGGCACGCGCGCGATCACGGCCACGTCCATCTCGACACAGGCGGGGAACAGCTCGTCCTCCGGGTTCTGGTCAAAGATGTTGTAGATCACCTGCACCGCATCGATCAGCCCGCTGCGCACGGTCTGGACCCCGTTCCACGGCTCCCATCGGTTGATGCTGATGCCCGCCGCCTTTATCAGCCCTTGCCGCTTCATCTCGTCGATAGTTTTCGCCCACCTGTCGTCGGCGAGCCACGAGTCTTCCCACACGTGGAATTGCATCAGGTCGAAACTCTCAAGCCCCGAGTTGGCCAGGCTGCTGTGGACGTACTCTTCGATGTGGTCGGGCGGGAAGCAGTCGTCGAGCGTAGAGCCGCGGCGGCTCGGCCACTGGCGATTCTTCGGCGGGATTTTGCTGGCCGTGTAGATTCTCTTATCCGGGTTGTCGCGCACGAGCTTGCCGAGCAGCGCCTCGCTGCGCCCCTCGCCGTACGCCCATGCGGTGTCAAAGAAGTTGCAGCCCAGGTCTACGGCGTATTGCAGCGAAGCCAGAGACTCTTCGTCGGATGACCCGCTCCAGCTTCCCATGCCCCACATGCCGTACCCGATCTCGCTCACAGACCAGCCCGCGCGCCCGAAACGCCTATATCTCATCTCTGACTCCTCGCTCGCACTATTTCTTCAGCAGCCACCGCAGCCCCTTGTTCTTTACGTGAGGCAGAATCTCGGACTCGACGCCGGGCTTCTCTTGCGGCTGGGAATTGTAAAGCTCTCTGCCGTACTTATCCGTTATGCTGAGGTCGGGCTCGCCTTCGGGGCTGACGTTGATCAGAAAATGGTATTTGCCCCGGTCGTCATACAAAGCCAGGCCCGCCTCTCCCGTGGGGAGCAGCCCTATGGCGGCGCGCTTCTTACCGTCCCTGCTGAAGAGCGCGATCTTAGGCTCGTCATCTTCCAGGAATATCCTGGCCCGGACCTTGCCCTCGCCGTCCGTCAGGCGAAACTCCCCCGCCTCCACCACGTCAACTGGTTTATCCTTGCTCATAGCTAATCATCTAACCTCTCTGCTTATCGATCCGTTGCTGAAAGTACTCCTTCCACTTCTCGGGCAATGCTTCGGTCCTAATCGCCCTCTCCATAGTCGTCAGGTCATCCTTGTCGAAGGCGAAAAGCCTGGTGATGTCGGCCACCGTCACGCCCTGCTCGTTGCGGAAGACGAGTTTTATATCGTCGCCTTTCGCGACCATCCCCTCGCGGAGTATGGCGAAGTAAAATCCCGAGCGGCGGCTTGCCAGAAATCTCTTAACCATGTCCGCGCGCCCGAACTTTATGCCGAGCTTGTAGCACGGCATCCTCGGCTGAGTTACGACCACTTCCGCCTCGCCGATCCGATAGCGGTCGCCTATCCGCACCACGTCCTCGAACATGCCTTCCGTAGTAAAATTCTCGCCGAACATCCCCCACGGAAAATCTGTCTCGGGCAGCTCGCCCCGCCAATACTCATAATGCTCCGACGGGTAAGCGTAAGCCGCCTTAGCGACGCCGCCATGCAAGGAAAGGTCGGCCTGTCTGTCGCCGTCCAGGTTTAGCGTGCGCAGCATCAGGGGCGAATCGACGGGCTCTTTGAAGATCGACGTCTGGACGAGCTTGCCTTCCCAGGAGACTTCTCGCGGCAACCCGTTATTGACCGATATGAGTTTCATAGATGTGGATAATGCCAATCCCCCGGCGCTAACTCAAGGCGGTTACGGCTCAATGTTTCTTCCTGTGCTTGCGGCCTTCCCCTTCGTGTTCGACCTCTTCGATGAACTCTTTTATCGAAAGGCCCTTCTTCTGTCTCAACGCTCTGAAGGCCGCTTCCAGGGCATCAAGCTCCTGGTCCGACATCTCCTCAAGGGAGACGAACCCCGTGTGCGGGCCGCGCAACCCATGTATCAGCTCGTCGAGCTTGAGGTGTATAGCCTTGGCGTCGCGGTTCTGCGTGTTCTGGATCAGAAAGACCATCAAGAAGGTTATGATCGTCGTGCCCGTATTGATTATCAGTTGCCAGGTGTCCGAGAAGCTGAAGACGGGGCCTGTTATCCCCCAGATGATTATGATCGCCACCGCGAGGATAAAGGCCCATCCCGAACCGACCGCCTTCGAGACTTTGGCTGCGAACCTGCGAAAGAACTCATTCACGGTTTTCTCCTCCCTCCACTAAGGCTGAAACCGTGACGCATTATATCACTGTGATGGCTGGTCGATTCCGAGCTGCCAGTATAAGAAGGCCATCTCTAACGAGAGGTCATCTATTATTTTGCTCAGGGGCCTGCCGCCCGCGTGGCCCGCTTTCGTGTCGTAGAGCAACAGGACGGGCTTGCCCGACGAAGTCGCCGCCTGGAGTCGTGCGGTCATCTTCCGCGCCTGTAGCGGGGGGACGCGCGTGTCCGCGTCGCCTGTAGTCAAGAATACCGCGGGATATTTCGTGCCGGGTTTTACCTTCTGGTAAGGCGAGTAAGCGTAGAGGAACTTGAACTGCGCCGGGTCCGAAGCGTTCCCGTATTCGAGCAGCGCGGGCGGGTTGTTGTTCTTAAACCTGTAGTAGCCGATCATGTCCAGGTCCGGGAACGCGCAAAGCACCGCCTGAAAGAGCTCCGGCCGTTGGGTGAGCGCCGCGCCGACGAGCAGGCCGCCATTGCTGCCTCCCTGTATCGCCAGCTTCGACGGCGTAGTGTAGTTGTTCTTTATGAGCCATTCGGCCGCGGCGATGAAGTCGTCGAAGACGTTCTGCTTCTTGTCGAGCATCCCCGCCTTGTGCCACGCCTCTCCGAACTCGCCGCCTCCCCGCAGGTTCGCGACGGCGAACAGCCCGCCTTGCTCGACCCACACGGCGGCCGGGGATCTGAAGCCCGGAGTCAGGCTCACGTTGAACCCGCCGTACCCGTAAAGCAGCGTGGGGGTCTTGCCGTTCGGCTTCAGACCCTTCTTGTGGACGAGGAACATGGGAACCTTCGTGCCGTCTTTCGAAGAGTACCAGACCTGCTTCACCTCGAAGTCGTCCGTCTTGAAAGGGACTTTAGGCTGCGCCCACAGCTCCGTCTTTCCTGTCGCCACGTCGTAGCGGTAGACGCTCTGCGGCGTGGTGTAAGACCTGAAGCTGAAGAAGGCTTCGTCGCTCGACCACCGACCCTGGAGCCCGCTCGCCGAGCCGAGCCCAGGCAGCCGTACTTCGCCCAGCGGTTTGCCGTCTATCGAAAAGATCTTTATCTGCGACGACACGTTATGCAGGTAACTAACGAACAGCTTGCCGCCGGCGAGCGAGAAGCTGTCGAGCGTATCCTGAGCGGCCGGGATAATCTCTCGCCACTTGTCGCGAGCGGGGTCTTTCAAATCGACGACTACGATGCGGCCGTTGGGCGCCTGCCAGTCGGTCGCCATCACGAGCCGGTCGCCCGCAAACCATGTGTTGAAATGCGCGTCGATGTCTTTGACGATCGTCTTGATGGGGCCGCCGTTTATCTCCTGCACGTAGACTTCATTCCTCGCCCAGCCGTGCGACACCTCGAACAACAGGTAGCGGCCGTCTTCGGAAACTGCCGCGCCCACCCACTTGTCCGGCCCGTAGCCTTTGCCGAACACCTCTACGTCTTTCGACGGGTCGGCGCCCATGGCGTGATAAAAGACGCGTATCCCTTCCTCGCGCTTCTGAAGGTTGTAATAAAAACCGCTGCCGTCTTTTTTCATGGAGACGCCGCGATAAAGCGCATACGGCAGGCGGTCGGGCAGGTCCTTGCGCGCGTCTACGTCCATCACGCGAATCTCAGTTTCGTCCGTCCCGCCTCGGCGTATGCTATAGACCAGCAGCCTGCCGTCGCCCGACGCGTCGTCGGCGGATATGCTCGTCGTGTGGTCGGCGCTGAGCGTGTGCGGGTCGATTAGAACTTCGTCCTTGCCGGTGAGCCCCTTGCGCATGTAGAGGATCGAGAGGTCGTCTTCGGCGCGCTTCTTAAAGAGGAAGTAACGGCCGGCGCGCTCGAACGGCGTGCTGACCGTGTCTATGCGCATGAGCTCGGATAATCGCTTTTGAATGAGCGGGCGCGACGGGAGGTTGTCGAGCAGCGAGTGAGTGTGCCTGTTCTGCGCGTCTATCCACTGCCTTGTCTCGGGGCTCTCTTGATCTTCGAGCCAGCGGTAAGGGTCGATGATCTCGACGCCGTGAATGACCTCGCGGAAGTTGTCTTGCCGCGTGGGCGGGGCCTTCGGCGCTTGCTCCTGGCCTAAGGCTACGCGCGATAAAAGCGCGAGAGCGGCGATAGAGCAGACGAGGGCCGCGACGCGGAGCAAATCTTTCACAAGTCTCTCTTCAAATGAGTAGATCATAGCGCTCCTCCTCAAATATCATTCCCGGCCTATGAGGCGATGTGGAAGGGCGAGATGTTAGGTCAGGTGGGCGAAGTATATCACAGGGCACAAACCTGACAAATGCCAGTCTTGTTTAAGGGTATTCAGAGGGCGTCTGAAAAGTGGGAGAAAAGCCCTGAAAGGGATACATTCAATGGAGCCTCGAAGAGGCGATATTCAATAAGCCCCGAAAGGGGCGTAATTCAATAGCCCGGCGCATCGCGCCGGGTCATGCGTCATACAACACAAAGCCCTGAAAGGGCGCGATAGTTATACCGCCCTTTCAGGGCTTGTAATAATGACAACCCGTTTCCAGGGGCGTTGCCCCTGGCTATTGAATTACGCCTCTCCGAGGCTTCCTATTGAATATGTCACCTTCGGGGACTTTTCAGACACCCTCTCAATGGTCTTGGGTTTATTTCGTCGTTCAGCTCGCCAGGTCGAGGCGGCCGATGAGGTCCGTGAACCTTCGCTCAGGTCGAAGGCTCTTGAAGACAGGGTCCACCCTCAGGTTCATTAACCATATGTCGCGCTCTTTATAAGCCTTCTCCAGCCATTTGAATGCCTGGTCCTTCTCGCCGAGCCCCGCGTAGATGGCCGCGACCGTGTAAGGCGAAACGTACTTCTCTTTCTGCCGCTCCAGGTCTGACAAAACTCGTCGCGCTTCAACCTTGTCGCCCGACGCGGCGTAGGCGTGGCCCAGCAGCGCGATCATCAGCGGGCTGTTCGACAGCTTCACGCCCTTCTCGAACTCGGCGATGGCCTCGCGGTACATCCCTTTCTGCTCGTAGGCGAGCCCCAGGTAACGGTGCGCGGGGAAGAAGTTCGGGTCTACGTCCAACAGCTTCTTGCAGTGGTCTATCGCCTCGTCGTAGCGGCCCGCCAGGTAGAGTATCCACCCAAGGTGCAGGTTGCTGATGAACGAGAGCGGCTCAAGCTCCTGCGCGCGCCGGGCCTCGGCGATAGCCTCGTCGAACCGCTCGACGGCGACCAGATACGAGCTGAACCACTGGTGCGCGGGCGCGTAGCCGGGCTTGTACCTGATCGCAAGGCGGAACTGTTGCTCCGCGTCGGCCCGCTCCCAGTCCCAACGGTGTTTGACGAACGCCAGCGACGTGTGGGCCTCGGCCAGCGTCTCGTCGATCTTGAGCGCCTTGAGCGCCGCCTCCTTCGCCTGCGGGAACGCCTCGTCGGGCTTGCTTATGCCGTAGACCACCAGCATGTTGTAGCAGTCGGCCAGGCCCGCGTAGGCGGGCGCGTATTCCGGGTCTACGTCTATCGCCTGGCGAAAGTACTCCATCCCGAGCTGTAGCCCATCGGCCGTCCGCTTGTTCAAGTAGTTGCGCCCTTTCAGGTAGAGGCTGAAGGCGTCGAGCTGTTTCTTCTCTTCGAGGCTAAGCTTCAGTCGAAGGTTCGCGAATATGTCGTTGGAGATGTCTTCCTGCACGAGCAGTATGTCTGAAATCTTACGGTCGTAGTGCTGGCCCCAGAGCTGCGACACGTTCGCCACGTCTATCAGATCGACCTGTATGCTCAGAGTGTCGCCGCGGCGGTGGACGCGGCCCGTCAGCACCGCGCGGACGTTCAGCTCGCCGCCTATCTTGCGCACGTCGACCTCGCGACCCTTGTAGCCGAAGACCAGGCTGCGCGGCACGACGCGGAGCTTCGGCAACTGCGACAGGTTATTGATCAGGCTCTCGGTTATCTTATCGTTGAAATAGTCGGCGTCCGTGTCGGCCGCGTCGTGTGCGAAAGGCAGAACGGCTATCGATTCTATTACGCTGTCGGGGCTGTTTACGGCCGCGCTGTCGCGGCTGAGATAAAGTATGCCGGCCACCGCGACGGCGACGACGGCCAGGGCTATGAGCGAGGCACGCGCCTTAAGGCCGAGCCGGGTGGCGCTTCCAGCCCTTGCCGGCTGCGGCTCGACCGGCTTCACCTCGCGCTCCAGAACGTCGTCGACCGGCTCGGTAGTGGCGGGGGTGACCGATCCAGAACCGTTGCCGTTCTCGTCACGCTTCCTGCTGACGGGGGCGATGAAGCGGTAGCCGCGCCTGGCGATCGTTTCGATGTACTGGTGGCCGTTTTGCCCCTCGCCCAGCGCTTTTCTCAGCAGCGAGATGCTCTGCGTCAGGTTGCCTTCCTCGACGAAGCTGTCGGGCCAGACGCGCTTCATCAGGTCGTCTTTCGAGATCACGTGGCCGGGGTTTTCGACTAAGGTCAGGAGTATTTCGAAGACCTTGGGCGTGAGCGGTACTAAATCTTTATCTCGCAGCAGCACGCGCTCCGCAACGTTTACGCGGAAGCGACCGAATTCGTAAAAGTGACCGGATAGCTCATCCATAACCGGCATTGAGAAAAATATTTGAGAATTCCTTGAGCTTTTACGAAGGACTTAGGAGCCGGGTTACGAATATCGTTCGCACATAATTCATGCAGTTATTTAGGCTCGGCAGTCCAACGCGCCGGTTATTTTAGCCTAAGCCAGTGGAAGAGATAAAGAAGAAAGCGGAGGGCCGACAGACCCGAGAGGCTCGGCTTGCAACCGTCCCGCTTACAAGGCCGCACGTGCCTTTAACCTACTTTAACGCGCCAGGGGGAGATCATGAAAAGAAAGCTTGTAACGATTCTAGCTCTAATAGCCCTGCTCCCGGCCGGGGCCACGGCCCAAGACCAGCCCGAGCGCATACGGCGCGGGGAGATCGAAAGCCGCACGTTCGCCGTCGGGGAGCTGAAGATAACCTTAAAGAAGTTCTGGGCCGGGTCGCTTCTGACGCGCGGCTACATCGAAGTCAGGGCGGAGAACGCCTCTTCGTCGGCCGTAACCTTCAACCCGCAGCGCCTGTCGTTTGTCAGCAAGGACGGCAAACAGGTCAACATACGAGGCCGGCGGCAGATGGGGCCTGTCCACCCGGACGACCGCCACATAGATGTAGCCGAGCCGCGCGAGGTCGCGCCGGGCGCATACGTCAAGGAGTTCTACGAGCTGGACGGCCGCGTGCGCCTGCCGGCACGTCTCGTTTACGAGGGCAAGGAGCTGGCCGTGATCGTCAAGTGAGGGGGTATGAACAACCTCTATTTCGCCTGCACGGATTGCAAGGTCTACGTAGACGCCGGCTACGGGTGGGCCTACTGGTCGCTTGAGGAGCCGGGCGTCGTCACACGCGGCCGGGAGGTCTCGGTCGAAGCGGTGCTCGCGGCCGGCGAGTACTGGTCGCCTTCGAGGACCGAAAGCGCCGACTGGCTTTACGACAAGGTGCTGCCCTCTGTCGGCAGGTTTCTAAAGCGTCACCAGCGCCACACGGTCATCTACGGGTGCCTGGCGGACTTCCTGCCTGCCGACGGCGAAGGCTTTCTCGACTGGCTACAGGTAGGCTTCATGCCACAGCTTTTGCCGCGCTACTTCGTCGAGTACCTGGGGCTCAAGACGTGGGACGAGGTTCGCCTGTTCGTCGCAAAGCTGGAGAGCGCGCCGTGGTGGTGGATGCTCGACTGGGACAACCTGCACGATAAGGCGCGAAAGAAGTTTCAGGAGCTGATCGATTCGCCTGCGGCCGACAGGCCCGCCTGTTGCGCCAGCAGTTGCGCCAACCAACCGTTGTGAAAAGGAGACTGGAGCATATGAGATTCGTACTTTCAATCGCATTCTTGCTCATCGCGCTGTCGACTCCGGCCCTGGCTCAAGAGCCTCAGCCCGTCGAGGTCTTCGGCGGCTACTCGTTCTTCCGCCCGGACGGAGGCGGGAACCTTCACGGCTGGGACGCTTCGGTGGCGTTCAGTCTAAACCGGCGGATCGCTATCGTAGGCGATTTCAGCGGCCATTACGGGTCGCAGTCTATACGCACGGAGTTCATAAACCCCTTGCTGCCCGGGACTGTTGTCGTGATCGATGCCGACAGCGATTCCAGCATCCATAACATTCTGGCAGGCCCCAAGATTCGATTCCCGATAGCCGGGAACGAAGACGTGACCCCGTTCGCTCACGTCTTGTTGGGCGCTTCACGCCTGGGCGCGGACGCTACGGTCAGGTTCGGCGACCTGGTCTTAGATTCAAAATTCTCCGACATAAGCTTCGCCATAGCGGTCGGCGGCGGGTTGGACGTGAAGCTGAGCGACAGCGTCGCGCTCCGCGTGATTCAAGCCGACTACCTCGTCACCAACTTCGGAGGCAACAGCCAGGGGAACGTCAGGCTGTCGGTCGGCCTGGTTCTGCATTAGCTCCCGAGAGGTGAAACCGCATGAACGCGAGCACCTCTCGGATGATCTCGCGCGTAGTTTCGCTGTCGTCCATCACGTCGAACGAGTGCGGGGCCAGGCGGTGATTCTCGATCCTGATCGCCAGATTGCATCTCAACGCCGCGGCGATGAAGCGATCGATAGTCTCGTTGAGTCTGGGCGTCTGGTCCCGCCCCGCCCTCACGACGAACAGCGGTATCTCTTGCGGAAGGTCGGCGACGCTCTTTCCCGCGCAAGGGTTGGCGAACCCCCATTGCCTTGCGGCCTCGGCTACGTCAGTCGCCCCATCAAGGTCGAGCGTGATCGTGTAGCAAAGGACGGCGCACTTCACCCCGCTTTCGGCTCCTTGCATCAGAACCGATAACGCGTTCGGTCCGTTCCCCGAGCAGGCCCACACGCCGATACAGTTTGCGTCAATCCCGAGCTCCGCGTCGTTCTTTCGAAGATAGTCCATCAACGCGTGAACATCGGTCGCCGGGTCCGTAGTCTCGTAGGTGATCGCGACCAACCCCGAAGCGGCCGCCAGTTGCGCCCACGAGATGTAGGACTCCATCTCTTTCTGCTTGCAGCCCAGCATCCGTTGAAACCCTACGTCGGAGTATCCCAGGACGAAGACCACGGCCGCCGTGCGCGCCCCGGCTTCGTAGGCGGGCGGGTAGTAAATGTCCATCGTCAGCGCGCCCGCGTCCGTTGCGCGGTATTCAACGTCGCGCCGGATCGTCACGCCGTCCATGCCGGGCATCCGGTAGACGACTCTCATTTTTGTGATCTGGTGTCGCTCGGTCTGCTGACTCAATTCAGTCGCTCCTTGCCGTTTCAAGTTCAGCACAGACTAAAGATCCCGGTAACGTCGGGGTCTTTAGTCTGTGCTGAATTGCGTAGGGGATGAATATGCGATTACTGAGAACTAAACAGGAATACGTCGTAAGCCCACCGCCCGACATGCGCGCCATGTGAATCGCGGACTTTTGCCCTGTAACGGAAATAGTTGCCGAACTCATCGGTCCGCTTCGACTCTTTATGATCGAGGTCGATAGATGCTACGTTGAGCGATGGCAGCGTGTGTAGCTCAACGGGCTCGGACACCCCGTTATGATTCACATCTTTCCAGAGCCGCAGGGAGGAGAAGACTGCGTCAAGGCCGTCGATCTTGCCGTTGCCATTCCCGCCGTTCGCCGGCTTATCATATTCGGCGAGGGCGATAAAGCCGTTCGGGCTGGCGGACGCGGTCTGGGGTGTGAAATTCCCGAATAATTCCGACCCGTCATCTATCCTACCATTGCCGCTTCGGTCCAGCGCTAAGAAGGCGTCGTCTGAGTTCGCGGAGGTCCAGGAAACCTGTTCGGCGGGCGACGCCCGGTTGGCGTCTATGTCAAAGAAGACGCCCTGTTCTAAACTGCCCAGTCTAAACCCATCTCCCGTCGTGTCTATGATTATCGGGCTGGAGCTTGGCATGCATTTACAACAGGTTCTATCGTAGGACGTGTGGAGCGGGCAGTCTCCGGGGTCGGGTGGGCAACTGGTTGTATGCGAGATCGAATAGGTGATTCTCGAAACCTCCCTGCACGTAATCCGCGTCGCGGAGCCGCACCCACCTGGGCACTGCTCTGTAGACTGAGAGGCTTCCGAATTCCCGACAACCTGGCGCCAGGTAGAGGCCGTCGCGGTAGGGGCGTAAAATGCCGGCCAGCACTCTATTGTCCTGGGTGCCGGGTTACAACAGGCTGTAGCGGCACCACACCAGCCGTCCCCCGATGTTGTAAGCTGATCGGAAAACAGGTCCGGCCAAGTCACGTGCCAGTCCACGTCTTTAAACAGTAAAGGGCAGCCGGTATAGCGCTCATGTATGACCGAACCTTGTGGGGTGCAGACCGCGCTGACGTTAACGAAAAAACAGAAGACCAGGATCAAGGTTATGAAGGCTCGTTTCAATTCTCACTCCTCTATAGCCTGTGTTGGGCGCTTCGTTATCCACCGTCGCAGGTGGTGGTTTTGAGCTAGAGTCGCGCGAGGACTTTTTCATAATGGCGTCTGAGGCGAGACACCTCCTCTTTGACATTTAGATCGCCTTCGGATTGCCGTCTCCGGTTGATCTCCTCGACCTTTCTCAGTATGTTCTCCTTGCCCGTTTGAAGCCCGCTCTTTATCTCTTCCCGAACTGTCACAGTCTGCCGGCCGGTCCGAGCTTCCATCTGCGCGGCGTCTTTCTTCAGCATCTCTAACGTCTCCGCTTCCGGCCTGTCTAACGCGGTCACGATTTCCTGGCTCAGCCTTCCTCGAAGTGCGGAGTCCGAATCCGGTAAGCTTAAGATGCCGTCTAAGACGGGTAGAATGCGCGTCAATTGTATCTTCTCGCCAAGCCGCTCATCTCTGATCTCTCCAATGACCTTTTGATCCCCGTCGCCCGTCTTGTCGTCGAAGACCGCAGCAAGAATCGTTATGCGTTTATCATCTCGCCCCTTTAGGCTGGCGGGTATCGGAATCTTGCAGACAAATCCCTCTGCCGGCTTGATGGTCTTATCAGCCTCCGAGTAGATGAAATCGTCTTTAACCGTAAGGTTCTCGCCCAGCGACAGGACGTAAGCGGTTATCTCTTTATTCGACGTATTTGTCAGAGATACTTCGATATGATTGCCGCCCGACGTCGTGCCGGTGACCTCTATGAATCTAGTTTTGTTTGCTACATCGATGACGCTCTCTTGCCTGGATGCCGAAGAGAACAGGGTTACGTTTAAGACGGTCAGCGCGACAAGCCCGACGCCCAAGAGATAGATGAAAGCGCTCTTGAGTCCAATCTTGTGTCTTTTCATAACGACTCCAAATCGTTTGCGGAAGGAAGATTGACAAAAGGGATGCGGCACTTGTCTCGCAAGCGCGAGCGTTTTATATCACCGGCCGTCTCTTGTGTCAATAAAATAGTCTGCATTACATTATGGAGAGCCCCGGCCCGGTTCCGAACGCTTTATCATTTTGCTCGGTTAGCCTGATGTGGTAGAAAATGTGCGAAGGAATTGAGGCGATGAATATGAAGAGAATCTATTTCATAAGACTTATGCTCGCGCTCTTGTTGGCGACAGGCATTATCCTGGCGGGCGGCTTAAGACCAGCGTCCGCAAGCATGCAGACAGACGTTCAGCTCCCATCTTCACCGTTGAAGTTCGGCGTCTTCGTCGCGCGTTTCGACCCCGCGGGCACGTTCAAGCTTGAGGGCGACCGCTGGCCCACTCTGGCCGGCAGTTGGAAGGTCAAGGGCGATGAGATAGAGCTTGCGACTTCGGGCGGCCCGAAGGGTTGCGAGGGGCCTGCCAGATACCGGCTCCGCAGCGACGGGAGCCACGTCAGCTTCGCGCTCATCTCGGACGATTGCATGCCGCGGCGGATGATACTCGACCGCAGCATGTGGGCACCGGCCGACGAGATGGAAAAGATTCCCCCGCGGCGCATCGTGAGGACGGCGGCAGGGGCGCGGCCTCCCGCGCGGCCCGTGCCGGCCGACACGAAGGGGAGCTGGCCCTCGTTCCGCGGGCCGCAGGCTTCGGGCGTGGCCGAGCGGCAGAATCTGCCCGACCGTTGGGACGGCAAGACGGGCGAGAACATCATCTGGCGCGCGCCAATTCCGGGGCTCGCGCACTCAAGCCCTGTCGTCTGGGGGGACCGTCTATTCGTGACCTCTGCCGTCAGCAGCGACCCGAAAGCTACGTTCCGCCCCGGCCTGTACGGCGACGGCGACGCGTCGAAAGATCAATCACAACACAAGTGGGTTATCTACGCGCTCGACAAAAGGACAGGCAAGATCGTGTGGGAGCGCGTAGCATACCAGGGCGTCCCAGTCGATAGGCGCCACATAAAATCTACCTACGCCAACTCCACGCCCGCCACCGATGGCCGCGTAGTCGTGGCGTGGTTCGGCTCGCAAGGCGTGCATGCCTACGACATGAACGGCCGCTTTCTCTGGAAGGTCGACCTGGGCCGGCTAGACCTTGGCGCTTACGACATACCGACGTTCGAATGGGGGCCAGCCAGCTCGCCCATCATCTGGAACAACCTTGTCATACTCCAGTGCGACACGCAGCACGACTCTTTCCTGCTGGCGCTCGACGCCGACACGGGTAAGACCGTGTGGAAGACCGAGCGCGAGGAGTTGCCGAGCTGGGGGACGCCGACCGTCGCTGCGACATCGGCAGGCCCCGTGCTGGTGGCGAACGCTTCGAATTACATACGCGGCTACGACCCGCGGACCGGCAAAGAGCTCTGGCGGCTCGGGCGCAGCTCGAAGATCACCGCGCCTACGCCCGTCTTCACAGACGACATGTTCGTAGTCGTGAGCGGCCGCGCGCCCGAAAGGCCCATCTTCGTGGTGCGCGCAGGCGCGCGAGGCGACCTCACTCTGGCCGACGGCAAGGCGAGCAGCGATTCTGTCGTCTGGAGCCGCACGGGTCGCGGGTCGTACATGCCCACGCCGCTGGTTTATGACGGCGTCCTCTACGTGCTCGCCAACAACGGATTGTTTGACGCCTATGACTTGAAGACGGGCGAAGAGGTCTATCGCCAGCGGCTGCCACTCGTGGGCAGCGGGTTCAGCGCGTCGCCGGTGGCCGCAGACGGTAAGATATACCTCTCGAACGAAGACGGCGACATGCTGGTCGTCGCGGCCGGCCGGAAGTTCGCCCACGTCGCGACGAACTCGATGGGCGAGCTGCTGATGGCCACCCCTGCGTTGTCGGACGGCGTGATGTACGTGCGCTCGTCGTCGAGCCTGTTTGCGATAGGACGGAAGAAGTGATTAATGAAGTGGCCTCGGCCTACGACCGCTGGGCCGACACTTACGACACGGACCTGAACCGGACGCGCGAGCTGGCCGCCGCCGTTTTGCGACAGAGCGATTTAGAGCTGGCCGGCCGCGACGTTGTCGAGATAGGCTGCGGCACGGGGCGCAATACCGAGTGGATAGTAGAGCGCGCGGCGAGCGTGCTGGCCGTAGATTTCTCGGAAGGCATGCTGCGTCAGGCACAGGCCCGCGTCCGCTCTCCCCGCGCCCGGTTCATTCAACACGACATTAGAAACGCCTGGCCCTTGGCGGAAGCTTCGGCCGATCTCGTAATCGCCATGCTGGTCCTGGAGCACATCGAGCAGGTCGGGCCGGTCTTTGCCGAAGCCGCTCGCGTCTTGCGCGCGGGCGGAGAGCTCTTCGTTTGCGAGCTACACCCCGTCCGGCAGATGTACGGGAAGCAGGCTCGGTTTACTAATAAAGAGACGGGCGAGTGCGAGCGCATCAGGGCATTCCTCCATGACGTATCAGAGTACGTGAACGGGGCGTTGCAGTCCGGGTTCGAGCTGTCGCACCTGGGCGAGTGGCGTGACCGCGATTCCGATCGAAGCGACTTGCCGAGGCTCTTATCGTTGCGCCTGCGGCTGCGCGCTCTGTGAGCGCAATCCCAGTATCTTTATAAATAAAAAATTCTACGGAAGAATTCTTCTCCTGAGAGTGTCTAAATAATATATGGGAGTTGTGCGTCAAAGCGCAGCTTCGCAAGTCCAGTAATCCAAGCAGATTGAATTAACGAACATCAGGGAAGGAGGCGCGCGAGCTGTTGCGACTTCTGTCGGAGGACGGGCTGCGTTCAATCACTCATGCAAATTAAGAGAATCGCGTGTTAACGGCTGAAGGCATATCAAAGCGGTTTAACCGTAACTGGGCGCTCAAGGACGTGAGCTTCTCCGCGCGCGAAGGCGAGGTGCTGGGGCTGATCGGCCCCAACGGCGCGGGCAAGACTACGCTGCTTGAGTGCCTCGCGGGGCTTCTGCCCGCCGACGAAGGCACGGTCAAGATTCGTGATCGTGTGACGCCTCCCGCGCGGCGCAAGAGAGAGATGTTTTACATGCCCGACGGCATACTGCCCTGGGCCGACCAGATCGTCGGATGGGCGCTAAGCTTCTTTGAAGACCTTTACGCGGGCTCGCGCGCGGAGGTGGCCGAGCTAATCGCGCCGCTCAGGCTCGCAGAGATAATGCGGGCGCGCATAGGCTCGCTTTCAAAAGGGGAGCGTAAGCGCACGCTGCTCGCGCTTGGGCTTGTGACTGCCACCGATCTGTTGCTGTTGGACGAGCCCTTCGACGGCCTTGACCTCAGACAGACGCGAGACGTTATGTCCCTGCTCAAGAGTCACGCCGCGAGCGGGCGAACGTTGATGCTGTCGATCCACCAGCTCGTCGACGCCGAGCGAGTGTGCGACCGGCTGGTGCTGTTAAGCGCGGGGCGTGTCGCGGCCGAAGGGAGCCTCGCCGAGCTACGCGCTCAGTCAGGTCTTGCCGAAGGGCACCTTGAGGACATCTTTCTTGCGCTCACGTAGATTCGTAAAGCTGTTGGGAAAAGAGTGGCGAGAGCTGACGGCGTCGCGCGCCTACTGGCTACTGCTTTTGATGATCGGGCCGCTCGTCGGGCAGAGCTTCATAACGGCGGTCGATCTATACGCCGAGGCGAGCGGGATCGGCGGCGGGCCGGCCGCGCTCCCGCAGGGGCTCACGCCGCTCGACGGGCTTCTCGCGCCTACGTTCGGGGCATACGACCTGGCCGTGACGCTGTTGTTTCCATTCATCGCGATACGGCTGCTGGCGGCCGAGAAAGAGAGCGGCGCGTTGAAGCTCTCGCTACAGCTCCCGGTCGGCGTCGGCTCGATGCTGGCGGCCAAGGGGCTGGTGCTCGTAGCCGGTTGGATTCTGGCCTGGACGCCGGGCCTTGTTGCGCTGATCCTGTGGAGGTCCTACGGCGGCCACCTCGACGGGCCTGAGACGTTGAACCTGCTGCTCGGCCATCTGTTGCGCATGATCTTGAGCAGCGGTTTCGCGTTTGCCGCCGCCGCGATTGCCGAGAGCGCCGCCAGCGCCGCGATAGTGACTTTAGGTTTTACAGTCGGCACGTGGGCTCTCGATTTTATAGCCGCGGGTCGGGGCGGTCTGCTTCAAGAGCTGGCCGCTTACACTCCTACGGCGGCGCTGCGCTCTTTTGAGCAGGGGCTGCTCCGGCTGAGCACGGCAAGCGTGATGATCGCGCTTGCTCTCGGCGGGTTTGCCGTGGCGGCCGTATGGTTACACATAGGCAAGCCATTGCGGTTTCGGCTCCTCGACCTGGCCTGCGTGGCGGCGACCGTCGCCGTGATAGTGATCGCCGCCGGCAGTCTGAGGCCGAGCTGGGACCTGAGCGAAAACCGGCGCAACTCTTTCCCGGCCTCCGACGAAGCGGCGCTCAAGCGGATAGACGAGCCGTTGCTCGTCACGGTCTTTTTGTCCCCCGAAGACCCGCGCCTCACCGACCTTGAGCGCAGCATACTGAGCAAGCTCAGAAGGGTTCTGCCGCGCGTCGAAGTCGATTACGCCGCGACGAGCATGACCGGCCTGTTCGAAGAGGCGGAAGACCACTACGGCGAGGTCCACTACGAGATGGCCGGACGAAAAGTGATGAGCCGGTCGACGACGGTGCCGATAGTCCTGGAAGAGATCTACCGACTCGCGGGCGTAAGCCCGCCCGAGCGCGCCGAGGCTCAGGAGGAAGACGCGTTCTCAGGCTATCCGCTTGCGGCGCGTCCGCGAGGCGCGGCGGCGATCTTTTATTTCACCTTCCCACTAGCCACAGCGCTGGCCTGGTGGCTGATTCGCAAAAGGAGCTACAGATGAAGATTCGTTGGTTAGTGATGGCATTCATTATTCTGGTAACCGCTCTCCCGGCCGGCGCGCAGAAAGCCCGTCACGTCGACCTGTCGAAGGAGAAGGTCGGGGGCGAGTCGAGCAGGTTTCTCTCTGTCGTCGGCAACTGGGTGATAGTCGAGGACGAAGGCAAGAAGTGTCTGGCCGTAGACGGGCGCCAGTGGATGCGGGGTCAGCCCGCCGGAGGGCTGGCGCAGAAGGCGCGCGCCATCTACGGCTCGCGTCACGAAGAGTTCATCGACAACGTGAAAGCCTTCGCCTATTTCCCTTACGCGGTCGCTAAAGATGTCGCCGATTTTCAGAACGGGGAGATCAGCATGAGGTTCAAGCTCGTCTCGGGTCAGTTAGATCAATGCGCGGGCATACTCTTCAACCTGAAGCCGAACGGCGACTACCTCACGGTCCGCTTCAACGGGAAAGAGGACAACGTCGTGTTGTGGACTTTCAACAAAGGGAAGCGCAGCTTTGTAAAGAAAGGCACTGAGAACGTCCCGCTCCAGATGAATCAATGGAACAGTCTGAAGATCGCCGTCCACGGCACGAGCCTCCAAGGCTACCTCAACGACCGGCTGCTTTTGGAGTACACGCTGGCCGAGCCCGTGTCGGGTAGGGTCGGGACATGGTCAAAGACCGACAGCGTGAGCTACTTCGCCGATTTCACAGTTACCCCTTCCGCGAAATGATTGCGGCTGAGGGTAATGGGGTAAAAGCATGTTGATGGTGAAACTGTAGGGGCAGCCCTTGTGGCTGCCCGGATCGCGCGTTAGCGCGATGAAGAGATACGAAACAAGCGAAGTGGTCGATAAGGAACGCACATCATTGCCTTCGGCAATCCGGGCGGGGACAAGCCCCGCCCCTACAGTCTTGCTTCAACTTGCTTTTACCTCACTACACCTACAAAGGATCGCTTGATTTCATTACACTCGTTTTGTTACTATTTCGCTTCGAGTTTTTTAAGGCGGGCGGTATTTTAAGTCTGCCATCGTTATTTTACGTCAGCTCCATAAGTCCTTGGGCAATTGATCGAGCGGGCGGGCGCATATCAAATAGAGCCTGCCCGTGCCGAAGGCGCTGACGTAAGATCTGACCAGTGTGGCAACTTTGTAGAGTCAATCAGCCAGGCGCAACTGTGACGGCGAGAGCGGCCGTCGCTGAAGGCTTTCTGTTTTTGAAACCGGGCCGAGCCGGTTTAGGAGGATAAGCTATTAGTAGCTTTCAAGGACGAAGAGGATTTCGTGACAAGCGCGACCGCGGCCCGTCCGTTCGCATAAACGAGCGCATCCGCGTCCGCGAGATAAGAGTCATCGACGAAGACGGCACGCAGATAGGCATCATGTCGCCCCAGCAGGCGCTCGAAATCGCGCGCGGCAAGGGGCTCGACCTCGTCGAGATCGCCCCGCAGGCGCAGCCGCCCGTCTGCCGCATCATAAATTTTGGGAAGTACCAGTACGAGCAGAAGAAGAAGGCCAAGGAGGCCAAAGCCAAGCAGACCTTTATCACCGTCAAGGAGATAAAGTTCCGCCCCGGCACAGACGAGCACGATTACATGTTTAAGAAGAATCACGCCGCGCGGATTCTTCAAGAGGGCGACAAGGTGAAGGCCACGGTCCATTTCCGCGGCCGCGAGATCACCCATAAAGAGCTGGGCATTCAACTGCTCCAGCGGCTCGAACAAGACCTCGCCGACGCAGGCACGGTCGAAGTCCGCCCCAAGCTCGAAGGGATGAACATGTTTATTATGCTCGCGCCGAAGAAGAAATAATCTTTTAGCACACGGAGGAATTATGCCGAAACTCAAGACACACAAGGGCGCGGCCAAGCGCTTCCGCCTCACCGCCACGGGCAAGGTGAAGCGCGGACACTCGCACGCGCGCCACATCTTGACCAAGAAGACCGCCAAGCGCAAACGCTCGCTCGACATCGACGTCATGGTGTCGGAAGCCGACCAGGGCCCGGTGAAGCGTATGCTTCCGTACGGTCGAGATTAATCCGCAATTATGGACAAGTGACAGGAGGGAATTATGCCTCGCGCTAAACGTGGAAATAAGCGATTACAGAAACGAAAAGGTATTTTGAAACTGGCCCGCGGCTACCGCGGCACAAAGAGCAAGCTCTACCGCCATGCCAAAGAGCAGGTCGAGCGCTCGTTGAACTTCGCCTTTACGGGGCGCAAGCTCAAGAAGCGGGACTTCCGCTCGCTGTGGATAGTCCGCATAGGCGCGGCTTGCCGCGCAAACGGGCTGAGCTACAGCCAGTTCATGCACGGGCTGAAGCTGGCCGAGATCAACCTCGACCGCAAAGTCCTGGCCGACCTGGCGGTCAACGAGCCCGCGACCTTCACAGAGATAACTGGCCGTGTCAAACAGGCCATCGAGTCTAACCGCGCGGCCTCGGCCGCTTAAGAAAGTTGATAACTTTTGCGAGGACGTAGAGACGCGGGCCAGCAGCAGCGTCTCTACACTTGTATATGGACGAAAAGTTCAGCCAGCTTAAACGGCAGTTCGAAGAAGACGCGCGGCAGGTTTCGACCTCCGACGATCTGGTCGCGCTGCGAGACAAATACCTCGGCAGAAAGTCCGGGCTGATCGCCTCGGAAAAGAAACGCGTCGGATCGCTCGAAGCCGCCGAGCGCGCAGAGTTCGGCCGCCGCATCAACGAGCTTGCGGCGGAAGTCGAACGTGAGATCGCTCTGATAAACGAGAGGTTCGCCGCCGAAGCGGAGGCCGCGCGGCTTGACCGCGAGCGCATAGACGTGACTCTGCCCGGCACGCGCTTCAACCAGGGCCACCTCCACCCGATCACGCTCGTCCGGCAGAGGATCGAAGAGGTCTTCGTCTCGATGGGCTATTCGGTCGAAGAGGGACCCGAGATCGAGACGAGCTTTTATAACTTCGACGCGCTCAACATACCGGCGGGCCACCCGGCGCGCGACTCGGCCGACACGTTCTACATCTCTGAAGACCTGGCCTTGAGAAGCCAGACTTCGAACGTGCAGATTCACGCCATGGAACGGCGCGAGCCGCCGCTGCGCGTCATAGCGCCGGGCCGCGTCTTCCGCCGCGACACGCCCGACGCGACGCACAACCCCATGTTCTTCCAGGTCGAGGGGCTGAACGTCGACCGCAACATAACGCTCGCGGACCTGAAGGGGACACTTCAGAAGTTCGTCGAGATGATGTACGGCACGGGCCTGCGGACGCGCTTCCGCCCGTCATACTTCCCGTTCACAGAGCCTTCGGCCGAAGTCGATTTCAGTTGCTACGTCTGCGCGGGGACGGGCTGCCGCGTCTGCAAGGAGACGGGCTGGATAGAGCTGGGCGGCAGCGGGATGGTCCACCCGAACGTGCTCATAAACGTGGGCATAGACCCCGAGGAGTTTTCGGGCTTCGCCTTCGGGCTAGGCATAGACCGCATGGCAGGGCTGATGTATGGCATCGACGACATCAGGCTGCTGTTTGAAAACGACGTCAGGTTCTTGAATCAGTTCGCGTGAGATGCACCAAGCCTTAGACAAAACCGTTTTGATCCTCGGCGGCGCGGGGCTGGTCGGCACGCAGATCACGCGCCAGGTGGCCCGCGACCTCAAACCCGAAAAGATCATAATCGCCTCGCTCTACCAGAAAGAGGTGCGCGAGCTGGCGCACGAGATGCGCCGCGAGTTCCACGCCATAGAGTTCGTCGAGCTGTGCGGCAACATCTTTGTGCGTGACAAGTTCGCGAAAGAAGACCGCAGCGATCTGGTGGCCAGCCCGACACGCCGTCAGGCGCTTTACGAAGACCTCTTCGGCCCGCTCGACGAAGCCTACGAACATTCCATGCTCGCGCGCGTCGTGCGCGAGCACCGCCCCGACGTGATCATCGATTGCGTGAACACGGCCTCGGGCATCAGCTACCAGGACGTTTACACGAACTCGATCGAAGTCAGAAAAGCTCTCGACTTTATCGAGGACCGGATAGTGAACCGCGACCTCAAGCAGATGTGGGAGAACCGCAAGCCGCTAGAGCGCACGTTTGAAACGCTGCTCGTCTCTCAGTCGATCCCGCAGCTCATACGCCACACGCAGTTGCTCTACCGCGCGATGGTCGAGGTCCACACGCGCATCTACATAAAGGTAGGGACCACGGGGACCGGCGGCATGGGGCTCAACATCCCTTACACGCACGGCGAGGAGCGGCCGTCGGCGCGGCTGATGTCGAAGACGGCCGTCGCGTTCGCGCACACGGGGCTGATGTTCCTGATGGCGCGCACGCCGGGCGGCCCTATCGTCAAAGAGATCAAGCCCGGCGCGATGATCGGCTATAAGAAGGTCACCTACCAGTCGCTGCGCAACCGACGCGACAACTCGCCCGTCTTAGTCTACGCCCCGCGCGCGCTGGAGCTCGACGGCGAGCTGGAGCTTTCGATCTCGAAAGAGAGTTTCAAGCGGCTCGGCGAGCTTGAGATGGTAGGCGTCGACACGGGCGAGAACGGGTTCTTCGCGCGCGGCGAGTTCGAGGCCGTCACGGCGATCAACCAGATGGAGTTCGTCACCCCCGAGGAGATCGCGCGCAACGTCGTGCTTGAGATCAAAGGGAGCAACACGGGCGTCGACGTCATCGCGGCGATAGACGCGGCCATCATGGTGCCCAGCTACCGCGCGGGCTACCTGAGGGGCTCCGCCATAGAGGCGATGCGGCGGCTGGAGCGCGAGACGGGATCAAGCTCTATAGCCACGGGCGAGCTCGGCCCGCCCAAGCTTACGAAGCTTCTTTACGAAGCTCACCTGCTGAAGCTGAAGTACAGGACGCTCGAAGCCGTCGTCAAAACCGACGCCGGGGAAATCTGTGAAGCGCTGTGGCGTTACCTGCAACGCAACCAGGGGCTCAAGAACATGATCACCTCGATAGGCATCCCGATACTCCCGCCCGGCGGGGAGAGGCTCGTGCGCGGCCCGGTCGTGAAGGTGCCCGAGTACGCGGGGCAGGCGCGCGTGGCGATCACCGCGCCGCTGGTCGACGAGTGGGCCGAGCGCGGGTGGATAGACCTGAGGCGGGAGAACGTCGAGCGCTGGCAGCGGCGCTTCAGCAAGATGCTGCGCTCGGCCCAGGCCATACACCATCACGGGTCGGCCGCGATCACTATGGAGTCTTACCGCAGCGAAGAGATTCGCATAGGCGAAGTGGTCGGCTGGATTTTTAACAACGAGGAAGAGGGATACCGGATCAAATGAAGATCAGTTACAACTGGCTGGGCGAGCTAGCCCGGCTCACGCTCAAACCGAAAGAGCTCGCCGAGAGAATGACCATGATCGGCTTCGCGGTCGATTCTGTCGAACCGCTCGGCGACGACCACATCCTCGACTTCGACCTGACGTCGAACCGCCCCGACGCGCTCTCGCACCGCGGCATAGCGCGCGAGGCCGCGCTGGTGTGCGGCACAGAGCTCAAGCGGAGTGATCTTGCGCCCGCCGAGAGCGGCGAGCCGGCCTCAAGCCTTGCCGCCGTAGAGATTCTCGACCCCGCGCTCTGCCCGCGCTACGCGGCGCGCGTCGTGCGCGGCGTCAAGGTCGGCCCATCGCCCAAGTGGCTCGTCGACCGCCTTGAATCAATAGGCCAGCGCTCTGTAAACAACATCGCGGACATAACCAACTACGTGTTGTTCGAGATGGGGCAGCCCACGCACGCGTTCGACCTGAACCTGCTCGCCGGCCGTCGCATCGTTGTGCGCCGAGCGAGCGCGGGCGAGCGGCTCACGACGCTTGACGGGTTTGAGCGCGAGCTTTCGCCGGAGATGCTGATGATCGCGGACGGCGACCGTGTGGTTGCGGTCGCGGGCGTGATGGGCGGCGAAGCGACTGAGATAAACGCCGAGACTACGGACGTGCTCATAGAGAGCGCGTACTTCAACCCCGCCTCCGTGCGCGCGACCGCCCGCGCGCTCGGGCTCGACACAGAAGCGTCCTACCGTTTCGCGCGGGGCGCGGACCCTGCCGCGCAGGCGCGGGCCGCTGACCGCGTCGCACAGTTGATCGCGGAGATCGCCGGGGGCCAGATCGCGCCCGGCGTAATCGACGCGCACCCCGTCCAGATCACCCGCGACCCGGTCAACCTGCGCGTAGAGCGCGTCGAGCGGCTGACAGGTCTGAGAGTCGGCATGGACGACGCCGCGCGCATACTCCGCGCGCTGGAGTTCGACGTTGAGGTCCTAGACGGGCAAAAAGAGTTGATAGCGCGCGCGCCATCATTCCGCGTCGACATTGCGCGCGAAGAGGACCTCGTGGAAGAGGTCGCGCGCCACACGGGCTACGACCTTGTCGACACGACGCTGCCCGCGTGGAGCGGGACGGGGAGCTATCTCACGAACGACGCGCAGCGCCGCCGCGTCCGGCGCGTGCTCATCGATCTTGGGTTTGACGAAGCCATCACCTTCAGCTTTGTTAACGCCGAGCGCGACGCGCTGTTTCGCGAAGGGCAGGTGAGCCTCACGCTGGCCAACCCTATCGACGTCGACGAAAGGGAGATGCGCACGTCGCTTCTGACGGGGCTGGTGGGGTCTTTGCAGAGAAACTTCAACCACGGGAACCGCGACGTAAAGCTCTTCGAGATGGGGCGCGTCTTCACGGCCGCCTCTGAGGGCGCTCGGCCGCTGGAGCGCGAGCTGCTCGGCCTGGTGATGAGCGGCGCGGTGGCGTCTGATGATTGGCGCGGCGGGCGGCAGGTCGATTTTTATGACCTGAAAGGCGCGGTGGAGGCCGTGCTGTCGAGCTTGAACATATCCGGCTTTACAATTGAGCGCGCCCGTGTAGAATACCTCCATCCTGGACAGTCGGCTGTGCTGAGCAGGGAAGGGGAGCAGTTGGCCAGGCTTGGCCGCTTGCACCCGCGCGTGGCCTCTCTGTACAAGTTTCGCCAGCCGGTTTATGTCGCCGAACTTGAGTTTGAGAAACTGCTCGCGCTGAAGGCCGACGCCGTGCGCTACAGCGCGCTTCCCAGACTCCCCGCGGCCACGAGGGACGTTTCGGCGCTGGTGCCCGACCAGGTCTTGTGGGGCGAGATTGAACGCGCGATAGCCGACCTCGGCATAAGCGAGATCTCTTCGGTCCGTGTCTTCGACATGTACAAAGGCAAGGAGATGGCCGAGGGCGTCCGCTCCCTGGCCTTCCGCGTGACCTACCGAGGGCGCGGTCGCACGCTTACTGATGAGGAGGTCGCGCAGATGCACGACCGCGTGAAGGAATTGCTCGAACAGCGCTTCGGCGCACAACTCAGATAAGAAGTCCTGGGTGCTGAGTGCTGAGTGAAAAACTACTACTCAGGACTCAGCACTCAGGACTCAGCACTCACGGGGGTGTCGGTGAGCGGAATCTACGGACTTGAAAAATTCTCGCACCTTGAAGACAAGATCTATCGCACCATAGAGCAGTTCAAGCGCGAGCGGCAGGAGCGCGAGTCGCTTGAGCGAGAGGTGTTGAGCCTCAGGCGCGAGCTGAGTCAGCTCTCGGACGAAAAGGAGCGGCTCGAAATACAGGTCGAGCGATTGTTGGGCGAGCGCGACACGATCAAGCTGAAGGTCGAGGCGATGCTCGACGCCATCGCCGTTATCGAGCCCGAGCCGGCCGAGGCGAAGAAGTGATGGAAAACTCACCGAGCCAGTCATACAAGGTCGTCATCTACAACCAGACCTACAGTCTGCGCAGCGAGCACGACCCTGAATACATACACGAGCTTGCCGAGTACGTAGACAAGCGCATGAACGAGATTGCGCGCGCGACCATGACTGTAGACTCTTTGAGGGTCGCGATACTGGCCGCGCTCCAGATAGCCGACGAGCTTTACCAGGCGCGCAAAGACATGCGCGAGACCGAAGACGAGATAGCCGACCGCAGCGCGAAATACATAGACCTGCTAGACCAGTTCCTCCGGACCGACACCGTAGAGCCAAGCAAATAATTAAAGTAGGGCCGCGCCGGTCCTCTGCTTTTACTTCTTGGACGCAATTATTCTCTCGAACTCCTGCTTTATTTGCGTCAGTGTCTCGCGCAGCACCACTGCTCGATATTTGGAAGGACGCGGCTCCTGATGCTGCGCAGCCCTTGGGAACTGCCTCTTGATCTCGTCGATCGGCGCGAGCGCCTTGTTTTTGGCTTCGTAAAATCCCCCCTTTAAATGTTCATACAGAGTGCTGATCGTCACGTCGTCAAAAGAGGGGTACGTTGACTTCAATAGCGCTACGGCCGACTGTTTATCCATAGCTTCGGGAATTGCCTGGAGTTCAGCTTCTAATTTCTCAAATGCTTTTTCTAGTTCGGCGTCATTAACTTGGAGGGTTTGTTCTACGAGCCGCAAGATGTGGGGGGCTTGTTTCCTTACTCCCTCCGCATTCACCAGGAATCGCGCGGCAACTTTGATGTCGCCTTCAAAGCTCCCGTCATCGAATATGACAACCGGGATCGCCATTCCACCCCTGTCTATGTATTCACTGTTAATAGGCCCGTAGGTCGACATGGCGCCTGCTGCGATCAGACCAGGACCGCTAGAGCTGAAGGTGCCGTTGGTGGTCGAAAGAGTGTAAGCAACGACATTCTTACTTGATTTGTTCTTTATCAAGAAATAATAACTATCGAGCGACTTTTCAACCTTGGCAACTTCCAGCGACTTCGTGCTGTTGGTGATTTTAGGCCACTCCCCCGGCTGAATCACGACAGGCCGGGCGTTTACCACTCTTATTTCGAAAGGCTCTATGCCGAACCGCGCCAGCTCAGCCGGGCGGGCGGATTGGCCTTCGCGAATTAACAAAGTCCCTGCCACCTTCTCTCTATTGTCGTTCCACCAATCCTGCTTTGACAGGTCATTGTAGATGATCGAGAGCCTGACTCTGACTCCGTTGTCCTCGCCAAAGGCCGAGACGCCCACCATAGTGAAGTCGGCGGCCAGTTTCGGATCGGTGATTGTAAGCAGTTGCCGCTGGATGGGCATCAAACTGCGCCCGCCTTTAACGACTGTAAACTTAATCGGAGGGTACAAGCTACCGGGAATGGTGATCTCTAACCCGAAGTCAGGCAGTGGATACGTTTTGTCTTGAGAAGATGATGCTGTGGCCAGGCTGGCTGAGCCGACGAGCAGTATTAATTGACTGACGAGCCAGGCTGAGCGGGGAACAATCCGCCGGCCCGGATAATGGCATTTATTCATCGCTTATACCTCCTCTGTTTATCGGTTAGTTATATTACACTCACTGGCTCGAAATCGGTTCAAGTTTGTGTCGGGCGAGCATCAGGTGACGCATAACGCTCCGGTCAAGCCGATTGTTAGGCTCTACACTTTCATTATCGACCGCAGCTCGGCGAGTCTGGCTTGAAGCGTCTCTTCGTCTTTAGTCCTGATCGTCACATGGCCAAGCTTGCGATTCGGCCTCGGCGATTTGCCGTACAGGTGAAGGTGAGTTTCCGGCAGCGCGAGCACGGCACGACTTTCAGGCACGTCGCCTATCAGGTTCACCATGGCCGAATAGCCTGTCGCTTCGGTCGAGCCGAGCGGCAAGCCCATGATCGCCCGCAAGTGATTTTCAAACTGGCTGGTCTCGGCCCCCTCGATCGTCCAGTGGCCGGAGTTGTGAACTCGCGGGGCCATCTCGTTGGCGAACAACCGCCCCTCGCGCTGGAAAAACTCTATCGCGAGCAGGCCGACGTAATTGAGCTTATCGAGCGCGCGCTTCGCGTAATCTTCGGCCTCGGCCTGCAACCGCGGGTCGAGCTGAGGGGCGGGCGCGAGCGACAGCCTTAGCATCCCTTCCGCGTGATGGTTTTCAACAAGCGGGTAAAAAGCCGTGTTGCCCGCGCGGTCGCGCACGGCCAGCACCGACAGCTCGCGCTCGAATGGCACGAAGCCTTCGAGTATCAACGGCACTCCGCCCAATGACCGCCACGCCGGCGCAACGTCTTCGGGCCGCTCTACGACGAACTGACCCTTGCCGTCGTAACCGAACCGGCGCGACTTGAGCACGGCGGGGAGGCCGATTCGCTTGAGCGCGCTGTCGAAATCTTCCCAGGTGTCTACAGCGATGAAAGGCGGCGTCGGAATGCCGAGCGACTGAAAAAATGTCTTCTCGGTTATGCGGTCCTGCCCCATCTCCAGAGCTTCAGGCGGAGGGTAGACCGGGACCCTGCGGGCGAGGAACCGCGCCGAAGCCACTGGGACGTTTTCAAACTCGTAGGTGATTATGTCGAGCCCGATTGAGAATCGCCGCAGCGCGTCGAGGTCGTTGAAGTCGGCGACCATCAATTCTGTCAGGTGGCCCGCGGGAGCTTCGCCGGATAAGTCGAGCGTGCGGAAACGTAGCCCCAGCGCGTAACCCGCGAGCGCAAGCATCCGCCCGAGCTGTCCGCCGCCCAGCAGCCCTATCTTCATCAGCTCGCCCTCGGGTCGGGGTTGTCGAGCACGGCTTGAGTTTGAGTCTCGCGATAACGCCGGAGCGCCTCTCGCGCTTCAGGGTGTTTGTTGCCGATTATCGAGGCCGCGAGCAGCGCGGCGTTGACGGCCCCCGCCCTCCCTATGGCCAGCGTGGCGACGGGGACGCCGGCCGGCATCTGCACAATCGACAGGAGCGAATCGATTCCTTTCAACGCCTTCGATTCGACGGGGACGCCCAGGACCGGCAGGACTGTCTTTGCCGAAGCCATGCCAGGCAGGTGAGCCGCGCCGCCCGCGCCCGCGATTATGACTTCCAGGCCGCGCCCTTCAGCCGAGCCCGCGTACTCGAAGAGCAGGTCGGGCGTGCGGTGCGCCGACACTACGCGCACCTCGAAAGGGATTTCTAGAGCCTCAAGCGTCGCGGCCGCGTGAGACATAGTCTCCCAATCCGACTTAGAGCCCATAATCAAGCCGATCAGCGGTTGCGTCTTCGGTAGCATCCTCGCTCCTGGTGTCGGTCTTATCTTCGGCGGCCGGGCCTAGCTGCTGAAACATCTTCATGAAATCGAAGTTGTTCCAGGCTTCGACGATCTTCCCGTCCTTGACGCGGACCATCGTCATGCCCGTGAACTCTACGGGCCTGTTGGTGGCGGCGATGCCAATGCCATCGCCCGCGTGAGTGCCTTTGACAGTGCAGCGCGCGGCGATCTTGTCGCCTTCGACCACCGTGTCTTCGACTATGACCTGGATGTTGGGGAAGGCTTTGCGGAAGCTCTCGAAGAATGGCTTGAAGCCTTCGGGGCCACACAGCTCATTGCCGGTTTCGTCCGTGAGGCCGTGAGCTACGCCGTCGCAATCAAACATCTCGTCGATGACTTCGGCGCGGCCCTTGTTCCAGACCTCTTCAAACCAGCGGTGTATCAACGTCGGTTCTTGATCAGTCATACGCATCACCTCCTGCGCGCCCAGCGGTGTTCTACCATCAGGCAGCGGTCTTGAACGACTTTGATCCCGGCTTCGGCCAGTCGCTTCGCCGCCTCGTCATTCCGTATCCCCGATTGAAACCAGACCGATTTGGGCTTCTTCGCGAGCAGGTCTTCAAGGTGCATCCCTATGTCTTCGCTCCTGCGGAAGACATCTACCATGTCGAGCTCTCCGGGTATCTCTGAAAGCTTACGGTAGACTCTCTGCCCGAGTATCTCTGTCACCTCCGGCTCGTAGACGGGGACGGGGATCACTTCCAACCCCGCCGAGGCCAGGTATTGAGCGACGTAAAAGGCGGGCCTGTCGGAATGGCGCTCGCTTCTTATGCCCAAGACGGCGACGCGGCGCGTCCGGTCGAGTAGATCTCTTATCGCTTCGTTGTCTTCTATGACGTTCTCTTGCCAGCTCATAATCTCCCCTTGAGCGCCCGGACTCATTATATCAAAAGAAGTCCTGAGTGCTGAGTAATAGCGAGCTACTCGGCTCCGTAGGAGCCGGATGTTTGTAGAAGGATCGTATAACCATTCTCCAACTCCGTAGGAGTTGCATGTTTGATATTCAACCCCTACGGGGTTGGGGTGCATTTACGCTATCGTTCTACAAACATAGAGCCCCTACGGGGCTTTTCAGATAATCTCTCAGCACTCAGGACTCAGCACTCAGCACTGTAAATTTTACCTGCGCGTGAACGAAATCAGGATTCGCCCAATCAACTCTCGTAGCCTTAAAGAGCTGAAATCTAAAGTGCCGGCCTGGGGCGCGCGGGTCTGGAATGCTCTTTGCACAGACTAGATCCGATTCTTAAATTATGGTTGTTATTCGTCTCGGTTTAATACGTCCTTCCCCAAGATTCGGTCAGCAGAGGAGGAAGTGTGAACAACAAGGAGATATCGATCCTCGTAGTCGATGATGACATAAGAACGGCCAAGCTGCTTTGCACGCTCCTGGCTTCGCGTTTAACTATCGACCACACCTGCGCTGCGGCGTCAGGCACCGCAGAGGCCAAAAGACTGCTCGAAGCGAGTTTCTTTCACCTCGTTCTGACCGACATAAAGATGGGCAACGAGTCGGGACTGGACCTCTGCGAGCACGTGCACAAATCCTACTGGAACACGCTGGTCATAGTTATCTCGGGCATGACCGAGATACAGTACGCCATCGACGCCATGCGCAAAGGCGCGTTCGATTACCTTCTCAAGCCCGTGAACGTCTCACAGCTATTCGAATCGATAGAGCGCGCGCTGAGCTATCAGCAGATACTGCTGGCGAGGTATTACTGCCAGCAATCGCTCGAAGAAGAGGTGCATGATTTGAAATCGCTCAACGAAAAACTGCGGGAGGCATATCACCCGCCGCAAGAGATTAAGACGCGCGCCGCGAAATCGCAGAACGAATGAGGGCAGCAACGTGCGGCCTCTACGCTAATCCATAGAAAAAGTATTGGCCGCCATCCCTGAGATATTTATGCTCCCGTTCCCGTTGTTACTGTTGCGAAGCACCTCTCTTATCGTATCGATCAGGTTATCCATGTCTTCAGGCTTGTGAAGCGCGGCGTTGGCTCCGGCAAGGAGCGCCGCCGCCAGGTAAGATTTATCATAAGCCGACATCGCTATGATAGGGACCTCCGAGTAGCCGGCCGTCCTTCTCACCTGTCTTATGAATTCGAGCCCAGTCATCTCCGGCATTAACAAATCGGTAAGAATAATGTCAGGCTGCTCTCGCGCCATAAAGTCGAAAGCAGTATTACAGTCTCTTGCCGAAAAGACCGTGAACCCTTCTTGCTCTAGCGTAATTCCTACCGGAATCCGTATGTCGTCGTTGTCTTCAACTATCAAAATCGCCGATTTGCCCATAACAACTCTCCTAAGGGTTAGGAACTTATATCAAATCACATGCCACTGCTAGCTGTTTATCAAACCTCTTATCTAAAAGACTTAAAGTTCATCGTGGCCGAATGGCCGTATGTTTTTGATATAAATTCGGGGCACCGATTGTATTTAGTTCGGACGCGCCGTCGGCGCGGTTGAGAATTGGCTAGCCTTGAAATAGAATGGCGGCTCTTCACGGTCAATCAACACCCGGAGGTCCACTGTGATCAAGCGAAAGAATCTAATCGGCATCTCAGTAGTGCTCTTGACGTCGGTCTGGGTTGCCCAGGCGCAGCAGCCTGACCCGAAGCTCTATCAAAGCCTGAGGTGGAGGTGCATCGGCCCGTTTCGGGCGGGCCGCACGGTGGGCGCGTCGGGCGTGCCGGATCAGCCTAACGTCTTTTACATCGGCGTCAACAACGGCGGGGTGTGGAAGACGATCGATTATGGCCGAACGTGGACGCCCATCTTTGACGACCAGCCGACGGGCTCGATAGGCGACCTGGCCGTCGCGCAGTCGAACCCGCGAGTCATCTACGTTGGGAGCGGCGAAGGCTTGCAGCGGCCCGACCTGTCGACGGGCGACGGCATATACAAATCTACGGACGGCGGCGAGACCTGGCGCAACATGGGGCTGAAAGGCGCGCAGCAGATAGGCTCGCTCATCGTCGATCCGAAAGACGAGAACCGCATCTTCGTCGCCGCGCTCGGCCACCCATACGGGCCGAACGAAGAGCGCGGCGTCTACCGCTCGACCGACGGCGGCGCGACGTGGCGGCGCGTCCTTTACAAAGACGAGAACACCGGCGCGATTCAAGTCGAGTTCGACCCTAATAACTCTCAGATCGTCTACGCCGATTTGTGGGCGGGGCGGCAGGGGCCGTGGGAGAACGGCGCATGGCAAGGCCCGTTGAGCGGGCTCTATAAATCTACGGACGGGGGCGAGACTTGGCGGCAGCTTTCGAAAGGGCTCCCGACCTTCGAGCAAGGGCTTGGGCGCATCGGCATCGGAATATCGGCGAGCAACTCGAACGTCATCTACGCGACCGTCGACGCGAGCCCGCAGATGGGCGGCGTCTACCGCTCGGACGACGCGGGCGAAAGCTGGCGAAAGCTAAGCGGCGACACACGGCTATGGGGGCGAGGGTCTGACTTCGCGGAGATCAAAGTTCACCCGAAGGACTCGGAGACAGTCTTCGTCGCGAACATCGCTTCGTATAGATCGACGGACGGCGGAAAGAGCTTCCGCGCGTTCAGGGGCGCGCCGGGCGGCGACGATTACCACCGCATCTGGATCAACCCGCGCAACCCGGACATCATGCTCTTCGCGACAGACCAGGGGGCGATCATCACGGTCAATGGCGGCCAGACCTGGAGCAGTTGGTACAACCAGCCGACCGCGCAGTTCTATCACGTCTCGACCGACACGCGATTCCCCTACTGGGTCTATGGCGGGCAGCAGGAGAGCGGCTCGGCGGCCGTGGCGAGCCGCGGCGATTACGGCGCGATAATCTGGCGCGACTGGCGGACCGTGGGCGTCGAAGAGTACGGCTACGTCGCGCCCGACCCGCTCAACCCGAACATCATCTACGGCGGCAAGATCACGCGCTACGACTGGACCACGGGGCAGGTGCAGAACATCGCGCCCGAAGCCATACGCTCGGGCAAGTACCGCTTCTTGAGGACCGCGCCCGTCATCTTCTCTCCCGTCGACCGCCGCACGCTCTACTTCGCCGGCAACGTGCTGTTCAAGACGACGACAGGCGGCGCGAGCTGGGAAGTGATAAGCCCCGACCTCTCGCGCGAGAAGTGGGACGTGCCGGAAAACATAGGCGTCTATCGCTCGGCCGACATGGCGACGATGCCGCGCCGCGGAGTCATCTACACGGTCGCGCCTTCGTTTAAGAATTTGAACACGATCTGGGCGGGCACCGACGACGGATTGATCCACATCACGCGAGACGGGGGGAAGAACTGGAGAGATATTACGCCGCCCGATTTGAAATCGTGGGCCAAAGTCTCGTTGATCGAAGCATCGCACTTTGACGACGACACGGCTTACGCGGCTATCAACACGTTCAGGCTCGACGACCTGCGGCCGCACATCTACCGCACGCACGACGGCGGAAAGACGTGGAAGCACATAACCAAAGGCATCCCAGACGGCGGGATAGTCAACGCCGTGCGCGAAGACCCTGTGCGCCGCGGGCTGCTCTACGCGGGGACGGAGCGAGCCGTCTACGTCTCGTTCGACGACGGCGAGAACTGGCAGTCGTTGCGGCTCAACATGCCCGCGACATCCATACGCGACCTCGTCATACACGAAGACGATATCGTAGTCGGCACTCACGGGCGCAGCTTCTGGATACTGGACGATATAACGCCGCTCCGGCAGATCACCGAAAGCGTGCGCGCGGCCGAGGCGCACCTGTTCAAACCTCAGGTAGCGTACCGCGTGCGCCGCAGCCTCAACACGGACACGCCGATCCCGCAGGAAGAGCCGATGGGGCAGAACCCGCCCGACGGCGCGATCATCAACTACTATCTCAAGTCGGACGCGCGGGAAGTCACGCTTGAGATACGCGACGCATCGAACGCGCTGGTGCGGAGCTTTTCGAGCGCCGATAAGCCCGAGCAGATGGATGAGGAGAGGCTCGCCTATCCGACTTACTGGTTCCGGCCGCCGCGACTTCTTTCAACGAAGGCAGGGATGCAGCGATTCGTTTGGGATTTGCATTACGCGCCGCCCGCGGGTTTCCCGCGCTCGTACCCGATCTCGGCGATCTATCGCGACACGCCGACCGCGCCGCTGGGGCCGACCATTCTGCCCGGCCTGTACACGGTCAAGCTCACGGTCGACGGCAAGAGCTACACCGAGCCGCTCACCGTAAAGATGGACCCGCGCGTTACGGCCACGCCCGAAGCTATCGCGAAGATGTTCGAAGTCGCTTTCGGAAGCTCGGAGGCAATTAAGAAGATTCGCGGGCTTCAGGCTGAAATAAGCAGCCTTCGGGCGCAGCTTCAAAAGCTGAAGGAGAGCGCGGGGCAGGCGGCAGTTCGAGACGCGCTCGACGCGTTCGACAAAAAAGCGGCGGCGCTCGACGGCGGGGCAAGCGGCGCGGGGCGCGCTGGTGGCGGTGGAGGCGGCGAGCCGTCGCTCGTGCGGCTGGCGACCGAGTTCAACACCATTATGGCGATCGCTGAAGGCGCGGACGCAGCGCCGACGGCTCAGGCGCTGGCGGCTTATAACCAGGCTCAGAAAACGCTCGGCGAGATGGTCGCGCGTTGGAACGAGATTAAGACCCGCGACCTCGGCGAGCTGAATGAAAAGCTGCGCGAGGCGAAGTTGCGGCCGCTGAGCATCCGTTGAGGCGAGAGGGGCTGTGTGTCGTTCAGGGTCTATTCATTCTCTGTCCTCGCTCTGGAGGAGCGAGAGATATTCGGCGAGGGCCTGAGTGCGGGCGACGCCGGCATCGTTGTGGCGACCAAAGGCCGCCGCGATAGCGTAGATAAACAGCTCAGGGCTTATGGCCTGGACACGGCCGCCGCCAACGCCCGCGGCCAGTACATCTCGCTGGACGCGTCCGAGACTCTATCAATGTTCATGGTCGATGGGGCGCCCGAGCCCAAGCGCTTTGACGAGATCATCGGCGGGATGGTCGCGGTGCTTTGGGAGGAAGGGAAACACCAGGCGGCCATCGACCTGGAGAAGCTCTGGAACGACCTGCAAGACAATCGGGACTTCTGGCTCTTTTGCGCTTACCCGATCAACGGCTTTGGCGGCCGCGCAATGGCGGGGCCTTTAACGGGCGTCTGCGCCGAACACTCGCGCGTCATCCCTGCCGAAAGCTACACGACGCTGTCGGACCCGGATAACCGGCTGCGCACCATCGTCGAGTTGCAACAGAAGGCGAAAGCGCTCGAAGCCGAGGTCGCCGAGCGCAAGCAGGCCGAAGAGAGATTGCGCGCGCTCAAAGAAGAGCTTGAAGACCTGCTCGTGCGCGAGCAGATGGCGCGGTCTGAAGCCGAAAGCGCCAACCGAATGAAAGACGAATTTCTGGCCACCGTCTCGCACGAGCTCCGCACCCCGCTCAACGCCATCATCGGCTGGTCGCACATGCTCACCAAGACCTCTCTGGACGAAGCCACCATGGCCCGCGCGATCGAGACGATAGAGCGCAACGCGAAGTCGCAGGCCCAGCTCGTAGAAGACATCCTGGACGTGTCGCGCGTGATCACGGGCAAGCTGCGGCTCAACATCGGCCCGGTCGACGTGGCGGCCGTCATCAACGCGGCCATAGATTCGGTCCAGCTCGCCGCCGATTCGAAAGCCATTCATCTTGAAGTGACACTCGACCCGTCGGCCCGCCACATCTCGGGCGATTCGGGCCGGCTCCAGCAAGTAGTCTGGAACCTGCTGTCGAACGCCGAAGGCGCGGCGGAAAGACTCGATCCCGCGCCTTCGCTCGATGGCCTGCGCGTGCTCGTGGTCGATGACGACAAGGACAGTTTGCAGCTCCTCAACGTGATGCTGAACGAACACGGCGCGTGCGTGCACGCCGCCGCTTCGGTCGCCGAAGGGATCGAGGCGTTAGAGTGGCACAAGCCTGACGTGGTGGTTTCCGATCTGGCGATGCCGGGCCAGGATGGTTACGCGCTGATCGCGAAGGTGAAGGCGCTGGAGGCCGAGAGGGGCAAGCGGATTCCTGCCGTTGCGCTGACCGCCTACGTTAGGGTCGAGGACCGCGCCCGCGCGCTCGCGGCCGGGTTCAACATGTTCGTGCCGAAGCCGGTCCAGCCCGGCGAGTTGTTAACCGCAATCGCGAACTTCTCGGAAACTGGCGGCGGTTATTCGCCGGCTGAAGCCGATTGATGCACAGGCCGATAGAAGCTTCGCCTCACGTCGCCGGGGCGGCTTCGAGCTGCTTTACGCCGAAAGCACGCGCAAGCGCGTTGTATCGAGAGAGCTTGAACTGCTTGGAGATCGAAGCGGTCGGCGCGAGGGCGTCGAAGCCGTGGTAGGCTCCGGGCGCCACCACGAGCTCGGTCGGTACGCCTGCGTCGATCAACCGCCTTGCGTACTCGATGTCCTCGTCTACGAACAGGTCTAAAGACCCCACCCCGATCCATGCCGGCGCGAGCCCTGCGAGGTTCTCTAAACGGGCCGGCACCGCTCCGGCCGGAGCATCCCGCCCGCCCGGAGCCTTGCCGAGCAGCGCGCCCCAGCCCATCCGGTTGTATTCAGCGGTCCACAGTAATGTTCCGATGTGCGCCGGAACCTTTCGCGTGCTGGCCGTGCGGTCGTCGAGCATCGGGTACTGAAGCGACTGGAACAGGACCGGCACTTCGCCGCGGTCGCGCGCCGCTATGGCGAGCATTGCCGCGTGGCCGCCGCCCGCACTCTCGCCTGACAAAGCTATGCGAGGCCGGTCAGCCCCGAGCTCTTCTGCGTTGGCGTGCAACCACTTCAGCGCCGCGTAATTGTCTTCGAGCGATCCGGGGAACGGCGTCTCGGGGGCCAGCCGGTATTCGACCGTAACGATGACGCAGTCCATTGCCTGCGCCAGCACCTGTAGACCAGGGACCGAGCTCGCGGCCGACCCAAGAACATAACCGCCGCCGTGCATGTGGAGAATCGCGGGTCGGCGCGTTCCCGGCTTCGCGTTAATGACGAACACTTTTACGTCGGGCGCTCCCGCGCGCCCAGGCACGCTGCGCTCGACGACCGCGGGCTGCTCAAGCGGTGGCCTCCCGCCCAGGCCCAGCTTGCGCAGGGCAGCGAGTTGAGCGGGTGTCACCTCGCCTTGAATCTTAGGGAGAGGAAACGTCTTCAGCATAGCCTGGATCGCGGGCCGAAGCTCGGGGTCAACCAGCGCCATCGGGTCTAAGGTGCTCGCGCCCTTGGCGGCTTGGCCGCCGGCCGCGGTTGCGTTTGATGTCGGTAGCGATGCCACGACCGTGGCGGCCGACGCGGCGAGTATAAAGTCTCGGCGATTTATATTCTTCATTTCAGCCTCCCATCCTGTCTTTGTAGCCGCTGATGATGACAGTGACAATAATCTACACTCCCCGATTACTTAGCAAGTGATTCTTCAAAACTCCATCACCTCACTACTCACAAGCTTGAGGCGTTCGTTAAAGATGTGATAAGAAGCGGCGGCAAGAGATGAGATACAAAAACGTCTACGCCCTGTTCGGCGACGGCCTCGAAAAATTCCGAGGGCGAAATCTCTTATACGAGCGGCGGGGCGAAGCGTGGGAGGGAATCTCGTGGGAGCGCTTCGCGACGATGAACGTCAAACGCAACGTGGTTGCCCGTCGGTACAGGGATTCTTTCGAGAGACTATACGGGTGAAGTCCTGAGTCCTGAGTGCTGAGTCCTGAGTCCTGAGAGGGTGTCTGAGAATTGTGAAAAAGCCCTGAAAGGGCGTTATTCAATAGCCCGGCGCATCGCGCCGGGTGACGCACGCATACAACGAGAAGCCCTGAAAGGGCGCGATAGATATATCGCCCTTTCAGGGCTTTTCATTAATAACAACCCGTTTCCAGGGGCGATGCCCCTGGCTATTGAATTTGTCCCCTTCGGGGACTTTTCAGACGCCCTCTGGCTACTGGCTACTGTCTACTGACTACTGTCGTTTGATTCTTTCGATCGAGGCGAGGGCGGCGGCGCTCAGGTGGGGGTCGGGGTCGCGTTGCGCGGCTTCGAGCGCGGGCAGGGCTGAGCGGTCGCCTATCTGCCCGAGCGCGACGGCCGCCTGGCGCTTGGGTTCCAGCTCGGGGTCAGAGGTCAGCACGCGGATCAGCGCGGGGACTGTGCGCGCGGCCGTGAGCGCGTTCGTGCCGAGCGCGCGCGCCGCCTGCGCCCTGACGAATTCCGATTTGTCGGTGAGGGCCGCCGTGAGCGGCTCGACCGCTTGCGAGTCCGGGTAGTCGCCCAGCGCGACGGCCGCCGCGCCGCGCACTTCGATGTCCTTGTCTCTGAGCGCGGATATCAGCGCGACGGTGGCGGCCGGGCTCGGCATGCGCCCGAGCGCGTAGGCCGCCGATTTGCGGACGAAGACGCTCTTATCCTTTGTCGCGAGCGGGGCGACGGTTGTCGCTAGCTGAGGGTCTGCGAATCGGCCGAGCGCCGTGACGGCCGCCGCGCGCACTCGCTCCGACCTGTCGGCGAGCGCGGCGATGAGCGCGCCGCGAGCGGCCGGCGTTTCGAGCGCCGCGAGCGTGAGCACGGCGCTGCGCCGCTCCTCTTCGTCGCCAGAGCTCAGCTCACTGGTGAGGCGAGCTACTTCGGAAGCGATCTCATCTGATGTTCGGGTTGCGGTTTGCGGATGGAGAGAGAAGGCAGCCTCGCCCCTGGCGGTTGAGGCCGTCACCGATCCTGCGAGGGCTAGGGCGAGAAGCTTTACGAGAAAGCTTTTACCTGGGTGCAAATAATTTTCCTTCACGCCTGCTAGGCGGACTTCCTCGACGCGGCGAATGACATCGCGCGAGTGTCGGCCTTGCGGCGCACTCTGTCCCACTCGGCGACGATGCGCGCCCGTCGGCTTTCGAGCGAGTCGGCCAGAAGGTTGACAAGCTCGTCGTCAAAAAGGTCGGGCCGGCTGGCCTGCTCGCGCAGCGACTCCATGATGTTTATGTAATCGAGGACCTCTATGATCTCAGCTTCGGAAAGGGTCTCGGCCTTACATTTGAGCAACTGGCAGTTGGTCATCCGCTCTCCCATCGCACACCTCCTAGTGTGTTGGCGGGAGATTGACCGGGGAGTGGGAATCATCCCGCTGGAGGACTTGCTAAAATATTTCGTGAGACTCTGCCCACGATCCTTCTCATATACAGGTTTGGTCCAACCTTCCTTGTTGTATTGATGCGGCCATCATAGCCCAAGCCGATTGCCAAATCAAGCCACGCGTATCTCCCGCGCCCGCAACCCTTTCGATGAAAGTCCCTCGGGGTTTGTTCGAAAGGTGATTAAAGACTATGATTGGTAGGCAAGCTCAGCCTCCGATCTGGTACGAGTATGCTGCCTTCCGCATCGTTAAACGAGAAAGCGAGCATCGCTTCGACCGAAGCGCGAATGATAGCCATCATGAGGCTCGTCCTCGCTTCGTCGGCCCTGCTGATTATCTGCCTCGACCCGTCGGAGCCGGACCGCCTCGTCCGCGTGACCTACACGGCGCTTGTCCTCTACACCTCTTACAGTCTGCTGCTGCTCGTCCTAACCATGCGTGGCGTCGTATCGAACCTCTTCCGGAGGCTCGCGCACTGGGTAGACATCGGCTGGTACCTGTTGCTGATCGCGCTCAGCAGCGGGACGAGCAGCATATTCTTTTACTTCTTCTTCTTCTCGATACTGGTGGCCTCGTTCCGCTGGGGCTTTAGCGAAGGGGTGCTGGTCACAGTAATCTCGACCGCGTTGTTTACGATCATCGGCTATGCCACCGCGCCGAAAGGACCTGACTTTGAGCTGAATCGCTTTCTGATGCGCCCCACATACTTGCTGGCGCTCGGTTACATGGTCTCCTACTGGGGCGGGCTTGAGATAAAACTGCTGCGGCGACTGGCGCTATTGAAGGAGGTCTCGGTGCTCTCCAACCCGCGCTTCGGCGTCGACCGCACGCTCAGCATGGTCCTGGACCGCCTCTGCTCTTTTTACGACGCCGACCACTGCCTGGCCGTGCTCAAGGACTTCGAGTCCGGGGCCTACGTGCTCCACCGCGCACGCCGCAAAGATCGCGGGGCCGAGCCGCAGAACGAGCTTATCAGTGAAGGGCTGGCGAGCCGTCTGGTGACGCTCCCGGCCGAATGCTCGGTCGTCTACAACGCGCGGCGACGGTGGCTCTCTTTCAAGAAGGGGCCGCAGGTGTTGAGCAAGGATAGAGGCGCGACGCAGGCGTGCAGCCTGGAGGTGTGCGAGGCGCTCGCGGCGACGCTGGACGCGGATTCGTTCGTCAGCGTGCGGCTCTCGATTCACGGCGAGGTGATCGGCCGCGTCTATCTCACTTCGCGCAGAGTCCGGTTTGACGGCTCGGATTGCGACTTCCTCTCGCAGGTCTTTGAGCATGTCATGCCCGTCATCGAGAACGTGCGTCTGGTCGACCGGCTCGCCTCGTATGCGGCCGAAGAGGAGCGCCAGAGGATTGCGCGTGATATTCATGACAGCGTCATACAACCTTACATAGGTTTGCAGATGGGGCTGACCGCCGTGAGCAAGAAAATCTCCGCGGGCGGCGCAGAGGTCTCTACAGACATTGCCCGGCTGATCGAGATGACCGATGGCGGCATCTCGGATCTGCGCCGCTACGTCCGCGGGTTGAGCGAGTCCGGCGAACACGAAAGCAGCCTCATGACATCCGTGAGGAGGTTCGCCGAAAAGTTCGCCGAAGCGACGGGCATAGCCGTGCGCGTAGAAGCCGAGCAAGAGATCAGGGTGAACGACCGGCTGGCGGCGGAAGCTTTTCATCTGATAGCCGAGGCCCTGAGCAACATAAGGCGGCACACTCACGCGAGGGAGGCCGTCGTCCGGGTGGCCTGCCCTGACAACCGTCTGCTGCTGAAGATCGACAACGACAACCCGGATGGGATCAGTCCCGCCGGCTTCACGCCCCGCTCGATCACCGACCGCGCGTCCGCGCTCGGCGGCCAGGCGCACATCGAGCAGAAGGAAGGCGGATACACATCCGTAGTTATTCAGGTGCCGCTGTGATAACAGGCGTAAGCTAAAATAGATTCTTGCCTCTCGGCGCGGCCGGTTGAATGCTAGATTTGTCTGCTGAGGAGAGGAGCAAGGTATGTCCCAGCCCGGCGGTGAATCTATAAGGGTTCTGATCATAGACGACCATGCGATCGTGCGGGCGGGGTTGTGCATGCTCATCGAGAGTCAGCCGAACATGAAAGTCGTCGGCGAGGCGGGGAACTGTGATGGAGTGATCGCAACCATCGCCCGCGAAAGACCAGACATTATCCTGCTCGACCTGGACCTGGGCGGGAAGAATGGCCTCGACTCGCTGCCCGCTATGGTCGCGGCTTCCGACAAGTCGCGCGTGATCATATTGACGGGCGTGCTAGACCCCCGCGCCCACCACCGCGCCGTGCGCTCGGGCGCGATGGGGCTGGTCTTCAAAGACAAGGCCGCCGAAGTCTTAATCAAAGCCATAGAGAGGGTCCACGCGGGCGAGGTGTGGCTCGACCGTGCGATGACCGCAACCATTCTTACAGAGATGTCTCGCCCCGGCGAACCTGAGAGAGTTGACCCCCAGGCCGCGAAGCTCGCCTCGTTGACCGACCGCGAGCGCCAGATCATTTCGCTCGTCTGCGAAGGACTGAAGAACAAAAAGATAGGCGAGCGACTGTTCATCAGCGAGACGACGGTGCGCAACCACATCACCTCAATACTGAGCAAGCTCGGCCTTTCCGACCGCTTCGAGCTCGCCCTCTACTCCTACCGCCACAAGCTCGCGCCTCCTCCGCAATAGCGCGGAACTCGCACCGGGACTTCAGTCCTGCAGGCAGAGGTCTTTTCATAGGACTGTAGTCTTATGAAAAATGGGAGTCACGTCAGATGTGCTGGCGATAGTATTGAGCTAAGATCGATTTCTTTCCGATGAGAGGGCAGATACGGCTCCGAGGGCACCGTTGAAATTGGATACAGCGTTGAACCGCCATCGCAGATTAATGCGGCCTGTTGCATTAAGGTAGGTGCCTTTCCCGTCATATTTCATGATGCTTACATGCTGCTGGGTGAGGAGGAGCTATTGTCGCCACAGGTTTGTATAGCGGATGGTCGTTTAAGTCCAATGTCGGACGATTGTCGTAAATAAGTGATGATGATCGATTTTAGAAAGGTAATAGAAATTGCTGGCTCTCATAGATCAAGACAAGCCCCGAACCTATCGTCGGTTTATCAGGGGCAAGGTCGAAACACCTTGAAGCTTGCCCTGGCTTCCTCAACAAGCCGTCCGGTTAAACCGGCGTCAAGGAGTAAAACACATGAGTAAGAAAGCCCTCAGAATCTTTGTTACATTTGCATTGGCGCTAGCTATGGCGGTGCCAATCCTCACAGCAGGACCCGGCGCAAGGGCATTCATGCCAGTCACCGGCGCCATCTTTACTACCAACGTTGGCTGCACCGGGGTGAATATCAATATCTTCGGCTCGAAGGATGATGTTTACCTCGACGGCGGCCCTTCTCACCCTGGCGCGGCGGGGTTGCCGGACGGTTCCTATTACGTCCAGGTGACTGAGCCGAACGGCGCGCAGTTAGGTTTTAGCCCGACCGCCGCCGTGACGGTTTCCGGCGGTGAGTTCATCTCTTGTTACCAGCTATCGGCCATCCTCGTGAAGACGAGCGACAACAGCCCCGGCTACGACTCAACCAGTAACGCCGGCGGCGAGTACAAAGTTTGGGTGAGCATGAACTCGACCTTCCCGAGCAACGAGAGTAAGACGGATAACTTCAAGGTGAGGGAAGAGGGCGGGACGCCCCCGCAAGGGACCCTGGTCGTTGTCAAGTTCTACGACGCGAACGCCAACGGCATATTAGACCCGACCGATACGCCTATCACGGGCTGGCAGGTCAATATCAGAGACGGCTTTGACATAATCCGCTCCACGCCTGTCAACATAGTGGTTGCGGAAGACACCTACACCGTGACCGAGTGCAGCCCTGACGCGCTGAACTGGCGCAACACGACCTCGACCAGCCAGGTCGTCGTCGTAAACGACGGCGACACGGTGACGGTCGCATTCGGCAACGTCTGCCTCGGCGCGGGAGGCGGGCTCACGCTCGGCTTCTGGTCGAACAAGAACGGCGGCAAGGTTATCACGGGACCGCCGAATCTGTTGCCGGGCGTGCTGGCGCTCTGCCTGCGCAAAGCAAACGGCGGCTTGCTCGGGGCAGTCAACCTCGGCAACTTCCAGAAATTCTTGACCGACGCGAATGCCAGTAACATGGCTAACATGCTGTCGGCGCAATTGGCGGCCATGCATCTTAACGTCGCTTCGGGCGGCGTCAATGGCAACGCGATAATCTACGCGCCGGGCACCAACAGCGCCAACGCATTCGGGTTCGCGACGGTCAACGCCGTCATGAACGAAGCCAACACGTTGCTGTGCGCTGGCGGCGCGCCCACTCTCATCCTTCTCAGCGGCAACCCGCTGCGCCCGAGGGCCGAAGCGCTCAAGAACGCTCTCGATAATGCGAACAACAACAGGAACTTCGTCCAGGCGACGCCTTGCGATACGCCTCTCACTTTCACTTGCCCGACTGCGCCTTAGCCATCGAAAAACGGCCGGCCTTCATCATGCGAAGGCCGGCCGTCTCTTTTCTTAGACGGAGCTATGCTCTTACCTGTAGACCGTGACGGCCGGGCTGAGTCCGACATTCCCCGCCGCATCATACGCTTTGCATTGCAGGGTGTGAGCGCCCGCCCTCTCCTTCCGCGCGTTCCACCTGTTAGTGAATGGCGAAGTAGTCGCGGTAGACTGTAACACCCCGTCGACGTATAGCTCTACTTTTGTCACCGCCACGTTATCTGACGAGCTGACCAGGACCGAGACATTCCCCGACACGGTCGCGCCGCCTACGGGTGACGTGATGTTGACGGTCGGCGGCGTCACGTCTGAGAGATTGCTCACAGTGACTGAGATCGTCGCGCTTGACGTGTTGCCCGCGCCGTCCTGCGCGGTGGCCGTCAGGTTGTGCGCGCCGTTAGCGACCGTCGTCGTGTTCCAGTTGAAGCTGTACGGCGCGGTGTTGTCTCCCGCCATCAGCACCCCATCAACTCTCAGGTTCACCAGAGTCACTCCTACGTTATCGCTGGCTCCCACCTGGACCGACACCGTCGCCGAGACGGTTGCGCCCGCAGCCGGGGAAGAGAAGCTGACGGTTGGAGCGGTGGTATCGCCTGCTCCCCCGCCTGACGCCATTGTCACGGCCCTGTAAGCATTCACGCGCCCCCATCCGTAGCTTGAATCCCATCCGGCAGGACCCAGATCGTCGACCGATTGCTTCAAGACATCCTGTACCTGCGATGCCGTGAGATTGGGGTTAGCTGACAGTACGAGCGCGGCCACTCCCGCGACCGTGGGCGATGAATAAGAGGTGCCTCCCACAGCGCCGTAACCGCCGCCTCGCGTCGTGGAGTAGGCCGAGCCGGGAGCGGCAAGGTCGATATTGTTGCCCCTGTTTGAGTATGACTCTAACACGTCGCTCTGGCTTGTGGCGCTCACCGTGAGGATGTACGGGTTGTCGGGCGAAGAGTCGAAGGCGCCGTTGTTGCCCGCCGAAGAGACGACCACGCCTCCTGCGTCCTGGAAATTTCTTGCCGCGGACGTAACGGTCGAGCTGCCCGTGACAATATAGCTGACGTTAGCCACGCGCGCGCCGCGTGTTGCCGCCCAGTTGAGACCGCTCGCGATGGCCGAGAAGGTGGCGTTACCGCTCGCGTCTGAAACGCGGATCGGCATTATCTTGCACCCCCAAGCCACAGAGGCTACGCCCACCGCGTTGTTCGCTGAAGCGGCCACGGTCCCCGCGACGGCCGTGCCATGCCCTGCTACGTCGCTAGAGTTCGAGTTGTTATTAAACGTGTTCCAGCCGGGCGCCATCTTCGCAGCAAGGTCGGGGTGGGTCGCATCGACACCCGTATCGCAGATGGCGATCGTGATGCTGCTCGACCCTGTGGTCAACGACCAGGCGGACGGGCCGCTGATCTTTCTGAGCTCCCATTGCCAGTTCGCATACCAGGGATCGTTAGGGGTTACGTCCGCAGGCGAGAGGATCTCATCTAATTCTGCGAATTCAACGTCGACCAGGGATTTGAACGCCTGCGCGAAGGCGCGCTCGTTTGCCCCGAAAGGGAGCTCTACTATCTGAACGCCTGTGCCCGGCACCGAGCCGGTCTTTCTAGCCCCGAGGCCGGAAAGAATCTCCCGCCCGCGCGAGGCGGGCGTCTCATCTCGGAACTTCACAAGCAGGCGACCGGGAACGAATCTCACCTCGCTCTGCCCTGTGGCCTGCTCGGCCTGGGCGTGAACTGTATTCATTCTTGCTTTTGGAAGCCCCACCGTAAAGCACAAAACCAGTAGCAGTACGCAGACTCTTTCTAACCTTTGCATTCGACCCTCTCGTTGTGGGGCTTTTGATTTGAGGGCTAAGTGGGGCTGTCAGCGCGGGGCCTGGCGGAGATTGTGACTTGCGGCGGATCGCAGGCGTAGAACCGGAGCTACAAGAAGTAGACTTCCGGTCCTACGCCTGGGATGAAGTCATCAGTTAGTGCTAAAGCAATCTCTGGTCGGCGGGTTGGTCATTGAGCGAGCCAGCTCGCTGCGGAATTGGCCGAACCCTTTTCTGACCTCGCCCATGCTCTCTCTCGCCTCTTTGATGATCTGCCCGAGCGACATGCCATCCGAGAGTTTTTCGAGTATCACGTCGAGGCTGAAGGCGGGGTCGTCCAGACGGTCGGCCAGCAGGACGGCGGCTACGAACTGGCCGAACGGGAAGTCGGTCAGGCTGTTGAACTTGTCCTTGAGCTCCTGCGCCGTACCTACATCCGTATGAGCCGCGAGGATGCAGAAGACAACGTCGCGGCCGAGCTCGCGTCCGGCTTTATCGGCCGTGTCCTTGAGCTTTTTGGCTTCCTTATCGAGTTTCTTCTCTTCCTTCTTGGCTTTATCTTTCTTGCCGCCCTGCGCGGATGCAGCGCCCTGGCCTAGGCTCAGCGCCAGCGCGACGGCGACCACGATTGCTGCGAAGCTTTTCAATGCGAATACCTTTCTCATAAATCCCCTTTCGGTGAGGGTCGTCTTAGTCGGTGAGGATTCTTTAAATGTCGGGGTAGGGTAAGTGTATGGCAAGGTCATTGATGCGTCAATAATTAATATCTGTCGATAGCGCAAACAAATCCGATTGACACTGCTCGCGGCCGCCACCTAAAATTGCTTGACTGGACACACGCAAAGGAGCGCGCCTTGCAGAGCAGAGACGGATTGACCGACGACATCACCCCTCAATACAGAGACCGCACAGTCACCGAAGACCTCCCGACCCCTTTCTCAGCGGGCCGTCGGATACTGGCCATAGCAGCCGCGTGGCTCATCCCAGGGGCGGGCCACATGACGCTCGGCCGCTACGGCCGGGGGCTAATGTTTTTCGCGCTCATAGTCGGGTCTTTCGCATTAGGGCTGGCCATCGAAGGCCGTCTGTACTGGCCCACGGTCTCCGAGACGCCTGGTATTCTCCATTACGATCTGATCTCTGTGCTCTGGACCTTCGCCCAGATCGGCTCGGGGCTATGCTACCTGATCTCTTACGCGATGGGGTGGGGCACAAGTCCGCTGCCCGCGGCGACCAACGAATACGGGAACACTTTTATGTTCCTGGCGGGCTTGCTCAACTACCTCATAATCCATGACGCTTACGACATCGCGGCGGGGAGGAAACGCTGATGCATGTCTTGATGATGTCGTTATACGCCGCCGTCACGGCCATAGTCCTTGCCACTATCGACCCCAAGGCCGAAACCACAAGAGAGCGCGTCATCCACGGCCTGAAAATATTCGGGTGGTTTATGGGTATAGGCCTCGCGCTCTCGTGGGTACTCTTCCCTATCCCCTGGTGAAGCCCTCCCGGCGACTTTCAATCTTTGCCGAATCGCGTGACGCTGAATCGCTCGACCTTTACGGGAGTCCCGACAGGTATGCCCGCTTTGCGGTGTACGGCCAGCCACTGCTGCTCGACTGTCTCTATGCCCTCTATGCGCGGCAACAGTAGCCCGCGCCTGGCCCCGTCGAGCGTCTCGATGACAACGCCGTAGTGAGAGGGGTCCAGGTCTTCCGGCCCGCGCGCCGCTTCGCGGGGCGAGAGCAGATCGACTCCGTAAGTCAACCGCGGCAGCTCTCCGGCCTCGACGGGCGAGAATCGGGGGTCGCGCGTGGCCGCGCTGATCGCGTTCTGGATGATCTCTTCGGCTATCGTTTCGCAAGTGGACGCGATCGTGCCTATGCAGCCGCGCAAGTCTCCGTCGACCGTGCGCAGCGTGACGAAGGCGCCGGCCTGCTGGGCGAGCACGCCTGCGGGCGCGCGTGGGGGATCGAGCGTTTTGCTCTCTGTGATAAAGAGCTCGACTGCCATCCTGGCGAGATCGGGCGGGGTTATGTCATCGGGCGGACGTTCCATAAGAGTCCTGAGTCCTGAGTCCTGAGTCCTGAGTGAAAGTATAAAACTCAGCACTCAGAGAGCGTCTGAGAAGTAGCAACTTACCAGGCTCCGTAGGAGCCGGATGTTTGTAGATGATCGCCAGGCAGGTACATTCAACTCCGTAGGAGTTGAATAATGTTTACGCTACCCTTCTACAAACATAGAGCCCCTACGGGGCTTTTCAGACGCCCTCTGAGTGCTGAGTCCTGAGTGAAAGCATGAGAACATTGCTTATAGTTCTCACTCAGCACTCAGGACTCAGCACTCAGCACTTCTTTAAGCACGGCGACCATGTAGCCGACGCCGAACGGGCCTTCGTAGCTGAGCACCTGTTGCTCGCGCGGCTTCTCGCCTACGCTGCCAAGCGCGACGACTATCGAACGATACCCGCATTCGCCTGCGCGCATCCTCAGGTCCGAGTCGATATCTGTCACCGCCTGCCAGTCGCCGCGCCCGATGGCGTCTACGATCTGTTCGTCGAACAGGTGCGCCGTGGGCTCGAACTCGTAAGGGCCGCCGACAATAAGGCGGTGGCTCAGGTCACCGCTCGCCACGACGGCCACGCGCCTGCCGGCCGAGCGCGCGGCTTCATTTATCGCGCGGCCGAAGGCGAGGTGTTTTTCGACCGGCTGATTCGTAAAACCGATTACGACTACGGGGCCGCTCCACCCGGCTTCGTGCAGGTAGTAGAGCGGCACCATCGCGCCGTGGTCGAGCGGGTGGTCGCGCGCCAGCTCGCGCAACTCTACGCCCTCATCTAAGGCGGCGAGCTTTATCGCGTCGAGCAGCCCCAGGTCGTTGTCGAAAGTGAGCGCCACCTGCGGCGCGTAGAACTCGCGAAAGTCGCCGCGGAGCTGTCTGGTCGCGCGGGCCGTGAATACGAGCGGGTCGAACGGTGAATGCGGCGAGATGACTACGACGGTTTCGGGGTCGGTTTCGATCAAGCGCCGTGAGAATTCGCGCAGTGATTGTTGAGAGGCGGCCACTCGCTCTATCCGGTCGCCGCCGACTTCGGGAACCAGCAGCGGCGGGTGCGGAGCTATGCCCGCGAAAACGATTGGGCTAGACATGGCTTGAGGTCCTCTGACCGAAATGCTTGCGAGCGCTTCACACAAACGCCACTGGCTTCATGATAGCCCTCAAGCGCAAATCGGTTCAACCGTCAACCGCCCTGCTTCACCGCGAACGTCTTGCCGGCCACGCGAATGGTCCCGCTCCTGCCCTTTCCCGAAGCGTTAGCCGCCACGCTGAAGCCGACGGCCCCGTTGCCTGAGCCCGCCGAGCCCGACGTGACGGTGATCCACGGGGTCTGGCTCGCGGCCTGCCAGGCGCAGTTCGCGGTGGTAGTAACCGTTACGTTCCCCGCGCCGCCGCCGGCCGCGAAAAAGGCTGAGCCCGGCGCTATCGCGTAGGCGCAGTCCGCGCCGGCCGCGTTCTGAATTATCGTGACGTTTTGTCCGCCGACCGTCAGAATCCCTTGACGCGCCGCGGCGGTGAAGTTCTCCCTCACTTCAAAAGTGACGGGGTCGCTGCCGCTGCCGCTGCCCGACGAGGTCAGCACGATCCAACTGCTGTTGCTCGCCGCAGCCCACGCGCAGACGGCCGGCGTACTCACGCTGACGCTCCCGGCGCCGCCCGTCGCAGGGAAGAACTGCGTAGAAGGGGAGACGGAGATGCCCGGTCCGTTTATCGTAAAGTCCGCGCTCGATACGTCGAAAAAGATATTGCCTACGGCTTCGACTTTGATCCGCGCCTTCGTCGTCGGAGCGCACGGCACGATTACGTTCTGCGTGCCGTCGTTAGGCGTGCTGGCAGCGACGACGACGGGGAACGTGTTGCCGCCGTCGGTCGAAAGCGAGATCTTGACGTTCGCGCAGTTGACAGGCCCGGCCGTCGTGTTGGCCACGTCCCAGGTCACGGTCTGCGATTCGCCGCTGTTCCAAGTGGTGGCGGTGTCGGGCTGCATGATAAAGAATGGGCCGCTCGTCGCCGTAACATTGATTGCCACCGTGTCTGTGCTGATGCCGCCGCCGCCCGCGCGGTTGTCGCGCGCCGTGACTTGAAAGCTCATCTGCCGGGTGATTGCAGGCAATACCTCGCCCGTCGCACAAACGCCTACGCCGTTGGCGCACGCGTAACTCGGGGGCGGCGTGTTGGCGTTGTTGAGAATGTAGCCGAGACTGGGGAATGTCCGTGATGAAGATGGCACGGGCGAATACGAGCGGAAGATCGGCCGCGCGAACCCGTCCGCGTCGTTATCGGGCGGAGACGACGGCCCGAGGTCGTACTCTTCCCAGCAGTATGTTAGCGCGTCCCCGTTCGGATCGCCGCCCGTCGCCGTCAGCGTAAACGGCGTCCCTTTCGGAATGGTGAAATCAGGCCCGGCGTTTACGGTCGGCTGAGAGTTGCCCGTCGCCGTCTGCGCGGCGCAGGTCCCGCTGCCGTTCGTGACGTAGTCGAGTATCTCTTCGATGCTCTTAACATGAAAGTAATCGTTGCTGTTCAGTTGTAAATCTTGTAGGGAGCAGATGCCCGCGTATGCCATTATGGTTGAGCCGCTCCCCGGTTCGTGTTTAGCGGGCGAGAAGCTGCTGGAGCAGCTTCCCGAACTGCCGTTGAACGTATGGTTCGCCCCGAACTGATGGCCTATCTCGTGGGAGACGTAGTCGACGTCGAAGACATCTCCGACAGGGTTTGACAGCCCCGTAACGCCGCGCGCTTTGTTGTTGGTGACGCAGGGGACGTTCAGTTGGGCTACCCCGCCCCCGCCCGTGCTGAAGACATGCCCTATGTCATAATTGGCATTTCCGATCACCGTATCGAGCTTCGTCTGATTCTGACCCAGCATCGTAAAGCCGTTATTGTTGGTGTAGCCATCGGGCTCCGCCGTGAAAACTAAGCTGGCGTTGTTGGCTACCATCACCATTCGGATCGAAAGGTCGCGCTCGTAGATGCCGTTGACGCGGTTCATCGTAGTCGTCATCCGCGCCATCGCGGCCGGGACGGTCCCTCCTGCTGCGGCTGTGTATTCGACGGTCGCCGCCAGCGCGAGGCGGTAGGTGCGTAACGTGCCAGCGTTTGAAACGGAAGGGGCCTGACGGGCGGGCGCCTGCGGCAGGTCTTTGTTCGCTTCGTCGAAGAAGCACTGGAAGCTTGCGCCCTGTCTGCGGTAGTCGCGCTTGTAATAGCTGACGTAGTGCGCCGTCTCGTCTTTCGCGTATGGGTCGACGTAGACCGTGTCGCTCGCCGAAAGCACGATGGCGTGAAACCCTGCCGGTGTGAGATCAAATCGCGTTGTCGCCGTCGGGTCATCGATCCCCTGGCCTCTGTAAGTCTTGATCTCAGGGAACTGCGCGGCGAGCCCCGGCTCCATGATCGGAGACTCTTCGGCGTGAAACCTCGCCAGCTTCCCGTCGGGCATCGGCAGCGTGATCGTCACCGCGGCGGTGGCCGCCGACGGGCTGAACTCTTTCGGCGTGACGGCTAGTATCGAGGATAGCTGTTTCTGGTCGAGGCGGAACGTGCGATAGACGGTCGGGACGACGGCGCGCTCGCCTTGAAGCGGGATCGTCTTCTCGTCCACCTCCTGCCACAGGGCCTCGCCGCCTGTGCTTATCTTCTGCGCGGACGCGGGCCATGCCTTGTCGGCCAGCAGGTTTAGCGCCGCGCCCAGCAGCGCGAGGCATAATGAGACGATCAGGATTCGCCCGACGTGATGGCCTTTGCCGCGCGCGCGCTTTTTGCGGCGTGGGAATTTCGACATACCTCGTTTCATCAACACCTGCCTGCTTGTTAATAGGGCGGCGATAAGCCTGCGGAACGGAACGATGGATTTTATGAATAAAGCCGGGCGCTGTCAATCGAGTGGAACTTCAGGGCGATTAGCCATATTGCATATCCAGGGTGAGAAAAACCTTGTGCGCTTGTCGAGAGTGCGTGTAGTGTAATCGAGGGGGATACGAGAGAAGGGAAACTAGCGGCAACCTTGACACCCACCCGACCGTCTGTTAGATTTTCGCGCTTAATTGAAGTGCAATGCTCGCTCCATGGCATGACCCGCCGCAGGGAGCAATTACCAACTAGGAGGCAATAATTAGTGAGCACCAATAATAAGAATCTCTTTACGTCGGAGTCTGTCACCGAAGGTCACCCCGACAAGATAGCCGACCAGATCTCCGACGGCGTGCTCGACGCGGTGCTCGGCGAAGACCCGCACGGCCGCGTCGCGTGCGAGACGCTGCTGACCACCGGGCTCGTCATGATCGCGGGCGAGATCACCACTTCGGCCCGCGTCGATTACACGAAGATCGCACGCGACACGATCCGCGACATCGGCTACACGCGGGCGAAGTTCGGGTTCGACTGCCAGACCTGCGCCGTCATCACCGCCATAGACACACAGTCGCCCGACATAGCCATGGGCGTAGACATCGGCGGAGCCGGCGACCAGGGGCTGATGTTCGGCTTCGCCTGTAACGAGACGCCGGAGCTTATGCCGCTCCCCATCATGCTCGCGCACAAGCTCACCAGACGGCTGGCCGACGTGCGCAAGGAAGGGCTGCTCGATTACCTCAGACCCGACGGCAAATCGCAGGTCAGCGTCGAGTACGTCAACCGCAAGCCCGCCCGCGTAGACACCGTGGTCATCTCGACTCAACACTCGGAATCGGCCACCAACGAGCAGATACGCGAAGACGTGATGAATCATGTGATCCGCGCCGTGGTGCCCGGCGAGATGATTGACGGCGACACCGATTTTCATATCAACCCGACGGGCCGCTTCGTCATAGGCGGGCCGCAGGGCGACACTGGCCTTACGGGCAGAAAGATAATCGTCGACACCTACGGCGGGGCGGGCGCGCACGGCGGCGGCGCATTTTCGGGTAAGGACCCGACGAAAGTCGACCGCTCGGCCTCTTACATGGCGCGCTACGTCGCCAAGAACATAGTCGCGGCGGGCTTGGCCGACCGCTGCGAAGTGCAGCTCGCCTACGCGATAGGCATCGCCGAGCCCGTCAGCGTGCTCGTCGACACGCGCGGGACCAGCAAGATAGACGAAGATAAAATATCGGACCTCGTGCGCGAGCATTTCTCGCTCACGCCGCTCGGAATCATCGAGGCTTTAAACCTGCGCCGCCCCATATTCAAGAAGACCGCCGCCTACGGCCACTTCGGCCGCAACGAGCCCGAGTTCACCTGGGAGCGGACCGATAAGGCGGAGGCGCTCAGGAGCGCCGCGGGGCTGTGAAGGGCAGTTTTAAGTTCTTAGTTTTCAGTTTTCAGAAGGAAGCCTGTTCGGGACTAAGAACTAAGAACTGATTTACGGAGAAAAATAGATGACTAGTGCAAGACCCGATTGTGACGTTAAAGATCTGAGCCTGGCCGCGGCCGGGCGTAAACGAATTGAATGGGCCGCGCGCGAGATGCCCGTGCTGCGCTTGATCCGCGAGAGGTTCGAGCGCGAACGCCCGCTGGAAGGCAAGCGACTCGTCGCCTGTTGCCACATCACTACGGAGACCGCAAACCTCGCGCTCGCGCTGAAAGCCGGCGGGGCCGACGCCGTGTTGATAGCGTCCAACCCGCTCTCGACGCAGGACGACGTGGCGGCGGCGCTCGTAGTCGAGTACGGCATCCCCGTCTACGCCATCAAGGGAGAGTCGACCGAGACTTACACGCGCCACGTGCACATGGCTTTAGACCACGACCCCGAGCTGATAATCGACGACGGCTCGGACGTGATAGCGACTGCCGTCAAAGACCGCCCCGAGCTGATAACGCAGATCATAGGCTCGACCGAAGAGACGACGACGGGGCTCGTCCGGTTGCGCGCGCTCGAAAAGAGCGGCCGCATGACCTGGCCCGCGGTCGCGGTCAACGACGCTCAGACTAAACATTTCTTCGACAACCGCTACGGCACAGGCCAGTCGACTCTGGACGGCGTCATACGCGCGACCAACATACTGCTCGCGGGCCGCGCGCTGGTCGTCGTCGGCTACGGCTGGTGCGGCAAGGGCGTGGCGATGCGCGGGCGCGGGCTCGGGGCCAACGTCATCGTCTGCGAAGTCGATCCCATACGCGCTATCGAAGCGGTGATGGACGGCTTCCGCGTCATGCCTATGGAAGCGGCCGCGCCGCTCGGCGACATATTCATCACGGTGACCGGCAACCGCCACGTCATCGACGGGGAACATTTCGCGCGCATGCACGACGGGGCCATCGTCGCCAACTCAGGCCACTTCGACGTGGAGCTGAACCTGGTAGCGCTCGGCGAGATGAGCGAGTCGCGCGAAGAGCTGCGCCCCTTCGTCGAAGAGTACAAGGTGAAAGAGACAGGCAACCGCGTCATCGTGCTGGGCGAAGGCCGGTTGATAAACCTCGCCGCGGCCGAAGGGCACCCGGCCTCCGTCATGGACATGAGCTTCGCCAACCAGGCGCTCTCTTGCGAGTTCCTCGTGACGAATCAAGGCAAGCTCGCGCCGGGGCTCCACCTGTTGCCCGAAGAGGTCGACAAGGAGATCGCGTCGCTCAAGCTCGAAGCCATGGGCGTTAAGATAGACGAGCTCACGCCTGAGATGATCGAGTACATGAATAGCTGGGAAGTCGGGACGTAAGATCAGAGATCTGAAACTTGATATTGAATGGCGGCCCGCTGGCCGCCATTTTTTTTGCTTGATCCTGACGTAACGTGAGGTTGTAGGATTTCAATTGATGAAGGAGACCGCCATGCAATCGGGCTTGTGGAAAGTAGGCGACCTGGCAAGCCGTACGGGTTTGTCCGTCCGCACCCTGCACTACTACGAAGAGGTGGGCCTGCTCGCGCCGTCGCACCGCACGCGCTCGGGCCACCGCCTCTACGGCGCGGCCGACGTGGCGCGCTTGCAGCAGATCGTCTCGCTCCGCCAGCTCGGCTTTTCGCTCGAAGAGATTCGCGATTGTTTGAAACAGCCTGATTACACTTTCGAGCGCGTGATCGCGCTTCACATCTCGCGGCTCGAAGAGCAGATCGAAACCGAGCGCAAGCTCTGCGGGCGTCTGAAGGCGATCGCGGCGAGCCTTCGCGCTTCAGAGGAAGTCTCCGTCGAAGAGTTAATAACAACGATAGAGGGGATTACTATGCTTGAGAAATACTACACGCCCGAACAGTTAGAAAAGCTCAGGGAGCGCGCCGAGATGATCGGGGAAGAGCGAATACGCCAGGCCGAGGCCGAGTGGCAGGAGTTGATCGAGCAGGTCCGCGCCGAGATGAACAATGGGACGGACCCTGCGAGCGAGCGCGTGCAACAACTGGCCGCGCGGTGGATGGGCTTGGTGAAAGAGTTCACGGACAACAGGCCCGACATCGAGAGATCGGTTGGCCGGATGTGGCAGCAGGAAGAGACTATACACGGCATAGACACGCGCGGGATGCGCGAGATGATGGAGTACATCTCCAAGGCTACTGCCGCGCGAAAGCAGACCGACTAATGGCGGTACAGGGCTGTAACAAAGTCGCTTGACATACATGGTAGGGGCAGGGCTTGTCTGTACGGTATCATAAGATACTTTACAGTTTGTTATCACGACATCCTTTACAGTCCCGGGTATATGCTCTTCTTACAAGGAGGAGAGCATATGCCCTGGAGAAGCGATACTGTAATGGATAAGAGAATCGAGT
>DATFGQ010000110.1:0-22479 GCA_035249305.1 Blastocatellia bacterium | reverse complement strand
GGCATAAATTTATTGACCGAGTATTTAGCCGCTCGTGGTGTGGATTGTGGAACACGATAAAGCTGAAACTGTTGAGCTACAATCTGCGCCACTGCGGCATCATTTCAGCCTGAGCAACTCAATACTCAGGTTAACTAAGGGTGTCAGACGTTGGGCGGTTTGAGAATCCGCGGAACGGAAGAGTTACGATGAGCCCCAAAGGGGCATGATTCAAAAGCCAGGGGCATCGCCCCTGGAAAGAGATTGTCAAAGCCGACAAGCCCTGAAAGGGCGATATAACTACCGCGCCCTTTCAGGGCTTGAATAATCTATGCCGACGTACACAGGGCGTTGCCCTGTGCTATTGCATAGCGCCCCTTCGGGGCTTTACTTCTTCGCGGCCTGTAATGTTGCGAGCGACTGCTCGGCCAAACGGTTTTGAAATTCCAGATTGCCTGGGTTCTTCTGTATAGCCTTCTTCAGTTCTTCAGCGGCGCGCGCCTTCTCTTTCGTGCTCCTTCGAGGCTGCGACAGGATAATGCCGACGCTCAGGTGAGGCACGCCGCTCGTCGAGTCCAGTTGCAGAGCCTTCTCCGCATCTTTGAGCCCGTCCTTCTCGCCCTTCATTACCCGCGCGAGTCCAAGCCCCGCATAAGCCAGCGCCGAGCCTGAATCCAACTGGATCGCCTTGCGGTAAGCGTCGATAGACTCTTTGTACTTGCCGCCGATATAGTACGCCGCCCCCAGCCGCGCGTAAGCTATCGCCCAGCCGGGCTCAAGCTGCGTGGCCTTTATGAAGGCTGCCTCGGCGGCAGGGCCGTTGCCCAGATTGAGATGCGCCATCCCAAGCTGATACCACGCGGGAGCCCACGCGCCGTCGAGCTGCGTGGCTTTCTCAAGATCCGCCCCGGCCGTCTTTAAGCCCTCGGCGTCGCTAGTCCCTTCGCCGTTCGGCTTGCCGTCCGTTAGCCAATCTCGCAGCCCGAGGACGCCTTTGAAATAGGCCGCCTGCGCTTGTATGCGGGCGTCGTCGCTCTTGAACGACTGTGCGTTGGTGGCGTTATCGAGCCCCTTCGCGATCTCGTCGCGCGTGACTGTGCGCCAGTTGAATATAGTCTTGTTGATGACCTGAGTGTTTGCTTCAAGCAGCTTCGTAGAAACCGTCGAGCGCATGCGAGCAAGCTCCGGCCGGTCGGGGAACTTGCCGGCAAGGTCGTTGACCACCGCCACTGCATTCGGGCTGTCGGGACCGGAGATCTTTCCCGCGGCCACCAGCTCGTCAAACTGTTTTATGTAACCCGACACGTCGGGCTGTAGCTTGAAGACCAGCGTCGGAGCCTCAGTGCCAGCCTGAAACCCGCGCTGCGAGGATACGTAACCGTCCTTACGTGCTTCTACCGTGTAAGAGCCGAGAGGGAATTTTTCAAACTGAATCCTGCCTTCGGCGTTCGTCACCCCGCGCTGCTCACCGTTTATGTAAATCGAGCTCTCGGGCGGCTCGGTCAAGACCGTGAGGATGACCGTGAGCGGCTCGGGCTTGGCCGGCTTCTTGGCGGGGGTCGGCTTCTTGCCGATGCCTTTCGCCGGGGTCGGCTGCCCCGTAGGGTCTTGCGCGAAGGCCGCTGCGCCTGACGCGAATAGGGAGAGTAATACTAAACTCGAAAGCGAGCTAAAGAGTCTGGAGATCAGTTTTTTTCGCCACATAGTCCCACCTCAGGGGGCCATTATAACGCAGCTCTGACCTCTGACCAATATGTGATTGTCGCAAATCTTCCGGTCTAGGCCGGGGCCGCGGACAACGCGATCAGGAAAAGCATTGCGATGAATAATGGTCTTCTCATAAACACCTCCGCAACCAGACAGGCAAGAGCCGTACCCCGATCTGAAATAGCGCAAAATGCCGCAAGCGCCGATTCCGAGAGGTGTGGTGTATTAAGCCGATTCAAGCGGACCGATCTAAAAAATTGCAGGCCGGGTGGCAAGTTTGCTGTTCAGTTGATAATCTCGTCTTCTCGATCTTTAGTTTACGAAAGGACTATGCGAGTACTTTGAAGAGAGTTCTTATCTTAACTTTATGCCTCGCGGCGTTCGGCTGCGCGAGCGGCGTGACCTTTAACCGGGCGCAGCCGCGCGGCCAGAAGAGCGTCTACAAAATGCAGAACAACATGAAGGCTGAAATCATGTCGCTGGTCGTAGATCGCGGGACGAGGACTTCGGAAATTAATATGAGCGCAATCCTTGAGACTGACGTGACCGACGCCCAGCCGAATGGCGATTGGACGCTCACGAATAAGATCACTCAGGTCGAGGCGAAAGTGAACGGCGAGCAGAACCCCGCGGCGGCCGGCCTGATCGCCGATAAGCCCTTCTCGATCGTTTACGACCAGGATGGGAAGGTCGTAAAGATTACAGGTATCGAAGAGATCGCGCAGGGGTCGAACGTCGAGAGGATATTCTCGCAGTTAAGCCCGACCGCGATGTTGCCCAACAAGTACGTCAAGGTTGGCGACACCTGGCCTTTCGAAGTCACGTCGAAAGACGAAGGCGCCTCGACGCAGACGTTGAAGGGCGTAGGCACGCTCGTCTCCTTGAAGGGCGACGAGGCCGCGATGGAGTTCGATTTTATCATCCAGGTAAACGTAGAGGGGAACCAGGGCCTGAACGTCAGCGGGAACGGCAAGGGCAAGACTACGGCCGTCTATGACACGGAAAAGGCGCGGTTCATATCGAATAAGACGGACGTGTCGATCGAGACAACCGGCAGAGTGACTATGGGGGAGAAGAGCGAGCCGATCAAGAACACGCTCACGACCTCGATGCAGATCGACCTTGTGAACAAATGAGCGCGACCCGTAAAAATCTTTTCGTAATCTCGCTTCTGCTCTTAGTCGCGTCATGCAAAGGCGACGCCCGGCAGCAAGACGTGAGCTTCAACCTCTCGCGCCCGCTCGGCCAGCGCAACGCTTACGCTATGAAATACGACTTCAGGCATGAAGAGGTGTACGAGGACCCGGATACCAATGAGGTCAAATCGGAAGTCAACGAAGAGGTGTGGAACGCGCAGATGGAGACGGAGGTGACCGACCAGGGGCCTGACGGTAGCTGGACGCTCGTGACAAGGTTCACGAAGGTCGATGTTAAATCGAACGGCGAGAGCGACGAGGAGACGAACAAGGCATGGACGGGGCAGACGTTTACGACCAGGCGCGATAAGGACGGCCGCCTGTCGGGCGCGCTCGAAGCGGGCGAAGAGCTGAACAACGATTTCAGGCAGAGGATGGTGCTGATGGACCCGACCATGCTGATGCCATCCGGCCCTATCAAGGCCGGGGCGAGCTGGCCCATCTACGTCACGCACACGATCCAGAAAGGCGAAGTCCCCGTGGTCCAGACGTTGCGAGGGACGGGCACATTGAAGGAAGTCAAAGACGGCCGCGCCGTGTTGGATTTCGTCTTCACGTCGGAGATATCGATGGCCAGCCCCGAGGCGAGCGAGGAGGCGGCCGTGTGGATAGCCGACTGCACTTCGACTGCGACCTACGACCTGGCGAAATCGCGGTTTACCAATAACAAGATCGATATGACTATCGAGACTCCGGGCGACGTGCTGGAGGACAACCCCAACCTGATAAAGGTCATCATCACCAGCTTGATGCAGTTCGACCTGGTAGGCGAATGAAAGCGACTGCGCAACGATGTTTGAGGTTTCAAGTAAAAACTCTTCGTAGTACAATTGCGGGCTAGCGAGGGGGCTCCGGGCTTAACGAAGACGCGCGAGGCGGTCTGGCGGAGGTCGGTCATGGCTGAAGTGAAAGTCTACACAACGAGCTGGAGCGCGGATTGTGATCAGGCCAAGCAGTTCCTTGACGACGAAGGGATCTTCTACGAGGAGATCGACATAGACCACCGCCCCGAGGCCGCGCGGCTCGTCGAGAGCGCAAACGGCGGCCGCCGCATCGTGCCGACGTTCGACATAGACGGGACGGTATTCAGCCTCAAGCCATTCGACTGGAAAAAGCTTCAGAAGGAACTCGAACGACTCGGCGTCGAAGAGGAGTGAAGCCGCGAGCCTTGAGCCCTCTATCCCCAGGCGGAAATCCAGATGTCACAGATGACGTTCCTCGAAAAACTGATGCAACAGCCGCAGGCGATGTCCGTCTCGGAGCTTACCGCGCGCATCAAGATACTTGTCGAAGGCCACTTCATGGACGTGATGGTCGAGGGCGAAGTCTCTAACTTCCGCCGCCACTCTTCGGGCCACTGGTACTTCACGCTGAAAGACGAAGGCGCGATGCTGCGGTGCGCGAGCTTCCGCATGCAGAACCGCCTGATAAGGTTCACGCCCGAAGACGGGCTGAGCGTGCGTGCGCACGGCAGGCTCTCGCTTTACGAAGCGCGCGGCGAGTACCAGCTTCTTGTCGAGTTTCTGGAGCCCGTCGGCGTCGGCGCGCTCCAACTGGCCTTCGAGCAATTGAAGAACAGGCTCGCGGCCGAGGGGCTGTTCGACGTAGAGAGAAAGCGCGGGCTGCCTGTGATGCCGCGAACTGTCGGCGTAGTCACTTCGCCCACGGGCGCCGCCGTCCGCGACATCGTGCGCGTCATCCGACGGCGCAACGAGACTGTGAGGATCTTGATCGCGCCCGCGCGGGTCCAGGGCGACGGGGCCGCCGAAGAGATAGCCGAGGCGATAGCCCTTCTTAATTCCAGGGACGAGGTCGATGTCATAATCGTGGGGCGCGGCGGCGGCTCGGTCGAAGACCTGTGGTGCTTCAACGAGGAGCGGGTCGCGCGGGCGATCTTTGACTCGCGCGCGCCCGTAATCTCGGCCGTCGGCCACGAGACCGATTTTACAATCGCGGATTTCGTGGCCGATTTGAGGGCTTCGACGCCGTCGGCTGCCGCTGAGATAGTCGCGATGGCCGCCGACGAGATCAGAGAGAATGTCGAGAGGCTCGAAGCAGACATGTTCGACTCGCTAAGGTACAGGCTGCTTGAGATGCGCGGCCGTCTGCGCGAGCTTGAGTCGAGCCGCTGCTTTGACGAGGTGACTAACCGGATTCACACTCTCAGTCAAAGGACGGACGCCGCGGCCTACTCCCTGGCCTCATCTATCAAAGATGCTATAAAGCAAGGCCGCGCCGCTCATGAGAGAGTCGCCTTGCGGCTCAGGGGCGCGGACACCCGCCGCCAGCTCGTAGCCGAGCGCGGCGCGTTGTCGCTGCTTCGTGCGCGGCTCGAAACCTCTGCGCGGGCGAGGATCGACGCCGATAGCGAGAGGTTCTCGGTCGCCGCGGGAAAGCTAGACTCGCTCTCGCCGCTCGCGGTGCTCGGCCGGGGCTATGCCGTCGCGTTCGACGGCCGGGGCCGGATAATAAAGCGCGCGGCCGATGTCGGCAAAGCCGATCCGATCCGCGTCCGCGTCGCCGACGGCGAGATCAACTGCACAGTGGACTGATAAATCTGAAACACGAACAACGAAACGGGAGGGTAGAACGACTGTGAACCGAGATTCAAATCAGAACGAGAAGACGCCAGAACAGATAGTTGAGTTGTTGTGGGGCGCGCGAGCGGCGCAGGCGCTGGTCGCGGGAGTAGAGCTCGAACTGTTTACTCACATCGCCGCAGGCAAGCATACGGCTAAAGAGATTGCACGGGCGGCCAGAGCGCCCGAGCCGGGGGTTGCGCGTTTGCTCGACGCGCTGGTCGGGCTCGGTTACCTGAGAAAGAAGGCCGACAAGTATTCGCTCGACCCTGGCGCGGAGAAGTATCTTGTTCGGGGGAGCGAGACATACCTTGGAGACTTTGTTTACGAGACAAAAATGACGTGGCCGGGGTGGGGCCGGTTGGGCGAAGTGGTCAAGTCCGGGCAACCTGTTGGCGACGAGCAGATGGCGCTAGAGTTTTTCCCGATGCTGGTCAAGGCGATATTTCCTATGAGCTACGGCGCGGCGCACGCCGCCATAGCGAAGCTGCCTGAGAAGACGCTCAAGCGCACCCAGTCGATCCTTGACGTTGCGGCAGGCTCAGCCGCGTGGTCGCTCCCCTTCGCGCAGACTTTACCCGACGCCCGCGTGACGGCGCTCGATTACCCCGAAGTGATCCCGGTCGCGCGCCGGTACGCCGAGCAGTTCGGCGTGGCCGACCGCTACGACTACGTCGAAGGGAATATCCGAGAAACATCTTTCGGCCGCGATAAGTATGATCTGGTCATCCTCGGCCATATCATCCACGGTGAAGGCGCAAAGTGGGGGAAGAAGCTGATAAAGAAATCATATGACGCGCTGAAGGATGGCGGGGCGCTGCTGATAGCCGAGTTTATTCCTAACGACAGCCGCACCGGCCCGCCGATCCCGCTGCTTTTCAGTCTGAACATGCTCTTGCACTCGAAGGAGGGCGACGTGTTCACTATGCGCGAATACAAGGAGTGGCTCAAAGAGGCGGGGTTCAAGAGCGTCAAGACCATCGACATCCCCGCGCCTTCCCCCTTAATACTCGCAACGAAGTAGAGGAGACATGGCAGAGCAAAAGAGCTTTGAATCATCGCTGAGAGAGCTTGAGCTGATTGTCGAGCAGTTAGAGGCCGGCGACCTGCCTCTCGAACAATCGCTTGAGCTTTTCGAGCAGGGGGTGCGACTGTCGCGCGAGTGCCAGCGCCGCCTGGACGAGGCCGAGCAGAAGGTCGAGATACTTCTCAAGGGGGATGACGGGGCGATCAGAGCCATATCCTATGACCAGCCAGATGAATGAGCGTATCGAGGATTACATCGCCCGGCGCGCGGGGGAGGTCAACGCGTGGCTGGACCGCCTGGTGCCCCCCGCGACCGTCCCCCCGCAGAGACTGCACGAAGCCATGCGCTACAGCCTTTTCGCAGGGGGCAAGCGGCTCAGGCCCGTGCTTACGCTGACGGCGGGCGAAGCATTCGCCGGGGAGGTGGAAGAGTTGATGCCCGTGGCCTGCGCGATAGAGATGATCCACACCTACTCGCTGATCCACGACGACCTGCCCGCGATGGATAATGACGACCTGAGGCGCGGGCGGCCAACCTGCCATAAAGCATTCGGAGAAGCGATCGCAATTCTCGCCGGTGACGCGCTGCTGACTCAAGCATTCTTAGTGCTGTCGGCCGGCCGCGCGCCGGGCGACGCGGAGCGCTGGCTGAGCGTGATCCGCGAGATCGCGACGGCCGCCGGGACCGTCGACGCGCTGATCGGCGGCCAGGTGGCCGACATCGAAAACGAAGGCAGGACCGTTACGGAGGATACGCTCGCCTACATCCACCGCTCGAAGACGGGGGCGTTGATCAGCGCGAGCGTGGTGGCGGGCGGGATCGTGGCGGGCGCGACTGCCCCGCAAGTCGAAAAGCTCCGCGAGTACGGCACCCTGATAGGGCTCGCTTTTCAGATTTGTGACGACATTCTCGACGTGACTTCGACGAGCGAGCAACTGGGCAAGACGGCGGGCAAAGACGAAGCCTCGCTCAAGGCGACTTACCCGGCGATCCACGGCCTTGAGGCTTCAAGGCGGCGCGCTGAAGAGCTCGTCGATGAAGCCGTCGAGGTCGCCCGGTCGCTCGGGGCCAACGCGATCCGGCTCGAAGATATTGCCCGCTTCATCATTGCCAGGAATTCGTAAGAAGGTTATCCTTGAATGTTCGACGAGCCTTGAATTTTTTTTAGCCCTGCATGCTTAAAACTGCATCAAAGTCCAGGACCAATGAAATCCACGTTCCGCGAAAGGTTACTAGATGAAGCTGCTTTCAAAAATTGATGACCCATCCGACCTCAGGCAGTTGCCTCAGTCGAAGTTACAACCGCTCGCAGATGAGATACGCGAGTACATGATAGAAGTGCTGGCGAAGATCGGCGGCCACACCGGCGCGAGCCTCGGCCCCGTGGAGCTGCTCCTGGCTATCCATTACGCTTTCGACACGCCGCGCGACAAGCTGGTCATAGACATAGGCCATCAGGCTTACTCGCACAAGATCATCACGGGCCGCCGCGACCAGTTCCCCACCATACGCCAGTACGAAGGGCTGAGCGGGTTCCTGCGCCGCGAAGAGAGCGACTACGATGTCTTTAACGCGGCCCACGCCGGGACGTCGATATCTTCGGCCCTCGGCATAGCGACGGCGCGCGACCTGCGCGGCGAAGATTTCAACGTGATTGCCTTCATAGGCGACGCCGGGCTCACGGCCGGTATGGCGCTCGAAGCGATCAACCAGGTCGGCCACCTGAAGAAGCGCATGATAATTCTGCTCAACGATAACGAGATGTCGATCTCTCCGAACGTCGGCGCGCTCGCGGGCTACCTGAACCGCATACGGGTGGCGCGGCCTTACAACGAGTTCAAGCACGAGGTCGAGGAGTGGCTCAAGGCCATCCCGGCCGTGGGCGAGATGATGCTGTCGGGGGCGAAGGCCGTCAAAGACACTCTGGCGCGCGCCTTCATCCCCGGCGCTTTGTGGGAGGAGCTAGGGCTTAAGTACATGGGGCCGATCAACGGCCACGACATCAACTCAATCCTGCAAACGCTCGAAGAGGCTAAGAAGGAAGAGGGGCCTGTGCTTATACACGCGCTGACGGTGAAAGGGAAAGGGTACGAGCCGGCCGAGCGCGACAAGACGAGCTGGCACGGGACCTCCGCGTTTGAGATCTCGACCGGGAAATTCATCAAGGAGCCGGCGACCGCGCCCGCTTACACGGCCGTCTTCGCGCAGGCGACAATCGACTTGATGAAAGAAGACGAGCGCATAGTCGCGATCACCGCCGCGATGCCCGACGGGACGGGCCTTAACAAAGTGATGCAGGCATTCCCCGACCGAACTTTTGACGTGGCCATCGCCGAACAACACGCCGTAACATTCGCGGCCGGCATGGCTACCGAAGGGCTAAAGCCGATAGCGGCGATCTATTCCACGTTTTTGCAGCGTGCTTTCGACCAGGTCTTCCACGACGTAGTGTTGATGGGGCTCGACGTGACGTTCGCGCTCGACCGCGCGGGCGTGGCCGGGGCCGACGGCCCGACCCACCACGGGCTGATGGACTTCGCCTACCTGCGCCCGATGCCGGGGTTTGTCATCATGGCCCCGAAGGACGAGAACGAGCTGCGGCACATGCTGAAGACGGCCGTCGATTACAACGGCCCCGCCTCGGTCCGTTACCCGCGCGGCAGCGGCGTAGGCGCTGAGATGGACGACCAGATCACGACGCTTGAGATAGGCAAGGCCGAGATACTGCGCGAAGGGTCGGACGTCGCGATCCTCGGCATAGGCTCAGAGGTGAGCTACTGCGTGAAGGCGGCCGAGCGGCTCGCACTCGATGGGGTCGAGGCGACCGTGGTCAACGCGCGCTTCGTCAAGCCGCTCGACGAACAGTTGATAACCGCCCTGGCCAGGTCTCACGGCTCGATCGTCACGGTCGAAGACCACTACCTGATGGGCGGGTTCGGGAGCGCCGTCATGGAGATGCTTGAGCAGAAGAACATTCACGACGTTCGCGTGATGTGCCTGGCCTTCCCCGACAAACTGATAGAGCACGGCAGCCAGAGCCTGCTGCTTGCTAAATACGGGCTCGACGCCGACGGGATATACTCACGCGTGAGAGAGTTCGTGGCAAGCCGTTACAGCTTCGCCAGGAGCTAGGAGTCTCTCTCAAAGCCGCGTTTCAATGATCGAAGCACGGGCATCAGTTCTTCGGATGCTCGTGCTTTTTATTCTTTTCCAGCTCCTCTTTCGTGAGCGGCCTCGTCTTGAAATCAAAGCGCAACAACTCGGCGGGCGCTATGCCCGTGTTCTCAAGCTGCGACTGCTGATTGACGTCGATCCACTTCGGGTCACCGAGCCCGAGTTTTACTTTCGAGGTCTTTCCGTTGCCTCGGCCGATCTTGAACTCCGCGGTCGTCAAGGCGATCAGCAAGGAGGGCTCGGTCGAGCCTGTAGAAACGTCTAGCCTCTTGCCGGCGGCGCAGACCAGGCGCGTTACGCGCACCTGCTCGTTTTCAAACTGCACCTTCTGAAAGTTCTCGCCCGCCGGGTACTGCTCGCGGTGGTAGCGGCCCTTCAAACTCTTGTCATTCACCGGCTCGGTCTTGAACTCTACCCTGAGGAAGTCGCTCGGCAGCTCCGACTTGTTCTCGACTTCGTGCAGTTCAAAAAGCCCGCGATAGAGGCGGAAAGTCCCGGTCTTCGTCGGCGGCCTCGTCACGTCTCCGTAAGGCAGTTCGAGGTGTTTGAAGACCACGGGGCCGCTGTCATTCAGGTAGACGTAGGCGGATGCCGTTTGCGTGTGCTCGTGCGCGGGGAGTTTCTCGCGCGGCCCGTAATGCACGCGAACAACCTTCACCCAGTCATTCTCGAACTGTAGCTTGTACGCCTTCGGCAAGGTCTTTACGGGGTCTTGCGCCAGCGACGTAGCGGCCAGAAGGAAGATCAATACAGCAACTTTATGAAGACGCATTTTCGCACCTCTCTAAATCGGGACCTCTACTTTGAGATCGTAACAGGTTGAGCCGGGGCGCAGCACGAAGCGGCCTTCTCGACTTCGGGGAGATTGTCTTTCAGCACGACGAAGACTTCCCACTCGTTGCCGTCCGGGTCCTTGACCCAGGTCTTGTCCTGCACGGCGTAGCAGCAGTCGGTCTGCATCTCGTCGCGCGTGAGCAGCCCGGCCTCCACCCAGTTCTCGCGCACGGCCAGCACGTCGTCTGTAGACGCGACCTGAATCCCAAGGTGAGACAGCGCCCCGCGCTCGGTGAAGGGCGCCTGATTCAAGGTGAGGTTGAGCGGCGGATTTTCGACGTCGAACTTGGCATAGCCCGTCCTGACCTTCACGGGCTCGATGCCCAACATTTTCTTGTAAAACTCGATGCTGCGGCTCACGTCCTTGACGTTGATCGCAAGATGCGCCTTGAGCGCCTTGACCTGATTAGATATTCCAGTCATATCGATTCGCCTTTCATATTCGCTCAAACGAATGTGAGTGATAATAGTTTCATAATTCATATATGTCAAGACGTATTTGTGATATAATCTCTCCCGATGAGCAAGGGCGACAAGAGATTCGATATGGAGTTGTTCTTCAGGGCGCTGGCCGACCGCACGCGATTGAGGCTAATCAACCTGATGAGCGGGGGCGAAGTCTGCGTCTGCTTCTTCGTGGAGATCCTGGGGACTAACCAGCCGAAGATCTCTCGGCACCTGGCCTATCTGCGACGAGCGGGGATCGTTGCGGCCCGCCGCGAAGGCAAGTGGATGCACTATCAGATCGAGACTCCGCCGGACCCGCATGCGGCGCAGGTGCTGGCGGACCTCGAAAGCTGGCTCGCCCAGGACAAAGAGATGCAGAGCGATAAGCAGCGACTATTGAAGGTATGCTGCGCCCCGCGTCTGCCTGTTAAATTGCAAGGGGCTCCGAAGCCCGTGAGCCTCGCCGGCGCAAGAAGTTTAGGAGCAGCCCGGTAAGCTAAACCTCATTCCGATTTTCGCTCGGCGCTGACGGCAGCGATGGGCTCCGCGCCGCGAGCCAGGAGTGTTTGCGAGATCGCTTCGTGTCTCTTTTCGACAGCCCGTGAAAGAGCCGTGTTGCCTTCGTTGCTCCTTGCGTTCGGGTCGGCCCCTCGGTCGAGCAGGAGCGTCACCATTTCGATATTTCCCGCATCCGCCGCGTAGATGAGCGCCGTGTCGCCTGTATTGGACCTCACATCCAATTCCGCGCCTTTCTCCAACAATGCGGCCGCGCAATCAATATTACCTTTGATGGCCGCCAGCATAAGCGCCGTCACACCTGTTTTATCTTTCAAGCCGACATCGGCCCCTTTCTCAAGAAGAATCGTCAGGGCCTCGAATCGATTCTCGCGCGCCGCGAACATCAACGCGGTAATACCTAAGTTCGCTTGAATGTCGACATCGGCGCCTTCGACCAGCAGGGACTTCATGATCTCGGTGTTGCCCTTCCAGGCGGCGGTCATCAACGCTGTGCCGCCAAACTTATTTACGGCGTTCACGTTCGCGCCACCGGCTACCAGGACTCTAATCGTCTCGACTTGATCGGACAGGGTGGCCGCCATCAATGCCGTCTGGCCATCTTTATTCTGCGCGTCAGGGTCCATCCCCGCTTCCAAGAACAGGTTTACGGCCGCGGCATTTCCCTTCCTCGCATGATCTATGAACGCTTCCTTTGTAAACGGGAGCCCCATCTGGGCGACCTTCGCGCGGGCAATCTCAGTCTTATCCTCACATCCGGCCAGCGTGACCAATAATGCCAACAAGATGAATCGCCTTAACATAAATTCCCCTCCAAGACTTGGTTTTCTTTACGTGAATCGAGGGTGCGCGCGGCTGTTCGACCGCAGCCGCGCGCACCCCGCAATCGCACCACTGGCTTAAGACACTGGCTCAATTTGTGCGCAGAGGAGTTGAGGCCCGAGCAACATATCCGCGCGGGCAAGCCGCTTCTTGCAGATGGCCTCTTGCAACTTTGCGTTTCTATCCGCCTGGTTTGTCAGCGTCATAGCAATCTGGTCCAGTTGTATTGCCTCCCTGAGCCTCCTGATGGCCGTAGGGTGAAGGCTGGCATCCGACAGGACCTCTACCGCGTCTTCGAGGTCCGCGATCGAAAGCTCGATCAGCTCGACGGCCGGCTTGAAGGCCGACTGTTGCTGAGCGCGCGTCTCCAGGTCGATCGAGGACCGTATGTTCTCAAGCGCGTTGATGACGCGTAGGAACGCGGCGATGGCCTGTATCTGCGCGGTCCCGAAACCCTGGCTGAGCTGGAAGGAGACCAGGTTTGGCGGGACTTGCTGAGGGCTGAACGAGAACTCGTAGAATTGGACGGCCAATTCGATCGTGTTGATCGAGTTGTTGTGGAAGAACGGCGGCGTGTCGGCGGCCTCGACCAGCGGCGGCGTGTTGAACGTGCCGTCGCCGAAGCCGCCCTGGGGATTGACCTCGCCGCCGAGCCCTCCGTCAATGGGAATCGTAGGGTCTATGAGCCTGGCCGGTTGCAAAGGCAGCCTTTCGACCCTCGTGTTGAAGTTGGCGTTTATATCGTTGGGCGCGGACCCCGTGTTGGCCCCCGCGTTGAAGTGGCAGTTGTTACACGCCGCCGCCCCGAAGGTCTGCCGGAAAAGTACCTGTCCCTGCGCGGGGAGCGCTCCCCTCAGCCTGAGCACGCCGGGCAGGTTCGGGTCGAGTTGCAGCTCTTGGGTCCTGCCGAGCGATAACTGAAACGCCTCCATGTCGTTCAGCTCGCTGAGGCTGGGGAATCGGAAATCAACATTCGGGACGCGGTTCAACCGCTTGGGGAAGTGCTGGCGCACAGCGCCGAGTGCGAAATCTCTGAGGCTGCCCGTGGTGAGGTGCTGTATGGTCTGAGTGCTGGGCGGCGGGTTGAGGAGAATCGTCAACGTCTCGTTGGTCGGCGAGCCATCGCCTGACCACCCCAATGCGTTTGAGAATCCTCTGCCCTGCACGTTGCTGTCCGGCCTGTCGGACAGCCCGAGCGCGAGCGTGTGAGGGACGCCGCGCAGCACGCCGGGGTTCTGAAACCCGTCGACGTTCTCAAGAATGTCGCCGGTGCCGCGCATCACCCTTGGGTTCTCAAGCCCCGCAAGGTTCGGGTCGTTTTCGGCTATGAACAACGGATCGAGCTGGTCGAGGGTGCTTATAAACGTAGGGTCTATGGTGAAGTTGTTCCCCGCCGGGTGACAGGTGCCGCAGGTCCTGCCGTTGCCGCTGAATGTCTCTTCGAAGAAGAGCCGCTTCCCGTTTTCGATGCTCACTTCGAGCGGATCGCCTTCGATCTTCTGCGCGCTGGCCGACGGCAGCAATACGCTGAGTATCCTGCCGAAGAAACCGCGCTCGTCGCTCTTCGCCTTGGCCCGCGCCGCGTGGCCAAGCACGCCGAACTGGCCGGGATAGGTGTTCCAGTAGAGGCTATGGAAGAGCGAAGTGGTGGCGATCAGGATTCGGCTTTCATCCGGACCTTTGCCTACGCGGGTGACGACGGCCATGTCGGGTCTGAAGCTGGCGAACGTCTCGCTTCCGAGCGCGGCTTCGAGCTTTAAGAACTTTCCGTCGGGCTTCATTGTCCCGACCTTGATGAGAGTGTCTTCCTGCTCTGGCAGGACGCTCGTTTCTGGAAGGTTTTGGACCAGCCAGAGGTCCCAGCCTTCGGAAGCAGAGAGCCCTATCACGGCTGCGGCGATGTTGCCGCTCGTCATATCGATTTTGACGTGTCCGGAGGCCTTAGTCGTTTCGTCCGAAAGGCCCTTGGACCAGTGCAGGGCCAGGATCAGGTTGCTGTCTCCTCCGTTCTTCAGATACTCGGTCTTCCATTCGTCGTAGGCTACCCTAAGAATCACCGGGTCAGCCTTGCCGGTCGTGGGCAATCCGTTTTCCGCTTCCGAAGCACTGCCGCCGCTCATAAGTACTGCCGAGAGGAGGCACGTCAGCGTAATGGTAAACACAGCTCGCTTCACTGTATTGGTTTTCATCCTTCCTCCTTTCAAGAAGCTGATGCTGATTGGGGACTGGGCGCGGGAGCGCAGCTACTCCCCGCGGCCCAGCAGTCTAGTACCGGAGCGATAGGGTAGGGCTATGCCATGCGCGGGCCATTTCGCCCGCGAGCTAGCCTTCTTGGTAATGAGAGTTGCTTTGGAGCTTACCCCCTCAGCCCCGACTCGTTTGGCGGCGGACACGACAGACCTTCAGGACATGGGGGTCGTGCGTTTCAGTCCGCCAGTGAATCCCTTTTGATCCCTAACCTGGATTGGCTCGAAGTGTATCCATGATAATAGAGAGATTTGGGGCCGCGAGAAATACATGGCCTGCTCGCGGGGGAATCAAAGGGTGCTTAGACCTTGGATAGCTTGGCCTCAAGAATCTTCTTTAGCTTTTCGAGGCAGCGCGCACGCGTGGGGCCGATGGACGAGACGGGCATATTCAATCTTCGGGCAATATCTTCATAGCTCGGTTCTTCACTGGCAAAGAACAAAAGTATTATTAATTCCCTGCACCGATCCGGCAACGTCGATATTGCTTCCCAGACTATCTGTCGCTGCTCGTGGGCGATTCGCCTCTCTAATGCAAGTTGTTCGGCGGTGGGGGCGTCTGCCGAAGAGGCCGAGCCATTTGGCCCTTCACTCTGGGGAGGCACAAGGTCGCGCTGTCTCACGGCCCTGATGCGCCAGCACTCGCGCGTAGTGGTCGTTATCAGCCAGGAGTAAAGCCGCTCCTGGTTTCTGAGCGTCGAGAGCTTCTTCAGTAGAATGAAACATACGGACTGGAATACCTCTATCGCCTCCTGCGGCGACATTCTTAGCTTGATCGCTATTGAGTAGATCAGCCGCTCGTACCGGGCTATCAGGACCTCCCACGCGACTTCATTGTTAGCCAGGCAGGCCATCACCAATTCCTGGTCAGTCATCTCTTCAATCGGGATGAGTCCCTTCTTCGCGCCAAGCCCGTTCATAACTATCCCTGAAGATCTGAGGATGTGGTGAGGATGCGTCCGCGAGGCAAATGTAGCCGGCACTACCAGTTCGACGTGGCGTATATTACCAGATCGGCGACCGCGGGGGAAGTAGGTTGATGAGCTACCGCTACGGACTTTCCGGGGTTATGCTAAGCATCGAGGAGTAGAGAGAGTGGAGCCTATCTTTTCCGTAATACTGCCTACCTACAACCGCGCCTACGTGCTCTGGAAGGCCGTCGCGAGCGTCGTTGCTCAGACCGAGCGGCGGTGGGAGCTGATCGTTGTCGACGATGGCTCTACCGACTGCACGCTGAGACTTGTGGAGGAGTTTCACGACGCGAGGATACGCGCCCTTAGTGTCACAAACCAGGGGCCATCGGCCGCGAGAAACCGCGGAGTTGAGGTCGCGCGAGCGCCCTACGTCGCGTATTTGGACTCGGACAACACGTGGCATGCCAACTTCTTAGAGGTCATGCTGGAAGCGATCAATAAAGACGGCGAGATTGTCCTGTGGTATTGCGGGCAGAATTCGACCTTCTGGGAGAGGACGGCGGATGGGCAGTGGGCTTTGATCTCACAGTCGCCCGAACCGAGAGCGCAATACTCATACGAGGACGTATGGCGTTTGAGAGGGCCGGACACGAGTTGTATGGTCCACCGCCGGGAGGCGCTCGAACGGGTCGGCGGCTGGGACGAACAGTGCCGCTGGGTTGAAGACTGGGACCTGTTTCTACGCATCTTCCTGACGCACCACGGCAAGGTCAGATGGGTCCCTCACATCCTGGTCGAGTACCGGCAAGTCTTCGGCGAAGGCGCTGATGGCATCTGCGCGCAGGCGCGCGAGGACAGGTTTGAAGAGGTCGGGGGCAGGCAGTATTTGTTACAGAAATGGGGCGGCCACCCCGATTTCGACGCCGCCGACAGGCTGAGCAAGCAGGCTGACGATTTGAAACTGATGCGGTCTGCCCCGCGCAACATCTCCGGCGCTTAGCCCCTATCCGGCTGGGCTTCCTCGAATATCTTAGTCGTATGCTCGGTTACGCTCGGCGGCGGCTCCGAGAAGTCCGCAGTGTTGTTCACTGGAAGCTCTTGCTCAATCTTAGGGGCTTCCAGCTTGAGCGGGGGCGTGAACCGCTCCGCAAGCGTGGCCATAGATTCCGCGAAGAAGGCAGCGTAGATGATCTGCGCGATGCCTTTCAACGCGGATACCAGCGGCAACAGCCAGACCAGGCTGAAAATCGTCGGGAGAGCAGGCAGATCGTGATGAGACGCCTCGCGAATGGCCTGGATGATCTCGTCGCTCACGGGCGGGTGGCCGAGATAATAGAAGAGGTAGGCGAAACCGACGCCCGAAAAGAGGCTTAGCAGGCCGTTCTTGAGGTTATGCTGCCAGGAGTATGACATCCACTCCTTCGGCCTCGGATATCTCCGGCGAATCTCCCGCTCCTGCTCTCTTATCTTCCGAGTCGTCCGTCGCGCTTCAGCGGTCTCGTCTTTGTCGCCCCAATTAGTCTGGCTCCAGCTCTTGATCGAATCGGCCGAACGCTTGATCGAGTTCATATCGATGCCGAAGATGTCATTAGTCTGGCCGCCATCCTGCAAAGCCTCGTTGACCGCCTGGAGGTTGGTCCCGCAATTCTTACAAAACTTCTGGACTTCAGTCGGCTCAACTCCGCACTTTGGACAAAACATCTTTCCTCCTTCGAGGACGGAAGACCGTCCGCCCGCTAAAGCACAAAAGTACCACCGGCCCGAGGGCCGATCAACACCGCCAGAGGGCTTTTCGAGATCATTTTTCCTGGTCCTTATACGCATTCCGTAGCGCGATAGTTTGAAAGTCAGTTATTCTATTATTGTCGGAGACCGCATGAGGGGGACAAGGGATCCATGGGGGACGCGTCGTCAAACCACTTATTCCGGGCTGTCCCGGCAATTCTCTTAATCTGGCTGCTTGCCGTCTTACCGCTGGCCGGTTGCCGAGGCAAGTCAGGCGATACTTACGTCGCCCCGCCGCCCACTGTTAGCCCTGAGATGATCACGCCCTGGCGGAAGGCCGCGCTGAAAGTCGAAGAAGACCGCGGCGAGCCTATCGGAAGAAAGGCGCACGTCGAAGTCCCTCAAGAGCTGAAGCACTACAGCGACCGCCGCCGTTTTCTCGCCGTCCAGGTGGCCGAATACCTCACACACAAATTCGACATACCCGGCGATTTCGCGGAGCTGATCGCACTCATCAGGCGCGACCAGATGGTCGAGATGGAGCCGCTTGGCGAAAGTTACATACTCTACGGCGTCGGCGCGAATGCTTCGGACGAACCCTTCACGCACTACGACAAGGAGTCTGGCGAAGAGATACAGCTCTACAGCTCGTTCGATCTTTTTCAGACAGAGCTAGAGAAGCTGACGGCGTCGACGGGAGAGCTGAAAAAGAAGGTCGCCGAGCTTGAAAAAGATCACAAGGCGACAGGCAAGCGCGAGCGCGACAAGCGGGCGACGCTCGCGGCGCAGATCGCCGAAAGCCGAAGGTCACTGGCGGCCGTAACCAAGACGAAAGAGCGGCTCGAATACTTCTATAAGAACCCCGAGCGGCGAAAGATGCTGATGACGAAGTATCGTTTGATTTCTGACCTGGCGGCCGATTTCAAAGGGCAGAGGTACGATCTGGAAGACGCGGAGGAGCGCAAGGAGTTCAAGGTCCGGCTGCTGAGCTTCATACGCCCCGAAGCGCGCGAGGTCTTGACCGAGATTGCCAGCCTGTACGAGAAGAAGTTTGATCGCCCCCTGCCGATCACTTCGCTTGTGAGGACTGAAAGATACCAGCAACGCTTGAGCAAAACGAACCCTAACGCCACGCGCATCGCGACGCCGCCGCACGCGACGGGGCTGGCATTCGACATCTACGACCATTTCATGACGGCGGCCGAGCAGCAATTCCTGATGGGCGAGGTCGCTCGCATCGAATCCGAGGGCCGCCTCGAAGCCCTCCGCGAGAACCGCGATCACATACACGTCTTCGCCTTCGCCGACGGGCGACCGCCCGACGAGGCGACGATTGCTAAATCGATGGGGAAGATGAGCCCCGCGAGGCCGGAGAAATCGAGCGTGTCGAGCCGCGATCGCAAGAGTGGCAGGTCGAGGGCGTCACAGCAGGCGCGATCGACGCGATCAAAGAGCAAGCCAAAGAAGGCTTCGAGCGTCGCCTCCAGCCGCAAGAGAAAAGGCAGAGCGGGATGAGAAACAGTCCTGAGTGCTGAGTGCTGAGTGCTGAGTTGAATGCTCCCACTCAGGACTCAGGACTCAGGACTCAGGACTCGCATGAGAGAGCGTATAGACAAGCTGCTCGTCGAGCGCGGGTTCGCCGAGAGCCGCAATCGCGCGCAATCGATGGTCATGGCCGGCCAGGTGCTCGTCGGCGACCAGCGGATAGACAAGGCAGGCTATCTTGTCGATACGGACGCGGCGATTCGCATTAAAGGCGAAACGCCCAGGTACGTGAGCCGCGGCGGATTGAAGCTCGAAGCGGCGCTCTCGCGATTCAAGGTCGACCCTCGCGGGAAGAACTGCATAGACGTTGGCGCTTCGACGGGCGGGTTTACGGATTGCCTTTTGCAACAGGGGGCCGCTCGCGTTACGGCCGTCGACGTAGGCCACAACCAGCTTGCCTGGCAAATGCGCCAGGACCCGCGCGTGGAAGTGATCGAGGGGCTGAACGCTCGCAACCTGAACGAGCGAGCATGGCCTGAGCAGTTCGATCTGGCTACGGTCGACGTGTCGTTCATCTCGCTGACGAAAATACTCCCCGCCCTTTTCGGAGTGTTGGCGGAGGAAGCAGACTCTATAGCGCTCATCAAGCCGCAGTTTGAAGTCGGCAAAGGCGAGGTCGGCAAGGGCGGCATCGTCGCCGACCCGGCCAAGCACCGCCGCGTGTTAACAGAGATCGTCGATTTTGCGCGCGACACGGGGCTGAGCGTTGTCGGCTTGATGGGTTCGCCCATCCTCGGCGCGGAAGGCAATCGCGAGTTTCTGATTCACCTCGCGCGTGCTCAGGAGACGAAGCCCGTCGAGCAGAGCCTGGACCGGCTCATACGAGATTTGACCACGGAATAGACCCTCTCAAACTTGTGCCCGGCAGTTTACTATTCTACAATCTGTCGCCATCCGCACCGTTGTTACGGCTCACACTATGTCTGGCGCTACTGTAAAGAGAGACTGCCTGCTCGCCGCGCGAACACTATTCGCCTTCACCCTGCTGTTTGCGCTCACGCAATTCGCGAACGGCCAGCGGGAAGAGGCGGAAACGGGCCGCCCGCAATTCGGCGTAACCTTAATCGCATTCTCAAACGACGGGCGGAAGCTCGCCGTCGTCCGAGGGAGTCTCAATAAACAGCGCTTCGATCATTATGACGGTTTTCAGCGTTACAGCGGCTACTTCGGCTACAACAGCGAAATCGAGGTTTGGGATTTAACTTCGGGCAAGCTCGCGCAGCATCTCAAGGAGTTCAAAGGTCCCGTGTTGTCGGCGACCTTTTCGCCCGACGGCGGGAGGCTCGCGACCGGGAGTTGGGAAGTGTTCGATGTCAAGCCCGTCGCAAAGTCTTCGGACTTCAGGAGAACATTCGGCGTAGTGAAGGTGTGGGACTTGAAGGCCGGGGGGCTCGTCTGGTCGCAGAAGGCGTACAACACGGACGTATCCGGTGTCGCCTACGCGCCCGACGGCAAGACGCTCGCGAGCAGCGGCACGCGCCGCTCTCCGAACTTCGCTGTCGGAGAGGTGAAGGTGTGGGACGCGATGACGGGAGGCTTGATCCGAACGCTCGAATACCGCACGCCCGTCAGCGGGCTCGCTTTCTCGCCCGACGGCAAGACGCTCGCCGTCAGAAAGAGCATCCTGAACGAGTCGAAGGGCGAAGTGAAACTGTGCGACGTTCAGACCTGGAAAGAAGGCCGAACGCTTAAGGCCGATCGCGGGATCACGATGGTCGAGGCTATGCGCTCGATCGTCTTTTCGCCCGACGGCAAGACGATGGCCCTGGCCATCACGGGGCTGGACGGCGACGAGATATTTAGTGAGATTCAACTCTGGGACACGGCGAAGGGGAAGCTGGCGCGGTCGCTGCTAGTCGATAAAAGGGTTGTTAAAGGACACGACCGGGTGCCAAGGTCTTTCTGGCGAATCTCAGCTCGCCTGATACCTTCGAACCGGCCGACGGCTTCGATGACGTTCTCCGTCGACGGGAAGACCATCTTCGCGATCAACGATCAAATCCAGATGAAGGCATGGGACGTTGAGAGCGGCGCGGTGAAGATCATAGGGAAGTCGCAAGGAGAGGTTGCTTCGGTCGCACTGTCGCCCGACGGGATGACGGTCGCCGCCGGGGAGTACGATAACAATGTGCGGCTTTGGGAGACGAGCTCGGGCAAACTCAAACAGAAGATTGCGGGGTCGGCGGGCTGGACGGGCACATTTTCGGCCGACTCGCTGGTCGTCTCGGTCGATAGCATCCTCGCGGTAGCTTTTTTCCCGGACGGCAAGACGCTCGCGGGGGCGACGAGCAATAAGGTCGTGAAGCTCTGGGAGACTTCTCAATCGATCGAGAAGAAGAGCCTCAACGGGCATAGCGACAGAGTCTCATCGATAGCGGTCCTGCCCGATCGAATGAGATTACTCAGCGGCAGCAGCGATCAGACGGCAAAGCTCTGGGACGCGGAGACTGGCGAGGTGCTCAAGACGTTTGTCGGCCACTCTGGCGCGGTCACTAGCGTCGCGTCATCTCCCGACGGGAGGCTCGCGGCCAGCGCGAGCGCGGACAAATCAATAAAGATATGGGACCTTGTGTCAGGAGAGCTCAAGCTGACATTGAGAGGCCACGATGGCGGCGTGTTGACGGTGGCCTTCTCGCCCGACGGGAAGACGCTGGCGAGCGGAAGCCTCGACAGCACCATCAGGCTGTGGGACGTAGAGACAGGACAGCCTAAACCGATAGTAGTCAGGCATCAGAGTCCAGTGAACTCGGTAGCGTTTTCGCCGGACGGGAAGAGTTTAGCGAGCGGCGGGCTCGATAAGACCGTCAGGCTGTGGGACGCCGAGACCGGCGAGTTAAGAAAGACGATGACGGGGCACGACCTGAGCGTGAATTGCGTGGCGTTCTCGCCCGACGGGAGCGTTATCGCGAGCGCCAGCGATGATAAGACGGTCAGGCTCTGGCACACGCAGAGCGGGACCGCGCGCCGAACACTCAAGGGGCATGACATATCTGTGTTCAGCGTGGGGTTCTCGCCTGACGGCAAGACGCTGGCGAGCGGGAGCGGGAATAACTCGCTCGTAATCTGGGACTGGCAGACCGGCGAGTTGAAGCGCGTGATTAAAGACTCGTTCAAGGTTCAGGTTCGCGGCCAGCGAGAGAATTGAGTCATGAAAAAGGATTTGGGGAGCAGTAAGAGAATCGTCATGCGAGCATAAGTGAGATGACTTTCGAATCTTTCTTGATTCCCTTCTCTACCCATTCACTATGAGGATAACCTTCACCCACCAGATCGGCCCAAGAAAAGGAGAGGTTGACAGGTTCGAAGCCGACACCGTTCGAGTAGGCCGCGCGCCGGACAACACGCTCGCCTTTTCGGGCGCGGCACGGCGCGTCTCCGCACACCATGCCGAGATAAAGCGCAAGGGCGATCATTACATACTGCACGACCTCGGCTCTACGAACGGGACTATGATAAACGGCCGCCGAGTCATAACCACGGAGCTGAGGAGCGGCGATCTGATAGAGTTCGGCGCGGGCGGCCCGCTCGTGCGCTTCGGCGTGGAAGACGACTCGCAGGGCGGGGCTGCCGACAGGGCGGGCCGCGACAAACGCGGCAAAGATCAAGACGACTTCGTTCACCCCAGCACGGTCGAACGCATAGTCGACCGCGCCGTGCGCACGCGCACAAGCAATCTCAGGTTAATCATCGCCATTGCAATTGCTATGGCGATCGGAGCGGCTGTCGGAATAGCTCTTTCATTACGGCGTGATCCCGGCTACACGAGCT
>DATFGQ010000109.1:0-2231 GCA_035249305.1 Blastocatellia bacterium | reverse complement strand
GCATGGTCATGAATATTTTGACGGCCATCTGGTCATCAACCTATATATCGGGCGACCCGGTGCTGGCGCGCCTGATCTCCGCCACGATGGTACGCCTCTCCTTGACGCATGGAAATTCAGAAGAGTCGGCCTACGGCTACGTGACGCACGCAATCACCGTGGGTCCGGTGCGCGAAGATTACGAGTCGGCTTACGAGTTTGGCCGGCTGGCCCTCAACGTCAACGAGTTGTTTAACGACTCCAAGCGGCGGGCGAAGATTCACCAGCAATTCCACGCGCACGTCAACCTGTGGCGGCGGCCGTTTGCGACCTGCGTGCCGCACGCGCGCGAGGCCTCGCGAAGCGGGCTTGAGGCGGGCGATTTTCTTTATGCGGCTTACGGCGCAGCGACGGAAAGTTGGGCAGTTTTCCTGACAACCGGAGACCTCGATCAATTCGTCCGCGACTGCTCGACGAACCTCGCGCTCACGAAAAAGCTGCGCAACGCGGGCTTTTCAGATGCGCTGAAGCTCATGCTAAATTGGGCGCTCACCCTGGCCGGTCGCACCCGCGGCAACACTTCGCTTTCAAACGACGACTTTGATGAAGACGAATACGTAAAGTCTTACGGCGACAACCCGTTCTTTATGACCTTCTTCTTCGTCCTCAAGCTTCACCTCTATCTGGTCTTCGACGAGCGCGAGCATGCTGCGGAAGCCGCCCGCCGCGCGCGTCAGGTTGTGGGTGCGCTAGACGGGACAATCTGGCCGGTGCTGCTCAATTTTTTGGGAGGGCTTGCCGCCGCAGCCCGCTACCTGGAAGTGAAAGAGGATGAGCAGCGCGAACTGATGGCCGAGCTCGAAGCGGCGCGTGCGTCGCTAAAGGTACTCGCGGAGAATTGCCCGGAGAATTATCTCTGCTTTTTGCTGATGATCGAAGCCGAGACTGCGCGCGTCAAAGGCGACGCGGTAGCGGCCATGGCGTTTTATGAGGAGGCCGTCGGCTACGCGCGCGCGACCCGTAGCCTGTGTAACGAAACGCTGGCCGCCGAGCTTTATGCTCGCTTCTGGCAGAGTCGCGGTAATGAATTGATCGCCGCCGTCTACTTTACGGAAGCATGCCGCTCCTACGAGCAATGGGGCGCGAAAGCTAAATCGCTTGACCTCCAAAACAAGTATTCGCATCTGTCGGTAGAACGAGTAGCGCCGCTGTCAGTCGGGCGTGCGGCGCATCCGCAAGACGAGCGGGGCGCGCTCGGCTCTCTCGACACGCTGACCGTGACAAAAGCTGCTCACGCTATAGCCAGCGAGATCGTTCTGGAAGACCTCCTCAGGAAGCTGATGAAGATTGCAATTGAGAACGCCGGGGCCGAGCGCGGCGTTTTCCTGAGGGAGACGGACGGCCATCTTTTTATCGAAGCCGAAGGCAGCGTCGATTCCGATGAGGTGCGAGTGCTCGAAGCAATCCCGATAGAGCAGAGCGCCCGCCTCGCGCGGGGAGTGGTCTATTACGTCCACAAGACCGGCGACGCCGTGGTGGTCGGGGACGCGCTCGCCGACGAGCGGTTCGCAAACGACATTTACGTCGCCCGCGTCCGCCCGCGATCGATCCTCTGCGTGCCGGTCGTGTACCAGGGGAAGTTCGAGGGCATACTCTATCTTGAAAACAACCTGGCCGCCGACGCTTTCACGACCGACCGCATAGAAGTCTTGCGCATACTCTCAGCGCAAGCCGCAATCTCGCTTGAAAGTGCGCGGCTGTACGACGAGATGAAGCAGGAAGTGGCCCAGCGGCGGCGCGCCGAAGAGACGCTCCGTCAGATAGTCGAAGGGACGGCGGCCGTGACGGGCGGCGATTTCTTCCGCTCGATGGTCCGCCACCTGGCCTCTGTGCTTGAGGCCCGGTACGTCTTTGTCACCGAATGCGTCGACCGGCGGAGGACAAAGGCGCGGACACTCGCGTTCTGGACCGGTAAGGAGTTCGCCGAAAACGTTGAGTATGAGGTCGAGCCCACGCCCTGCAAGAAAGTCTATGAGGGCCAGATATGTTTTTACGCTAAGGGGCTGCAAAAGCTCTTCCCCGAAGACGAGCCGCTAGTCGATATGGGGGCTGAGAGTTTTATAGGCATTCCTATATATGACGCGGCGGGCGAAGTCATAGGCCATCTTGTCGTGATGGATGACATGCCGATGACGGAAGGCCCGCGAGGATTATCGATACTGAAGATATTTGCTGCAAGGGCCGGCGCCGAG
>DATFGQ010000108.1:0-13096 GCA_035249305.1 Blastocatellia bacterium | reverse complement strand
TTCTCCAAAGAAAAGAATTCAAATAACTATGCCTACATTCCTGAAAGATTCTCAAACCTAGCCTCAGCATCCAAATCAAACTAAAAGCTATACCTTACTGCTTAGCTTAAAGCCTATGGGGACAAGCCCTGCCCCTACAATCTTGCTTCATCATGCTTTTACCCGACTACAAACAAGCTTGACCGTTCGCCCTGCCGGCGGCGCTCGACACACACTGAAAGAGATGAACGGCGCTTCACACTCACCCGCCGCCTATCCTTACGCGAATTCGCCCAAATAACATGTATTTAATGACGGCGCGGCTGCTCTGTTTAGCCAGAGGATGAAGAGGTATCGCTAGTAGAGAAGCAGCGCCCAAGCGCCTGCTGCGAGAACCCTGGCTCACAAAGCTGCGAGGTAGGAAGCTAAATGCTTGCGTGCGACCCTCGCCGGCTTTCGTGAGCCAGGGTTTATTCTTACCCAACGCCTTAAACCCTCGATAATTGACACCTCAACATGCCTATTGTACGATAGAAAACGCTTAGGACCCCGTTTGCCTATAGAGGGAGTTGGGAAGATGAAGCAATGCCCCGCTTGCAAAAGAGAGATGAAGGAGCATCTGCTTTTCTGCCCGTTCGACGGACAGGCCCTCATAAGCTCGCCCGTTCAGGACCATTTCGTCGGGACCATTCTCGACGACAAGTACCGCATAGAAGAGAAAATCGGCGAAGGCGGGATGGGGAAGGTCTACCGCGCGGTCCACATCCACATGGATAACACGGTCGCGATAAAGATCCTTCACCCGCACCTGGCCAGCGACACGACGGCGCTTGAACGGTTCCGCCGCGAGGCGCGCGCTGCCGCGCACATACGCCACCCCAACGCCGTCGTCGTGACCGATTTCGGCGTTGCTAAAGACAGCGGGATCGCTTACCTCGTGATGGAGTTTCTTGAAGGCGTCGAGCTGCGCGCCAAGATCAAAGAGCAGAAGCAGCTCGACTACGAGGAGAGCTTCTACATAGTCCAGCAGACCTGCTCCGCCTTGCAGGCCGCGCACGCGAAAGGGATCATCCACCGCGACCTCAAGCCCGACAACATATGGCTGCTCAGCTCCGAAGAGGGCATAGCCCGAGTTAAAGTCCTCGACTTCGGGATAGCCAAGCTCAAGAGCAGCGCCGACACGGGCACGCTGACGCAGCAGGGCATGATCGTCGGCACGCCTTTTTACATGTCGCCCGAACAGTGCAAGGGCGAAGAGTTGGACGCGCGCTCGGACATCTACAGCCTCGGCATCATCCTCTACGAGATGCTGACGGGCCAGGTCCCTTTTCAGGCTTCGACGCCCGTCGGCGTGGTCTTAAAGCATGCCAACGAGCCGCCGCGACCGCCCCGCGAGCTGCGCGATAACATCCCGGTCACGGTCCAGGATGTCATACTCCGCGCCTTAAAGAAGCTGCCCGAGGAGCGGCAGGAATCGGCCATACAGCTCGCGCAGGAGTTCGAGATCGCGCTCTACCAGGGCGGCGTAGAGTTGAAACAGCTCGGGACAAAGACGCCTCAATCCTCTTTCGCGCTGACCAACCCTCAGATGCCGCCCTCGACCGAGACTTACGGGAAGGAGACTGGATACGCCAGATCGTATGAAGGGGCGACGGTCGAGCGTTCTATACCACCCGAGGCCAGGGCGAGCCAGGTGGTTGCGCCGCCGGCCACTAACCCGCCCAGTCTTTTTCAGAACCAGACGGGACAGCCTTCGATGGCGGGCCACGTGCCTACGCTGCTGCCGGGTGCGCAGACGGCCGGGCCGAACCGTATGATAATCTTCGCCGTCGCGGGCGCAGCGATCGTGATAGCTTTGATCGTAGGCGCCATCCTGCTGATGCGGGGCGGCGAGACTACAGTGCCACAGGACGCGAACGCGAACGTCGCGACTCCCGACACTCCGCCGAAGACGCCGGTCGCCGTGCCGGATGGGATGGTGATTGTCCCCGCGGGCAAATTCACGATGGGGTATGACGGCAGCGACGACCAGTCGGAAAAACCCGAGCACGTCGAGACGATGAGCGCCTTCTTCATAGACAAGACGGAGGTGACGGTCGGCGACTATTACAAGTTTATAAAAGCGAAGAACCATCGCGCGCCCGACACGTGGTCGCAGAGCTGGAAGAACGGCGTTTTCCGCGAGGGCGAGGAGCGGCTGCCCGTGGCGGGCGTGACATGGTTTGACGCCAAAGAGTATGCCGAGTGGGCGGGCAAGCGGCTGCCCACGGAAAAAGAATGGGAGTACGCCGCGCGCGGTTCGGACAAGCGGCTCTACCCGTGGGGCAACGACTTTGACGCCTCGCGCGGAAACGTCGCCGACTCGCAAAAGAGCGGCTTCGCCCCCGTAGGCAGCTACCCGGCGGGCAAGAGCCCGTTCGGCGCTTTAGACATGGCGGGCAACGTCGCCGAATGGACCGACTCTGACTCTTTCCGCTACCCCGGCAGCCAGGCTACGCCCAAGCCCGGCAAGATAGTTCGCGGCGGGAGTTTCCGCGCGAGCAAGATTTATGCTATGACTACAACTCGGACTGCTGTGTTAGGAGATCGCACTCTGCCCGACGTTGGATTCCGCTGCGCAAAGAGTGCGCCTTCGCCCTAACCACGAATTTAAGAGTTACGCCTAGCCCCGATAAGCCTGAAAAAAATATGTACAGAATTCTATTATCGCTGATTCTTATTTCGCTCCTGGCTTCCGCCTCCGTCTTCGCGCAGCGCGATTACCCCGAGGTCGAAAAGCCTAAGGTGAAACCGAAAGTCAAGACGACCAGACCCACACGGCCGCGCGGCCCGCAGGTCGCGGCCAACCGCGCCAACGGGGTGCTGTTCGTGCTAACCGACCCGCCCACGGCGAGCGTCGTCATAAAGTCGCGCGGCAACCCCGTGCGCCAGGGGCGCAGCGAGGACGGGCAGTTCCGCGCAGAGCTCCCGCCCGGCTCCTACGACATCGAAGTGACTTCGGAAAACCACAAGACGTTTACGGCCAAGGCGCTGGTCAAACAGACCGGCACGCAGCCCGTCGACGCGGACCTCGTGCCGACGACCGGCTCAATCCTCCTAGGGCTCGGCGGCGTAGACACGGACGTTTCCGTCTATCTCGACGGGCGCAAGCTCGACAGCCCGTCGAGGAAGGCCGAAAATCAGATCGAATTCGACGCCATACCCGCCGGCATGCATAAGCTGCGCGTCACGCACCCGACGATCGCCGACTGGGAGAGGAACATAGAGATAGAAGGCGGCGCGACGACGACCGTCACTCCGAAGTTCGCAGCCGCCGTCGTCAACCTCACCGTCAAGAGCGAGCCGGGCTCAAGCATCTACGTCGATAACGACTTTCAAGGGCGCGTGGCCGAGTCGGGCGAGCTGAAGATCATGAACCAGCTCAGACCGGGCGAGCACACCATACGCGCCGAGAAAGACCTCTTCGAGCCGGCGCGGTTAGTCAGGAAGTTCGACGTGGGCGACGCGACGGTCGAGATGAAGCTCAAGCGCGTGGTCTTTTCCGGCGAGTTCGCCGACACGTTCCTGGGGGGCGCGATGAGCTGGGACGCGCCGAAAGATTGGAAGTTCGAGCCGGGCAAGTTGACTGTGCGCGGGTCGGGGGTCGCGGGCGGGCTTGTCAAAGAGAAGCTCTACTCCGACTTTCGCATGGAGTTCGACACGAAGTTCTTAAACGGCAAAGGGGCCGTCTGGATAGTGCGCGCTCGCGACCGGCAGAACTATTACCTGTTTCAACTGATGGGGCCGAAGTCGGCGGCGCGTAATACTTTTCACAGTTACATCTGTCAAAACGGTCAGATCAGGTTGTTGCGCCCGCCCGAGTTTTTGGCCCTCGATCTGAGCCGCCCGGACGACTCTTTCCACATAATCGTCGAGGCGAAGGGCGACCAGATAAAGCACTCCATCGAAGTGTCGAGCGCGCCCGCGGCGGGTGGCCCGCGCCCTCTGAGCGTGATTACGGACGCGACGATCACACAGGGGACCGTCGGTTTCGCCACTAAAGACAGCGAAGAGTATGTGGTCTTTTACGTGAACGTCACGCCTCTGAAATGAGAGGCGTCTTGTGCGTCTCTGACTGAAAATCTCACTTGCAGGAAACGCCGGGCGTTGGCCGCAATCGACGCCCGGCCCGAGCGAATCCCTTTTTTGCAAGATCGCAAAGAGGGGTTACGTCTTAATTATATTAGCAGGGCTTCAAGGATAGCTTACGGCCAGGCCCGACACAGAATCGGGCGGCCACTTTCAAGGAGAAGATATAATGAAACTTCGGGTAAAGCTGATCTGCTTCTTAATCGCTTTCTGCGTAACCTCCACAGGCATGTTCAAATCGCTCGCGCAGACGACGACGAGCGGCGCGCTTGAAGGGCGTGTTTACGAAGAGGGTACGAACACGGGCATCGCGGGAGCGACCGTAACGATTCGCAACCAGGAGACGGGGCTGACGCGCACGACCGTCACCGACGAGTCGGGGAGATACTTCATAGGGACTCTGCCTCCGGGCTTTTACAGGATAACGGCCGCCGCCCAGGGGTTTGAAGAAGGGCCGAACTCATCTGAATCGAATTTCCCCATCAACATCACCGAGACAAAGCGCGTGCAGCCGCCCCCCATCTCTTTGAGGCGGGCCGGCGCGCCTCAGACCACTCCAACGACGACCACGACTCAACAGACTCAAACATCGACCTCGCTGCCCGAAGCCACCTCGGCCTTCGAGCAGATAGTCAACCTTACGAACGCGTCGAGGGGCGGCAGCGTCGACCGCCGTCAGATCGTGACGCTCCCGCTGCCGGGCGTGCGCACGTTCGACGACTTCGCGTTCCTCTTTGCGGGCGTGGCCCCGCCGCCTCACCCGATTGGCAATTCCATAGGCCCCGGCATAGGGCCGGGCGTGGGGACGACGGGCCAGTTCTCCGTCAACGGCATACGCTCGCGGTCGAACAACTTCACCATAGACGGCTCCGACAACAACGACGAAGAGGTCGGCGTGCGCCGCCAGGGCTTCACGTCGCTCGTGCCTCAGTCGATAGAGAGCGTGCAGGAGTTTCAGGTCATCACGTTGCTTGCCGAGCCGCAGTTCGGGCGCGGGATGGGCGCGCAGGTCAACGCCGTGTCGCGCTCGGGCGGCGTAGATTTTCACGGAACGGTCTACGGCTTTCTGACCGACAAGCGGCTGCGCGCAAAGGACGCGTTCGACTTTTCGGGCGGCCCGGCGACCTTCCCGCTCCAGCGCCAGAGCGACAGCACGCCGGTCAGGCTTGGCTTCGGCGGCCAGTTCCTCGCGCCCACGAATCCGTCGGACGGCGAGAACCCTTACACGCGCGCGCAGTACGGGTTTGTGTTGGGCGGCCCGCTGGGGTCCGAGAAGACTAACTTCTTCGTATCGTTCGAGCACCAGGATCTAAACGCGAGCCGCGAATCTCATTTCGCAGTGCCGACCGTTGAAGAGCGCGGCCTTTTCGGTTTCGGCGCCGTGGGGCTCCGCACGATAGAGGAAGACGATCAGGGGAACCCGCTGCCGGGACGGCCCGTGCTGCCTGCGTCGCCGATAGGCGGGGCCTTCTTCAGCCTCTTCCCTTTCCCGAATAACCCGCTGGGGCCGTATGGGCGAAACACCTACTCGGAGGTCCTCCCGGCCGACGCCGACGGGACGATATTCTCTTTCAGGCTCGACCACCCGAACATACGGGCCTTCGGCGCGGACCACTCTCTGACGGGAAGGTATAACTTCACCGACGACGACACGATCCTGCCCGTGACGGGCGAGGCGATCTTCTCGTCGCTGCGCGCGCTCACACGCACGCAGAACCTCTCGCTGATCTTCAGCAGCACCTTCTCTTCAAGGGTAGTCAACCAGGCGCGGTTCTCGTTCGGCCGAACGACGCTCGGCTTTGAGGAGGTCCGCAACTCTCAGCTCTTGCCGTCGAGCACGCTGCCGGGCGAGCCCTTCCTGCTCAACGCACCGCTGTTAATCAACGCGACGGAGCCAATGTTCGACAACGGCGGGGTGTTGCGACCGGGAATACCGCGCTTCGCCAGCCTCTTGGGCCTCACGACGGAGGACGTAACGGGGCCGCTCGGCCAGGTGAAGGTCGCGGGGTTCAGCCCCATCGGCGTAGACGTGTTCAACTTCCCGCAGGGCAGGACGAACAACACTTTCCAGTACGCCGACACGCTCTTTTATAACCTGACCAACCACCGTTTCACCTTCGGCTTCGATATACGCCGCAACCAGCTCAACAGTTTTCTCGAGCGCAACTTCCGCCCGCTCGCCGAGTTTTCGGCGGCCTTAGACATATCGCCGGGCGAGCTCGCGCTCCAAGCGCGCGGCATACCATTCTTCTTCGGATCTGACTTCGTCTCGGCGGGCGCCCCGACGGGTTTCTATCAGACGCAGGCGCTGGTCAGGGATTCGACGATAGGCATCAGGTACTGGCAGAACAACTTCTTCGTCTCAGACCAGATTCGCCTCAGCCCCACCTTTACGCTGACCGTGGGGATGAGGTACGAGATCAACAGCGTGCCCCGAGAGGTCAACAACAGGATCGAGAACACCTTCACGTCCGACGAGGTCCAGCGCTTCCAGTCGTTCGAGCGCGACTTGTTCGGCCGATCGGGCCTGGAGCAGTTTCTCGCCGGGCGCACTGAGATATTCCGGCGGGACGACAACAACTTCGGCCCGCACATCTCGTTTGCGTGGGACCCTGTGGGCGATGGCCGCACGTCGGTTCGCGGGGGTTACGGAATCTACTACGACCAGATACCCGGAGCCGTGATAAGCCAGTCGCGAAACGTCTTCCCCAGCTTCCTGACGTTGAACCTCGCGGGGCTGAATAGGGACGCGTTCGATCTGCCAGATGACCCTTTCTTCTCTTTCCCATTTATCAACCCGGCATTCCTTGCCGCGGACGGCACGCTGAACCAGTTCGATCTCGGCAGCCCCGCGGAGGTCGCGAGGTTCTTCTCGAACGCTTCAGATTTCGCCGCGGGGGCCGGGTTCGTGCTACCGGCCGCGGACCTCGTGACGCCTTACGCGCAGCATTGGGGGCTGACCGTCGAGCGCCAGGTGGGGCGTGACTTTCTGGCTTCGGCCGGTTACGTCGGCACGCGCGGCGTGCACCTGCTGAGGTTTGCGACTCCGAACCTTGGGCCTAACGGCATTCCTCGCGTAAGAGATATCGTACCAGTAACTTTGGATAGATTTCTCTTCCCCGGCTTCGTTGGCGAAAACCTCGCGCCGGGATTTCTAAACACGACGGGCGGTCGCCCGTTCCCGCTTTTGGGCTCGTTCACCTCGATCGAGTCGGACGCCAACTCGATCTACCACGGGCTACAGCTCCAACTGATAAAGCGGCTGTCGGGCGGCGTGCAGTTGACGGGCGCTTACACCTGGTCGCACGCGATCGACGAAGTCTCGGACCTGTTCGACACGGCGGGCGCCAGCGCGCTCCCGCAGAACAGCTTCGACCGCGCGGCTGAGCGCGGCGACGCGAGCTTCGACGTGCGACACCGGTTCGTCTACAGCGCCTTGTGGGACCTCCCGTTCTGGCGTGATAACAGCCTGTTAGGCGGCTGGCAGGTAGCAAGCATCGGGACGTTTATGACGGGGCAGCCGTACTCTGTGCTCTTCTGCTGCGACGTGAACCTCGACGGCAACTTGACTGACCGTGTGAGCGACCCGAACCTGACCGACATCGGCGCGAGCGGCAGGAACAACTTCCGCGCGCCCGGCGTGGCGACGGTCGACCTGACGGTCAACAAGGTCTTCCGCTTCACGGAGTACCAGAACCTGGAGTTCAGGTCAGAGTTTTTCAACCTCTTCAACCGGACTCACTTCGGCGTGCCGGTGCGCCAGCTCTTCTTCGGCGGCGTGGGGCTGAGCCCGCTCACGAGCCAGACGTTTGTCGACACTCGCGTGCCCGCGCGCACGATTCAGTTTGCTTTGAAGTACAACTTCTGAACTAAGAGTTAAGACTAGCCACAGAGGCACAGAGACTCAGAGGTTTTTATTCTTTTAATCTCTGAGTCTCTGTGCCTCTGTGGCCGTTTGACCGGATTGACATAGTTTGAAGATCGTCATAGGATAAGCACCGTTTGAAACTCCGCTATCCACTCAGGAGTTATTAAAATGAAACGATGCCCCACCTGCGAAAACGAATATAAGGACCAGCTCCTCTACTGCCCTTTCGACGGCGAGCACCTGATTGTCATTGCAGAAGAAGATAGACTGATCGGAACTATTCTCGATAACAAGTACCGCATAGACGAAAAGATCGGGCAGGGCGGCATGGGGAAAGTCTACCGCGCGACTCACATACACATGGACTCGGTGGTCGCCGTCAAGGTGCTCCACACGGAGCTGGCGGCCGACCACATCGCGCTCGAACGCTTCCGGCGCGAGGCCCGCGCCGCGGCCCAGATACGCCACCCCAACGCCGTGGCCGTCACAGACTTCGGCGTCACGCTCGACAACAGCATCGCCTACCTCGTCATGGAATTCCTTGAAGGCGCGGACCTGCGCGAGAACATCAAGCGCGTTAAGCGGCTCGGGTACGAAGACACGATCCTGATAGTCGGCCAGATCTGCTCTGCCTTAGACGCTGCGCATGCGAAGGGCATCATCCACCGCGACCTCAAGCCTGATAACATCTGGCTGGTCCGCGGCGACGAAGGGATCGAGCAGATCAAGGTCTTAGACTTCGGTATCGCCAAGCTCAAGACGACCACGGAGATGATGAAGCTCACGCAGCAAGGCATCATCGTCGGCACGCCGCATTACATGTCGCCCGAGCAGTGCCGCGGCGAAGAGCTGGACGCGCGCTCGGACATCTACAGCCTCGGCGTCATCCTCTACGAGATGCTGACGGGCGAGGTGCCTTTTCAAGCGCCCACTCCCGTGGGCGTCGTGATAAAGCATGCCAGCGAGAGGCCGCACCCGCTCCACTACCTGCGCGCGGAGATACCGTGGCAGGTCGAGGAGGTCGTATTGCGCGCGCTGGAAAAGCGCCGCGAGGACCGGCAGTCGACCGCGCTTGAGCTCGCCCGCGAGTTGGAGAACGCGCTACAGGACGCGGGCGTAGAGCTCTCCGCGACTTCAACCAATATTCTCCACTCGCCTTTCATAGCCAATCTTTATCCGCCGATCTCCAAACAGGCGCCGACTTCCCCCGTAAAGCCTACGGAGCCGATCGGCGAGATACAGAGCGTCACGCACGAAGATCTATTCCCGAGCGACGCCGAGACCATACGCAACCTCAACGGGGGCGAGCCGCGGCCCTCTCCCGTGATGGCGCGGGGGGCGGCCGCGGCGCCTGAAAAAGAGAGCGCGCCTGTGCGGACGGACCCTTCGTTTTCACCCGAGCGGTCTGTTTCGCCTGAGCGGTCTACGCCGCCGGGTCGTTCTTATTCGCCGCTGCAATCTATATCACCCGAGCGCTGGGCTATGGCGGAGGAAGCGGCGAGCCGCGAGGCGGCGGAATCGGCCGGCAGCATTGCGGGTATTTTAAGAGAGCATAAGAAGCAGATCATGATCGTCGGCCTGGTGGCTGTCGTGCTGATAGCGGGTGGAATCATTTTGAAGATGCTCACGAGCGACGACGGGCCGCCCGCCGACAACAACGCCCCGGCGGTCCCCGCGCCTCCGGGGATGGTCTACGTGCGCGGCGACAAGTTCTTGATGGGGACCGACGAGACTAAGGGGACTCAATACTCCCAGCCGACTCATTACAAGACGGTCGGGGACTTTTTCATAGACAAGAACGAGGTCACCAACGAGGAGTATTACCGCTTCATCAAAGCGACGGGCCACCAGCCGCCCCCGCACTGGAAGAACGGGCAGCCGAAGCCTGGGACGGCGAAGCTGCCTGTAGTAAATGTTTCATGGAGAGACGCTAAAGATTACGCCGAGTGGGCGGGCAAGCGGCTGCCTACGGAAGAGGAGTGGGAGTACGCGGCGCGCGGGCGGAGCGGCCCATGGGAGAGGAGCTGGTCGACTCAGCTCTCAAACCTGAAAGAGAGCGGTCACGGCGAGCCCGTGGCCGTGGGCTCTTACCAGGGCGGCGTGAGCTGGTGCGACGCCTCGGACATGGTCGGGAACGTCTTCGAGTGGGTGGCGTCGGATCTGACCCCCTACCCGAAATCGACTCTCAAGTATGACCCGAGGTTCAAGATATTCCGCGGCGGCGCTTTCGACACCTCCACGGAAGAGCTACTGACTACGAACAGGTATTACGACACGCCAGACAAGCGCATGCCCAACCTCGGGTTCCGATGCGCCAAAGATGTGGCTAAGTGATTCGAGAAGGCAGATTTCGAGTTTTCATCAAATTTGGCTTTACGTATAATAACAGTCTAGCAAAAAAGCCTATGGGCACCATAAACAAGGAGCACTGTTAATTATGAGCATCTGTCCCAAGTGTGGGGCTAACAACAAACCGACGCAGGAGGTATGCCGCCTTTGCGCGACGCCTCTCGACAGACAAGGCGAGCAACCGAGCCCGCGCATGATCGATTCGCTCGCGGCGACGGTCGTGGCGCAAGACCAGGCTTTCCACCAGTCTGACCAGCCGGGCGAGATCCCCTGTCCGACCTGCCAGACGATGAACGAACGGAGCTGGGCCTTCTGCCAGCATTGCGGCAGCAAGCTCCGCCAGGACACAGCCCCGGTGACGCCCAACCCGCCCGAGACTCTTCAACGCGCGCCGGAAACGGTCGTGGTCCCTTCGATACGGGATAATTTTGCGCCGCCCAACCCGCCCGTGCAGACTCCGACCGCCCCGGTCGAGCCGCCCACGGTCGTCCCGCCGCAGAGGCCACAGCCGCAGCAACCGCCGCCCTCATTCGACATGCGGCCCGCGCCCGTCGCTCCTCCGCCTGCCCCGGAGCCTCAGACGGTCGTCCCGCCTCAGCCGCCTCCGCAGCGAGTCAGCCCGCCGCCTCAACCGGCCGAGCAGCCCCAGCCGTTCCAGAACGCCGCAAACATCGCCGCGAATATTCCGGGCGCGACTCCTTGTCCGCAATGCGGACACATGAACGCGCCGGGTAGCGCCTTCTGCGGAGGGTGCGGGTCTCCCATGACCGTGGCAAGGACCATTGTTATGTCTTCGGTCCAGGCGACGCCTAAGGGGAGGCTCCACCTGATCATGGAAGGCGGCCAGCAAGGCGAGGTCTACGAGCTGAAAGACGAGACCGTCATAGGCCGCACGATGGGCGATATCTCGTTCCCGCACGACGGCTTCATGTCGAGCAGGCACGCCCGCATAGTCCAACGCGGCGACACTTTCATACTCACGGACGAAGGGAGTCGCAACGGGACGTTCATAAAGATAAAGGCCGAGGTCGAGCTCAAGCCGGGCGACATGATCCTGATCGGCAAGCAGCTTTTTCGATTTGAAGTTTAGCGAGTTTCATGGTTGAAATGAGAGGAGAAGTGCGTGGTTACATCTGTGAGGCCGCCGATGAGTAACGTACTAGTCTCAGTCTTCGCGCGAACCGATATAGGCATGCAGCGCAGCGGCAACGAAGATGCTTTCATGGTCGCAGACCTGACGACGGGCAACGTAGGGCTGGGGCCGGATATGAGCACGCACCCGGTCGGGGCGCGCGGGAGCCTGATGGTCGTCTCCGACGGCATGGGCGGCGCGGTGGCGGGCGAGATCGCCAGCGAGATGGCCGTCACGTCCATACGAGAGTCGCTCATGGATATGCCTACGGACCTGAGCGTCTCCGAGCGGTTGAAGATGGCGACCGAGGTCGCCAACGAAAAGATCTGGGAGCACGCGCAGCAGAACCCGGAGCTCTCCGGGATGGGCGCGACCGTCACGGCCGTTCTCGTGCAAGGGACCACGGCCTACATCGGTCAGGTCGGCGATTCGCGCGCTTACCTGGTCCGAGGCGATCAGATCAAACAACTCACTAAAGACCAGTCGCTCGCGCAGATGCTCATTGATTCAGGCGCCATCACGCCCGAGCAGATATCCTCGGTCCCGCAAAACGTCATCATGCAGGCGCTAGGGACGCAGCCCACGGTCAAGGTGGCGCTGACGGCCGTCGAGCTTTTCCGCAACGACTTTCTGCTGATTTGCAGCGACGGGCTCTCGAACAAGATTCAGTCGGCGGAGATGCGCGAGATGGCTCAATCGTCCGCGGACCTCACGGCCGCGTGTCGCAAGCTTGTCGAGATAGCCAACGAGCGCGGCGGGGAGGACAACATCACCGTCATCATCGCGAAGTTCGACGGCGAGGCTTTGCAGACGGGGACCGACAGCTCTTCGATCACGGGGAGCTTCAAGGCTATAAATCAAGATTACTACGGCGACCGCGGGCAGGCCGCGGCGAACCCCGCCGATCACCGCGCGAGCGTGACGACGCAGCTCGCGTCTCCCATCCCGCCCACGCCGCCCGACAAAGAGACGACGACGCTTGTGATGGCGGCGCTCCCTTCGTCGGTGAACTTCGAAGACCAGGACGCGGCTTCGGGCGCGGAAGAGGTTTCGATAAGCGATCGCACGCCGCTCGAACACACGCCCATGCAGCAAGCGCCCGCCTCGGAGCCGCCCCCGGCCGAGTCGCACCTTGCGCAGCCGGCCGAACCGCAATTGCCCGTCACGGCGCGGCTCGGCGCTCAAGCCGCGACCGCCGCGCCCAGGCGTAAGAGCTACGCGGGCGTCGTACTAATAGGTCTGCTGTCGGTCATTCTGATCCTGGCGGCGGGCTATTTTTATTACCAGTACTACTGGAAGCCGCAGCACCAGCCGAAGCCCGCTCCCGAGCAGCAGCAAGAGGGCGCGGCGCCCGAACAGGAGATGACGCCCGAAGCCGCGCCGCCCGAGGACCAGAAGACCGACGAGACAAAGCCGCCCGAACAGCCTGCGCCGCAGGGGCAAACCCAGCCTAACAGCAATAGTAATTAGAGGGCGTCTGAAAAGTGGGAGAAAAAGCCCTGAAAGGGCTTTATTCAATAGAGCCTCGAAGAGGCGATATTCAATAAGCCCCGAAAGGGGCGTAATTCAATAGCCCGGCGCATCGCGCCGGGTAACGCGTGCAGAAGATAATAAGCCCTGAAAGGGCGCGATAAACATAT
>DATFGQ010000107.1:0-7225 GCA_035249305.1 Blastocatellia bacterium | reverse complement strand
AATAGAGCCTCGAAGAGGCGCGATTCAATAAGCCCCGAAAGGGGCGTGATTCAATAGGAAGCCTCGAAGAGGCGATATTCAATAGCCGAAAGCCCCGTAGGGGCGTTATTCAATAGCCCGGCGCAACGCGCCGGGTTATGTACGTACACAGCGAGAAGCCCTGAAAGGGCGATACTCTTATCGCGCCCTTTCAGGGCTTCTCATTATTAACGATCCGTTTCCAGGGGCGATGCCCCTGGCTTTTGAATTTGTCCCCTTCGGGGACTTTTTAGACGCCCTCTGAGTATATTTGCGGCGTCGCGTCAGCGGCTCTTGATCCGTGCGCTGAAGCACACGGCTAAGATCATACGGCCGCTACGCGGCCATAAAGGCCGAAATCATCGCTCTGTTACATGGCGGTCAAAGCTAGAATCGATATGCCGCTACGTGGCGTCGATGCCGACATCATCAATCCGCCGCGAGCCCGGCGCCGGAAGGCCGTCGCCCTTCACTCCGTTCTTGCTCTTCGCCATTCGCTTCACCCTTTCGCCAAACCTTAACGCCCCGTCTCCTGTTCAATCCTGTGCAGGCTGCTGATCGACCACACGCCTTGCCTGCGCGACATCGGAAAAGTAAGGCGCACATAATCACCCGACGCTGTCTCTATTACCGCTGCGGCGTCCGCGCGCTCGTTTGTCATCCAGCCCGGCTCGCCCTGCACGTTCAGGACTTTTCCCGTTCGAAGCCTGAGAAGGTAAGCCAATCCCAGCATACCTTCAGGCCCCTCCTCGGCCGCGAGCTCTTCGCTGAGGTATGGCAGCGCGCGGTCGTAACGCCCCGCGACCAGCGCCCGCGTGAAGCCTTCGGCGACGGATTCCGGCGGCGGGACCAGCAGGCTCTCGTCGTTGAGCCGAAAGACCGCGCCCGCGATCAGCAGCATCGCGACCGTGAAGACCGCAAGCACGCCCCAGACGCCGTTCACTCCGTCACCTCCTTCAGTTTGTCCGCGTCGCGTTTGTCGGCCGTCTTCGCCCAGTCTTGCTTTAAGACCGAAGCCCTGCCGCTGGTTTCGACGCGCGCGCTTTTCACCTCGGCCCACCGCTCGCGTTCGAGCTCGGTTTGCCGCATCATCTCTTCAAGCTCTTTCTCGCTTATTCTCTCGCTGCGCATGGCCGGGCGGAGCGCCGAGCCGCCTCGCATGATGATTCGCGGCTCGCCTTCCAGGAGCCACGCCGCCGTCTTGCTGAAGTAGCCGGCCATCGAGGCCGCGATGTTCATTACGACCAGGGCGGACGTGGCGACTACGAACTGGCTGAAAGGGACCTCTGCCCACAGCGCGTCATCGATCATGTCGCCGAGGATCAGGGCGAGCACGAAATCGAAGCTCGTGCCTTGGGCGACGGTGCGCTTGCCCGACACGCGCAGCAGGACGAGCAAGAAGATGTAGGCGAACAGCGCCCTCAAGGCTATCTTGTGCAGCTCCATGTCAGCCCTCCTGGTCGCGCGCTTTCTTCTGCTTGGCCATCTCGCCGCCGAGGTCGGCTTTCTGCACGGGCTCGGCCCACTCCTGCTTTATGACGCTCACCTCGCCGTCGTTCTCTACGATGGCGCGCTTCACCTCTCGGATGTCGTCTATGCCCTGGACGCGCAGCTCGGCCATCACGTCCTTCTCGTTTATCCGCTCTCTGCGCATGCCGCGGCGCACAAGCTTGCCGTCTTCGACGATGACGGTCGGCTTGCCTTCCAGCAGCGCGTCAAAGCCATGGTCCCAGTAGGTCAGCCACGAGTTGCCGTATTCGGCGAGCGCTATGACGATGATCGCCACTGCGCCCTGGGCTATCGTCACGTCGCCGTAGATGATCTCGTCTACGACCTCGCCGAGCATGAGCGCGACCAGGAGGTCGAAGGCCGTGAAGTGGCCTATCGTCCGCTTACCCGTTATGCGTATGACCACGAGCACGAGCACGTAGACGCCCAGCGCGCGCAAGGCCGTCATGATCAGCTCTTGAGTCTCCATAGTCGACTCCGGGGATTTGTCGCGCCGCAGGGGGGATTGAGGAAGGGGATTGATTTATCGTTAAACGCGCTTCCTCGCTTCGGCGTGTCAGCGCGCCCACTACTTTAATTATAGACAGGATCAGCGAGAATCGGCAAAGCGGGACCATTGCAGTGCTGAGTGCTGAGTCCTGAGTAATAGCAAGCTACTGGGCTCCGTAGGAGCCGGATGTTTGTAGTTGATGGTGAGGCAGGTACATTCAACTCCTACGGAGTTGAATAATGGTTACGCGCCCCTTCTACAAACATCAAGCCTCTACGAGGCTTTCCAGACGCGCTTTCAGCACTCAGGACTCAGGACTCAGCACTCAGGACTCAGAGTGATTCTTCGCTCTAAATCATCGACGTATTCGATCACAACTTCGGTCGCGCCTTCGGGGGTGAAGCCCAGCCGCTCGGCCCATTCGATCACCACGATCGCCCGCTCGTCTTCTAACATCTCTTCGAGCCCGAGGTCGTGGCACGCGCCCGCGTCGAGCCTGTAGAGATCGATGTGGTACATACGCAATCGACCCTCGTATGAATTCACGAGCGTGAACGAAGGGCTGGTCACCTCCGCAGGGTCTATCTCCAGCCCCGCCGCAAGCCCTTTGGCAAAGACTGTCTTCCCCGCGCCCAGGTCGCCGCTCAACAAAAAGAGCTTGCGACCTGTCGTCGCTCGCCCGAGTTTGCGGGCCAGCTCGAACGTCTCTTCCGCCGAGCGAGTTATTGTCTCCACTCTCTCCGTCAGGCCCTCATCGATCACAGCCGTCTCCCTCTCAAGCGTTCGACCGTCCCGCCCACTTCGATAATCGCCTGCCCGAGCATGGCCGTTATGTCGGACGCTATCATCGCTCTAATGCTTCGCCACTCCGCCGCCAGGTCGCCCGCGAGCCCATGGAGATAGACTGCCGAGATCACTGCTCTAAGCGGGTCGTCAGGCTTCTGCGCGATGAACCCCACGATGATTCCCGTCAGCACGTCGCCCGTCCCGCCCGACGCCATCCCGGAGTTGCCCGTCGGGTTGACGTAGACTTCGCCGTCGGGCGCGGCGACCAGGGTGCGGCTCCCCTTCAACACCAGTATCGCCTTGCTCTCGGTCGCGAAATCGCGGGCTATCGCGACGCGGTTGCGAACTATTTCATCGATAGGCTTAACGATGAGGCGGCTCATCTCGCCCGGATGCGGCGTGAGAATCAAAGGCGATCGTGCGCTCTCACCCGACTCGTCGGGCCAGGGCGCAAGCGCGTTCAACCCGTCGGCGTCTATGACCGTGGGCCGCGCTGCGCGGCCTACGACCCGGCGGACGAAATCGCGAGTCGACTCGTCTGTTGACCCCAGGCCCGGCCCTATCGCTATGACATCTCTCGCGGCGGCCAGCTCGATCGCGCGGTCCGAAGCTTCGCGCGCGACCGCGCCCGATTCGGTTTCGGCGAGCGGCTCGGTCATGCACTCTGCGATGGCGCGCGCGGCGACGATGGGTTGCGATGACGCGGGGGTCGCGATCGTTGCCAGCCCGCAGCCCGATCGCAAGGCCGCTTCGCCCGTCAAGCAAGCCGCGCCGGTCTTGCCTCGCGACCCCGCGATGATCAAAACCTTCCCCACGTCGCCCTTGTTGGCGTCGGGCTTGCGGCGCGAAGCCGTGAGCCAGGCCGCGATCATCTCGGGCGTGACGAGGTTGAGCTTTGACCCGGCCGCCTGGATCAACTCATCGGGCGAGCCTATGTCGGCGACGACGAGCTCCCCGTTGTAATCGGAGGCGGGCGGCAAGACGCTCGCGGGTTTCGGCGCGGTGAATGTTACGGTCAGGTGAGCCTTGACGGCCGGGCCGATCAACTCTTGAGAGTCGGAAGCGAGTCCCGACGGCACGTCTACGGCGATGAGCGGCGAGCGGCTGGCGTAATCGTTGAGCAGCTCGATCGCTTCTTGAAACAGCCCCGCCGCCGGTCGCGCCAGTCCCGTGCCGAGCATCGCATCAAAAAGTACGTCGCGCGCGCGCGCGGCGGCTTCGCTCTTTAACTGCTCGGCATTCTCTACCTCGACGAGTCGAAACGTGTCGCCGTTTGAAGAGGCGATCTGGCGGGCGGCCTCAAAATTCTCCCTCGCGTCGCCGCGCGAGTCCTCCACGCGGCCGAGCAGCAGCAGGAGGACCGAAGCGCCTCTCGCATGAATGAGCCGCGCGATGGCCGCGCCGTCGCCGCCATTGTTGCCGCGCCCGCAGATTATCAAAGCGCTCTTGGAGTCGAACGGGCCGTATCTCTTCTCGGCGGCCTCGACCGTGCGCGACGCGGCGTTCTCCATGAGCGTGATGCCTGGTGTGGCGTACTGCTCGATGGTCGCGCGATCAACCTCGCGCATCTGGTCCGCCGTCAGCACCTTCATAGCCACAGGTTAACACAGATAGCTTCAGCCTTCATCCGGCGTGATGATGAGGTTCAGCCATGGGTCTACCGCGGCGATTCGGTCGGCCGGGATTAGCGTCGAAGAGCTGTATTCGGTGATGATGGCCGGACCCTTGAGCTTCATCCCCGCCGCCAGATCGTCGCGCGAATAGACGGGCGCTCGCGTCGCGCGCAAGCCGAAGTAGACGCTCGCAGTGAAGGAAGGCTCGGCCTTGCGTCGCTTTGTCCTGGTGAAGCGTTTGAGCGGCGGCTTGTCGGTTATGCCCACGCCGCGCACGCGCAGAGAGACTATCTCGACGGGCCGTTTCTCGTCGGCGTATCCGTACCGCTCGCGGTGCGATTGGTGAAAAGCTCTCTCGAATGATCGGCCCCATGCGACATCTATGTCGAACGACTGGCCGACATAGCGCATGGCGACGGACCTTTCGAGCCTGACCTTCGGCGGGCGGAACCCTTCGGCCCGCAGATCGCTTCGCGCTTCGCGCTCAAGCGCGACGAATCCGCGCTCGATCTGTTTCAGGTCCGCGCCTTCGACTTTCGTCATCACGGTCCGCGAATAGTCTTTCACCACATCGCCCAACAGCACGCCCAGCGCCGACAGCGTGCCGGGCGAGCGCGGTATGACGACGCGCGGGATTCTGAGCGCCGAGGCGAGCTCGCACACGTGCAGGCCGCCCGCGCCGCCGAAGCTCACGAGCGTAAAGAGGCGCGGGTCCTGGCCTCGCTCTACCGAGACGACACGCAGCGCCCGCTCCATGTTCGCGTTCGCAACTTTGATTACGCCCGCCGCCGCCGACTCGGCCGAGACGGGCCGGCCGCTTGAGCGAGACATCTCGTCGGCGAGCCGCGACAAGACTGATCGAGCGCGCTGGCGGTCAAGCTCCATCTCTCCGCCTAACAGTTGCGCGCCGCCGAACCGGCCAAGGACGAGGTTGGCGTCGGTCACGGTGACCTCTTCGCCCCGGCCGTAGCACGCGGGTCCGGGGTCCGCGCCCGCCGACTCGGGGCCGACTCTGAGCGCGCCCGCGTCGTCTAGCCGGGCGATCGAGCCGCCTCCCGCGCCTACGGTGTGGATGTCTATGATGGGCACAGCTACCGGCAAACCGGCCACCAGAGCCTCATTCGTGGTTTTAGCGTTTCCGCGACACAGCGCAACGTCGGTAGACGTGCCGCCCATGTCGAACGTGATTATGTCGTTTATCCCCGCGAGCCCGCAGACGCGCAGCGCGCCCACGACTCCGCCCGCGGGGCCTGACAGTATCGCGCGCACGGGCTCGGCCGCCGCCGTGGAGGCGGAGACCGACCCGCCGTTTGATTGCATCACTCTCAATTTGAAATTTGAGATTTCATATTTGAGATTCTCGGAGAGCGAGTTGAGGTAGCGAGACATCAGCGGCGCGAGATAGGCGTTGATGACCACCGTCGATGTGCGCTCGTACTCGCGGTACTCCGGCAGTATCTGGTGCGACAGCGAGACGGGCAGGTCGAGCCCGGAAAGCGCGGCGGCTACGAGGCGCTCGTGCTCGGGGTTCGCGAATGAAAAGAGCAGGCAGACCGCTATCGATTCAATATGGCTCTCGCGAATTCGGGCGATGATCTGGTTGAGGTCTGCGTCATCGAGCGGCTCGATGATCTCGCCCGCCGGTCCCGTGCGCTCTCGTACGCCGAACCTCAGGTCGCGCGCGACGAGCGGGGCCGGGCGCGTGACCATGAAGTTGTAGATCTCGGGCCGCGCCTGGCGGCCTATCTCGATCACGTCTTCAAAGCCACTGGTGGTGACGAGCGCCGTCCTCGCTCCCTTGCGCTCAAGCAACGCGTTCGTAGCTACGGTCGTGCCATGAACTATCTCTGAGGGCGCAAGCTCGCCTTCGGCCAGTATGCGCGCGACGCCCGCGAGGATAGCTTCGGCGGGGTTGTGCGGCGTCGAAGAAACTTTGAATGAGTGGAGCGACTGCCCGCGCGCCACCACGAAGTCTGTAAATGTCCCGCCCGTGTCTATGCCGATTCTTATGGCCTCTCGCAATCCGACCCCCTCGCTGTGACGTGCCAAATGTTAACGGACAGTTCGGTTTTATTAAAGTTCTTCCGATTATGCTTTATTCTTCAGCATCATTTTCAATTGGCCCATTCACAAGTTTGAGCTAAAAAAGGAGAGTAAAATATGTTCAGGCGCGTGACTACTCAACGCCGTCTTCGTGTCGCCACCGCGACCCTGATGTTTCTATTCATGTTTCTTATGAATTCGGGGCTCTCGCTCGCTTTTTCGCGAAGTCCGCAGGCTCCCCAGCAAGCAGCGCCGCCACAGGGCGTGCCTCCGGGCGCTCTCCAGGACATGCCAGGCGGGCCGCCCGCGGCCGACAAGCCCGCGCCGAACGTGCCTGAAGACGCCTCGACGCTGGCGCGCTACACGCTCACGCAACTGCGCACTCAGATGCAGCAGTCACTGGCGTCGGCGGCCGGTATGAACGTTGCGACGCGCGCGCACTTGCAAGAGTCGCTCGCCCGCATAGACGAGACGCTCAAGGCGCAGCAGCAGCGCGTGATAAGCTAGGGGATACGCGTCAAAACTGTAGGGGCAGCCCTTGTGGCTGCCCGCGACCCGTCAGAACGGGTTCCCCGCGTAAGCGCGATGATGTCATCGTCCTTACGGACGATCCGGGCGGGGACAAGCTGTACGGTATCATAAGATACTTTACAGTTTGTTATCACGACATCCTTTACAGTCCCGGGTATATGCTCTTCTTACAAGGAGGAGAGCATATGCCCTGGAGAAGCGATACTGTAATGGATAAGAGAATCGAGTTCGTCAT
>DATFGQ010000106.1:0-13202 GCA_035249305.1 Blastocatellia bacterium | reverse complement strand
AGAAGAAGCTGAAGCTGAATTCAGGCGTTGACAATCAGATCGTCATAATCGAAAACAACGAGCGCAGCGAGCCTTTCATACTGCGTCTCTGAAGGTTGATTAAGGTCTGATGTTGTAATACCTGATCTTGCTGTTCAGTGTGGTGGTGTTCATTCCCAGCAGCTTGGCCGCGCGCGACTGGTGGCCGCCCGTTATCTCAAGCGCGCGGCGGATCAACTCGATCTGGAATCGATTCACTTCATCGTAAAAAGATATTCCGCGCGAAAGGTCGATCTGCGTCGCCACGCGCTGCCCGCCTACCTGTGAAGCCGTGGGCTGCGGGTTGAGTATCTCTTCGCGCAGGTCCTCGCGCTCCACCGTAGAGCCGCGCGCGATTATGACGGCGCGCTCCATGACGTTCTCAAGCTCGCGGACGTTGCCGGGCCAGTTGTAGCTTTCGAGCGCCGACAATACTTCGGGGCCGATCTGGTCAGAGACCTGGCGGCCGTTTTCGGCCACGTATTTCCGTATGAAATGTTGCGCGAGCGGCAGGATGTCCTGGCGGCGGTCCCTGAGCGGCGGGAGGCTTATCTGTATGACGTTCAGCCGGTAGAAGAGGTCTTCGCGGAAAGTTCCCTCTTCGACCGCCTGCTTGAGGTCGACGTTCGTAGCGGCGATGATTCGCACGTCGACCTGGCGGCGCGTCGTGTCTCCGAGCGGCGTGAAGTCGCGCTCCTGGATCACGCGCAGCAGCTTAGCCTGCGTCTCCATCGAGATCGTCCCGATCTCGTCGAGGAAGATCGAGCCGCCGTCGGCCACTTCGAAGTAGCCCTTCTTCGCCGCGACCGCGCCGGTGAACGCGCCGCGCATATGCCCGAACAGCTCGGACTCCAACAGCTCCGAAGGCAGGTTGGCGGAGTTCACCGTGACGAAAGGCTTGTCGGCCCGCGTGCTATGGTTGTGGATCGCGCGGGCGATCAGTTCCTTGCCGGTCCCGCTCTCGCCCGTGACGAGCACGGTCGACCGCGCCGGCGCGACCTGCTCGACGAACGCGAGTATCTCCAGCATCTTCTCGCTGCGCGCGATGATCTCTTTGCTGTCGGTGCTGCGCTTGAGCGTCTGTCGCAGCGCGCGCCGCTCTTCGTCTTTGCGCTTGCGCCGAATGCCCGCGGCGATGAGCTTGAGGATCTCGCGGTTATCGAAAGGCTTCCTGATGCAGTTGAAGGCGCCGCGCTGCCAGGCCGCGATGGCGGTGTCGAACGTCGCGTAAGCCGTAATCATTATGACGACGGCTTCCGCGTCGTTTTCGAGTATCTCTTCAAGCGTCCGAAGGCCGCCCATGCCCGGCATCGACACGTCGAGCAGCACGAGGTCATACGGGCGCTGCTGAAACTTATCGAGCCCCTCTTCGCCCGTCTTCGCGATGTCGACCTGATAACCTTCGGCGGCCAGAAGGCTGTCGAGCACGTCGCGCATCACCTCCTCGTCGTCGACGACGAGTATGCTCCCCTTTTTTGCCATACGAATAGATGTTATCAGCTAGCGGCAAAAAGCTGCCAGGCCGTTAGAAAAACCCTTCTCTTGTTGAATGGATTAGTCGCTCGCCGCTTGCATCTGGCGCGAGTGCGCCGTGGGCAGCTTGATGGTGAAGTGCGCGCCTTCCCCTGGACGGCTCTCTACAAATATGCGCCCGCCGTGCTCCTGAATTATCCCGTAAGAGAGGGCGAGCCCGAGCCCCGTCCCCTGGCCCACCTCTTTCGTGGTGAAGAACGGGTCGTAGATGCGGGCGATGTTCTCGGGCGCGATGCCCATGCCCGTGTCGCGGAAGTCGACGACTAATGAAGTGTCTACGGGGCGCGTCGAGATCGTAAGCCGCCCGCCGCCCGGCATTGCGTCGCGGGCGTTGAGGATCAGGTTCATGAAGACTTGCTGGAGCTTCGACGCGCTGCCATAAGCGGCAGGCAGCGACTGGCCGTAGTGGCGGACGATCTCGATCTTCGTGCCGCGCAGTTGGGGCTCAAGCAACTGTAACGTGTCTTCCAGGACGTGATTGACCTCGACTTCGCGGAACTGCGCGTCGCCCGTGCGGGAGAAGTTCAAGAGATTATTGACTATGCCCGACGCGCGCAGGGTCTGGGTGTGGATCTTCTCAAGCAGCTTGTGCTTCGGGTCGTCGTCGTTCACCTGCTGGAGCAGCATCTGCGCGTAAGAAGAGATGCCCGCCAGCGGCGTGTTGACTTCGTGCGCCACGCCGGCCGCGAGCAGTCCTATCGAAGAGAGCTTCTCGCGCTCAAGGAGCTGTTGTTCGAGCTGCGCGCGCTCGGTCACGTTCTCGATGACGACAAGGGCCCCGGTGACCACCCCGCGCGCCGCCTCGAACGGCGCGAGCGAGACGTTGAGCGTGAGAGGCCGCCCGTCTTCGGTCGCGGCCGCGTATTTGTATATGTGGCGCATCTCGCTCAAGGCCCAACTGCTCTGCCCTATCGCGTTCTGCATCGTCTCTATCAGGTCGCCGTCGAGCGTTTCGTAGATGCTGCGCCCGAGCGCGCGCTCGCGCGTGATGCCGAAGATCTCTTCGAGCGCGCTGTTCCAGGTAGTGATCTGCCCCTGAAAATCTACGACGAGGATGCCGACGTTGACGCTCTCGATGATGCTCTCGGAAAACTCTTTCAGCCGCGCCAGCTCTTCGGCCTTCTCGCTCTCGCTGCGGTAGAGCAGACTGTTATCGATGGCGACGGCGACGTAACCCGAAAGCGCCCTGAGCAGATCGGTGTCCTCGCTCGTCAGCAGCGCGCCAGATTCCGCGCGCCCTACGCCTATGATCCCGACCATGCGGTCGCGCACCACGCACGGCACGTAGTAATAAAGCTCCTCCTGCTTGCCGAACAGGGTAACGCCCGCGTCGGAGATCGGAAGCGAGTCGTCAGAATCCCCCGACTGCGACGGGACAGGGCTGGCCGGCGCGAGGTCTTCGACCGAGATGAACCCGCGCCCGATCGAGCGCGTGCGGATTATGTTCTTTATGTCTTCGGGCAGGCTGACATCGCTTTCGATGCCCGAAGCATGAGCCAGGCGGAAACCCGACGGCGCTTTTGCGTCTTCGATAAAGATCGCGATCTTTCGCACGCTCAGCATGTCCGACAGCCGCCTGACCAGCGAGTTGAGAAGTTGAGGCAGCGCGGTCGTCTGCGAAAGCGTCCTCGCGAAATCCTGAAGCCCCGTCCTCAGCGTGTACCTCTCGCCGTAGAACCAGCGGTCGGCCCAGACCTGTAGCCGGTTCTTGATCGGGGCGAAGAGCATCGTCACGACGAGCATGCCTATGACGACGACGACGCGCGTCTTCCACGAGTTCAAATCGGCCGACTCCCAGATGAACTTCACCAGATCGCCCACGCCTAAGAGCACGGCCATGTAGATCGCCGCCACGACCACGATCGCCATTACGTGCACGAAGCTTCGGCGCATTATCACGTCGACATCCATCAAGCGATAACGGACTATCGAGTAGCCGAACGACAGAGGTATCAGGATGAGCGGCCCGCAGGCAAGGTCAAACATAAACGCGGGGATGTTCAGGTCGGAGAACCCGAATGAGGCTAGCCAGTCTATTGAATTGAGCGCCGCGAGCGGCAACACAGCCAGCCCCAATCCCCATATGATCCAATTCAGTTGCTGGCGCAGGAGCGGCTTTTCGGCCTTGATGAACGTGCGCACCAAAAGCGCCCCGCCTATGACGAAGAAGATCAGCAACTGTATAAACTCGGCGCGGGTGAGCAGGGTCCGTGTAGTATCTAACGAGCTGCCGTACACCGACGGTTTGTAGTGGAAGAGGGCTTCAAGAACAGAGAGCACTATCGCCGGCAGATAAAGAGCAGCCGCAACCGGCCGCGCGCGCATAGACAATCCGCGCCCCGAAGGGAAGTTCGCGCAGAAGTGCAAAAATATCGGAGCCAGCAACGCGATCGCCGCCGCATCGATGAAGCTCACGGCCTTGTCCAGGTCCGTAAACTCGTTCGTGCGGCTGAAGAAGTAGACTACAAAGGAGACCAGCGACCATACGAAGAAGTGATAAGTGAGCGCGGCGCGACGCTGTTTGAAGAGTACGAACAGCCCTATGGCCAGATATACGACCCCTATGAAAGCCATGTACAGGTCGCGGCGAAGATTCTGAGGCTGCGCGGCGACTTTGAAATCTATGTCGTATATCGGTTTTTCTATCTGGTAGAGGCTTTGAAGCAGCGAGTCCTCTCGCTCGATGGCGTAGCGCGCGTCGTGGCCCACGGCCTGTAGGTCCAGGTAGCGGTCGATAGTCTCTACGTTGCTGACCTCTTCGTAATCGAGGTACTTCACGCCGCCGACGGTTTCATACTTATCGAGGAAGTAGACGGCCCGGATATAGTCGCCCTTCTTGACCGCGTGCGCCAGCGGCGAACCGGGCTCGATCGATCTGGCCTGCACACCTTTTTCGGTCTTGACCCACTCGATGCCGTCGTAGGGTATGGGGCGCGGGCTCAAGCGGTCGCGCAGGTTGAGGACGGCGATGACAACAAGCGAAGCGGTTATCGCCAGCACCGCGATAAGCTTTGTCTTGTTCACCAGTCCTTTCATCAACCAGCCTCGTCAAGCTGCAACCTGGAAGGCAGTACCATACGGCGCGTTTTGTGCAACTGCTATTCCGGCTTTCGAGCGCCGCTCAAGCGCTAGGAAATAAAGCTTTAGCGACAAGCATTTGCCCGCCCGCGCGACGATTGCCTTCCATATTTTCGGAAATCCTCCAATTTTTTGGATGATAAGCCGAACTGCTTGCTCATAAAAGATTTCCGGCCTACACAAGAACAGACAAAAAGTTAAGAGAGCAGACCTCGCGGGCAACAACTGAAAGCGCGGCCCGCGGGCGCAAGCTACATCCAGGGGCACCTTACCCTCAACTCGTCCCGGCACAATTTTAGAATCGAAGCGACAGCCCGACGCGAACCAGGCGATGGAATCGGCCTTCGATCAACTCCTGGCGTTCGTCGGCGACCGATGCCTGCTGATCCAGCACGTTCCTCAGATCAACTATGGCCTGCCACTGGCCCGGCAGAAACCCGAGGCTCGGCAGTTCTTGTGTGAGCGAAATATTTATGTTCGGGTCATAGGTCGCGATCTGGCCCTGGAACGGGTCGATCGCAAAGACGGCTTGTTCTGGCGCAAGCCTCAGCACCGTAGATACGCGGGTGCCTGTCTCGATAAAGTTCGCGTCTATCCTGGCGGAAAAGACATGAAAGAGTCTGTTGTTGAAGAGACTGGCGGGCTCTGTTATCCCGCGCCCGTCGAGGCTCTGCCCTTCGCCGAAAGCATAACCGACGGCGCCTTCGATAATGCTGTTGACGCGGCGGTGGTAGACCACGCGGACGCCGCGCGAGCGGCCCCTCATCTCCTCGTTGCGGAAGACCGGCTCGACCGAATCAGTCCCGACCGGTATGGCCAACAAGCCTACGCCGTGGCCCGAGACCGTGTCGAAGAAAGCCATCATCTCGACCGACGATTTGTCGGAGAGTATCTGCTCGCCGCCGAACTGCAAACGATAGCTGCGTTCCGGTATCGGCTCGCCCGAAGGGGTGAGCGCGACAGGCTTAGGCTCGGCCAGCACTATCTCGCCCGACTCCAGATCGACCCTCGACTGCGCGTCGGACGAAGAGCCGGGAATGATCCCGGCAAAGAGGCGAGTCTGCGAGCCCGCGTCGACGGCGATCTCGAACCTTGGCAGGACGCTCGTGCCCGACAGCCCCTCGGTGAAGCGCGCGAACTCAAGGCCGTAGACGACAAGCACCGGCCCTGACACCTGGAAGGTGTCTGTAGCCGAGAGCGAGAACTGTCCGAGGTTGGGCAACCCACCTTTGCGCGAGAACGTGAATCGCGCGTAGCCGAGCGCGACTGAAAGACGGTGCCGGTCGCCCGCATGCGCCGTGGTCAGCGCTTCGAGTCTCTGCGGCGCCCCTTCGCCGTAACCTACCTGCCCGCTTACGACCAGATCGGCGTTGCGCGCGATCTTCTCTGAGATGGCGAAGTTCGACCCTATGAAAGAGTTGCGCTCGCCCGAAGTGCCGGGCGTCGTCTGGCTGAAGGCGTTGACAACTCCGTGCAGCTCCGGCGCGCGGTCCGTGAGCGCGACCGTAGTGTCGGCGGTCGCGTCGACGGGCTGCTCTTTCTTCGTCTCGTCGTAATGAAAGACCGTGCGTTTGGCCCGGCGCGTGGCGTATTTGGAATCGGGGTTCAGGGCGGCTTCTTCGGCAAGCGTGCCTACGCGCCGCAAGAGTATCGAATCGAAAACGGTGACTTTATTCGGCCTCACGTCGGCGGCCAGCTCCACGGGCTTGAAGCCGTCGGCCACGGCTTTGACGCGGTAGCGGCCGGGGCTTATGCCCGCAGCGATGAACTTCCCTTCGTCGTCCGTGTGGGCGCGCTTGACGACCTTATCGGTCTCTTCGGTGTCGGTCATCACCATGACGGCCGCGCCGACCAGGGGGTTCCCCGCGCCATCCTTGATGATGCCGCGAATAGAACCGAGCGCCGCTGCGGCCGCTTGCGTCTCAGGCACGTTCGCATAAGCGATCGCCGCGATAGCGATCAACGCGCAAAGTCTCATCGCTTGTCTCATAAGTCACCTCTTGAGGAGGAAGCCGAATGATCTTCAGCAGGATTCTTAATTTTATCATCCGAGCTTAGGGTGTCAAGCAGGCGGGAAGCACTCAGCCAGGCGGTGAGCCTTCGGAAAGCTCGCCCCCTGTGGCCCACGACGGCCTTCTCCTCCGCCGTCAGTTCGGCGAAAGTCTTGCCGAGCGGCTCGTAATAAAAGATAGGGTCGTAGCCGAACCCGCCCTCGCCGCGCGCCCGGTCGAGCAGACGGCCGCGAGCTTCGTCCACGAAGACGCGCTCGCCCGCACTCCAGACGATCGCCGCGGCGCAGACAAAGCGCGCGCCTCTGTCGGCGGCCGCGACCTCGCCGAGCTCTCCGAGCAGCTTCTCCACGCGGTCGCGATCCGTAGCCGCAGACCCCGCGTATCGGGCCGAGTAGATCCCCGGCCCTCCGCCGAGCGCATCCACCTCAAGACCGGAATCGTCCCCTATCGTCACAAGGCCCGTGCGCGCGTGATAGTAGCGGGCTTTCAGCAGCGCGTTTTCGGCGAAACTAGAGCCGGTCTCTATCTCAGCCGTCTCCATCGCCTGACCGGATTCGAATTGATTCAAGCCCAAAACGTCGAGGCCCGCGTCGCCGAGCATTCGCTTAAGCTCTCTGAGCTTTCCTGTGTTGGTCGTAGCTAACAAGATTTGCACCAGTTAAGTATATCACTTGATTCGGCCGGGCGGCTGGCTTCTGACCGCCCGTCTACAGCCTGCTTGACTTAAGAACCGGCGGGCGGCCGTTTTTTGCGCCGAAATCGATTTTATTAATGCGGCCCCCGCGCATTCGGGTGTAAAATCCTATTGCGGACGCTCTTTCAGCCGATAAGTAGTTCCCTCCTCAAAGGAGTAGCCATGACTCCGACCCATCATTTACCGCATCAAGTAATGCGATCTCAAAGAGACTTCGTCATCTCTTACACTCAGAGCGATGTCGACACGATCAGGAATCAGGTTGAACAGACCGAAGCCGCCAAGAGGCGATGGCTCATGCTCGCGCTCGTAGCGGTCGCGGCCTTGTTCGCCGGGGCGGTCATATTGCTTTCGACAAGCTACGCGCTCTACAGCAGCGGCCAAACCGACAAGGACCGGCTGGCCCAAGAGAACGCGGGGCTGAAAACGGAAGCTGATGACTATAAGAATAAACTGACCGCCGCGACCGCGCTTCAAGAGAAGGCGGCTAAAGAGAGCGCCGAAGCGCAGGCTAAGCTGGAGAGCCTGATCCCCGTAGCCCTCAACCCGAACGCCGGCGGCGGCGAGATCTCTAACTTCGCGCGGACGGTGTACGCGCTGCCGAATAGCAGAATAGAGCTCGCGCAAAAGCCTCCCGACAAGCTCTTCCGCAACTGGAAATCGAACGGCGACGCGGGGACAGAAATATACGCCCTCGTCGGAGGGTACGTAGATGGCAAATGGGTGATCTATTCAAACCTGGTGGCGCGTAGGTGAAGAGAAAGGGCGGCTACCTTCTGCGTTTGAAATAGTAGACAGGGTCGCCCTGAGAGCCGGATACCGAAACCAACTCCCATCCCTTCGCGCCGAGCTTATCGAGCGCCTGCTCAAGCACGAACGCCTCGCGGCCGAACGCTCCGGTATTCTCTTTGCGCAGATTCGGATTGCCCGAAGGCGACAGGTTGTTATGAGCCCCGGCTACAACCAGATACTCCCATCGCTCTCCGCTGGGGGTGTCGTCCGCGGCGGCCTCATCCGAAGAAGCCTTCCGCTGCTTCATACTGCCTGCGGCCATAGCCATAACGCCGGCCATGAGAATTAAAGCCAATGCTATCAACACGCCTCGTTTCATAATCCCTCCGAGTCAGTTCTATTCTCGCAGAATCGATCCGTCAGGTAATGAAACGCCTGTAGGCGCCGGCCCGTTCCAATCAAGGCGCGTGCGTGGCTTCGACGCACAGGGCTCCCGGCTGATCGGACGGTTTAGGCAGCGGGCTTTCGAAGATCAGAAAGTACATCTTCTTGCCATACTCCGCGTCGTAGAAGCCTGGGCGGCTCTCCTTAAAGACGAACCCGTGGCTTGTGATCTCGGCGCGCACAAGGTCGGGCGGGATGCAGTGCAGCCTGTGATATTCCTTACGCGGCCTGCCCGAAGGCGCTTCGCCGTCGATGATGCCGAGCTTACCGCCGGGCTTCAGCGCTCGAAAGACCGCCTGCATCATCCGGTCGTAATCGCGGAATTCATGATATGTGTCGACTATCAGCACCATGTCGAGGCCCGACGGCAGGCGCGGGTCCGCGCTCTCGCCGAGCACGGGCTCTACCTGAGCGAGCTTCTCGCGCTCTTTACGCTGCCGAACTTTGGCGATCGCCTCCGGGTCGATGTCGACGGCGTAGACCTTCCCCTCGGCCCCCACGCGCGCGGCCAGGCGGAAGGTGAAATAGCCGAAGCCGCTGCCTATGTCAGCCACACGATCCCCCGCCTTGACCCCCAGCGCGTCCATCACTTCGCCCGGGCGTTGCCACTCGTCCCGCCTGCGCGCGCGGTCCGATTCCTGCGCTGTGGAGAACGCCGTGGTGCAAACGCCTGCCAAGAAAATCACGAGCAAGAGCAGCTTGTGAGACTTCATCTTGAGATACCTCTAAGGAAGAGATGTTACAGTCGCTTTACGACCGAGCAGACAGGGCACGTGAAGGGCACTGAAACGAAGATAGCAGAATTGATCCGGCGGCTCCAGTCCAACCGCCTCAGACTCGCCGCGCGAGGGTGATCATATACTCGCGGCCCCATCGCACCTTGCCGTCGGCCGGCGTGGTGTAGCTGCGGTACAGCTCGATCAGCTCATTGCGGAATGCTTCGGCCTTATCGGCCGGCAGTGAATTATACGCGCGGTGCGTGGGGCCATATTTGCCGATGAACAGGTCGGCGATCTGCTCGGGCGTGTCGGCGAACTCGGGGCAGTCGTAGCGTTCGAAGCGGAACTCTTCGAACGACGAACCGAGCAGCGACTTCACCTTCGCCTCGTCGCCCCACTCGAAGGGGCTCGGTACGCCCGGCGGCGGCTGCACGTAAGAATTAGTGATCTTGAACATCCGCCCGAGCCCGCTTTCTCGCATCCACGCCTGGATCGCTATTCGGCCGCCCGGCTTTGTAACGCGCGCGACTTCGTCGGCCACCTTCTGCTGATCGGGCGCAAACATCAGGCCGCACGAAGAGACGACTACGTCGAAAGCTCCGTCGGCAAACGGCAGATTCTCCGCGTCCCCTTCCTTCCAGGTGATGTCGTCGTACCCCTCTCCGGCGGCGCGCTTCGCGGCGACGGCGAGCAGGTCGGGTGTGAGGTCGACTCCCGTGACCTCTGCGCCGCGCGCGCGAGCCATCAGCGCGGTGTTCCCCGTGCCGCATGCAACGTCGAGCACGCGCTCGCCCGCGCGTATGCGCGCGCTTCGCACGACATGGTCGGCCACGGCAAGTATCCCGCGGGCTATATGATCGTATTCTCCGGACGCCCAGGTCGCGCGGTGTTTCTGTTTCAATTCTGTGAAGTCTGCCATAACGTACCTCTCAGACTAACTACGAAATCGATCATGCACGAAAGCCGCGGTCGTGGGCGAAGACTATCGCCTGCGCGCGCGTCCACACGCCGAGCTTGTCAAAGATGTTTGACACATGATTGCGGACCGTCTTTTCGCTGATCGAGAGGCGCTCGCCGATCTCCGCGTTGGCGAGCCCTTCGGTGATCAGCGCCAGCACCTCCCGCTCGCGCGGCGAGAGCGATGCGAACGCGGGGTCCTCGCCGCCGGTCGCGCCATTGACCGCCATGAACTCCAGCACCTCGTCGCGGAAGCGCGCCCAGGCCGGCTCGCTTTCAAGCAGGATGTGGTTCTTCGAGTCGAGCTCGATGAACTGCGCGCCCGAGATGCCTGCCGCGAGGATGTGCCCTTCTGTGATCGGGACGATGTCGTCTTCGCGCGAGTGCAGCACAAGTGCGGGCGCCCTGACTTGGCCGAGCATCGCCGTGACGTCAATCGTAGTCCGCGACTCAAGCAGTCGCGCGGCGATCTCCGGCGACGTGGTCTTCCGGCAGAGGTCGTTGAACCAGCCTATCTGTTCGTCGGTCCCGCCGGGGATGAACCGCGAAGTGAAGACCTGCCGAAAGGTCGGATTATCACTGCCCCACCCCAGGCGGACCAGATCGATCATCGCGCGGTAAAAGCTCTCCCTGTCCGGGTCGCCACGTCGAAACGGCCCGCGCGCGTAGCCGCCGTAGAGCACGAGTTTCGAGACGCGCTCCGGGTGACGGACGGCGTAGGCCACGCAGATCGCCGCGCCTTGAGAGATGCCTAGCAGCGCGAACGGCTCTTGCGGGTCGGCCGCCCGGACGATCTCTTCTACATCCTCGACCCATCGTTCGAGCGAAAGGTCGCCGACGTTGCGGTCGGTCATTCCGCAGCCGCGTTCGTCGTAACGAATGTAACGGAAATGGTCTGTGAAGAAGCGTATCCAGTGGCGCCAGACGGGGCTCTCCCACTCGTACTCAAGGTGCGTCAGCCAGTTTGCGGCCTTGATCATCATAGGCCCCGCGCCAGCCTCGGCCCAGGCTAGCTGGACTCCGTCCGTAGTACGCACATAACGGATTCGCTGGGTGGCCCTCTTAAACATACTTCGCCGCGCCGAGCGCCTCTTCCAAAGCTGCCTTCGCCAGAAGCCTGGTCGAGTCCAGAAGAGGCACTTCAACATCCTCCTGTCTTAGGATGAGCGGAATCTCCGTACATGCCATTACCGCGCCATCGCAGCCCGCGCTCGCCAGCTCAGCCACCACGCCGCGAAAGTACTCTCTCGTGGAGCCCTCAAGCGTGCCTTTAACCAGCTCATCAAAGATAAGGGCGTTGATTCTCTGCCTCTCGTCGGCCTCGGGGATGACTGCCTCGATGGCGTGGTCCGATAAGATCTCGCGGTAGACGTTCCCTTCCATCAGGAACCGGGTCCCGAGTATGCCTAGCTTCTTCAACCCGCGACCCCGAGCCTCCTCGGCCACGACCTCAACGATATGGAGCCACGGGATGGGAGAGCGCGGCCTCATAATTTCGAAGGCTTCGTGCGCCGTGTTGGCCGGGCAGATGGCGAAGTCTGCGCCCGCGCCCGCGACCTTCCCGGCCGATTCAAGCAGTAACCCCGCGACCCCTTCCCAGTCCAGCCGGGAGGCAAAGTGCAAATAGTCGGCCAGTTGGAAGGTGTGCATAGTGATCTCCGGGTGACGATACTCACCCATCACGGACTCGGCCTCGGAACATATCGTCTGGTAGCAGAGCGCCGCGCCCTCGTAGCTCACCGAGACTATGCCAATGTGTTTAGCCATAGGTAGACGCCACTCCTCTCGGCAGAACGGGACGAATGTCCCGGCCCTGTGATCGGCAGTATAGCCAAACCGGGACGAAACGCCCATAGCCCGGCCGCCGCGAATGCGCCATCATAAAGATGGAAGGAGATTTTATTATGCTTAAGCGAATCATACTATTTGCCTACGGAAGTCTCAGCTACCTGATCTTTCTTGGTACTTTTCTATACGCCATCTGTTTCATAGGCAATTTCGGCGTCGCGAGGACGCTCGACGGCGAGGCGAGCGGGCCTTTGTGGGCGAGTTTTGCGATCGACGCGGGGCTCTTGGCGCTCTTCGCCGTGCAGCACAGCGTCATGGCCCGCAAGTGGTTCAAGGATTGGTGGACGCGGATCGTGCCGAAATCGATCGAGCGGTCTACATACGTCCTCTTCTCAAGCGTCGCGCTCATCCTTCTCTTCTGGCAGTGGCGACCGCTTGGCGGCGTGATCTGGTCGGTCGAAGACACCGTAGGTCAGCTCGCGCTGCGTGGATTGTTCGCCTTCGGCTGGGGGCTGCTGCTGCTCTCCACATTCCTGATCAACCACTTCGATCTGTTCGGCCTCCGCCAGGTCTGGCTCTATTTGATGGGCCGGCCTTATAGCGCGCCGAAGTTCGCCACCCCTTGGCTATACCGTCAGGTGCGACACCCGCTCTATGTCGGCTGGCTCTTCATATTCTGGATGACGCCCGTGATGACGCTGGCGCACCTGCTCTTTTCTGTCGCGACGACGGCTTACATACTGCTGGCGATACGGTTCGAGGAACGAGACCTGATCAGCGAACACGGAGAGGCGTACGAGGCGTACCGCCGGGCGGTGCCAATGCTGATCCCGGCAGTCCGCAGCCGCGGGGCAGGCTCTGAGGTTTACGTTACAAAACAAGACAAGGCTATGGCTAAGGAATCTAACGCTTAGCCTCAGAAAGCTGGTGGTGAATGATTTTGAAGGGTAAATATTTCCACCAAAATATGTACTTTTTACACGCGGCCGACCTCATTCCAGAGTGATGAAGCAGCAAGAAACTCAAAAAGCTTGCCGAATTCGAGCAGATCATACCCGGTATGAGTGCTCGGGTTTGCTGGCACTGTGATTGCTCTAGGATTTGTGGGGCAAGAGATACGGGTGATGACAACATCACTTCCTGTTCTCGATTCACGGTTGCTGTGGTGAGGACGGCAACCGGAAACAAGGCGACGCAGTCATCCCACGCTGCGTCGCCTATTTTTTT
>DATFGQ010000105.1:0-9361 GCA_035249305.1 Blastocatellia bacterium | reverse complement strand
CTCGCCGACATGGCGACGGAGATCGAGGCGGCCCGGCTGCTTACTTACCAGGCCGCGGCCTTAAAGAACAAGGGCAAGGTGACCACGAAAGAGTCCTCGATGGCGAAGCTCTTCGCCAGCGAAGTGGCCGTGCGCGTCTCGGAGCAGTCGGTTCAGATTCATGGCGGTTACGGGTACATCAAAGACTACCCGGCCGAGAAATACTGGCGCGACTCTAAGCTCTGCACCATCGGCGAGGGCACGAGCGAGATACAGCGAACCGTGATCGCCCGCCAGCTCCTGAGGGCCTGACCGAGTGCTGGATATGGAGATTTCCGAAAGAATCTTGAAGGGCGAGAAGAGGGCGATTGCCCGCGCGATAAGCGCCGCCGAAGACGGGCGGGTGGAGGCTACGGAGATTCTCAAAGAGATCTTCCCGCACACGGGCCGCGCGCTGGTAATAGGGATTACGGGCGCGCCGGGCGCGGGCAAATCGACGCTCGTCGACCGGCTGGCCTCGCTTTACCGCTCGCGCGATGAGCGCGTCGGCATCATCGCCGTAGACCCTTCGAGCCCGTTCACGGGCGGCGCGATCCTGGGCGACAGGATACGCATGCAGAGCATGGCCACGGACCCCGGCATTTTCATAAGAAGCATGGCCGCGCGCGGACACCTCGGCGGCCTTGCGCGCGCCACCGTCGACGCGGTAGCGATACTGGATGCCGCGGGGTATAATAAGGTAATCGTTGAAACGGTCGGAGTTGGCCAAGACGAAATCGATATCGTGAAGGCTGCGGACGTGACTGTAGTCGTGCTGGTCCCTGGGATGGGCGACGACATACAGGCGATCAAAGCCGGGATAATGGAGATCGGCGACGTCTTTGTAATAAACAAGGCCGACCGCGAAGGTGTGTTGAGGACAGAACGAGAGCTCGAATCCCTGCTTTCAATATCGGAAAGGCCAGACGGGTGGAAGCCGCTCGTCGTCAAGACAGTGGCGACCGAAGACGACGGGCTCGACCGGCTGGCCGAAGCGATAGCCGCTTACGCAGGCTTCGTCGGCTCGCGCGGCGACGCGGCAGACGACCGCCGGGCTAGCGTGGCCCAACACCGCATCGTGGAGATGTTGCGCGACAGGCTCTTGAGGCTGGCTCTACAAAAAGGGGTCAACCAGGAAGAGCTGCGCGGGATGGCCCAATCGGTCGCCGACCGCAGGCGGGACCCTTACTCGGTTGTCGATGAGATTATTTCTAGACTGGGAATATGAAAATTGATCATTTAGGAATCGCTGTTCGCTCGCTAGACGAGGCGCTGGGGTTCTACCGCGACGCGCTGGGGCTTGAGCTCAGGGCGTCCGAGACGGTCGAAGACCAGGGCGTTAACGTCGCGCTGCTTCCAGTGGGCGAGTCACGAATCGAGCTCCTGGAGCCGGTTTCAGACGCGTCACCTGTCGGCCGCTTCATCGCGAAACGCGGCGAGGGGCTGCACCATATCTGTTACGAGGTCGAAGACCTCGCGTCTAAACTGGAGGAACTGAGGTCGCGCGGCGTGCGGGTGCTTGACGGCTACCCGCGGCCGGGCGCCGAGGGGAATCTAGTTGCCTTTCTGCATCCGGCGAGCGCAACCGGCGTTCTCGTCGAGCTGGTTGAGAAGGCGAGAACATCGGAGGAGGAATAGATGAAAGTTTCAGTAAAAGTCATAGTGGTCCTTGTGGTGATAGGCGTGTTGGCCGCCGCGGGCATCATAGCGCAGCGCACCTCTTCGTCCGGGCCGAGGTCGTCGAACCTCTCGGCGGCCGACATGGAGCTGCTGATCCCCGAGATACTGCGGCCCGAAGCGCAGGCACAGATAGCCAAGCCAGAACAGAGGAAAGAGCTGGTCAGCCAGTTCCGCCAGATATTAGCCATCGCCCAGGTGGCCGAGCGCGAAGGCTACGAGAAGCGCGCCGACGTGAAGAGTCAGATGGAGTTGATGGCCGACAGCTCGCTGGCCCGCTCTTATGCGACAAGGAACCCCGACAAGACCGTCACGGACGAGGAGGTCAAGGCCTACGTCGCTTCGCACGCGGCCGAGATAGACGGTTACCTGGAAGCGAACCCGAAGCTCAAGAGCCAGATCGAAGGCGCGCAGCTCGACAGCTTCAAGGAGACTTACGCGAGGATACGTCTGATGGCCGCCAAAGCGCGCGAGACTGGAGCGACCGACGAAAAGACGGCCGACGTCTTAGAGTTCTGGAGCGCGCGCCAGGTGCTCTACCAGGCTTATGTCGAGGACATGATCGCGAAGTACTACGAGGAGCATAAGAACGAATACGAGCAGGTGCGCGCCCGCCACATCCTCATAAGCACGAGCCCGCAGGAAGAGCCTCCGCCTCAGGCGGCCGGGCAGGATAAAGACGCCGCCGACAAGAAGCCGAAGGCGCTCTCTAAGGATGAGGCCCGGAAGAAGGCCGAGTCTATTCTGGCGCGCGTGCGCAAGGGCGAGGACTTCGCGAAGCTGGCGGGCGAGTTCTCAGACGACGGGTCGAAAGAGACGGGCGGCGACCTGGACTACTTCTCGCGCGGGCGGATGGTCCCCCAGTTCGAGCAGGCCGCCTTCTCGCTCAAACCCGGCCAGGTGAGCGATCTGGTCGAGACGCAGTACGGCTTTCACATAATTAAGGTCGAAGACCGCCGCGTAGCGCCCCAGGACGACCCCGACACGCAGCAGGCGATTCTGGCGAAGCTCCAACCGGAGATCGAGAAGCTGGCCGAGTCGAGCAACGTCAAGGTGGCCGAGGATTTCAACTTCACGCCGAAGGCGGCCCCCCCGCGCCGCGGCATGCCGGGCGGCGTTCCTAACCCGCACGCCGCACCGCCGCCGCAATAAGAGTGAGGATGATTTTGTGGTACGTGTAGGCGTACAAGGCTAATAGTTAAGAGCTGGCCTTGTACGCCTACAGAATCCGCTCTATCCTGCTAGCTAAACAAGCATACTCCTCCGAGATCGAGTAAATGCTTGCTCACGATACACTGCTGCAAGATGGAGGTTCGCCATGAATTTTGATCCGCCTACAGCCCCTGAAGTGGCAACGAAGTCGTCTCCAGGATTATGGGTTATCGCGGGCCTGCTGCCCCTGATGATCATCGTCGGGGGCGGGGCCGTATCGAAATGGAAATCTGTTCAGTCTAAAGGCAGCCTACCAATCCCCTCCCCCGCCCAGTCGACTAGCCTGAGCGCAGCCGACCTGGCGATATTGCTCCCGGAGATAATTCCGCCCGAAGGGCTGGCCCAGTACTCGGACCCCTTTCAGAAGAAAGAGCTCGCCAAGCAAATCCGCCATTTCTTAGCCATCGCCCAGATAGCTGAGCGCGAGGGCTACGGCGAGCGGCCGGACGTGAGGACTCAGATGGAGTTCATCAGCGACCACCGTCTGGCCCGCTCTTACGCCACCAGACACCCTGACAAGACCGTCAGCGATAAAGAGATTAAGGCCTACGTCGCTTCGCACGCCGCGGAGATAGACGCTTACCGTGCGGCCTACCAGAGGCTGAAGGGCCAGATCGATAGCGCGCAGCTCGACAGTTTTAAGGAGACTTACGCGAGGATCAAGCTGATGGCCGCCAAGGCGCGCGAGTCGGGGGCGATCGATAAAAAGACGGCCGACATCTTGAGTTTTTGGGGCAGCCGCGAGGTGCTCTACCAGACCTATGTCGACGATATGATCGCGAAATACTACGAGGAGCATAAGAACGAATACGAGCAGGTGCGCGTGCGCCACATCCTTGTAAGCATCGTTACGCAAGAAGAGGGGGTGAAAGGGAAGCGTCCTCGGAGCAAGATTGAGGCCCGACGGAGGGCAGAAGCTTTGCTTGCCCGCGCGCGCAAAGGCGAAGATTTCGCGAAGCTCGCGGTCCAGTATTCCGATGATGGATCGAGCGCTCAAGGCGGGGACCTGGGCTATTTCAGTCGCGGGGTGATGGTCGTCGATTTCGAGGAGGTCGCATTCGCGCTCAAGCCCGGCCAGGTGAGCGAACTGGTCCAGACCCCATACGGGTTCCACATAATGAGGCTCGAAGGCCGTCGCATAGCGCCGGTGGACGACCCGATGACTCAGCAACAGATACAGACAGAACTGCAACCGAAGCTTGATCGACTGGTCGAAGCGAGCGATATGAAGGTCGCGGAAGATTTCGTATTTACCCCGAAGCCGCTTCCACGAGCTCAAAAGAAGAGGCCGGGCAAAGAGTAATTCTCGAATCACAAGTCGTGCGGCCGCGCTTTATGTTACATTTTACGAAGGAGAATATATGCGCTGTAACAACTGTGGAGAAGACCTTAATGAATTGATGGAGAGCTGCCCGAATTGCGGCGCGGCTGTACCCGAAAGCGAGCCGGCCGAGCAGACTGAGGCAGCCGAAAGTTACGAGACGACAAAGCTCGCGGCCGACGATGCAGCCGAAGAAGAGTCAGCCGAAGAAGAGGCCGCCGAGGTCGAGCCTGCGGAGACTGAGCCCGCCGCGCCGGCCGAGCAGACAGTCTCATCCAGCCCGAACGTCGCGCGACACGTAAACCGCGCGCAGAAAAAATCGGGCGTTGGCGCGGGAAAGCTTATTGCCCTTCTTGTCGTCGTCGGGATCGTAGCCGCGGGCGTGTGGGCCTACCTGAGTCTTTCGGGGCCGTCGCCCGTCAAGCTGACCGCGCACGACATGGAGTTGTTGGTCAACGAAGCGCTCGACCCGAACCAGCGCCAGATGATCTCGGCGAACGAGACTCAGAAGAAAGAGCTGGCGAAACAGGTCAAACAGCTTCTCGCCCTCGCTTACGAAGCCGAAAAGCAGGGGCTCGAAAAGCAGCCGCGGGTGAAATCCGAAATCGAGATCAGGACGGATCAGGCGCTGGGCGCAGTCTACCGGAAGAAGAATCCTGGGGCGAAGGTCAGCGAGGAAGAGATGACGGCCTATCTTGACGCGAATATCAAAGAGTATGACAAGTTCGTCGAAGAGAACCCGCAGATCAAGAAGATGGCGGCGCAGGCCGACGAGCAGCTTAAGAAAGACTTCGCCAGGATCAAGGTGATGGCCGGTCGCGCGCGCCAGGACGGGCTTGATAAAGAGGAAGGGGCCAAGCTGCTCGTCCTCCTGCAACGCAGTCAGGTGCTGGCCCTGGCTTACTTGAAAGAGCTTCAGAAGCCGGAGATCGAGCAGTACTACAACGAGCACAAATCGGAGCTGGGGCAGGTGCGCGCACGCCACATCCTCATCAAGACGGACCCGCACGATCTGGGAGAGAACCCCGGCGGGAAAGAGGAGGCTCGCAAGAAGGCCCAGTCCATACTCGAACGCGTCCGCAACGGCGAGGACTTCGCCTCACTGGCGCAGCAGCATTCGGACGACGAAGCGTCTAAGCCGGAAGGCGGCGACCTGGGGTTCTTCACACGCGGCAGCATGGTGCCTCAGTTCGATCAGGTAGTATTCACGCTCAAGCCCGGCCAGGTGAGCGAACTGGTCGAGACGCAGTACGGCTTTCACATAATTAAGGTCGAGGAGCAGCGCGAGCCGTCGCTCGACGACCCGGAGTTTCAAGACCAGATAGCCATGAAATTGGACCGCGCCGCGCTCGAGAAAAAGATAGAAGAGATCGCGGCCGCCTCCAAAGTTGAGGTCGCTGAAGATTTTAAGATAGATGCACCGCCGCCTCAGCCGCCGCCGACATTGCCGGAAGGCCAGGGGAGCCCTTTCTAGCTATGAAGCTCGGCGCGTTTGAGATCGACGTCATATCCGACGGCACGTTCGCGCTCGACGGGGGCTCGCTCTTCAGCGTAGTCCCTCGCGTCGTCTGGGAGCGGTATTTCGAGCCCGACCAGCTCAACCGCATTCGCATAGGGCTCAACGCGCTGCTGGTGCGCACCGGGCGAGAGAACGTCCTCGTCGACACGGGGATCGGCCACAAGTGGGACGCGCGCTCGCTGGACCGTTACTCGATACGGCACGAGACGGACATACTTACGGAGTTGGCCAAACGCGGCCTCACACCGGAAGATATCGATATAGTCATCAACACTCATCTGCATTTCGACCACGCGGGGACCAACACCGTAGAGCGCGACGGGATGGTCGTGCCCACGTTCCCGCGCGCCCGCTACGTGGTTCAGCGCGGCGAGTTCGAGCACGCGCTCGCGCCGCACGAGCGGGACCGCGCGAGCTACAACCCGCAAGACATCAAGCCGGTGGCCGACGCGGGGCAGCTCGATCTGGTCGAGGGCGATCAAGAGATAGTCGATGGCATTCGCGTAATCAAAGTCGCGGGGCACAACCGTGACCTTCAATGCGTGCGGATAGATTCTGAAGGCGAGACGGCGTTTATGTTTGCCGACCTGCTGCCGACGACCGCGCACGTTCCTCCCGCGTGGGTGATGAGCTTCGACCTCTACCCGGTCGAAACGCTGGAGCAGAAGAAGCGGCTCGTCCCTCAAGCGATCAGCGAGGGCTGGGTCTGCGTCTTCGAGCACGACCCGCACACGCCGCTCGGGCGGCTGCGCGAACAAGACGGGAAAGTCATAGTTGAAGTCCTGAGTGCTGAGTGCTGAGTCCTGAGTGAAAGACTATTACTCAGGACTCAGCACTCAGCACTCAGCACTATGGAGGTGAGATTGGCACAGGCAAGAATTGGTGTGATCGGCGGGAGTGGGCTTTACCAGATGGAAGCCCTCACGAATGTCGAAGAGGTTTCACTTGATACGCCGTTTGGAAAGCCGTCGGACGCCTTCATGGTCGGCGCGATCGACAACGTTCGCGTGGCGTTCCTCGCGCGCCACGGGCGCGGCCACCGCCTGCTCCCGACCGAGATACCGTTCCGCGCGAACATCTACGGCATGAAGATGATCGGCGTCGAGAGGATCATATCGGCGAGCGCGGTCGGCTCGTTGCGCGAAGAGCTGAAGCCCATGGACATAGTCTTGCCCGACCAGTTCTTCGACCGCACGCGCCAGCGGGCCTCCACATTTTTCGGCGAAGGGATTGCCGCGCACGTGACGTTCGGCGACCCCGTCTGCCGCGAGGTGTGCGACGTGCTCGAAACTGTCGCGCGCCGCGAGCTCGAAGGCGTAGATATCCATCGCGGGGGCACGTACATCTGCATGGAAGGCCCCGCCTTCTCTACGAAAGCGGAGTCGGAAGTCTACCGCTCCTGGGGGATGGATGTAATCGGCATGACGAACCTTCAAGAGGCGAAGCTCGCGCGCGAGGCCGAGATCTGCTACGCGACGATGGCGATGGTGACCGATTACGACTGCTGGCACCCGGACCATGATTCTGTCACGGTCGAGATGGTGATCGATTACCTGAACCGCAACTCCGCTAACGCGCAGAATCTTATCCGCGGCGCGGTGGCGGAACTCTCCGGGCGCGAGCGCGGGTGTAAATGCGGAAGGTCTTTGCGGCATGCTATCATTACAGCGCCCGACAAGATCACGCCCGAAGCACGCGAGCGGCTCCGCGCGATCATAGGGAAATACGTTGAATGATGTGAGGTAAACGGATGTCAGGCATGAAGTCTTTTGCCACATGTTTAATATTCGCTTTCGCGGTCCTGATTGCGACTGCTTCGGCCGCCTCGGCGCAGGGGCCTGCGAGCGGACCGGTCGAGGAGGCGCGCGACAAGACGAAAGAGATGGCGGCCAAGCATAATCTCGACGTAGCGCGTTATTACCTTACGAAGCGAAAAGCCTACGATGGCGCGCGAGACCGTCTTCAAGAGATAATCGAGACGTACCCCGATTTTTCGCGGATGGACGAAGTGGTCTTTCTGATGGGCGAGGCGCATGAGAAGCTCGGCAAGCCCGAGACCGCGATAGATTATTACAACAAGCTGTTGAAGACTTACCCCGACAGCGAGCTTGTCAAGAAGACGCGCGAGCGGCTCGATAAACTGAAGGTCGAGAAAAAAGCAGGCGAGGAAAAACTATAGATGTCATTACTGGTCGTGGGGTCGGTTGCGTTTGATTCGGTAAAGACGCCTTTCGGAGAGAAAGAGCGGGTGTTGGGCGGGTCGGCGACGTATTGCAGCGTCGCCGCTTCTTTTTTTACCGACGTGCGGGTGGTCGCCGTGGTCGGCGGCGACTTCGGCCCGGACGCCGAGGCGGTTTTTCACGAGCGCGAGATAGACATATCTGACCTTGAGCGAATACAGGATCAGAAGAGCTTTTTCTGGAAAGGCGAATACGGCTATGACTTGAACGTCGCCAAGACGTTGGACACGCAACTGAACGTCTTCGCGGAGTTCAAGCCGAAGCTCTCGTCGGCCGCCTGCAAGACGCCCTACCTCTTTCTGGGCAACATACAGCCTTCGCTCCAGGTCGAGGTGCGCGAGCAGGTCGCGGCGAAGCTGGTCGCCGCCGACACGATGAACTACTGGATCAACAACACTCCCGAAGAGCTACGCGAGATGCTCAAGCACATAGACCTTCTGATCATCAACGACGCGGAGGTGAGGATGCTGGCGGGCGAAGCCAATCTTGTGCGGGCCGCGCGGGAAGTGCTCGCAATGGGGCCGAAGCGGCTGGTGGTCAAGCGCGGCGAGTACGGGGCGGCGATGTTCACGCCGGAGACCTATTTCGCCACGCCCGCCTACCCGCTCGAAGAGGTCTTCGACCCGACGGGCGCGGGCGACAGCTTCGCCGGTGGCTTTATGGGGTACCTGGCGGCAACAGACGCGACGGACGAGGCGGCCATCAGGCGCGCGATCATCTACGGGTCCGTGATGGCTTCGTTCAACGTCGAAGAGTTCAGTTGCGACCGCATGAGGCGTTTGACCTATGAGGAGATAAACGCGCGCTTCCGCGAGTTGCGCGCGATATCTCATTTTGAAGAAGGCCACATGCCGCGTCGCGTCACGGCCAGAGAGAGGTGACGAGGGTTAGTCGGCGGGCATGCAGACCGTGCATGCCTTCAGCCCCCGCTCGAAGGCTGCGTCCTCGCTCATCGCGCTGCGGTCACAGCGCGCGGGCAGGTGTGAAGAGGCGTGGTAATAGACGCGGTCCGACGAACACGCGTAAACGAGCTTCACAGGCTTTGCCAGCCGTTTGACTTCTAACGATTCAGTCTGGCCGGCGCGGCTAACCGTGTCGTTGGCGCTCACGGACGCGACGGTCGACTGTTGTTCGGCGCCGGCCGAGCGGCGGTTTGCAAATTCATTCTTCAGGTAACAGACGGCTATCCATCCTGCGCCCAGCAAGACGATAAAGGCGGCTAGCGAGATAAGCTTATTGATCAGAAACAGCGGGTGGGCACTGCGTAAAGAACTGCGAGCTTGGAGGCTTGCCACAGTTTACGCTCCTTTCACTCTCTACCTTGAACTGCTTGGGAAGTGTGGAAAGTACCATAGCCAACCGGCTCAGTCAAGG
>DATFGQ010000104.1:0-13456 GCA_035249305.1 Blastocatellia bacterium | reverse complement strand
CGGCGGCCGAGCGCGAGCCGGCTGCCACGAGCGAGGCGGCGGCCGCGAGCGAGCCCGCTCCACAGGTAGTCGATCTGTCGCAAGCGGCTATCGACGAGATCGTCAAGCGCGTGGTCGCGGAGTTGAGCGACCGCGTCGTGCGCGAGATAGCCTGGGAGGTCGTGCCGGACCTGGTTGAGCGTGTCGTCGAAAAGCTCGCGCGCGAGTCGCTCTCTAAGAGGTCATAAGACAGCGCGCCTCAGATAAGAAAAACCAAAAACAGTAAAGGGATTGAGAGGTTGACCATTGCCTTTCAATCCCTTTTAATTATGTGAAGCTCTCGGCCGTCGATAATGAACAATCTGATCGCCGATTGCGTGAGATTGACGAGGCGACGAACCTGACTTTTATGACTGAATTGTCGAAAGCATACGAACCGCACAGCATCGAGCAGAAATGGTACGAAACCTGGGTCGAGAGCGGCTATTTTCAGCCCACGGGCGACGGCGAGTCATACACGATAGTGATCCCGCCGCCTAACATCACCGGCTCGCTGCACATGGGCCATGCCCTTCAACACACTATGATGGATGCGCTCTCGCGCTGGCGCAGGATGCAGGGCCGCCGCGTGCTCTGGCTCCCCGGCGAAGACCACGCCGGCATCGCCGCGCAGGTCGTAGTCCAGGACAACCTCGCCAAGCAAGGCATCAACCACAAGGACCTGGGGCGCGAAGCCTTCGAGAGCCACGTCTGGCGGTGGCGCGAAGAGTCCGGCGGCATGATCTTAAAGCAGATGCGCCGCGAAGGCGCTTCAGTCGACTGGTCGCGCTTGCGCTTCACGCTCAACCCGGACCTTTCGCGCGCCGTGCGCGAGGCCTTCGTGCGGCTTTACGAAGAAGGGCTGATCTCGCGCGGCGCTTATCTGGTCAACTGGTGCCCGGTCGACCAGACTTCTCTGTCCGACCTCGAAGCGCCGAAGCTGGAGGTCCAGGGCCACCTGTGGCACATAGCCTACCCGGTCAAGGGGACCGACCAGAGCATCGTCGTGGCGACGACTCGGCCCGAAACGATGCTCGGCGACACAGCGGTCGCGGTCAACCCGGAAGACGAGCGCTACAGCCATCTGATAGGCGCGACCGTAGAGCTCCCGCTCACGGGCCGCGACATCCCTGTCATCGCCGACCAGGCCGTCGAGCGCGAGTTCGGGACGGGCGCGGTGAAGGTGACCCCCGCGCACGACCCGGCAGATTTTCAGATGGGGAGGCGGCACAACCTTCCGCAGCTCGTCGTCATCGCGCCCGACGGGAGGATGACCGCCGCCGCGGGCAGCCGTTACGAGGGGCTCGACCGCGCCGAAGCGCGCGCGAAGGTGGTCGAAGACCTCAAGGCGCAAAACCTCCTGGTGAAGACCGAAGAGTACACGCACTCCGTAGGCCATCACGACCGCTGCGGGACGGTGATAGAGCCTATGATCTCGCTCCAGTGGTTCTTGGATGTGAAGCCGCTGGCGGAAGTCGCGCTCCAGGCGGTGCGCGATGGGCGCACGCGCTTTGTGCCCGCCGTGCCGTGGACAAAGATTTATGAAGATTGGATGGAGAACATTCAGCCGTGGTGCATCTCTCGCCAGTTGTGGTGGGGCCACCGCATACCCGCGTGGTTCTGCGACAAAGATCACATCACGGTCTCGCGCACGGACCCGACCGAGTGCGCGACCTGCGGCAGCAGCGCGCTGCGCCAGGCCGAAGACGTGCTCGACACATGGTTTTCATCCGGGCTCTGGCCGTTTTCGACGCTCGGCTGGCCCGACGACACCGAAGACCTTCGCCAGTTTTACCCTACCAACGACATGATCACGGGCTACGAGATTATCTTTTTCTGGGTAGCCAGGATGATGATGTTCGGGCTCAAGTTCATGAACGAAGTCCCCTTCGACACCGTAGTGATCCACGGCATCGTGCGCGACGCGGAAGGCAAAAAGATGTCGAAGTCGAAGAACAACACCGTCGACCCGATCACGCTGTTCGACCGCTTCGGCACGGACGCCGTGCGGTTCGCTCTCGCGAGCATGGCCGTCGGCTCCAACGACATGGCGCTTCAAGAGTCGAAGATGGAGTCGGCGCGCAACTTCGCAAATAAGATATGGAACGCGTCGCGGTTCGTCATCATGAATCTGGGCGACGCGGCCGGCGACCGCCGCGCGCCCGCGTGGGTGGCGTCCGACGCGCTCGCCGACCGCTGGATACTCGCCGAGCTTAACACGACGATCGAGCAGGTCACGCGCGCGCTAGAAGAGTATCGCTTCCACGAGGCGGCGCAGGTGCTTTATCACTTCTTCTGGGACGATTTCTGCGACTGGTACATAGAGCTCTCAAAGCCGCTCGTGGCCGCGCGCGAGACTACCGAGCAAGTCGCGGCCGCGCGCGAGCGCATCGCTTACGTTCTGGAGACGAGCCTCCGCCTGCTCCACCCGCTGATGCCCTTCATCACGGAAGAGATATGGCAGCGGCTCCCGCACGAGGGCGAATCAATTATGATCGCGCCGTTCCCCTCGGCCTCGCCGCAGCTCGAAGACCAGAAGGCGCGCGACGAGATGCAGACGCTCATAGCGCTGATAACGAAGGTCAGAAACATACGCTCGGAGATGAACATCCCCGCGCGCAGCCAACTGAAGCTCTTTTTAGGCGCGGCCGAACCCGCCTCGTCGCTCGTAAGAGAGAACGCCGAGCAGATCAAACGGCTCGCGCGCGTCGAAGAGATTATTATTTCCGATAAGCTCTCCGGGATGGACGCGGCGGCCAGAGATGTCGTGGCGGGGATAGAGATCGCCGTGCCGCTCGAAGGGCTGATCGACGTCGCGAAGGAGCGCGAGCGGCTCACTAAAGAGATGGCTCGCAAAGAGACCGAAGCGCGCGCGCTCGCGTCAAGACTCGAAAACGCATCTTTCGTAGAGCGCGCGCCGCGCGAGGTGGTCGAGCAGGCCCGCAACCGCCACACGGAGTTGATCGATGAGATGAGAAAGCTGAGCGCGACACTCGCATCGCTCGGCTGAGGCCCGAACGAAAATTATTATGGAACTCGACGCGGGAATAATTTACGCTTACGCCGCGGACTTTCTGAAGGAAGACCTCGGGCGCGGGGACATCACGACTCAATCGACGGTCCGGGGCGGCGCGCGCGCGCGGGGCCAGTTTTTGGCCAAAGCCGATTTCGCGCTGTGCGGGCTTGAGATCGCCGAAGCAGTCTTTTCTACGCTCGACAGCAGCGTGCAGCTTGAGTCGCACGTTTACGACGGCGAGTGGATAACGGCGGGCACGAAGTTCGCGACCGTCGAAGGCCCGGCGACGGTGCTGCTGACGGCCGAGCGGACGGCGCTCAACCTGATGCAGCGGCTGTCGGGCGTGGCGACGCTGACGAAAGCCTTTGTCGACGAAGTGGCGGGGACCGCCGCCAGGATCGTCGACACGCGGAAGACGACGCCGGGCTTGAGGGTGCTCGAAAAATACGCGGTGACGGTCGGGGGCGGCTTCAACCATCGCTTCGGGCTGGATGACGGCGTGTTGATAAAGGATAATCATATCGTCCTGGCGGGAGGCGTGCGGCGCGCAATAGAGCTCGCGCGCCGGAGCGTGGCCCACTTGATGAAGATCGAAGTCGAAGTCGCCAACGAGGCTCAGCTTAAAGAAGCGCTCGCCGCGAAAGCGGACGTGATCATGCTCGACAACTTTCAGCCCGCGGAGATACGCCGGGCGGTGGAGATGATAAGGGGCGAGGACGCGCATATCTTGATAGAGGTATCGGGCGGCGTCAGCCTGGCCGACGTCAGGGAGATGGCCGAATGCGGAGTCGATTTGATCTCGGTCGGCGCACTTACGCATTCGGCGACCGCGGTCGACATAAGCATGAAGATAGCGCCGCTATAAAAGGTTTCTAGTTCCGGATAACTAGAAACCAGAAACCAAATATGACCAACACCCCGCAGAAACGGATCAGATTCGACCAGGCCGAAACCACGCGGCAGGACGACGAGCGGTGTCACGTAGAAGTGACACTCTCTTTTGCCGATCGCGTCCTCAAAGCCAGCGCCGCCGAACCGTGCGAAGGCGTCGGGCCGCTGAAAGCGGCCGCCAGAGCCGCTTTGGAGGCGATGGAAGAAGCGGTCGAGGGGCGGTTCCGGTGTAAGCTCGCCGACCTGGACCACGTGAATGCGCTGGGGAAAAACCTGATCGCGGTCCTGGTCGATATAGACTTCGAGGGCAAACAGGTCCAGGTCTTCGGCAGTTGCCAACTGAGCGGCAACGAGATAGACGCGGCGGTCAAAGCCGCACTCAACGCCACTAACCGCTTCTTCGACCTCGCACAAAAATAGTCCTGAGTGCTGAGTGCTGAGTCCTGAGTCAACTGCTCTCACTCAGGACTCAGCACTCAGCACTCAGCACTCAGGACTCAGGACTCGAAATGAGATTGGGATCAACTCTCGTGCGCTTTGACAGTCTGCCTTCGACCAACGATCTGGCCAGAGAGATGGCGGCCGAGGGCGCTGGCGAAGGTGTCTCGGTCCTGGCGCGCGCGCAGACTGCGGGGCGCGGCCGCCAGGGCCGCCAGTGGTCTTCGCCCGCCGACGACGGTCTATATTTTTCCGTGATACTCAGGCCGGAGATGAAACCGGCCGCCGCCACCGTGATCACTTTTGCGGCCGCCATCGCCGTCGCCGAAACGCTCGCGTCGGACTTCGACCTCGCCGTAGACATCAAGTGGCCTAACGACGTTATGGCCGGCGGGCGCAAGATAAGCGGCATACTCGTGGAGACGGCCGTCGAAGGCGATCGCCTGCTTTACGCCGTCTTAGGGATAGGAGTGAATCTCAATCAAGAAGTCTTTTCCGGCGAACTGAACGAGACGGCCACCTCGGTCTTGATCGAAAGCGGCAGGCGCGTCGAGCCGGACGAGTTCGTCTCCCGCTTGACTGACAGGCTTGAACGCTGGTACAGAATCGCGGTCTCTGACGCGCGCGAGGTTATGGGTCAATGGGAGAAGCTTTCCAGCTACGCGCGCGACTGCGCGGTGCGGGTTCGCGCGACGGACGAAGAGTTCGACGGCGTGACGCGGGGGCTGACGGCTTCGGGCGCTCTGGTGATCGAGCTTGAAGGCGGCCGGCGGCGCGAGATAGCCTCGGGCGAAGTGACGCTCAGAAGAGCGCGCGAGTCTTAGAGAAAGAGTGGAGCGACTATGCTGCTGGTTTTAGACGTCGGAAACACGAACACTACTCTCGGGCTTTACGACAGCAAAACGCTCAAGCACAGTTGGCGGCTGACGACCGAGCGGCAGCGCACCGTAGACGAGTACGGCATCATGTGCCGCACGCTGCTCGACCTGGCCGGGCTCGACTCGACCGCAGTGACCGACATCGCCGTCTCGTCCGTAGTCCCGCCGCTCGACTTCACGCTGCACAAGATGATCGAAGTCTATTTCCACATCAAGCCGCTCTTCATCGACACCACGAACGCCGGCATGGCTGTTCTGTATGACGACCCGTCGGCGGTCGGGGCCGACCGCATAGTCAACGCCGTGGCGGTCTTCGCGCGTTACGGCGGCCCGGCCATAGCAGTCGATTTCGGGACGGCCACGACCTTCGACGCGATTTCGGAGAAGGGCGAATACATAGGCGGAATAATCTGCCCCGGCATAAACATCTCCGCCGAGGCGCTGTTTCAGCGGGCGGCCAAGCTTCACCGCGTCGACATACGCCGGCCCGAGCGCGTCATCGGCACAAACCCTACGGGCAGCATGCAGTCGGGGCTCTATTACGGCAACGTGGCGCTCGTCGACGGGGTTCTAGAGAAGATGATAGAGGAGCTGGGCCGCTCGACGCGCGTGGTGGCGACCGGCGGGCTCGCCCCGCTGATCAGCCGCGGGTCGCGTTTGATCGAATCTGTGGATGCGGATTTGACGCTTGAGGGGATGAGGATAATCTACGAGCGAAACGCTCCGGGCAAAGCTTAAAACTGACGGCCAGGGCCTTTAACTCTCGTAAAGCCTGAAGGGCCGCTTCTCAGCCTGCGCGCGCCTTACTATCTCGGCTATCTTCGCGTCGACGGCCCGGCCCGCGTCGCATCGGTAGCAGATCTGGCGGTCCTCGAACGAGGAGAACTCGCTCCAGTGGGCGACGATGCCCGTTCCCTTGCAGGCGGTGCAAACCTGGTGGCTCACAATGATGTCTGGCTTTGCCGCAACCATGACTTTCTCCTTTAGTTTCGTTTTTTCTTTTTCTGCCTAGCAATTTAGGCAGTCGCATAATAAACTATGCGAATCCTAAAGCAGGAGAGCTCGGTATGTCAACCAATATTTTTGACAGAGCGGCTAATAAAATTGACACCCGGTCGGGTGAGGAAAGGGGCGCGGCGGAGGACTTGAGGGAGTACGTGAAGCGGACCCTCAAACTCAAGAGGCTGTCGCTCAGGGATGTCCAGCGCCGGTCGGGGGGCGACATAACACAGGGCTATGTAGGTGCTATCATAAAAGGCACCAACTCTAACCTTACGGTAGATAAGCTCAAAGCGCTGGCGCGCGGGCTGGGCGTCGACGAGGACGAGCTGTTTCTCGTAGCGCGCGGCGCGCACGGGCGGCAGGAGGCGAGGGCGCGGCTGACCGATCAGGCCGAGGCGCTATCGATCCTCGATCTGCTGCAAAAGACCGTCTCCGACGTAGAGATGTTAGAGATTCTCAACCTCCTATCGCAGCTATCCCCGAATTCTCGCGGAGCCGTCTTCAAGGTGGTCAAGCGGCTGGCCCGTATGGAGCAGAAGGTCGACCGCAGCAAGGTCGGCTGAACCCTTCTTAGTCCTGAGTGCTGAGTCCTGAGTCCTGAGTATCAGACACCGAAGCTCACTTTCCTGTTAATGCCTATATCACTTTGATTGCCAATAACGACTCACTTGCTGTTGCCCAACTCAGCACTCAGGACTCAGGACTCAGCACTTCCATTGACTGGCAGTGAACGTGTCTGTTATCAATCTTGTGTCGGTACGGACTGTCCTCATTCCATAAGAGACAATCTTTAAGGGCAAGAAGGTTCACGGTGATGTCGAAGTTGTACTGTCTGCTCATCACTGCCGCGATGGTAGTGATCCCCTGCTCGTTCACGCCTGCGCGAGCTCAAACAGAGATCCTAGTTAAAACGTCAACACATTTTATACAGGCGCCGGCCGGGGCGGGCGCGCAATCGAATGGCAACATCAGCCTCGCGGCCACGCTCTACCAGCCGCGATTTCTGGCCGCGGCCCCCGCGGTCATCTACATACACGGGTTCGGCGGCCGCCGCCTGACGGGCACAGACAACCTGGCCTTCTACATCGCCGCGGCAGGCTACACGGTGGTCTCCTACACGGCGCGGGGCTTTGGCGAAGGCGAGTCGGGCGGGCGAGTGACGATCGTAGGCCCGGACGAGATCAACGACCTCAAGCAGGTAATAGACTGGCTGATGGACGACCCTGACGACGTGATCTCGCCGAGGGTGACGCGCATAGGCGTGGTCGGCGGCTCCTACGGCGGGGGACATTCCTTACAGATCGCTTCCGACCCGCGGGTCGCGGCGGTCGTCGCGCTGATCGGGTGGACGGACCTGGAGCAGGCGCTCTACCCCAACGGCGTGATCAACTATAAGCTCGGCATAGGTCAGTTCTACAGCGGCCTCGAACGCCAGACGGGCTCCGCCCCTTTTTACAATTACGACCGCCTGCTGTTCGAGATGTTCGACATCGGGGCCGAAGGCGGCGCGCTCAGCCCGCAGGTCCGACAGGCGCTGGCCGCGCGCTCGATCGCAGAGCGCGGCCCCGACGGACGGCTGGTCTTGAAAGGCTCGCGCCAGCCCATCGCGCCGACCTTCATCATTCAATCCTGGGACGATTACCTCTTCCCTTCTACGCAGGTGACAGACATCTTCGACCAGATCACCGCGCCCAAACAGATATACCTAGGCAGGACGGGCCACCCGCCCGGAGGGCACGAGTTTGCGGCCGAAGAGAGCTACATCGGCCTTCAGGCGCTCAGGTGGTTCGACCACCACTTGCGCGGCATCGGCGGCCGTGATTCGGAAAACATCGCGAGCGCCGAGGCCCCCTTCACCGGCCCCATATACACCACGAGAGATTTCCCCTCGAACCGGCTGGCCTTCTACCTCAAAGCGGGCGGGACGTTGTCTAAGAAAAAGAAGAAAGGCAACGAGGGGCAAGAGAGCGCCGGCGCTATATTCCACCGCAACCGCATCAGGAGCTCGCGCCTGGGCGCGGAGATTCCGTCCCAGAGCGACATGTTGAGCGGCTCTGTCGAATCGTTAAGCCAGTTGCCACGGAGGCTCGTCTACACCTCCGCGCCGTTGGATTCCGAGGTCGAGATGTTCGGCGCGAGCGACCTGTCGCTATTCGTCAGCAGCGCGACCTCCGCCGACATCGATCTGATCGTCAGGGTTTACGACGTAGCGCCCGATGGGAGCGAATCTGAAGTGACGGTCGGCGTGACCCGCGTGACGGGGCTCGCGCCCGGCGAAGTGCGCCGCGTGAGGTTCCGCGATTTCGGGGACCACTGGGTCTTCGCGCGCGGCCATTCGATCAGGCTGAAAGTGACGAACATAGACTTCCCGGACTTCCGGCCGCCGGGCGTAAACGACGAGCGGGCGTCGGAGTTTACGATTCACAACAGCCGCGCTTTCCTCTCTTCGATCAAATTCGCAGTGCGCGCGCGTTAGTTTTGACACAGGGGTACAGAGACACAGAGCATTATTCCCTCTGTGTCTCTGTGGCTTATACATAACAATGATACGCGATTGTGCCCTGCTCGCTACTTTGATAAAGTAGCCCTTTTCAATTCATCAAAGACAGAATCAAACTAACGCTAGAAAGGTACTGGACTCGATAACCTATGCTCAAATGGGACCGCCAACGTAAATACTCTCGCTCGATTCTTGAAGCGATCGGCCACACGCCGCTCGTGCGGCTCAACCGCGTGACCGCCGAAGTCAAGCCTGAAATCCTAGTCAAAGTGGAATACTTCTCACCTTCCGGCTCTCTGAAAGACCGTATATACCTGAACATGATCGAGAAGGCCGAAAGGCGCGGCGAGCTGAAAAAGGGGATGACGATACTCGAATGCTCGACCGGCAACGCGGGGATCGCCTGCTCGTTCGTCGCCGCGGTCAAGGGCTACCCCTGCATCATCGTTATGCCCGAAGGCATGAGCGAAGAGCGCAAGAAGATGGACCTCGCTTACGGCACACAGATGATTTATACGCCGGGCGGCGAGTCGGACGTCGACCTTGCGCTCGAAAAACTCGAAGAGATACGCCGGCGCGACCCGAAGAAATACTGGGTCCCATCGCAGTTCGACAACCCCGACAACATCGAAGCGCACTACAAGACGACCGGCCCCGAGATATGGGAGCAGACGGGCGGCCGGCTCGACGCCTACGTCAGCACGCAGGGGACGGGCGGGCAGTTGACGGGCATCGGGAGGTACCTGCGCAAGCAAGGCGCGAAGGCCCGCCTCTACGCGGGCGAGCCGGCCGAATGCCCTCTGCTTTCGCGTCGCGAGTGGGGCGAGCACAAGATCGAAGGCATAGGCGACGGGTTCGTCCCGCGCGACCTTGACTTGAGCCTTCTCGACGGGATCGTGACCATCGGGTCCGACGAAGCGATCGAGATGGCCCGGCGGCTGGCTAAAGAAGAAGGCATATTCTGCGGCATCTCATCGGGCGCGAACGTAGCCGCCGCGCTCAAAGTCGCAACGCGCCACCCCGAAATGAAGCGCATCGTGACGATGATATGCGATTCGGGCCAGCGATATTTTTCGACGGAGTTGTGCGGCTCGCCCAAGCACGTCGAGTCGCCCGAGCGCGAACACCCTATCGATGATTACACGAAACGACAACTGGATAAGTATCAAAGCAGGTGGGAGATAATTGAATAGCGTCGTCGGATTCCAATGCGTAGAGTGCGCCCGCAACCATCAGGTCAGTGATATTGAGTACGTGTGCCCGGCCTGCGGCGGCAACCTGGACGTGCTTTACGATTATGAGCGCATCGGCCGGCGAATGAATAAGGCGTCGCTTGAGGCCGACCGCAACTTCACGATCTGGAGATACCGCGCGCTGCTCCCCGTCGAAGAGGCTTCCGCCGTCCCTCCTTTGGCCGTGGGCTGGACGCCCATCTACGACTCAAAGCCCCTGGCCGCCGAGCTCAATGTCAAACAGCTTTTTATTAAAGACGACGGGCGCAACCCTACGGCTTCGTTAAAAGACCGCCCGAGCGCGCTCGCGGTGGTCAAGGCCCGCGAGGCGGGCGCGCGAGTCATCACCACCGCGTCGTCGGGCAACGCGGGGAGCGCGCTTGCGGGGATGTGCGCGAGCATGGGGATGGCTTCGGTAATCTTTGTTCCGACCTACGCGCCGGCCGCTAAGCTCGCGCAGTTGGGTATCTACGGCGCGACCGTGGTGCTGGTCGAAGGGAGTTACGACGAAGCTTACGACCTGTGCATCAGCGCGGCGGCGCGCTACGGCTGGTATCAGCGGAGCACCGGCTACAACTCGTTTATGACCGAAGGGAAGAAGACGGCCGCGCTCGAAATCGGCGAGCAGTTGGGGTGGGAATTGCCCGACAAGGTCATAGTAGGCGTGGGCGACGGCTGCATCATCGGCGGGCTGTGGAAGGGCTTTTGCGACCTGGAGCGGCTCGGCCTTGTCGAGCGGCTGCCGCAGATGATCGGCGTGCAATCCGAGACCGCTTCGGCCATAGTCGACGCGGCAAACGGGGATGGCCGCGTGCGCGAAGGCGAGGCTCACACGATCGCCGACAGCATAAACGTAGGCCGCCCGCGAGACGCGACTAAGGCGATCAAGGCGATACGCGATTCGGGCGGGCGCGGGGTCAAGGTCAGCGACGACGACCTCATCGCCTCGATCTCTAAGCTGGCGCGCGCGACCGGCGTCTTCGTCGAGCCGGCGGCGGCGGCTCCCCTCGCGGGGCTCACAAAGATGTGCGAGCGGGGCGAGATAGGTTCCGGCGAGCGCGTCCTGCTTATGCTCACCGGGAACGGGCTGAAAGATATCGATTCGGCGCGGCGCGCGGTCAAAGAGCCGCTGCGAGTGCGGCCCGACATAAACGAATTTGCAAGCCTGGCCGACTGGGCATAGAGTATTCTCTAGAAATCCCCAGGCAAGTTCGGTCAGGAGATTGCCATGACTTCACCAATGCCTTTGCTAACCTTGACAGTTGCCGAATATCTAGAGAGCGAAAAGTCCAGCCCTGTGCGCCACGAGTACCTCGCCGGATACGTCTATGCGATGACCGGCACAAGCACCGCTCATAATCTGATAGCAGGAAACATATTCGTCCGATTGCACACACACTTACGCGGCGGGCCCTGTCAGACTTTCATGTCCGATATGAAGCTGCACATCGAAGCGATTGACACGTTCTATTACCCCGACGTGATGGTGACGTGTGACCCCGAAGACCGTGAGGATTATTTCAAGACGCGGCCAAGTTTGATCATCGAAGTATCGTCGCCGAGCACCGTGGCAATCGACCGGCGGGAAAAACTACTCGCCTACCAAAAAATTCCGACTCTGCGCGAATACATATTGATCTCTCAAGATGAGGTCAAGGTCGAAGTTTATCGCCGCGCCCAGAATGGCCGGTGGTGGGAACAGACTCTCGAACGCGAAGGCGAACTGGAGCTCGAATCGGTCGGGTTGAAGATCGCCCTGAATGACATTTACGAAGACGTGCGACTATAAGCACTCTATGGCCTTTCTCATAAAGTCGGCGCTGGTCGCTACGTTAGACCGGACCGCAATAGAGCTTACAGATCTACGAGTCGAAGGCGGGCGCGTCCGAGAGCGCGGCGCGCGTCTTGAGCCGCGCCCTGGCGAAGAGGTGGTTGACATCGGCGGCCGTCTCGTTATGCCCGGCATGGTCTGCGGCCACACTCACCTTTATTCCGCGCTCGCCCGAGGCATGCCCGCACCGCCGCGCGCCCCCTTAAACTTCAGAGAGATTCTAGAACTCGTCTGGTGGCGGCTCGATTTGGCGCTCGACGAAGAGACGATCTACTGGAGCGCGATGGCGGGCGCTGTTGACGCGGCCCGCGCGGGGGCCACGTGCCTGATAGACCATCATGCCTCGCCATCTCACATCACGGGGTCGCTCAACATAGTCAGAGAGGCGATTGAAAAGGTGGGCTTGCGCGGCGTGCTCTGCTACGAAGTGACGGACCGCGGCGGCGAGCAGAAGCGCGACGAAGGGCTGGAAGAGAACCGCGCCTTCCTCGAATCGATCAAGAGTTCGCCGGCTGATGAATCAAGATCGCTTTTTCGCGGCATGGTAGGCGCGCACGCCTCTTTCACTCTAAGCGACCGTTCGCTCGGCGCCTGCTCCGAGCTGATGCGCGACTACGATGCGGGCATTCACATTCACGTAGCCGAAGACCTCTGCGACGTTGAAGACGCTCGCTCTAAATATGGCACAGGCGTCGTGGAACGCCTGGAGAGATTCGGCGCGCTCAACGACCGCTCAATACTCGCGCATGGAGTTCACCTGTCGGACCGCGACATAGAGATCGCTCGCGGCCGCGGCGTGTGGTTCGCGCACAACCCGCGCTCGAACATGAACAATCAGGTCGGCTACGCGCCGATCGTGAAGTTTGGCGACCGTGTTCTTTTGGGCACCGACGGCATCGGCGCGGATATGTTTGAAGAAGCGCGAGCTGCTTTCTTCAAAGGGCGCGACGAGAATACGGGCCTCGGCGCGGGCGACTGGGTGAACGTACTTGCTAATAACCAGCGGTTCGCGTCTAACGCTTTCAACGTAGATTTAGGGTCGCTGGCAGCGGGCGCGGCGGCGGACCTGATCGTGCTCGACTATCGATCCCCGACGCCGTTGACGGCGGATAATCTGGCGTGGCACCTCGCCTTCGGCCTGAGCTCGGCTTCGGTAACGAGCGTGATGGTCGACGGGAAGTTTATTATTAAAGACGGCCGCTCGCCGCTCGATAACGAAGAGGTTTACGGCCGGATTCGTAAAGCTTCAGAAAAACTTTGGGGCAGGCTTGAGAGTGGAGAGTTCTGATATGAAATCCCTAATCAAAGCGATGATCGTAACCGCGGCTTACGGTTTACTCATTTGCGCCTCCGCCGTCGCGCAAACGCCATCGGCCCCTCCGTCGACTGAGATATTCCTGGTCGACCTGACGAATCGCGGCGGGCGGTTGAGCGCGGGTCAGCCTCGAAACATCACAAACCGCGAAGGCTACGACAATCAACCCGCGTTTATCGACGGCGGGCAGGCCATTCTCTTCACCTCGATCAGGGAAGACAATCAGGCGGACATTTATAAACTCAACATCGCATCCGGCTCGTCGGTCAGAGTCACCGAGACTAAAGAGGCCGAGTACTCGCCTACCGTTACGCCCGACGGCAAGCACATCTCCG
>DATFGQ010000103.1:0-73883 GCA_035249305.1 Blastocatellia bacterium | reverse complement strand
ACCGATGGAGATAATAGGTGCAGCCATGCGCAAGTTACTGCATATCGTCTATGGAGTCTTGAAGTCAGGTAAAGCCTTTGATCCATCATTGGCCTCTTGACTTTCAAGACAGTATCTTCGGGGCTTTCACTCAGCACTCAGGACTTAGAATTGCCGCTCGGCAACCCGCGCGTGTATACTCAACGTATCTATCGCAAGCAAGTGTCTACACGCATATCAAGAGATCATTTCCGAGCCGTCGTCGCAGCCTTGCTCCTTTCGCTTCTCATCGCGATGGGCCAGCTCTTTTTGCACAAGGCCGGGGCGCAAGTCGAAGGCGCTACCGTCAACGGCGTGGTGCGTGACGACCGGGGTATGCCCGTAGCCGATGTCAAAGTCACTATAACGTCCGAAGGGTTTTCGCAATCGACGCTCACCAGCGCCGACGGGAAGTTCGAGTTCCGAAACCTCGCCCCGCGCCAGTACACCATTACCGCCGAGGCCACCCGTTTTCGCAAAGAGAGGATCAGCCTGCCCATAACCCGCCCCGACGAAAACCCCACGCCTGAGATCAAGCTGACCCCGTCTTCGCTTCACGTAGCTGTGCTCGACGCGGCGAACCAGCCGCTCGGCAGCGTCGTCGTAACCCTTTCGAGCCAGGACCGCCCTCCGGCGCGCACGACTACGGACGAAAGCGGAGACGCCTATTTCGGCCGCCTCGCGCCGGGCTCTTACCAGCTTACGGCCGTGCTGCGCGGTTATGACGAGTACCGCAACGAAGTATTCATCTCCTCGGGCATCACTACGGAGTTTCCCTTACAGCTTCTGGTCGCGCCTATCATCCCTATAAACGCGAAGGCGGTCGTGCGCGTGAGCGTCCCTAACCTGCCTTCAAAAAACGTCCAGGCGGTCTTCCAAGACAGCTCGGGCTGGATGTGGTTCGGCACGGACAAAGGCGTGGCGCGTTACAACGGGTCTGAGTTCCGCTCATCCGCCGTCGCGGGCTCCGCCTACGAGCAGATCGCGGGCGAAGAGGTGCGCTCGATCGCCGAAGACCACTCGGGCGTGATATGGCTCGCCACTCCGCGCGGCATCCGCAGGATCACGAAAGACGGCGCGGACGCGGGGCTCGCTCTCAGCGGCCGCGACGCGCGCAGCGTCATCACGGACTCGCGCGGCGACGTGTGGGTGGCCACCTCGTCGGGCGTCTTCAAATTTGATGGCACGGACTTCGCTCTGTTCGACCAGTCGCGCGGCCTTCAATCAAACGACGCCCGCGCGCTTGCCGAAGACAAGAGCGGCAGAATCTGGGTCGCCACTTCAAACGGGTTTGCGACGATAGAGGGCCAGGCGGCGACCCCGCTTGAGCAGACTAACCGCGCAATCGACCTTACGGACGCGCAATCGGTCTTCGTCGATTGGGGCGGGACCGTCTGGCTCGCGACCGCGAAAGGCGCCTTCTTTTTCGACGGCGCGCGCGTAAACATCCCGTCGCCTATCGCCACGGCTCGCGCCGATTCGACGGGCGCGGGGGCGTCAACCATTCGCGCGATAAGCCAGGACCGGAGCGGTCGCATCTGGCTCGCCATGCAGGCGGGCGGCGCGCTGCTTTACGACCCCGCGCGCAGCGAATCACAGCGGATCGCCGCGGTAGAACGCGACCGCGTGGCCGCGATCTTCACGAGCCGCGAAGGCATAACGTGGTGCGGGACAGACAATGGCGCGGTGCGCGCGGACTTCTACAGCTTTGTCAACTTCAGCACGAGCCGCGGCCTTCCCGATAACGACGTGCGCATGGTGGTCGAAGAGCCGGCGGGCGCGGGGGGCGCGTCGGCTGTCCGCCTCTGGTTCGTCACCGCCGCCGGTGTGTCGCGAATGCTCGACGAGCGGTTCGTTCCCGTCGAGCGCTTCCGCGCAAGCATAGGGGGCCGGGCCGTCGCTTTCGACCGCGCGGGCGCGGCGTGGTTTGCGACCGACCAGGGCGTGCTGCGCCTGAGCGGACAGACGCTCACACAGTTCAACGAAGGCAACGGGCTGTCGTCGAAAAACGTCCACTGGGTCGCGAGCATCGCTAACAACTCCGCGATGCTCTTTGCGACCGCCCGCGGCGTGGACATCTACAAGGACGACCGTTTGAAAAGCCTGGAACAGCTTTCGGGCTACGACGTGCGCCATGCGTTCGAAGACCGTGACGGGAGGCTCTGGTTCGCCACCTCGCGCGGCATAGTCGCTTTCGACCCTCAGTCGGGCTCGGCCGACCTCATCGACAGCGCGCGCGGGCTCGCCGATAACGACGCGCGATGGATCACGCGCTACGACGATCGACTGCTCGTGGCCACGCGGGCGGGCATACAGGTCTACGCCGAGGCGTCGCCCGCCGCGTCGAAATTCACGACCTTCGACGGCGAGCCTACGAGCACGCTCTACGTCGACCGCGCGGGCCGTTACCTGTGGACGGGGACTGACGACGGCCGTGCCAAGAAGTTCGTACTGTTCGGAGGCCACATCATCTCGACCGTCTACTCTGGCGAGGCGCAGGCGTTGACGGGCAGCCGCATCAACTCGATATCGGAAGACGGCGAAGGAAGAATCTGGATCGCGACCGACAAAGGCGCGGTGCGTCACGTGCCCGTTCGCGCGGCGGCGGTCGTAGAGACTTCGTTGCAGGTCGACGGGCAGTCTTCAGTGCCGGCTTCGGAAGTCCACGAGATCTCTTACGGCCGCCACCGCCTGTCGTTCCGCTTCGCGGCCGTCACCATGAGCGGGCAGGTCATCTACCTCTACAGGCTCTTGTCGGATGGGGCCGACGCGCGCTGGCAACTGCTCCCGGTCCAGCCCGTGGCCGAGCGCGAAGTCTCGCTGCTCGATCTGAGCGAGGGGACGCACAGGTTCGAGATCGTCGCGCTCAACCGCGACCTTTACGGCATCGAAGCGCCCGCGGCCGCGCTCTCGCTCCGGGTCGGGTCGCCCTTCTGGAAGCGGTGGTGGTTTTACGCGGTCGCGGTCGCGCTCGTAGGCTTCACGATAGGCACGGTCGTCCGCGCTCGCAGGGTGCGCGAGCGCGAATACGTGCTGCCGAAAGAGCTGCGCAACTACGTCCCGATAGAGCCCAACCCGTACATCGTCGGGAACCCCATCCGCACGGAGCAGATGTTTTACGGCCGTGAAGACGATTTCCGCTACGTGCGCACGAAGCTTGAAGGCGTGAGCCAGGGCGTCGTCATAGTCTTTTGCGGCGACCGGCGCGTTGGCAAAAGCTCGATCCTCTACCAGGTGTTGAACGGCCGGCTGGGCGACCGCTTCATCCCTGTCTTCGTCGATATGCAGGAGATGGTCATCGCGTCGGACTCGGAGTTCTTCGCGCGCGTATCGCGTTTGATAGCCGAAGCCGTCGCGCGCGCGGGCGTGGCGAAAGCAGGCCAGGCCGCGCACGCTCATACGACGGGCGCCGCTGCCGCGTCGGCGGGCGCGGCGAGGCTCGAATTGAGCCTGCCCCAGTTCGACGGCCGCAACCCTTACCCGGTCTTTCTAGACTTCCTCGACGAGGTGATTGCCGCGATAGGCGACCGCACGCTGCTGATATTGATGGACGAGTACGAGCTGATGGAAGGCAAGGTCGATGAGGGGAAGCTCTCGCCCGAGCTGTTCACGTTCCTGGCCGGGCTGATGGACAACAAAGAGCGGCTGGCCCTGATCTTCACCGGCTCGCGCCGTCTGGAAGAGCGCGACAAGAAATACTGGCGCGAGCTGTTGCGGCGGTCGCTGTTCCGTAAGGTCGGCTTCCTGTCCGAAAAAGACGCCCACCGCTTAATCACCGAGCCCGTCGAGGGGCGCGTAGTCTACGGCCGCGGCGTGATAGATGCAGTCTGCCGGCTGACCGCCGGGCAGCCCTTCTACACGCAGGTCATCTGCCAGAACCTCGTCGATTACATGAACGAGCACGAGCGGAACTGGGTCACGGTCGCACATCTCGGCGAAGTCATCGCCGACGTGGTCGACAACCCGCTGCCGCAGATGATCTACACCTGGGACGTGCTGTCGGACGACGAGAAGCTGTCGCTGTCGCTATTGGCCGACATACTGCCGGACGGGAACGCGTACGCCACGGCCGGCGAGCTGCGCGCTTCAGTCAAGGCCAACGATTACCCCGTGCACCTGTCAGAGAACTCCATAAGGCTGACGCTGGAAGAGATGTTCCGCCGCGAGCTGTTAGACAAAAACTCTTCCGACGGCTTCAGGTTCAAGATAGACCTGCTGCGTTTGTGGATTCGCCGCTCTCACTCGATCTGGCAGGTGGTTAAAGAGGTGAGAACGCTTTAGAATCAGAGTTGTTATGTCATCAATCGATCAGGCGACGCCGCGCAACCCGTATCTGAACCGGGTCGCGATCAAAGACCCGAAACAGTTCTTCGGGCGCACGCGCGAGGTATCAAAAATATTCTCGCGCATTGGCGCGTCGCGGCCGCAATCGATATCCGTAGTCGGCGAGCGGCGCATAGGTAAATCGTCCCTCCTCTACTTCATCAACCACCCCGAAGTGCGCGTGCGCCTCCTGGACCGCTCTCAGTCATACGCTTTCGCCTTCATAGACCTGCAACAGAAACGGCGGCTCACGCTCACGGAGTTTTTCAAAGAGCTCTTCTCGCTGTTAGCCAAAGAGACCGGCGACGACGCCCTCAACGGCCTCGACCCGACGTTCGATTCGGTCCGCAGCGTTCTTGAGAATTTCCGGCGCGACGGGCGCAAGCTGATAGTCCTGTTCGACGAGTTCGACGCGATCACGACCAACCGCGCCTTCGATCTTGAGTTCTACTCTTTCTTGCGGTCCATAGCCAACAACTACGACGTGGCCTACGTGACGAGCTCGGCCAGGGATTTGCAGGAGCTTTGCCACACACAGTTGATAGCCGACTCGCCCTTCTTCAACATCTTCACGAACGTCTTCTTGCGAGCGTTCGCGCGCAAAGAGGCGATGGACTTGATCGTCAAGCCTTCTTCGGAAGCCGGGCTGTCGCTTGAAGGCTACGCGCGGCGGATCATAGAGACGGCCGGGTATTTCCCATACTTTTTGCAGATAGCCTGCTCGGCCTACTTCGACCACCTGCTGGAGAACGATGGCAAGCTCGACCGCGAAGAGGTCGAGGCGACTTTCCTGGACGAGGCGAAGGGGCAGTTCCGCTTCATCTGGGACCACATGGGCGAAGGCCAGCGGCGCGCGATACGCTCGTTCAACGAGGATGGCCGAGTCGAAAAGGAGCAGGACCATATTTATCAAGACCTCAAGCGCGCGGGCTACTTCATCGAAGACGACCGCGGGCCGCGTTTGTTCTCGAAGCTCTTCTCGACTGTGATCTCGCGCCCGCGCGTGATAACGACGGAGCTGCGCGACACGGACCGCGCGGTGATGGCCGTCCACGACGGCCAGACCGAAAAGGTCATAGCGCCGCCTCTCATAGAACCCGAAGGCCACATAGGCCGCTTCGACATACGGCGCTCGCTAGGCGCGGGCGGCATGGGCGAGATATTCGAAGCCTACGACACGGACCTCCACCGCACGGTGGCGATAAAGGTGCTCGCGTCGAAGTATGTTGAAGACGACACGATGAAGCAGCGCTTCTTGAGGGAGGCGCGGATGGCTTCGCAGCTCAACCACCCGAACATCGCAACGATTTACGAGATAGGCGAAGCGGCCGGCAACCCTTTCATAGTGATGGAGTACGTCGAAGGCGAGACGCTTTCCGACCGACTCTCTTACGGGCCAATTGAGTTGAGCTCGGTTGTAGAGATCGGCATACAGACGGCCGAGGCGCTGTTTGAAGCCCACGAGCGCGGCGTTGTCCACCGCGACATCAAGTCGTCGAACATAATGATCACCGACCGCGGCAAGGTGAAGGTGCTCGACTTCGGGCTGGCGAAACCTTCGCCGCTGGCTGAGCGCGGGTCGGGCAAGAGTCGATTGACCGAATCGGGAGTGCTGTTAGGGACCGTGAACTACATGTCGCCCGAGCAGGCTACGGGGCGCGGTGAAGTAACTCATCTTTCCGACATCTTCTCGCTCGGCGTAGTGCTTTACGAAGTGACGACGGGCCGGCTGCCATTTGAGGGCGACACCTATTTTCAGACTATCGAGTCGATAAGCAAGCGCGGCCCTTCGGCCGTAAAGAAGCACCGCAAAGACGCCCCCGACGCGCTCATCAAGATAATAGAGCGAATGCTCAAGAAGAACCCTGCCGACCGTTACCAGACTGCCGCCGAAGTGGCTAATGACTTGCGGGATTTGAAATCTTAGATTTGAGATTTCAAATCTCAAATCTCTTTGCGATCGGGGCTGATCGATATCTCCTCTTCGTGATGCGACTCGCGCGTGAACATGAAGAAGCCGACGCCCATAATAATCAAGACTAAGAGAAGGACGATCCCTAAGAAGTACCAGGGGAGCGCGGGCTGATTCGACCCCTGCTCGCGCCCGCCTACCGAAAGCAAAAGGAAGGGGCCGACTATCGCCCCGAGCAGCCCCACGACCAGCGCTATGCGGTCGACTATGCCTTCTTGAGGCACCGTCACGTGCCAGCCTATGTAAGTGCCGGCGACCGCCGCCACGCCGGCAAGCGATATGAAGACGAGGCTTTCGGCCGGGTGCCCCGTGAGGTCGCCGAGCGGGAGGACCGTAACGAACTGCTCGCGGCTCGTGGCGGGGAGCACGAGCATGACGATCGTCGTGAGCGCGAGCGTCGTGATGACGACTACCAGCGAGTCTATTAAGCGCAGCTCTTCGCTCATCCAGCCGACGATGAAGCCGCCTATGAGGAATGCCCCGAGCCCCATCCCGAATACTATGACCGACATTGTGGAGCTTGAGGCGGGCTGCGCGATGCTTGCGAAGATGAGCGAGATTATTACGTGGAGCCCGAACGTCGAGCCGATGCCGACTAAGGCCCATTTAACGCGGTCCCTCAAATCGCCCCCGGGCCGTCGCTCGACCAAATAGGAATCGGTATCCGCCATCTTCTCCACTGTCGTTTAATCCCCTGTGTGGAGCAATGTTAGACCTTGACGGGGCGGGTGTCAAAGGCGCGCACTCAGTCTACGCCCAACAGGCGCAAGCCCTGAACCGTGGCCGAAGAGAGGAGGTAACCGAGGCCTGTGTAGAAAAGCAGTTGCAGCCCCGCCACGCGCCAGGAGCCTGTCTCGCTGCGGACGACCGAGACAGTAGACAGGCATTGCAGCGAGAAGAAGAAGAAGATTATCAGCCCGATCACGCTCGACGTGGTGAAGACCTTTTGCGAGCTCTCACCAAACGTCGCGGCGCGCATGCTTTCGAGCAGCCCTTCCTGCCGGGTCTCCTCGTCGTCGGCCACGTGAAAGACGATCGCCATCGTGCTGACGAAGACTTCGCGCGCAGCGAAGGCCGCGATCAGCCCTACGCCGACGCGCCAGTCTATCCCCATAGGCTTGAGCGCGGGCTCCATCGTCTGCCCGAGCTCTGCCGCAAGCGATTGGTCAAGCTCGCTTCGGGCGATAAAAGAAGCCGCCTGGCCGTCTGCCGTGGCGGGCTGGCTCGCGCCTAACCCGAAATTCGAGAGCAGCCACAGACAGGATGAGATAATTATGATCGGGGCTGCGGCCTTCTTGAGATAGGCCGACGACCGCGTCCAGGTCATTCTCAGCGTCGGCTTCAAAAGCGGCCGGCGGTAGACGGGCATCTCCATGGCGAGCATAGAGCTCGACCGCTTGCCGAGTATGAACCGGCTTATCAGCCCCGCCGTGAGAGCGCCCGCGAGCAGGCTGGCGACGTAGATGGCGGCAAGTATCAGGCCCGCCTTGCCCGGCGCGCCCGGCAAGAGCGCGGCCAGGAGCAGCGCGTAGACCGGCAGGCGTGCGCTGCAACTCATAAGCGGGATGATCCAGATGGTAAGCAGCCGCTCTCGCTTTTGCGGGATCGTGCGGGCGGCAAGCACCGCAGGGATCGCGCAGGCGTAACCCGAAAGCATCGGCACGAACGAGCGGCCGTGCAGTCCGAGGTGCGAGAGCGGCTTATCGACGAGCGCAGCGCCGCGCGAGAGATAGCCCGAATCTTCGAGCAGCGTCATCAGAAAAAAGAGTATTACGATCTGAGGGAAGAAGACCGCGACCGACCCGACCCCGCCTATGATGCCTTCGGCTAAGAAGCTCGACAGCACGCCTTCGGGCAGCAGGTTGAGCACGCCCGCGCTCGCCTGAGTAAAACCCCAGTCGATCAGATCCATAAACGGCTGCGCGGCCCAGAAGATCGACGCGAACAGCGCTCCGAGTATCGCGAAAAATATCGGGAAGCCGAGGTAGCGGTGCAAGACCAGCCGGTCTATGCGCGCCGTGCGAGAGTCCTCCGCAACCAGCAGCGGCTTCGTCTGTTTTACGGCGCCGCTTCGGTCTAAGAGTTCGCGTATCGTGCGGTAAGCCTCTACGGGCTCTTCGGGCAGGTCGGCCAGTACGTTGTAGCCGGTCGCGGGCCGTTCGACGCTAAGGCGGAGCTTCTGGACCAACTCGGCCACACCCCACGAAGTCCGCCCGTCGACGGGCACTACGGGTACGTTCAGCGCGTCGGCCAGGCGGCGGGCGTTGACCGACTGGTTCGTGCGCGCGAGCAGGTCAATCATCGTTAGCGCAATTACTATGGGCTTGCCGCGCCGCGCCACGAAGGAGGCGAACTTGAGATGGCGTTCCAACTGCGTCGCGTCGACGACGACTATTATCGCGTCGGGCTGAATCGAGGGGTGTCGGCCTTCGAGGACCCGGCAGGAGAGCTCTTCTTCGGGCGAAGGCGCAACTGGGCTGTGCACGCCCGGCAGGTCGACGAGCGAAAGCTGCGGGCCGAACTCCGCGCGGCTCTTGCCCCGCGAAAGCGTCACGGTGACGCCGGGGTAGTTCGCCGTGTGGAAACCGCCGCCCGTCAGCGCGTTCATCAGCGCGGTCTTACCGGCATTCGGGACGCCCGCAAGACAGACCGTTAAAGCTCGCGGCTCGGTCCCCTGGTCCGGTGCTTTTTCTTGCTGGGTTGGGACTGCGGGCGTGGCCACCTTTACTGAACCTATGTCCACTTATAGAACCTGTACCCACGAGGCTTCGCGCCGCCTCAGGGCGAGGCGCATTCCGCGCACTACGACCACAAGGGGGTCTCCCAGAGGGACCGATTGCACGACGGCCATCTCTTCGCCCGGCGTCAGCCCCAGGTCGAGCAGACGGCGGCACTCTTCATCAGGCCCTTCGAGCCGGTCGATCCGACGCCACTCGTTCATCGGCGCATCCAGCAGACTCATACGATACCTCTCCAACTAAACCTGTCAGGCAAGATTGAGGCAAATTGAAAGTCATTTTCAATTTGCCTCACCCGAAGAATATAGTTAAACAGGGCTATTGTCAACGATAAAGATCGAAAGGTGAGAGGGTCATGCGAGGCGGCGCGCGGCGGCGAGGGCCTGGTCGAGGTCGGCTACGCGGCCGTCTAATTGCAGCTCGTAGACCGCGCGCAGTATCTCGCCCATCCGAGGGCCCGGCGCGAAGCCGGCTTCTATCAGGTGGCGGCCTTTCAGCACTGGCTCGGGCGCGCGGTATTCGACTCCAAGCTCGCGCGCCTTTTCGATGAACCAATCTTCCTTTATGGCCGACGCCGCGCCGCGTCCAACCGCGACGGCTTTGGCGACGCGATAGAGCAGGTCCAGGTCGACGGTGCGCGCGAGCCTGCGGAATGCGCCGTCCGCGAGCTGCTCGCGGTCGTCATAAAACTCGGCCGGCCTCAAGTGCTCGCGCACCAAGGCGAGCGCTTGCGACCGAACGTCGTAGCCCGAAAGCGTGTAAAGCCCGAGCCGGCTCATCACACCGCGCGCCGCTTCGACCCCGAGGCCGTGGCACAGGACGGCGAGCATGACGGCCACGCGCTTCTCTTTTGTCAGGTCGACGGTGAGGCGGGCGGCCTCGTCCATAGCGAGTTTCGTGTGAGCGAATAGATCGCCATCGGCGAGTGCGCGGATTTCGGGGAAGAGCTTATCGAGCACGCCGAGTTCGAGCGCGACTTGAATGCCTATCGATGGGCGCGCGGCCATCGTTAAGAGTTTTTCCACCTCGCCCCAGACGCGCTCGTGAGGGAGGTCCGCGAGGTCTACGGCCCCGCACAACCGTGCCGTGCGCGGCTCGACCGACATCTCGAAGCGCGCGGCGAGCTGAACGGCGCGCAACACGCGGAGGCTGTCTTCGACGAACGTGTCGTCGTCGACGGCCCGCAGGAGCCGCGCCTTCAAGTCGCTCGCGCCGCCGAACGGGTCGACGACCTCGTCGGTCAGGGGGTCGAAGAGGATCGCGTTGACGGTGAAGTCGCGCCTGCGTGCGGCCTCTTCAAAAGACATCTGCGGGTCGCCTTCTATGGTGAAGCCGCGGTGGCCGCGCCCGGATTTTGACTCGCGCCTCGGGATTGAAACGTCTATCTCGAATGAAGGAGGGCCGCGAAAGGCGAGCTTGTAAACCGCGAATTGCCAGCCTACGGCGTTGACTGGGGCGATAGTTTCGAGCAGCGCGCGGAGCCTTTGAGGCTCCACGCCGTAGACCTCTATGTCGAAGTCTTTCGACTCAATGCCGAGCAAGTAATCGCGCACCCACCCGCCGACGAGCATCGCCCTGCCGCCCGCCGCGCGCACCGCTTCGCAGATGGTCAACACTGCCCGGTTCATGCAGGCGTCAGGGGCCACTTTGAAATTTCAAATTTGATATTTGATATTTCAGATGGCCCCTGCCTCTGTTATTTCGCGAAAGAGCGGATGTGGCCGACTAGCGCCTTGAGCTCGATGTCGCTCAGCTTATCTTTATACGCGGGCATCTTCGGCGGGTCGCCTTCCTTGATCTGTTTGATCAGCTCGTCGTTGCTCTCTTTGGCCTGCCACTCGGCGTTGGTGAAGTCGGGCGCCCCTTTGGCCTTCCCCTTGCCGTCCACGCCATGACAGAGGGCGCACTTGTGCTTTTCAAACAACCCCACCGCGTCGACGCCCGCGACCGGGTCAGCCTTGTTGATCGGCTTCGACGTGGCGTTCGCGTTCGCCTGGTCGCCTGTAGGCGTAGCCGCGGTCGAGCTTGTGTTTGAGTTCGATGGTTGAACCGGCCCATTCTGGTTCGCGGTCTGAGGAGAGCCACAGGCGATATAGAATAAAACTGTCAATGTAATTACTAACCCTGTCTTCAGAGCTTTCATTCACGAAATCTCCTTTCGAGTAGTTTGGTCTGTTAGAGGCTGACGGCCAGTCCCAGCTTTCGGCCGATCGTCTTCTCGATGTCGTCTACGCCGACGCGCTCCTGCTGCATGGTGTCGCGGTCGCGTATAGTCACCTGATTATCTTCAAGCGACTGGTGGTCAACGGTTATGCACAGCGGCGTGCCGACCTCGTCCTGGCGACGGTACAGCTTGCCTATGCCTGCCGTGTCGTCGTAGACCGCGCGCATCGCGCCCGTGCGCTGCAAGCGGGACTTGATCTCTTTCGCGAGCCCAACGATCCCTTCTTTGTTTTTCGCAAGCGGCAACACGGCCACCTTGATCGGGGCGAGGTCGCGGTGGAGCTTCAAGACGACGCGCTTTTCCGCGCCGACCTCTTCTTCCGCGTAGGCGTCCATCAGGAAGGCCAGGACCGAGCGGGCAACGCCCGCCGATGGCTCTATCACGTAAGGGAAGACGTGCTGGTTCGATTCGTGGTCGAAATAGGTGAGGTCGGCCGTCGAATCCGGGTTGAGCCGCTTGCCCTCTTCGTTCGCCGGTTTCTTAGAATGAGACTTCAGGTCGAAGTCCGTGCGGTTGGCAATGCCCTCAAGCTCATCCCACTGCTTCTCTTCGTCTTCGCGCTCGGGGAAGAAGCGGTATTGCAGATCTACCGTGCGCTTGGCGTAGTGCGCAAGCTCCGCTCGCGGCTGCTCGTATTTGCGCAGGTTCTCCGCGCGTATGCCTAGCGACGTGTACCAGTTGAAACGGTCCTCGATCCACCGCTCGTGCCACTCCTCGTCGCTCGGCTCGCCCGGCTTCAGTATGTGAGGCGGCTTTACGAAATACTCTATCTCCATCTGCTCGAACTCGCGCGTGCGGAAGATGAAGTTGCCCGGCGTGATCTCGTTGCGGAACGCCTTGCCTATCTGCGCAATGCCGAACGGCAGCTTGCGGTTCGTAGTGTCCAACACGTTCTTGAAGTTGACGAAGATGCCCTGCGCCGTCTCGGGCCGCAGGTAGGCCAGGCCCGACTCGTCTTCGACCGGCCCCACCGTGGTGCGGAACATCAGGTTGAACTGGCGCGGCTCCGTCAAATCCGTAGAGCCGCAGGCGGGGCACTTGCCCCCTTCGATCTTGTCGGCGCGCAGCCGGGATTTGCACTTGCGGCAATCGACGAGCGGGTCGGAGAAGGTCTCTTCGTGGCCGGAGTATCTCCACACCAGCCGGTTCATCAATATCCCCGCGTCGAGCCCTACCATGTCGTCGCGCTCGTAGACGACGGCGCGCCACCATGCGCGCTTGACGTTGTTGACCAGCTCAACGCCGAGCGGGCCGTAATCCCATACGCTGCCGAGCCCGCCATAAACGTCGCTCGATTGGAAAGCAAAGCCGCGCCGTTTGGCGAGGCTCGTTATCGTTTCGATGTCTGCCATTCTCGTGATTCTTCCCTTCGGTTGAATGAAAAACTATACAACAACGACTGGGACAATAAAAGTTAGGCGGGCCGCGGGCCGTAGTTGAAGAAAAAGGGATTTCCGGCAATAGTATTTTGAGAAGCGATGGAGATAATAAAGACAACCTGCGGCGAGTGCGGGACCGCGCTCGAATTCCCGCGAGACTTCGACAACGTGATATGCGCCGCCTGCGGCGCGGCTTACCACGTGCGCCAGTACAAGGGGGCGATCAACCTTGTCACCCTCAAGCCCGGCGGCGAAGGCCCCTCGCTCGACGCGCGGCTCGCAGAGCTAGACGAGGTGATCGAAGACCTGAGCGGGCAGGTCGAGGTGATACGGAGCAAAGAGCAGGGCGCGCCGCTACAGATGGGCTGCGCCGTGTTCGGCGTCTTCAGCCTGGCGCTGCTCGTCATCGCCTTCTTTATGACCGTAGCGCGCCCGCTTTTCGGCGAGTGGGTCTTCTACCTCGCGCTCCTGGCGGTCGTGCTGCTGGGCGCGAAAAGAGTCCGGCGCAAGCTGACCTCGCGCCGCGAGGTCGAGCAGCTCGGCCAGGAGCGCCAGCAGCGCGAGATCGCGCTCGCGGACCTCGAAGAGGAGCGCGACAGGCTCCGCAACCTGCGGCAGAAGATCGCCTCGCGCGGGCCGGAAGCCTCCGTAGAAGAGAACGGCGGGTGACCCTCACAGCCCCTCGCGCCCCACTTGACGCCAACCGCCATCCGGCATATAATTAATACAGCTTAAATATTAATTTGAATTAATTGGAGGGTGGATGGTGGAAGCCAGCGGCGCACAGGGGGAGGCGGTCTTTGACCGCTTCATGGAGATAATGTTTAAGCTGATGCTGGACCACCACCAGAGGCAGGTCGACGAGCTGGACCTTACAATGCCGCAGGCGCAGGCGTTAAAGATACTTCGCCTGGGGCCGCTCTGCACGGGCGACCTGGCCGTGAGGCTGAAGATCTCGGCCCCGGCCGTGACTCAGCTCACCGACCGATTGACCCGTAAGCAGTTGATAGAGCGGCGCGCCGTCGATGGCGACCGCAGGAGCGTGCTGGTCGCGCTCACGGGCCGGGGCCGCCGCGCCGTCGACAGGTTTCGCGAGCGGCGCAACCTGATCTTTTCGGGCGCGATGGCCGAGCTCGATAACGAGGACCGGGCGAGCGTGGCGCTTGCGCTCTCTAAAATGGTCGCCGCGCTGGAGAAGCTCGACTCGGAGACAGCGTTAGAGCCGCGCCGGGCATCTAACTCTAAAACCTCGGGCCGGAAGCGCGCTTCCGGCAAAGAGCGGAACGTAAATAGTGAAATCGAACGGCGCGCAAAGAACGTATAATTGAGTGTGGAAAGGTAGAGAGATTTTGGAGGTGCAAAAGAGAATGAGTAAGATAAAAAACAGAGTAGTCGCCCTCTTCGCAGCGCTCATACTGGCTGCGGGAGTGGCGGTGGCTGCTCCCGCCGCGTCGGACCAGGCGGACTACAGCGCGCGCCTCGGCAACCAGGTGCGCAAGCAGCTTGTGACGCTGCCTTATTACGGCGTGTTCGATAATCTCGCTTACGAGGTTAACGGCGACACGGTAGTCCTTTCCGGTCAGGTGACGCGCCCGTCTACGCGCAAAGACGCCGAGCGGCGCGTCGCCAAGATCGAAGGCGTGGAGCGTGTTGTTAACAACATACAGGTGTTGCCTGTCTCGCCGAATGACGACAGGATTCGCGTTCGCACCTACCGGGCGGTCTTCCGCTCAGGCGGACTTTACCGCTACGCGATGGGCGCGAACCCCTCGATCCACATAATCGTTAACCGCGGTCATGTGACGCTTGAGGGCGTGGTGTCAAACAGGATGGACAGCCAGCTCGCCTACATGGCAGCCAACGGCGTGCCTGGAGTCTTTTCGGTGAAGAACAATCTGCGCGTCGAGCGCGATTAACTAAGTGACGCGGGCCGGGCGGGCTCAATCCTCGCCCGGCCCGGTCGTGCCTCTGACGGCGAGCGGCGCCCCTTTCGGTTCTTTCGGGTTCAAGCCCATCGGGAGTAAGCTATAAAAGAGGAACTTGTTTAATCTCTCGTCGTGAGAAGTTCTAGGAGGTAGACGAATCAGATGGATGTGAAAATGAAGAGTCTCAGAAAGAGTTTGATTCGCGCGCGCGCGATCGTTTTTTCTCTGGCGCTGGCGCTTGCGGTGAGCGCCCCCATCGTCGCGCAGCAGAACCGGGCGCAGTTGCCTACGCCGGCCGACCTGTCGCGCACCTTTATAAACGTGGCCAAGCAGGTGAAGCCTGCCGTCGTCAACATAGACGTTGTTGAGAAGGCCCGCCGCGTGTCGCGACTCCCCGAAGGCTTCCCGCAGATACCTGGGATGCCGGACTTCGGCGGCCAGGGGCCGAGCCGCCCGCGAGGCACGGGCTCGGGCGTGATAATCAGCCCGGACGGCTACATACTTACTAACAACCACGTGGTCGGAGAGGCCGTCGAAATCAAGGTGAAGCTCTCCGACGGCCGCGAGGTTAAAGCCAGCCGCGTCGGCACCGACCCGGAGACTGACCTGGCAGTCATCAAGGTAGACCTCCAGGGCCTGCCCTTCGCCAAGCTCGGGGATTCCGAAAGAGTCGAGCAGGGCGAGTGGGTCATAGCGCTCGGGAGCCCCTTCGGGCTGTCGCAGACGATGACGGCGGGCATAGTCTCGGCCACGGGCCGCGAGCTTCGCGGGGCCGGCCAGTTTACAAACTTCATACAGACCGACGCTTCGATCAACCCCGGCAATTCCGGCGGGCCGCTCGTCAACATGGACGGCGAAGTGATCGGCATTAACACGATGATATTCTCTCGCACGGGCGGCAACGAAGGCATAGGCTTCGCCATACCCTCGAACCTTTCGTCGAAGGTCTACGCACAGCTCATCAAGAGCGGGCGCGTGACGCGAGGATACCTCGGCCTCTACCCGACCGACGTGACGCCGACGCTGGCGCGGACCGTGGGGTACGACGGCGAAGGCGGCGCGCTCGTACAGGACGTTTCGGGGAGGGACACCCCCGCGGCCAAGGCAGGGTTGAAGAGCGGTGACGTGATCACCGAAGTCGACGGCAAGGCGGTCAAGACGGCCCGTCAATTGACGGAGATCGTGGCCGATCTTCCGGTCGGCAAACCGGTCCAGGTCAAATTCGTGCGCGACGGCCGCGTTCAGACGGCAACCGTCACGCTAGGCGAGCGTCCGCGCCCGAACGAGACGAGCCCTGAAAACGAAGGCTCGCCCGAGCAGGAGATGGGCAAGATCGGCATCAGCGTTCAGACCATAACACCCGAACAGGCCTCGACGCTGAAGATCAAATCGGGCGCGGTGGTTATGACCGTCCAGCCCGGCAGCCCCGCGGCCGAATCCGGCATCACGCAGGGCGACGTGATCCATAAGATCAACCGCTTTGACGTGACGAGCGCTCAAACCCTCATCCGCGCGCTCGAACAGCTCAAAGGCGAAACCCAGATCGTGCTTCAGATAGAGCGGAGCGGGCAGCTAAGCTTCGTGCCCGTCAGCCTGGAGTAAGGCTCGATCAACAGCTCAGACAGTAAGCGAGGCGGTCGGTTGCGACCGCCTTCTTTTTTCCCGCCAGTGAACGTTTCCATTTCATACGAGCCGTAGTATTTAAGTACTTGTATTTCTTCATAAACAGGCTGATCGGTTCGTTCGCCGCTCCCGGCCGGGCCATGAGCGACAAACGCCTCCGCCGGCACTGGCACGCACGTTGCCCCGATGAAACTGAACAGAGATTTTGTTGAGCCAGGGGAGGAACCACGTTATGAAACGGATACTATCAGTATTAGGGCTTGCTATCGCGCTTTCGTTCGGGACCGCGGCCTTCGCGCAGACCGAAGGGCACACCCATCACGCGCAAGCCGCCCAGTCGCCGTCGAAGGTGACCAGGAGCGACGGCTCGACGGTTGAGACCGTCATCGCGCCGGACGGCACGAAGACCGAAGTCAGGGTATTTCAGACGGGCGACATCGCTCGCATTACTCGCACGACCAAAGAAGGCGACGTTCGCGCGGTCGTAGTCGAGTATCGCGACGGCCGCAAAGTCGACCTGACGGACGAGAACGATATTGAACAGGCCATGGACGCCACGGCCGACGTTATGCTCGCGGCCGCCGACAAGGCGATCAATGTGACCAAGACGGCCGGTGAAGAAGTCGCCGATAAGACGGAAGACGTAGCCGACAAGACCGTAGACGTTACCAAAGAGGCCGTCGATAAGACGAAAGATGTAACTAAGGATGTAGCCAAAGAGACGGTCGACACCACCAAGAAGGTCGGTGAGAAGGCCGAAGACGTAGCCGATAAGACCGTCGACAAGACTAAGGAAGCCGGCAAAGTTGTAGCCGACAAGACCGAGGACGTTGTCGATAAGACCGGCGAGGTCGCCGTCAAAGGCGTGAGGGTCGCTAAGGAAGCCGGTAAAGATGTAGCCGAAAAGTCCGAGGACGTTGCGGATAAAACTAAAACAGAGAGCGTTTCGTTCGGCAGAAAGGTCGGGCGCGGTTTCAAGAGAGTCGGCGGGTGGTTTAAGTCTATTTTCGACTAGGCCGGTTTGAAGTCATGTCAGTACCGGCAGTTCTCACTCCCGGTACTGACATCTTTTTTTCACCCCTCGTCGCCCGCGATGGCGTGTATCTGCACTCTCACGCGCGTCAACTTAGTGGGGTCTTCTTCGACCAGGCAAGCGGCCTCCTGGCGAAGCCTTTCCAGGTGTACGTATAGCTTATAAAGGTAGCGACGCGCCGATTCTACCCGCTGCTCGCATTCGGCGGCCGACGCGCATAACTCTGCTATGCCTTTGTCGAGAGAGGTCAGGCGGGTCTGCAAGGCTATAAGCGCGTCGACGTTGCCGGCCGTCCCTTCTTTGGCGATGCGCGCGCCGATACTCTGCCGCTCACTCTTGCGCTCTTCGACGAGCGCCAGGATGCTCTCCTGCTGCGCCTCCGCCTCTTTCAGCGCGGATTCTGCTTTCGCCAGCTCGCTTTTATTACTGGAGCCGTTTTTGAACATTCGACCCTCCTGCCTTGCTCGAACTCGTAAGCGTGCGCGCGCGTCTGCCGGTTATAATGTATAAAAGTATTAACCGTTTAGACTTAATGAATTTTCACAGGGGCCAGTTGAAGCGTGCCGACATTATCGCAAGACGGGGCGCGCACGGCAATACTTTAGTTGTGCGCCCGCGCGGCGGCTCGATATACTTGGCCTTCGACTCAGGAGGATCGGTATGCGCCATTACAGGCTTAAGAAGATCGCAAGTCTCTGGCTCTCTCTCGTAGCGGCCATCAACTGTCTAGCCGTCGTCGCGGCTGCGCAGTCTAACGGAAACAATCACGCGCGCACGCTCAGGGGCTATTCGGAATCGAGCCGCAAAGCCGAGCTCGATTGGGAAGAGCGTATGCGGGCGTTGCCAAAACCTGAGCTGCTGCGCGAGTACATGCAGCGGCTGTCGGCCGAGCCTCACCATGTCGGGTCGGCTTACGACAAGCAGAACGCCGAGTACATGCTCGAAAAGTTCCGCTCGTGGGGGCTCGACGCGAAGATAGAGGAGTTCGACGTGCTCTTCCCGACGCCGAAAGAGCGCGTGCTGGAGATGATAGAGCCCGCAAGGTTCCGCGCGCAGTTGAAGGAGCCTCCGCTGGCCGAAGACCCCGACTCGAACGACGCCAACCAGTTGCCGAGCTACAACGCCTTCTCGGCCGACGGCGACGTGACGGGCCACCTCGTATACGTCAACTACGGCGTGCCGGCCGATTACGAAGAGCTGAAGAAGATGGGCGTCGACGTGAAAGGGAAGATAGTCATCGCGCGCTACGGCGCGAGCTGGCGCGGCATCAAGCCCAAGGTCGCCTACGAGAACGGCGCTATCGGATGTCTGATCTACTCAGACCCGCGCGACGACGGGTACTACCAGGGCGACGTTTACCCTGAAGGGCCTTACCGTCCCGATCAGGGCGTGCAGCGCGGCTCCGTGATGGACATGCCGATTCACCCTGGCGACCCGCTCACGCCGGGCTGGGGCGCGGTCAAAGGCGCGCGCCGCCTCCCGCGCGAAGAGGCGGAGGTCATAATGAAGATCCCCGTGCTCCCGATCTCTTACGGTGACGCGCTGCCGCTGCTAAAGGCCCTGCGCGGATCCGTTGCGCCCGACGCATGGCGCGGCGCGCTGCCGATCACCTATCACGTAGGGCCAGGCCCCGCGCGCGTCCGGCTGAAGCTCGCGTTCGACTGGTCGTTGCAGACGCTTTACAACGTGATCGCGCGCATCCCCGGCAGCGCCTACCCCGACGAGTGGATCGTTTACGGCAATCACCACGACGCATGGGTCAACGGCGCCGAAGACCCGGTCAGCGGCATGGTCACGGTTATGGAAGTCGGCCGGTCGCTCGGCGAGCTGTTAAAGCAGGGGTGGCGCCCGAAGCGCACGATCATACTCTGCGCCTGGGATGGCGAAGAGCCCGCGCTGCTAGGCTCTACCGAATGGGTGGAGACGCATGCGGACGAACTGAAGCAGAAGGCCGTCGTCTATCTCAACTCGGACAGCACGGGCAAGGGCTGGTTGGGCGTCGGCGGGTCGCACACGCTGGAGCGGTTCGTAAACGAGGTCGCGCGCGATGTCGCGCAGCCGAAGACGAGCAAGTCTGTCTGGGAAGCCCTCAAAGAGCGGCGGGTCGAACAGGCCAGGACCGACGAAGATAAGAAAGAGCTGCAAGAGCGCAAAGACCTGCGCATAAGCGCGCTGGGGTCGGGCTCGGATTACACGCCGTTCATACAGCACCTCGGGATAGCCGCGCTCAACACGGGCTTCGGCGGATCGGGCGGCGGCGGGATATACCACTCGATCTACGACAGCTTCTACTGGTACACGAAGTTCTCGGATGGCACTTTTGAGTATGGCCGGGCGCTCTCGCAGGTGAACGGCACGATCGTCATGAGGCTGGCGAGCGCCGACGTGCTGCCGTTCGAGTTTACGAACATGGCAGACACAGTGAGCCGCTACGTCGACGAGGTCGATAAGCTCGCGAAGAGAAGCGCGCCGCCCAAGCAGATCGACTTCGCGCCATTAAAGACGGCCGTGCGCGCGCTCGGCGAGTGCGCGCGCCGTTACGAGGAGGCTTTAGCGCGGGCCGAGTCGAAAGGCTTTGCGGCCGTAAAGCAGCCGGCCGCGCTCAACGAGCTGCTTTACAAATCGGAGCGCCGGCTCACCAACGAGCAGGGGCTCCCGCGCCGGCCCTGGTTCATACACCAGATCTACGCGCCGGGCTTTTACACGGGCTACGGCGTGAAGACTATTCCCGGCGTGCGCGAAGCCATCGAGCAGAAACAGTGGGCCGAGGTCGAGCCTCAGATGAAGACGGCCGCGGCGGCGATAGACGCGCTCCGCGCGCAGGTGGAAGCGGCCACGCGATTGCTCGAAGGGAAATAAGGTTAATGTAGGGGCAGCCCTTGTGGCTGCCCGGATTGGCCGCAGGCCAATTACGTCATCGCGCTAACGCGCGATCCGGGCGGGGACAAGCCCCGCCCCTACAGGTGATTTGCTACAGCGCGTGTAGACCGGGCGGGCGTGGACGGTTTAAAATACTCATTCCCTGGTCAAACCAGATTTATCTCAATAGAGGAGTGTTATGAATCTGTATAGGAAATTCTGTTCCATCGCTATGGTCTTTGCGCTCGCGGCCCTTGCTTTCGGCCAGGGCGCGACCGTCTTAGCTCAAAGCTCAAAGCCTCAGTCCAATCGCAAGATTGACTATCCCGTATCGAAGAAAGTGGACCAAGTGGACGATTATCACGGGACCAAAGTCGCGGACCCTTACCGCTGGCTTGAAAACGCCGACGCGGCGGATACCAGATCGTGGGTCGAAGCTCAGAACAAAGTCACCTTCGCCTACCTCAACGAGATCCCCGCGCGCGAGCAGATCAAGCAGCGCCTGACGAAGCTCTGGAATTATGAGCGCTACGGCACGCCCTTCAGCAAAGGCAAGCGTTACTTCTATTCGAAGAACAACGGTTTGCAGAACCAGAGCGTGCTCTACACGGCTGAATCCCTGGCCGCCGAACCGCGCGTGCTCTTAGACCCGAACACGCTTTCGACCGACGGCACGGTGGCGCTCTCGGGCCTGACGATCAGCGAAGACGGCAAGCTGATGGCTTACGGGCTGTCGACGGCCGGGTCCGACTGGCAGGAGTGGCGCGTGCGCGACATAGCGACGGGCAAGGACCTGTCCGACACGATCAAGTGGGTGAAGTTTTCCGGCGCCTCGTGGACCGCCGACGGCAAGGGATTTTTCTACAGCCGCTACGACGAGCCGAAGGAAGCCACAAAGCTGGCCGACACGAACTTCTTCCAGAAGCTCTATTACCACCGCATAGGCGCAAATCAATCTGAAGACGTGCTCGTTTACGAGCGGCCCGACGTGAAAGAGTTAGGGTTCGACGGCGAGGTGACCGAAGATGGCCGCTACCTGATAATCAGCGTCTGGCAGGGCACGAACAAAAACAACCGCCTCTACTTCAAAGACCTCTCGGCTAAAGACGCGCAGGTCGTCAAGCTGCTCGACGATTTCGACGCCTCTTACATCTTCCTGGGGAACGAAGGCCCGGTCTTCTGGTTCCGCACAGACCTCAACGCGCCGCGCAGCAAGGTCATCGCGATAGACACGCGCAACGCCGACCGCAAGAACTGGAAAGAGGTCATACCGCAGGCGGCCGAGCCTCTACAGGGAGTCTCCGTCGTAAACAACTCGTTCGTCGCCTCCTATCTGAAGGACGCGCAGACGAAAGTGAAGATTTACGGACTGGACGGGAAATTCGCCCGCGACGTCGACCTGCCCGGCATAGGCACGGCGGCGGGCTTCGGCGGCGAGCGGAAGGACAAAGAGACTTTTTACGCCTTCACAGGGTACACCACGCCGACGACTATTTATCGCTACGACATGGTGACGGGCAAGAGCAGCATATTCCGCCAGCCGAAGGTCGACTTTAATCCCGGCGACTACGAGACGAAGCAGGTCTTCTACGCGAGCAAGGACGGCACGCGCGTGCCTATGTTCATCACACACAAGAAGGGGCTGAAGCTCGACGGCACGAACCCGACCTTCCTGTACGGCTACGGCGGGTTCAGCGTCTCGATGACGCCGGGCTTTTCGGTGCCGAACATCGTGTGGATGGAGATGGGCGGCGTCTACGCGGTGGCGAACCTGCGCGGCGGCGGCGAGTACGGCGAGGAGTGGCACGAGGCGGGGATGAAGCTGAAGAAGCAGAACGTCTTTGACGACTTCATCGCGGCGGCCGAGTGGCTCATCAAGAACAAGTACACCTCTTCGAAGAAGCTCGCCATAGGCGGCGGCTCGAACGGCGGGCTGCTCGTGGGCGCCGCGATAACCCAGCGGCCCGAGCTTTTCGGCGCGGCGCTGCCGGCCGTCGGCGTTATGGACATGCTGCGCTTCCATAAGTTCACCATAGGCTGGGGCTGGGTGTCGGATTACGGCTCGTCGGAAAACCCCGAAGAGTTCAAAGCGCTCTACGCCTACTCGCCCTATCACAACATCAAGCCGGGGACTTGCTACCCGCCGACGATGGTCACGACGGCAGATCATGACGACCGCGTAGTGCCCGGCCACAGCCTCAAGTTCGCCGCCGCTATGCAGGCGGCGCAATCTTGCGCCAACCCCGTCTTGATCCGCATCGAGACGAAAGCCGGCCACGGCTCGGGCAAGCCCATCTCTAAACAGATCGAAGAGATCGCCGACCGCTGGGGCTTTCTCGTCCGCGCGCTCGACATGAACATGACGCTTGCGATGAAGTAAGCGACAGACTTAGCCACAGAAGCACCGAGGCACAGAGATAAATCAATAAAAATCTCTGTGTCTCCGCGCCTCTGTGGCTTTTTCATTTGCCGTCTTGCCGCTTGAAATGGCAGCGGGTGATGCCTATACTGTCGGCTTAGTTCTGATACCAACTTCGACCCGCTCGGATGCATCATATTGCCCGGCATGGGTGAAAGCGAATATGAAACGGTTTCTTAAACTACTTCTGATTGTGTGCGCATGCGCGGGCGCAACCTACGCCCAGGCGGCGGGCTCTTTGCGCGGCAGCGTCGTCGACATACGCGGCGACAGTACCGCATGGATGTACATAACCGTGCGGAACACCGAGACGGGCGGCGAGTACAACCAGTCGGCCGACGCCAAAGGGACGTTCGCGTTCGAAGGTCTGCAACCGGGCCGCTACGTCGTCATCACTTCGCGGCCGGGCGTCGAGCGCATAGTGAGAGAGGTCATCGTAGAGCCGGGCAAGGCCGCGCAGGTTGAGCTGGTCTGCTACCCCGCGCAGCCGACCACGGGCACGTCCGATCTTGATAAATTCATCGCCTCGTCCGAAGCGCAGGGCGGCCGCTACCCCGCGGGCAATATTAGTTACCTTAACGTGAACGACGCGATGGACGTCTATTTCATGGCGGCTTACTTCGCGATACTCGCGCTGCTTTCGGTCTACGGCATCTACCGCTACCGGCTGGTCTACCTCTTCCTGCGCTATCGCAATCACCGCCCGCAGCCGAAGTCGCGCTACGGCGCGGACCGCCTCCCGCGCATAACGGTGCAGCTCCCGCTGTTTAACGAGATGTACGTGGCCGAGCGGATAATCGATTCCGTCGTGAAGCTCGACTACCCGCGCGAGCTGCTCGAAATACAGGTGCTCGACGACTCTACGGACGAGACGCGCGAGATAGCCAGCCGCGCGGTAAGTAAGTATTTCGATCAGGGCTTTGACATAAGCTACCACCACAGGACTAACCGCGAGGGCTTCAAGGCGGGCGCGCTCGAAGAGGGTTTGAAGAAGTCGTCGGGCGAGCTGGTACTGATCTTCGACGCGGACTTCGCGCCGCGCGCGGACTGCATACGCCGTATGGTCGATTACTTCACGGACGACCGCATAGGCATGGTGCAGATGCGATGGAGCCACATCAACGCCGACTACTCGCTGCTGACGAAGGTCCAGGCGATAATGCTCGACGGCCACCTGGTAATCGAGCAGACCTCGCGCCACCGCTCGGGCGGCTTCTTCAACTTCAACGGGACGGCCGGCATGTGGCGGCGCGAGGCGATAGAGTGGTCGGGCGGCTGGCAGCACGACACTCTCACGGAAGACACGGACCTCTCTTACCGGGCGCAGTTGATGGGGTGGCGTTTCGTATACCTCGTCGACGACGACGTGCCGGCAGAGCTCCCCGTAGACATAAACGCGTTCAAATCGCAGCAGCGGCGGTGGGCCAAGGGCGTGGTCCAGGTCGGTCTGAAATTGATGGGCAGGATGTGGCGCGACCCGCGGCTGACCAGGCAAGTGAAGCTCGAACAGTTCTTCCGGCTGACGGGCAACCTGGCCGCGCCGCTCGTCATAGTGCTTGCGCTGATCAACCTGCCGATAATCATAGTGCGGTACAACCAGGGGTTGTTCCACCTGTTCGTGCTGGACGTGCCGATACTGACGTTTTCGACGCTGTCGGTCGTCGCCTACTACGTGGTGCCGCAGTGGTACCTCTATCGCAAATCGTGGTGGCGCTCGCTCAAGTACATGCCCTTTGTCATGAGCATGGGGATAGCGCTGACGTTTTCAAACGCGCGGGCAGTGCTCGAAGCGCTGATGGGCGTCAAGTCGCCTTTCGTGCGGACGCCCAAGTACCGCATAGAAGGTACGGGCGACACGACCTGGACGAAGAAGCGTTACGTGCGGCGGCGTCTGAGTGTGCCCGTGCTTGAGTCGCTGTTCGCGCTCTATTTCATATTCACGATCTGGTACGCGATCAACAGCCGCATCTTCGGGACGCTGCCATTTCTGTTCATATACTTTTTCGGCTACGCGTACGCGGCCGTGATGACGATAGCGCAGGGCCGCATTCGCGCAAGAAGAAAATAGATTTGCATGGCGGATGATGCGCTGTCGCGCGCCGCGATTTGAAATCTCAAATTCTTTCTGAAGGCCCCTCGATGAAAACGATCATCTCTCTCGTCGTTCTGCTGATACTCCTCTGCCCGTCGCCGCTCTACAAGGCGGCTGAAGCTCAATACACGAAGACGCCGCCGCTGCTAACGGACGCCGAGATAAAAGCGCTCGGCGCGGAGATCAGCGGGCTGGTCGCTAAAGACACCGTGACGGAATTGACGCGCCACCACCGCGTCCAGGCGTCCTCGGGATTTTCGAGCGCCGCCCGGTTCATTGCCTCGAAGGCGAAAGAGTACGGGCTCGAACAGGTCGAGATCGAGCGGTACCCCGCCGACGGCGAAAAGACTTATTACACGCTTAAATCGACTCCGGGCTGGGAGGCCGAGCGCGGCCAGTTGTGGGAGGCCGAGCCCCGGAAGACGAAGATCGCCGATTACGACGAGATGAAAGTGGCGCTCGCCGATTATTCGCGGAGCGCGGACGTGACGGCGCCCTTGATCGACGTAGGCGCGGGGACCGACGCGCGCGATTACGAGGGCAAAGATATTAAAGGGCGCATAGTGCTTGCCGGCGGCAGCGTCGCCGCCGCGCACAAGATGGCCTGCGACGAGCGCGGCGCGGCGGGCATACTGAGCTACCAGCAGAACCAGGTGACGGGCTGGTCGGGCGATTATCTCGACAACGTGCGCTGGGGGCACCTGTCTCCCTACAACCCGAACAACAAGTTCGCCTTCATGATCTCGCTGCGCGTCGCCCGCCAGTACCGCGAGCGGCTGGCGCGGGGCGAGCAGATCACTCTGCGGGCGACTGTGAAAGCCGAGATGCGCCCCGCTCACTACGACGTAGTGACGGCGGTGATCCCCGGCAGCGACCGCGCGGGCGAAGAGATAGTCTACTCATGCCACCTCTGCCACCAGAAACCCGGCGCGAACGACAACGCCTCGGGCGCGGCCGCGATACTGGAAACTGCTCGCGCGCTCACGGCCCTGATTCGCCGCGGCGAGATAGCGCGGCCGAGCCGCACCATAAGATTCATCTGGCCGCCCGAGATCAACGGCACTCTGGCCTTCTTCGCCCAGCACCCGGAGATAGTCAGACGTATGAAGGCGGCTGTCCACTGCGACATGGTCGGCGGCAACTACGCGGTCACGAAATCGGTCCTCCACGTCACCCACACGCCCGCGTCGCTGCCCAGCTCCGTCAACACCGTGGCCGACATATTCGCCGAGCACGCCATAGCGGGGAGCCTGAAAGCGGCTGCCGGAGCCGGTTTCGAGGACGCGCTCGTTTCGCCCGAGGGGAGCAAAGACAGCCTCGTCGCGGACACCACCCCGTTCGAGATGGGGTCGGACCACGACGTTTTTCAGGAAGGCTCTTTCCGCGTGCCGACCATCTACCTGCGCGACTGGCCCGACGTATTCATTCACACGAACAACGACACGCCGGCCAACATCGACCCTACGAAGATGAAGCGCTCGACTTTCATAGCCGCCGCTTCGGGCTACTTTATGGCGCGCGCGACGGCGCGCGACGCGGCGCGGCTTGCCGACGAGGTCTTCGCGCGAGCGCTTGCGCGGCTGCCTAAAGAGCGAGAGCGCGCCCGCGCTCTTGAGCTGTCCGGGGCTGATGGGGCCGAAGAGTCGCGCAACCTGATCGCCCGCTCGCTCGAACGCGACGTCGAGGCGATATCGAGCGTGCTCACGTACGCGCCCGGCAACGAGGAGCTGACCGAAAAGGTCGCGGGCCTGATCGATCAGTTGAGCGGCGCGTGGCTGCTTTTGACGGGCCAGCTTACCGAGCAGCGCAAGGGCAACAAGATCATCTTCACCATCGAGCCAAAGGACACGTCGAAAGATAAATCTAAGAAGTCGAACCCGAAAGACGTGTCGCGCCCGCGCACGGCCTCGCCCGATTACTCGCGCGTGCCCGAGCGGAGGGTGACCGGCCCGATGAGCGTTTACTATTACGATTACGTGGCCGACCGCGCGAGCCCCGAAGATATGCGCGTGGTCGAGCGGCTCGGCGCGCGCGACGGCGGCGACGTAATAATGTACGAGATATTGAACCTCGTCGACGGCAAGCGTTCGGTACAGGCTATACGCGACTACATCGCCGCCGCTTACGGGACGCTGCCCGTCGAAGACGTGGCCGATTACCTGCGTGTGCTTGAGAGGATAGGCGTGGTGAAGATGTAGCGACGAGCTACCGCCTCTTTTTCTTATAGAAGTAAGCAAGCGCCGCGAGCATAAACAGACCGCCCGACACGTCGATCAGCACGTCGCGCACGGAGCCCGTGCGGTCGCTCGTCGTCGTCTGGTGGTACTCGTCTAGAGACGCCCAGAGCGAAATTACCGCCAGTGAATATACCGCCCATCTCAATTGCCATCGCGCGGGGCTGTCGGCGCGGAATGCTCGGAAAAGGAGCGCGGCTAAGACCGCGTACTCGAAAAAGTGCATGAACTTGCGCAGCCCGTAGTTAAGCCCTCTGATGAGGCGCTCGCTAGGATCGGCGGTAAACCAGCGGAGTAACTTCTCGATTATGCTCGCGGTGTTGTCGCCCGAAAGCGCGTCGGTCGAAAAGTAATACATCGCCCCGAGCATCACCAGCACGGGCAGCCAGTACTTGACCGCCTGCGCGGCGAACGTATTTCGCTTGGTGAAGCTTTCGGCCATCGCGTAAGCGGCTGCGCCTCCGGGACTCTTGATCTATCCCGACAGCGCCTGCGCGCCCGACACGACTTCGATGATCTCGCGCGTGATCGATGCCTGGCGCACGCGGTTCATGTTGAGCGTGAGCGAATCGATCACCTCGCCCGCGTTCTTTGTCGCCGCGTCCATGGCCGTCATCCGAGCGCCGTGCTCGCTGGCGACCGACTCCAACAGCGCGTAAAAGACCTGCGTCTCGACGTAGCGCGGCAGCAGCCGGCCGAATATCTCCGCGGGCGGCTGCTCGTAGAGGTAATCGATCAGGACGTCGGACCTCTTCGCGTCGGCCGTCTCCGTCTCCAGCTCCTCCGTTCCTATTGGCAAAAGCTCCTTGATGACGACGCGCTGGAGGATGACCGATTTGAACTCGTTGTAGAGCAGGTATATTCGGTCGATCGTCGAGCCCTCGGCCGTGTAAAGGTCCATCAGCTCGCGCGCGATCCCGGCCGCGTCTTCATGATTTACGGTCCGCGCCGTGACGTTGATGTAATCGCTGACGACCGTCACCTCGCGGCGGCGGAAGAAGTCGCGCCCCTTGCGGCCGACGGCCACTATCTCGACCTTCTTGTCCTTATGCTCGCGTATGAACTGCTGGGCGGCCTTTATCAGGTTAGTGTTGAACGGGCCGCACAACCCCTTGTCGGCCGTGACCAGCGCCAGGACGTAATGCTCGTCGCCGCGCCGTTCGAGCAGCGGGTGGCGGTACTCGCCCGCGCGCGCGGCCAGCCGCCCGAGCACGCGCATCATCGTGTTGGCGTAGGGCCTGGCCGAGGCCACGCGCTCCTGCGCGCGGCGCAGCCGGGCAGCCGCGACCATCTTCATCGCGCGAGTGATCTTCTGCATGTTACGGACGGCGCGAACCCGTCTGCGAAGGTCTTGAAGGTTTGCCATAATCAGTTTTTAGTTTTCAGTTTTCAGTTTTTAGTTCCGATGATGAAAACTAAAAACTAAGAACTGAAAACTGTCTTAGTCCGCCGCTCGCGAAGAGGCCGCCCCGCCCTGCTCGGCCAAGAATCGCTCCTTGAATTCCTTCACGGCGGCGCGCATCTCTTCTTCTATCTCTTTGTCGAGCGCCTTGCGCTCGCGTATCTTTTCAAGCAAGCTGCCGCGAGCATTCTCGACGAATGAGATCAGCCCTTGCTCGAATCTCTTTATGTCCTCAAGCGGGATGTCGTCTAAGAACCCCTTCGTGCCCGCCCAGATCCCGAGAATCTGCTGCTCGACGGGCATGGGCGAGTACTGCGGCTGTTTGAGAAGCTCCGTCAGCCGCTGCCCGCGGTTGAGCTGCGCCTGCGTCGCCTTGTCCAGGTCCGAAGCGAACATGGCGAAGGCCGCCAGGTCGCGATACTGCGCCAAGTCCAGGCGGAGCGTGCCGGCCACCTGTTTCATAGCCTTGATCTGCGCGCTGCCTCCCACCCGGCTGACCGAGTTGCCTACGTTGATCGCCGGCCGCACGCCGGAGTGGAACAGGTCGGCTTCGAGGAATATCTGCCCGTCGGTGATCGAGATGACGTTGGTCGGAATGTAAGCCGAGATGTCGCCCGCCTGCGTCTCGATCACGGGCAGCGCCGTCAGGCTCCCCCCGCCCAAAGCGTCCGACAGCTTCGCAGAACGCTCAAGCAATCGGGAGTGCAGGTAGAAAACGTCTCCCGGATATGCTTCGCGTCCGGGCGGGCGGCGGAGCAGCAGCGAGATCGAACGGTACGCCCACGCGTGTTTTGAAAGGTCGTCGTAGATGCATAAGACGTGCTGGCCGCGGTCGCGGAAGTATTCGCCCATCGTGCATCCCGCGTACGGCGCGACGTATTGCATCGCCGCGGGCTTCGACGCCGACGCGTCGACGATGATCGTGTAGCTCATGGCGTCGTAATCTTCGAGCGTCTTTTTCACCTGCGCGACGGTCGACTCCTTCTGGCCTATCGCGACGTAGATGCAGATCAGGTCTTTGCCCTTCGAGTTGATGATCGTGTCGACGGCGATGGCGGTCTTGCCCGTCTGCCGGTCGCCGATTATAAGCTCGCGCTGGCCGCGTCCGATCGGCACCATCGAGTCTATTGCCTTCAAGCCGGTCTGCACGGGCTCGCGCACGGGCTGGCGGTCCATGACGCCTGGGGCTATGCGTTCGAGCGGGCCGAACTTGTTGCCCGTGTCTATGGGGCCGCGGCCGTCGAGCGGGCGGCCCAGCGGGTCGACTACGCGGCCTACGATCTCGTCGCCCACGGGGACAGACATGATTCGCTTAGTGCGGCGGACCTCGTCGCCCTCTTTGATCTTTTCGTAACTGCCGAAAAGGACCGCGCCGACTTTGTCTTCCTCCAGGTTGAGCGCGATCCCGGCGACTTCGTGAGGCAGGTCGAGCAGCTCGCCCGCCATGACGCGCTCCAGCCCGTATATCTCAGCGATGCCGTCGCCCGCCTGTATGACCGTGCCTACCTCCGTCACCTCGACGTTCGCGTCGTAGCCCTCGATCTGCTGGCGTATGATCTTGCTTATCTCGTCCGCTCTTATTCCTTGCATACTCGTCTCCAACCCGTGTGATGTTTTTTACAAGCTCCTTGACGACTCTTGTTTCAGCCTCTGCCTCACGGCCCGAAGCTGTGTGCGTATCGAGCCGTCGTAAACGACCGAGCCGATGCGCGTGACGACCCCGCCTATCAATCCGGGGTCGGTTCTGAATTGCAACTGGACCTGCTTGCCCGTCATCTCGCGCAATCGGGCCGACAGCGCGTCCTGCTCTGCGCGGCCGACGGGCGCGGCGGTCGTGACCTCGGCCAGCACCATCCCGCGCCGCTCGTTTATCTCGCGCTGGAACTGCTCGTAGACGGCCGCCAGGTTATGCAGCCGGTAATGGCGCAGCAGCGTGCGCAACAGGTTCGCCGTCATCTGGCCGGGGCGCGCCCTCTCGATTATCGCTTCCAACACATGGCCCTTGTCTGACTGAGAGACGATGGGGCTCGCGAACAGGTCGTGAAGCTCGCGGCTTTCGGCCATCAGCCGGGCGAAAGCGCCTACCTCCGCATCGATCTGGTCGACTTGATTGCGCGAGATGGCCACGTCGGCGAGCGCCTCTGCGTAGCGGCGTGCAACTGCGATCACGCTCATCTATTCACCTCGCGCAACTCGTCCAGGTACTTGTTAAGCAGGCGGGAGTTGTCTTCCGGCCGTATCTCGCGGCGGATGATCCCTTCGGCCATCTCTACGGCGTGGTCGGCGACGAAAGCGCGCAACTCCGTGCGCGCGGCCTTCATCGCGCCTTCGATCTCGCGGCTGGCGGACTGCCGTATCTTCTCGGCGTCGGCCTGGGCGGCCTGGCGCACACGCTCGGCTTCGCGCGCGGCCTCGCGTTCGGCCTCGCGGCCGATCTCGCCGACCTCCTGGTCCAGGCGGCTCAACCGCGCTTCGACCTCGGAGAGGCGGTCGAGCGCTTCCTTCTTCTCTTTGCGGGCCTCTTCAAGCTCTCGGGTTATCGATGCGGCGCGGTCGTCGAAGACCTTGCCGATACCGATCTTGTTGCGGAGGATGTAGACTAGGATGAGAACAAATACTAAAAGGTTAATCACCCTCCAGAGCATAGGGTTCTTGAGCAACCCGCCGGAGCTTTCCGCGCCCTCTGCCAGCAACAGAGCAGGCTCCATGAGCGATTCAATTATCAATCGGCCCCTCCTCCCACCGTGCGGCCTAGCACCGAGCGCGAGATTTGAGCGGCTATCTCGCGCGCCTCGACTTCGAGCGAGGCGCGCGCGCGCGCTGCCTGCTCGGCGATCTCCTCTTTCGCCCGCCCGATCTGATTACCGGCGTCCGCTTTGGCCTCGTCGATCAGATGGCGGCGCTCTTCGAGCGCGGCGGCGCGCTGCTGTTCGAGCCGCTTGTAGCTCTCCGCGCGCGCCTGGCGTATGCGCGCCTCGTAATCGGCAAGCTCCGTCTGGTAGCGGCGCACGGCCGCGCGCGCTTCCGTCCTCGCGCCTTCGGTCAAAGTCTCTCGCTCGTCCAGCACGCGGCCGATGGGCTTGAACAAGATACGGTTCAGCACGAAGACGAATATGATGAAGAGGACGAGTACTAAGATAAGCGAGCCGTCCGGCTGTATGATGTTGCCCCCGCCCTCAGCGAAAGCGAGCGCTGTCATCGAAACCAAAGCATGCACTCCCTATAAGGATTTTACCGCCAGTTCAAGCCACGAAAATTAACATACGGTTCCAAAAAGTGTCAAGGACGGCCCAATTTAGCGCAAATCCGCCGCCGCGGGCCTTTCTCCTCGAACGTCCTCACTCCTAGTTTAGCCAGCTCGATCGACGCGGGCGAGCCTCGCCAAAAATAAAGACGCCGGGAGTAGAGATCTCTCTGCTCCCGGCGTCACACGGCTTGCTCTTCGGTTTCAAGGCCGCAGGATTAGAAGTCTTTCTCCTCCGGCTTGCGCTTCGATTCTTGCATCTCGCGCTCGATCTTGAACTTCAGATCGCCCGGAATCGTCTCCTTGATCGCGTAGTCGGCCGGCACTTCAAACAGCGAGCGCGCCGGCTCGCCGAGCGTGATGTTCGTGAGCCTGTAGGTGTGCTCGCCCATCCGCGGGTCCGTGTGCTTGCTCATGATGACCGTCTGCAACTCGGGCGAGTACCAGCTCTCTGTGACGAGCTGCATAGGCAGCTCGTTTCCGATCTCGCCCGCCGGGATCGTGATCGTCAGGCGCGTCCCCTCGGCCTCGACGCCTTCAATGGTCTGTTTGCCGAGCGATTCCTTCTTGGTATTCTTGGGGTCGGGCTTGGTGCGCAGGTACTCGAAGGTCGCGCCCGGGCGCGGGGCATGCGCCAGGGCGGGGCCGCCAGCTACGACCGTCTCTTCTATTGCCCTAAGCTTGTGCTCTCTGACCTGGGCTTCATTAATGTCGGCATCTGCGGAACGACGCTTCTTGGGCGCGCCTTCGCCCGTGACGACTACGCGCTCGCCCCGTCCGCCTTTCATAACCTTAAAGTCTATCTTGCGCGCCGTGCGGGTTCGCGAGTCGAGTATGTAGTTGACGCCCGCCACGGGGTCGTTGATGAAAGTGGTCTGCGGCGGGTCGCCCGCCGAAGCGTATGGGCCGATCGCCTTCAGCGTCTGGTCGCGGCGCGTGCGCCCTTCGCCGTCGCGGTAGACCGAGGCCGTCGTTTTATGAACGATGCGGTTGCCGTCGGCCAGCGTCTGTATGCTCTCCGAAATGGCCTGCGCAGAATAAGGCGCCCCCTTGACTGTCTTGCCGTCAAAGCTCATCTCGCCCGAAACGAAGACGAACGTGTTGCCGTCCCCGTCCTGTTCACTCAAGGTCCAGTGATCTGCTTGCCCGCCCGCGATCACTGCGCCGCCGCTGCGCTCGATGTAGACGTCGCGCTCCCTTTGCCTGGGCCTTTCGCTCTGCGCGATGACGCCCACGACGTTCGCAAGCAGGGCGAGCGCGCAGGTAGCCGTTATCATCCACCGTCTTTGAATTCTCATACGTTCATCTCCTTCGTAGATAATTGGTAATTATGTTTTCAGTCCGTTAGCGCACGAAGCGAATCGCCCGCGCCATCCCGTCGTTGCCCACGACTACGTCCGCCTTTATTCGCTCCCCGGCCCGCTCCAGGTTCATGGGCAGCCCGAAGCTCGCCAGCGACGAGCGCGGCAGCTCGACCCTCAAGACCTGCCCGCCTTCGAGCTCGGCGAGGCTACCGCGATGCGTGAGAGGTATGAAGTCGGTCGTTATCTCGTAATCGCCCGCCGCCGAATCCTTATCCTTAGCGTTGTCTTTAGCATTAACGGCCTCCGCGCGCGGCGACGGGCGGCGTGGCCTGTTAGCCACAAAATGATTCTGAGCCTCGCGCCTGGGACTTGCAGGCGCGACGGAGTTCTCTCTCTCCGGGCTCTTTTTCTCAGGTCCTATGGGAGCCGGCGCGGGAGCAGGTTGAGCCTGATTCGCATGCTGTGGCGGCTCCGGCCTCGATTGGTTGGCGCGCAGCGCGACCAGGGCGATCAATATTAATATCGCCGCCGCGGCCGCGATCGCCCAGCGCGACATACGACGCCGCGCGACGAGCGTGACGGCTGGCGCAGCCACGTTTGCTTTGCGCTCGCGCAGCGCCGCGAGCAGTGCGTCTTCGACCCTGGCCGGGGCCTGCTCGTCGCTTGCGCTCGCCGCAAGATAGCGCAGCCCCGCGCTCAACATCCGCTCGTCGGCAAGACGGGCCGCGCACTCCGCGCATCCTTCGCTATGTGCGTGCGCGCTTGTGCGCGAGGCTACATCCATAATCTGATCGCGCGCCAGATCGTTTATACTGGCTTCGAATTCTTGACAGTTCATGCAAAGCACCTCACAGGGTTGGCCGTCTCCCGCGCCGCGCCGCGGTCGCCGCTCGCCCTGAGTTTTTCAACCAGCAGCGCGCGCGCCCTGTGCAGGCGCGACCTGATAGTCCCCACCGCGCAGCCAACCACATCCGCCGCCTCGGCGTAGCTCATCTCGTGAAGGTCGCACAAGACGACCGCTTCACGGTAGTGCGCCGGCAGCGCCAGCACAGCCCCTCGCACCGCCTCTATCATCTCGTTGCGAGTCAGGTCCGCGAGCGGGTCCGTCTCGGCTATGAGCCTGGCCGCGCCGGTCGTCTCTTGCTCCTCTTCCGCGTCGGCGAATGGGACGAATAAACGCTCGCGCTCCAACCGGCGCAAGACGTGATTGCGCGCTATGCCGTACAGGTAAGCCGAAAGCGATCCGCGCGCCGGGTCATACCCCGCGCCGTTGCGCACGATCGTCATGAAGACCTCTTGCGTGACATCTTCGGCGATCGAGCGCGAGCCGCTCATCTGCAAAGCGAAGCGATATATGCCGCCCTGCCGCCTGCGGTAGAGCGAGGTGAATGCCTCTTCGTCGCCTGCCATAACGCGGCTCAACAGGTCGTAATCGCTGGTAGTCGTGGTCAATTCCATAAATCGGCTTACGTAAGCGGCCCGACGTCTTGCTGCCATTAGTGATTCGCCCCGACCCCCCCAAAAGTTCCAAAACCTCCGCTGTAAATAACGAGGGCCGCCATCGCTGTTATAATGGCGGCCCTCGTTCGATTGGCGTGGCGCGACGGATCAGGGTTGTTTCTTAACCGTGGCGGTAACGCCGGTCTTCTTAGTTTTAGGCGCCGCCTTCATCGCCGTCATCTGTTTTGGCGCCCAGAAGTCGGGTGCGGCTGCCACCCACTCCTTCGCCACGTAGCTCATTCGCGGGCTTACGCCGTAGAGGCTCATCTCCGTGCTTATGACCGAATCGCTTATCAGCTTCTGCCGTCGCTTGGCGTTCTCTTCGCCCATCGCCTCCTGAACGGCGCGCGCCATGTTAGGGTTCGGGTCCATTTCGGCGAGCGATTTTCTGAGCGTGAAGACTAGAAAGGTCCCGCCCGGCATCCCCACCGTAACGCCATAAACTATGTTCGGCGCGGTGCCGCCCGCTTTCTTCACCGCGTCGATTAAAATGCTGCGCGCTTCGATCCATTCTTCTTCGTGGCCCGGACGCACGCGGACCGTGTTGACTTGAAAATACCGCGTCATCGGCAGGTCGGCCTTGTCGGCGTTATAGCTGAGGTTCGGCCGGTAGGTTGCGATTACGCCTCGCTGGTTTGTGCGGAACTCCGCGTCGGCCGCGTCGAGCCGGTCGAACTCGCTCATCAGCTCGGCGTTCTTCTCCATCGCCATGCGGTCTTTCTCCATAGCCGCGTATGATTCATAGCCCGTCATAAACCATGCGTCGTGCGGCCCGGATATAGACGCGATGCCTATCGAGTAGGTCGGCCAGTTCGCTTTTTGAAGGGCGCGAACATAACCCGCCTCAAGTTTTTCATGAGCGCCGCCGCGGCTCGCTTTCACCTCTTCGCGAAAGATGAACAGGACCGGGGGCGGACCAGGCGGCGTCTGCTGGCCGGTCTGCGCCGCCAACTGGGAAGTGATCGCCAGAAACAGGCACGCTGCTAAGAGTGTGATCAGGGTTTTTTTCATGATTATTCTCCTTTGGGGTTGCTCAAGCGTCGTAAAAAGTATTCGGGAAAACGGCTTCTTTAAATTGACGGTTGAATGGATCGGCTGTGGCGAGAGGGTTGAACGTGGTTGCCGCAGCGGGCGGCATTATATCATCGGGAAGTCTCTACGCAACTTTTTTCTAACGACACGGGACTGCTATTCGCCGGGCCTTCGAAGCGGGATTATTGTTTCGCAAGCTATTAACGATACTGGCTGCCGACTTGATCTAGCTGCTTGAGCACGGCCGCCTTCTTCGCGCTCGAACTCTTCCCGACCGTCGCGCGAAGCTCTGCCAGCGCCTTGGTCAGGTCCGCCTTTTCGCCTACCGAATAAGTTCCGTTGCTCTTTATGACCTCGGATAAGAACTCGCCCAGATTCTTGAGCGCCTCTTCCGCATGAGCGCCGCGCGGGTAGAGGTCCAAATACCTGCCCAGCGTCCGTATGTAAGCATACAGGTCGCAATCCAGAAAACCTTCGCACTCGCCGGGCAGCGAGTTGTTGGCCGCCTCCCATGCAATTTTGTCGGCTACCGGAAGCGCCTTGTATTTTTGCTGGAGCTTCCAGAACAGGTCCGAGTCGACGAACCATTGCGCGGCGGGCTCGCTGTAGACGATCTGATCGCCCTGCGCTTTTATCCACGTCTGGTAAAGAGGCTCCTCCTGCTTTTCGATGGGGATCGCCGAGGCGGCCTTCGAGATCGCAAGCAGCCGCGCAAGCTCAAGGTTGGCCGCGGCCTCCGTGCTGGTCAACGGCGGTATTACGCGCGTGAGAAAATTCACAAGGTCGACGGCGTCGTTGAAGGTCGGCTGCTCTACCTTAAGCCGGTTGTTCGCGATCTGTAGATAATTCTCCGCGGCCTTCGCCGGATCGAAGACCGTAGTGAAACCGCCGAAGAGCCAGCCCTGTTTCCCATCCGGAAGCGCCACTCGATACCATCGGTCTTCGACGCCCGCGATCTTCTCTGTATGTGGAAAGCCTTCCAGCTCTTCGACGACCGACCCGATCGGCAGCCGCGTCACCTCTTCGGCCGCGACTTGCGGGCCTGTGCGCACGCGGACGCCCGAACCGGTCGTGATTCGCATCCGTGATTGACTCGCCGCTTCGGAAAGGCCATCGCAAATCATGAATAAGAGTATCGATACGAACACGACTTTACACGCGCGAAGAATTTTATGAGTCATGATTAATCTCTCCGACACTGCTGATTCTCTACGACGACGCGCCCTCGTTTGATGACGGTCGCCGCGTGGTTGACGCCGAAAAAATATGGGATCTGTCGATAATCGGGGCAGTCGAAAATAACAAGGTCGGCCTGCTTGCCCGTCTCAAGCGACCCAAGGCGTTCGCCGCGGTCGAGGCTGTAAGCGGCGTTGACGGTCGCCGCGGTGATGGCTTCGGCGGGCGTCATTCGCATCTGAGTGCAGGCTATCGACAGTATCATCTGCATCGAAGGCGTGGGCGAGCTGCCGGGGTTGAAGTCTGTCGCAAGCACCACGGCGACGCCTTCCTCGATCAAGCGCCGCGCCGGGGCGTAGCGCGTGAGCCCAAGGTTGAACACCGCCCCCGGCAGCAGGACCGCCGAGACGTTTGCGGCGCGGAGCAGCTCTATGCCTTCGTCGTCTATCCACTCAAGGTGATCCGCGCTCGCGGCATTGAGCTCGGCGGCCAATCGCCCGCCCCCGCCGAGCGAAAGCTGGTCGGCGTGAAAGCGGACGCCCAGGCCCAACTCGCGCGCCCGCTGAAGGACGCGGCGCGACTCTTCGACGGTGAAGACATGCGATTCGCAAAAGATGTCAGAGTATTCGGCCAGTCCCTCGGCCGCCACGCGCGGGAGCATCTCGTCTACGACCAGGCGTATGTATCTTTCGCGCGCCGCCTGAGGGTCGTCCGCGCTTCGGTACTCGTCGGGTATTTCGTGCGCGCCCAGGAAAGTCGGGACCATCTCAAGCGGGGTCTCGCGCCCGAGCCTTCGGATCACTCGAAGGATCTTCAGCTCGTCTTCGACAGTGAGCCCGTATCCGCTCTTCGCCTCTATCGTCGTGGTGCCGTGCTCTAAGAACCGACGGACGCGCGGCAGCGCCATCTCGTAGAGCTCGTCTTCGCTTGCCTCGCGCGTCTTTCGCACAGACGATCTTATCCCGCCGCCCGCCGCGGCGATCTGCTGGTAGGTGAGCCCTTCGGCTCGCATCTCGTACTCGTCGGCGCGCGTGCCGGCGAAGACTGGATGAGTGTGCGCGTCGACGAAGCCCGGCATTACCACGCGCCCGGTCGCGTCGATGCGGCGCGCTTCATTGCTCGCTTCGCGCTCGACATCTTCTGATCTTCCCACGGCCGCAATCCGTCCGCCGCGAACGAGGACCGCGCCGTCTTCTACGATCTGAAGCTCGCGCATCTCAACGCCCGTGCGCGCCCGCGCGGGTCCGGCGAGAGTTACGAGCTGGCTCGCGTTGGTTATCAGCAGTTCATCAATCATAAGTAATCTTGCCACGGAGACACGGAGACGCGGAGATAAGAATAATAGAATTACTCTGTGCCTCTGTGCCTCTGTGGCATGTCTTAATCCTTACCTTTTGACTACTCTACAATCAAAAACGACATTGTGTTATATTGTGCGCCGTACCCCGAATCCGAAGGCAAAGCTAATGTCTGACACACTGGTAGGAACAGTCAAGGGGCCAGGCGAAAAGCCCGGCGAATACCTCTTTGTCACGACCGACAACAGCCACGCGCGCGTCGGCGAGTTCATCTATTATGACGCCCCGACTGACAGTCGCGAGCGCAAGATCGTCGGCAACATCACCGAGCGCCGATTAGTCCGCTCGCTGCCCGACAGCTTCCTCGCGGACCCCGCGACGCCGCCCGCCATGGTCGCCCAGATGATAGGGCTTGAACCCGCTGGCGCGGAGCTTTTTGAGATAACGGTTTCGACGATAGGTTTTTTCGACGACGCGCTGAAGGATTTCGTCAACCCGCGCATACCTCCCATGCCTGGGCAGGCGGTCTACCTCGCGCCGTCGGAGATGCTGGCGCGCGTTCTCTCGCCTAAGAAGAAGGGCGAGCGCGGGGCGGCGCACGTCGGCAGCCTGCTCACGCGCGAGTCGGGCGACGTGCCCGTGGTGCTGTCGGTCAAAGACGTGGTGTCGACTCACCTGGCGATCCTCGCCTCGACGGGCGCGGGCAAAAGCTACACCGCGTCTGTGCTGGTCGAAGAGTTGATGAGGCCGGAAAACCGCTCGGCGGTCCTCGTCGTAGACCCTCACGGCGAGTACGACACGATACAGGAGATCAAGCAGGCGGAGTTCAAGAATCAATTCTGTTCCGACGGCTACGAGCCGGAGGTCAGGATTCTCAGGCCGGAGAAGGTGAAGGTGCGGTTCGATTCTTTAGAGTTCGCCGACATCTGCTACTTGCTCCAGGACCTGTCGGAGAAGATGAGACATTTTCTCGGCACGGCCTACCGCACGGTGAGGAACCGTTTCGGCGCGCGAGGCCACTACGGGTTTCAGGACTTGATGGACGCCGTGGCCGAGCAGCGCTACGGCGACCAGGAGGGTGATCGCGCGGGCAACGCCTCGACTATAGACGCGCTCGAATGGAGGCTTGAGAATCGTTTCCGCGCGCATTCGCAGAACCAGATCTTTTCCGACAGCGAGCACAACCTGCTGACTGATCTCTTCATGCCCGGCCAGTGCACGGTGCTTCAGCTAGTCGACATCGCCGAGAACGAACAACAGGTGATCGTGGCGACGCTGCTGCGCCGCGCGATACTGGCGCGCATGGCCACGCACAAGAACGAAGTGACGGACCCGACGAGCGAGCGGTTTCTGCCTTACCCGATATTCGCGCTGCTTGAGGAGTCGCACCGCTTCGCGCCCGCGGGCCAGTCGGTAGTCTCGACTAACGTGTTGAAGCAGATCCTGTCTGAAGGGCGGAAGTTCGGCGTGGGCATAGGGCTGATAACTCAGCGGCCGGGCAAGCTCGACTCGGACGTTTTGTCTCAGTGCATGACGCAGTTCATCATGCGCATAGTCAACCCGATCGATCAGGACACGATCGCAAAGACCGTGGAGGGCGCGGGGCGCAGGATGTTAGACGAGCTGCCCGCGCTCACGAAGGGTCAGTTGATAGTCTCTGGAGTCGCGGTCAATACGCCCGTGATGTGCCAGGTCCGCAGACGCCTTACGCGCCACGGCGGCGAGACGATAGACGCGCCCGCGGCCTGGGCCGAATGGCACACCGGCCGCAGCCGCGCGCGCCGCCAGGAGCAATCGTCGGTGCTCGCCAAGCCGCAGCCTAAATCGGGCGGCCGCATCGGCGGCATAGAGATTTAGGGCGGTATGCAGGATCGGATGTGAGCGTTCCTTCGGAGTGCTGCGACTTGTCACCGCACTCCGAAATAAGCCGTCGCAGCCCCAGGAGGTGAACCGTCAATGGCAAGCATCAGTTATGCGGAAGCCGCCCATTTGCTCAGGCGGGCGGGCTTTGGCGGCAGCCCCGAAGATATCAACGCCCTTGTCGGGCGCGGGCGCGAGGGCGCGGTCGATTTTCTCGTCAACTACGAAGCGGTAGACAACACGGCGCTTGACCGCTTGCTCGAAAGGTCATTCGGCAACGAGCAGTTCCGTCTGCCGAGCGACATCCAGCGGTGGTGGATCACACGCATGATCAACACGCGCCGCCCGTTCGAAGAGAAGATGACGCTCTTCTGGCATAACCGCTTCGCCACGTCTTACTTCAAAGTCTTCTACCCGTACATGGCCATCCAGAACAAGACGCTTCGCCGCTACGCGCTCGACCGCTTCGACACGCTGCTGGTGAAGGTGGCCGAAGACCCGGCGATGTTGATCTGGCTCGACGGCGTGCTGAACTTGCGGGTGAGCCCTAACGAGAACTTCGCGCGCGAGCTGCAAGAGCTCTTCACGATGGGCATCACCGACGTTGTGACGGGCGAGGCGAACTACACCGAGAAAGATGTCAAAGAGATCGCGCGCTGCTTCACGGGCTACACGATCAAGGTGAAGCGGAAAAAGATCTACAAATCGAAGTTCCGCTTCGAGCCCGCGCAGCACGACAGCGCGGCGAAAGAGGTCTACGGCCAGACGGCGAACTTCACGGGTGATGACATCATCGCGCTGATCGCGGTTCGCCGCGCGACCCCGCGCTTTCTGGTCAAGAAGCTCTTCGAGTTCTTCGTCTACCCGCTCACACAGAGCGCCGCAGACACGGCCACGATAGAGAAGTTCGCCGACGTTTATATGACGAGCAACCATTCGATCCGCGCGCTCGTGCGGGCGATCTTCGTCTCGGACGAGTTCTTCGGCGCGCGTGCGCGGTTCGCGCTGATCAAAAACCCGCTTGAGTACATCGTCAGCGCGATACGCTGCCTGGGCGCGACTTACAACGTCGGCAACGACGCGCGCCCCGACTTCACGCTCATCACGCGCGCGCGCCAGATGGGGCTTGAGATCCTCAACCCAGCCGACGTGAACGGATGGGACCTCAACCTCGGGTGGCTCAACACGTCGAACATGCTTGAGCGGTACAACTTCGCCAACTATTTCGCGACCAACCGCGAGACGAACTCCGACGCGGCGGGCGTATGGTTGACCAACGACCAGATCAGGCGGCTGACGGAGCCTACGGCCGAAGCGACCGTCAGAAAGCTGTTGACGGTCCTCGGGCCGATAGAGGCGCGCGAGGATACGATCGCGGCCCTGACGAGCTATCTTGAGACGGACGACCAGGGCAACCGCGTGAGCTTCAAGGTCGACGACGCCACGCTCGACAAATCTGTGCGCGGGCTGATCCACCTGATGCTATGCCTGCAAGAGTTTCATCTGAATTAGAAGCGAGGCGCGAAGATTATGGCTACGACCAGGAGACAGTTTATAAAGCGCGGGCTGGGGATGGTGACCGTCAGCGTGGCGCTGCCGCACGTGTGGCTCGCGGGCGCGCGCGCGCAAGTGGGCGAGCGCGACCGGCGAATCTTAATCGTGCTCGAAATGCTTGGCGGCAATGATGGTCTGAACACCGTCATCCCCTACACCGATTCGCGCTACTACAGCTTCCGGCCCACGCTCGGCATCAAGGAGACGGAGCTTAAAGACGCGCAAGGCAAGTCTACGATCATCTCCGACCGCTTCGGCCTGCACCCTTCGATGGGGCGTATGAAAGAGCTTTACGACGCGGGGCGCGTCGCGATAGTGCAGGGCGTGGGCTACCCGGAGCCGAGCCTGTCGCACTTCATGTCGGCCGACATCTGGCACACGACCAGCGCGACCGGCAAGGGCGACGGCTGGCTGGGCCGCTACGCCGACCTGGCGCTTGAGGGGCAGTCCGGGCTGAGCGCCGTGTCGATAGGCCCGCGGCCGCCTAAGACATTCTCGTCGAGCAAGGTGGTGGTGCCGAACATCTTCAGCTTCGACCTTTATAGTTTTCAAACCGACCAGAAATACTCTAACAACCGCTCGCGGAAGCTCGACGCCTTCAGCGCGCTTTACAGCCGCGGCTTCCCCGAAGGCAGTTTCGCCGGCGCGTTGTCGAACATAGGGCTCGACGCGGTGACGGGCGCTGGGCGCGTAGGCGCGGCCCCTGCCAGTTACCGCTCTACGGTCGTCTACCCTGCGAACAACCCGCTGGCCTCGGGGCTGAAGATGCTCGCGCAGATAATCACGGCGATACCCGAGGCGAGCTTGCTTTACGTCCAGTTCGGCTTTTTCGATCACCACGCGAACCAGATAGCCGGCCCCACGAGCAAGCTGACGGGTCAGCATGCGACGCTGCTGGGCTTTTTCTCCGACGCCGTCAAAGCGTTTTATGACGACATGATCGAGCACGAGCTTGCCGACAAGGTTTTGATAATGCAGTGGTCGGAGTTCGGCCGCCGGCCTAACCAGAACAACTCGCTCGGCACGGACCACGGTACGGCGTCGTCGCTGTTCATCATAGGCAACCCGGTCGCGGGCGGGCTCTACGGCCAGCAGCCTTCGCTCGACGCCACGGCGCTCGACGACGCGGGCAACATGAAATTCAACGTCGACTTCCGCTCGGTCTACGCCACGATCATCGATGGGTGGTTGGGCGGCGAATCCGAACAGGTGCTCGGCGAGCGGTACGAAAACCTTGGCTTCATCAGATGAGTTGAGAAGCATGCGGCGTTTGTTTTAGCATGGGCTAAACATTATCGGATTGTGAGGTGTTGAGAATGCCTTTTACAAGAATGGACGAAGGAAGGGTGGAAGACTGGATGGTGATAGGCCAGGCCGTGGGCCAGCGTCAGTCCCGCATGCCGGCGATCATAAAATCGATGCTCTTGCGGCTCGAAGAGCAGGTCGACGGGTTTGCCGTCGATCAGTTGCAGCACGGCTTGCAGACGGCCACGCGGGCCGCGCGCGCCGGGGCGAGCGAAGAGATGATAGTCGCCGCGCTCTGCCACGACATAGGCAAAGTGATCTCGGTCGAAAACCACCCGGCGATCGCGGCCGAGATACTCAAGCCCTACGTCTCGCGCGAGACCTACGAGATCATTCGCACTCACCAGGATTTTCAAGGCCGCCACTACTACGCGCTGATGGGCAAAGACCCCGAAGCGCGCCGGCAGTACGAGAACGAGCCGTGGTACGAGTTGGCTTGCGTGTTTACGGACGGGTGGGACCAGACCTCATTCGACCCGGAATACGACACGCTGCCGCTGGCTTACTTCGAGCCGATGATCGAGCGCGTGTTTTCAAAGCCCGGCGGCGTGATGGCCCAGGGCGCTTGAATAAGCCCCGGTGAGCCTCTTTTCAATAGAAAGCCTCGAAGAGGCGTGATTGAATGAGCCCCAAAGGGGCGATCATTCAAAAGCCAGGGGCACCGCCCCTGGTAACCGGATGATATTAATGACAAGCCCTGAAAGGGCGATATATTTATCGCGCCCTTTCAGGGCTTCTCGTTGTATGACGCGTCACCCGGCGCGTTGCGCCGGGCTATTGAATGCCGCCCCTACGGGGCTTTCTCATTGAAACTGTTGCAGCGGCAGCCCGCTCGGGACCGATTCCGGTATCAGCTTGCGCAGGTTCTCAGGCTTTGCGCGCGGGTCGAGCAGCCCGTTGCGCACGAACTCGACCACCAGGCGAAACTCTTCCTCGTTCAAAAGTATCCCCTGGATCAGAAACGGATTGACGCGCGCCAGCACGGGGGCGTCCGGGCCTACGGGGCCGCGCAGATCTTCAGACAGCTTCCACTTGACGCCTTCCAGGTTCCGCGCCGATCTCTTTACGTCGCGGTAATGATTTATCGCGTCTTCGAGCGTCGTGAATGCCCCGTTGTGGAAGAAGGCCGCCTGCGCGCCTACGTTGCGAAGCGGGGCCGTGCGGAACTTGTAACGGTCGTTGGGGTTGCCCGTCACCTGTTCGAGCCCGAAGTCTTCGTTCTTCTCGTCGCCGTCAAACTCGACGTTCGTATTCCGCGGCATGATCTGCGGGACGCCTATCACGCGCTGCGTGAAGTCGCTGAACATCTCGTTGGCCGTGCCCGAGACCGCGTGACAGAGCACGCAATTCCCCTTGCCGAAAAACAGGAGCGCCCCGCGCTTCTGGTCGTCGGTCATCGCCTTGCGCTCGCCGCGCGCGAAGCGGTCGAGCGGCGAGTTCGCGAACGTCAGCGTGAACTCGAACTCCGCAATGGCCTGGCCGACCATCTCGAACCTTATCGGTGCGCCGCGCTTGACTTCGCGGAAGACCTTACCGAATAGCTTTCTGTATCTCTTGTTGCCGTTGAGCCGGTTCAGTATCTCCGTCCGCATCCGGAAACTGTCGCCCTCGAAATCGAAGCAGGCCATCTCGACTCGCACCGTCACGGGGATGAATGCCTGGGCCGCGAGCAGGTGCGGCAGGTGCGAAAGCGTCATGCCTTCGGGCGCGGGGAAGCTGAAGCCCTGGCTGTTGTTGAACGGGTCGCCCACGACCGAAGAGAAGCGCGAGTTCCACATCAAGTTCGGGTAGAAAGCCGTGTTGATGATCGAAGGCGCGCGGCGCTGATTGCGCGGACCCTGACGGTCAGGCCCGACGACACCGTTGTTGCCGACTCCCATGGCGATCGATTGCGTGTCGCTCATCGCAGATGTAGGCGAGTGGCAGCTCGCGCAGCTACTGTCGTTGCTCAGGCTCAGCACGGGGTCGAAGAAGAGCAGACGGCCAACGTCGGCGAGCTTCTCGTTTATCTTGCGGCCGAGCCTCTGCTCAAGCGTGGCTTCGACGTTGCCGGTGAAATCGTGCAGGCGGAGCATGCTGTCGAGCTGAACGTCGAGGGGGCTCTCTTCGGATGGTGTGACGTGATCGTCCGCAGACCCGCGCGGCGCGAGTATGAGCGCTGCCGTAATGATGATAGCTGCTGAGATGATCGATGATTTGAAGAGGCGCATTGAGAGACTTCCGTGAGATAGATTTGAAACCTAACCCGAAAGGGTGACGCCGGTGCGCCTTCGGAAAGATTTCGACCTCTGTGATTGGAAATGGAGAATATGATTATGAATCCAGACGCGCTTGCCCGCCTTGAGCGGCCGCTATAATATCCTCGCGCGCCTATGTCGATGCGGAAACTGCCTCGTAAAGCGATCGCGTTTCGCCGCTGGCTGGCCGAGTCGCTCGCCACGCGCCAGCGCGTCAGCGCGCGCGCGAAACTGCTCATCGCATTCTCTCTGTTCGTAGTCTCGTTCGTCACAAAGTCGCTTCACGCGGTCGACTTCGCGCCCAAGATGTACACCATGGAACAGGACTTCGGCGGGCTGACAGAGACCTACGACGCGCGCGCGGTTTTGATTACGGAAGGCAAAGGGCTGCTGGGGCCTTACGACGTGAACCCGCGAAACACCGTCTGGATCGCGCAAGCACCTGCTTATTCAATATTCCTCAGCGCGGTCTACAAAATGTTCGGGAGAGACTTCTTCAAGGTGCAGCTCGCTCAAAACGCCGTCAACTCTCTTTCGCCGATACTGATATTCCTGATCGCGGGAACTATAGTCGGCTGGCGCGCGGGCGCGGTGACGGGGTTTCTTGCGGCGCTCTCTCATCACCTCTCCTACATATCGAATTTCATCCTCCCGGATTCGCTCTCGGCGCTCCCGCTGCTCGCGGCCATCTACCTGCTCATGCTTGAGCGCGCGCACCGCCGCTACGGCTACCTGCTCTACGCCGGGGCCGGAGTGATGATAGGTCTGTCGGCGTGGGTCAGGTCGCAGACGATGTTGTTCGGGCTGTTCCTGATCGTGATGCTGCCGATGATCTATGGCTGGCGCATGTCGATAATAAAACGGGCCGCGGTCATGGCGGCCGTATCGCTGCTCACGATAGCGCCGGTGACGATCAAGAATTACGTCGTCTATGGCGAGTTCGTGCCGGTGAACATAGGTCTCGGAATAGTCCTGTGGGAAGGCATAGGCGAGACCGCTCGCGGCAACGAGTTCGGGGCCGTCGCCCGCGATGACGAGGTCGCGATTCAGGACGCGGAGATTTATGGCAAGCCGCGTTACGCCGGCTCGTGGTCTACGCCCGACGGCATAATGCGCGACCGCGATCGTGTGAAAAGAAGTCTGGGCATTATCGCGCGCCACCCTTTTTGGTACTCGGGCGTGATGATGAAACGCATGGCGGGCACGCTCAAATACTCCGCGCACGCGCCGCTCGTTTACAGAAGCTCGGAGGTCAACCCTTACGCGAGGACCGGAGAGGTAAGGAAATCATGGGAGCCGCTGGTCACCGACGGCGCGTCTTCTCTCAAGGTGGGTGAAAGCCTATCGTGGGCGCGTCCCGTCGTGAGGGCGGTCCAGAGATTGACGAAAGAGACGATGCTCGGTTTCGTCATCTTAGGCGCGGCGATGATGTTCATCGCGAGCCGCCGCCGGAGCCTCTTTCTGCTTATGCTGCCGATCTACTACTGGCTGTTTCAATGCTTCATGCACACGGAGTTTCGTTACACTCTGCCGATGCACTATTTTCTTTTCGTCTTCGCCGCGGTCGTCTGGGTCGTCATCGGCGCGGCGCTCCGCGACGGGTTGAAGCGCATTGTAAGACTCAAGACCGCGTGATTGAAATCTATAGTCCGGCGGATTCGGCTATGGGCGAGCGGGCATCACTGGAAGGGATAGACCACCTGTTGCTCCCCCTGTTGGGCGCAGGCGATGAAGCGAGATCGCAGAGCCTGCTGTCTGATCTGGTCTACGAACACGCCGAGCCGATAATCAGATCGATAGTCAAGTATAAGCTGCGCCTTGTTTATGACGCGCGCTACTCGGGCCAGGCTCAGGAGGCCGAAGACATCTGCGGCAACGCGATCTTAGGTCTGCTCGCCCGGCTGCGAGAGTTTCAAGCCGACCCTCAACACAAAGCCATAAGCAGTTTTCGCAACTACGCCGCCACGGTCGCTCATAACGCTTTTCACGAATACCTTCGCTCGAAATACCCTCAGCGGTATTCGCTGAAGAACAGGCTGCGCTATGTCTTTTCGCATCACCGGGAGCTCGCGCTGTGGGAGGGCGAAAACGAAGAGCTCTTGTGCGGGCTCGCGGGCTGGCAAGCGGAGGGGCGCGGCCCCGCCTCGCTCGGGGAGATAAACCGGCTGCGCGACGACGCCCAGGCGCTGCACTCGCACCGGCGCGAGACCGTGGCCGAGACAGCCGTCGCGGCGATCAGATTCTTTGAGCGTCCCGTCGAGCTCGACGACCTCGTCTGCATCGTCGCCGAAGCCGCCGGGATAAAGGACGCGCAGACGGGGCTCGGCGCCGAGCGCGAGCCTGTCGATTTGCAGGCGCGAATACCTGATAAGCGCATGGCCGTCGACGAGGCGGTAGAGTTGAGAGCTTACATCACTCGCCTGTGGGAAGAGATATGTCGGCTGCCGCTCAGACAGCGCGCGGCGCTCTTGTTGAACCTGAAGGACGGCCAGGGCAACAGCCGTTTGGAGATGTTCTGGCTGATGAACGTGGCCACGATCCGCCAGATCGCGCGCGCGCTTGAGATGACCGACCTGGAGTTCGCACAGTTGTTAGGCGATCTGCCTCTGGAGGACGCGAAGATCGCCGAAAGGCTCGGCCTGACGCGGCAGCAGATCATCAACCTGCGGAAATCGGCGCGCGAGCGGCTGGCGAGAAGGTTGAAGACGACCGCTCAGTGAGAATTTAGTCGATGTGGTAATATGCGGGCGAAATCCACATCTAAGATTTGTTAGAGATGGGTTGAATCGTGACGGTGCATTTGTCATCACAACAGGTCGAGCGATACCGACGAAGGGAGCTTTCGCCGCGGGAGATGCTCGACCTCGACGACCACCTCGCGGCGTGCGAAGAGTGTCGCTCGAAAGTTGTCGAAGCCGTCGGGCTCGGCCTGTCGCTCGATTCCCTACGCACCGATTTTGAAAGCCCGCCGCTCACGCACATCACTTATGAACAACTCGCCGCTTACGTCGACGACAGAATGGATTCCGTCGACCGCGAGATCGTCGAGTCTCATCTCGCCGACTGTGCGCGGTGCTCGAAAGAGGCGCGCGAGTTCAGCGAGGTCAGCGCCGCGCTTCCCGCTCTGACATTCCGAGAGCCGGCCGCGCGACCCGCTAGAGAAAGATCGATCTGGCGGCTCGCTTCGATTCGCTTCCCGCTACAGGTGGCCGCGGCGGCCGCGGTTATCGCCCTGGTCGTCTGGGTAGCGGGATTGCCTTTGCGAAAAGAGATCCGCGGGCTTGAGGCGCAACTGGCCGAGGCGCGAGAAAAGAACGAACAGCTCCAGCAAGAGTACGAGATCGCGAAAGCCGAGACGGAAGACCTGCAAGCACAGCTCCGGGGCGCTGGTCCGCCCGATCAAACCGGGGCCGCGGCAGACATCGCGCTAGACGACGGCCCCGTGCGCGTGATGAGAGACAACCGGATCGAAGTGTCGCAGTCGATGCCGGCGGGTTTTCAGCTTGCGATCAAGAACGCGATCGAGACGGGGCAGGTGAAGACTCCTCGGGCGGTTGCGGAGCTGGGGAAAGAGGCGGAGGTGCTGATGGGGCCTTCGACGAACGGCGTGGCGTTCGCCTTATTCAATCCCGTCGGCAAAGTAATAAGAACTGCGCGCCCGTCTTTCAGGTGGCAGGCCGTTGAAGGGGCCACGAGCTACACCGTGGCGGTCTTCGACGCGGACTACAACGAGGTAGCGCGGAGCCCTGCGCTCACTTCTCCGTCGTGGACAATGCCGGAGGCGCTCGAAAGGGGTCGCGTCTATCTGTGGAACGTCACGGCGACCAGCGACGGCCGCGAGATAAAATCGCCCGTCGCGCCCGCGCCCGAAGCCCGTTTCAGAGTGCTGGAGAAGGAGAAGCTCGACGAGATAAGCCGCGCCAGGAAGGACTATCCCGATTCGCACTTGCTGGCCGGGTTGCTCTACGCGCAAGCGGGCTTGCTTGACGAAGCCGAGCGCGAGTTTCAAATACTTGCCCGGCGCAACCCGAAATCCGCGGTCGCGCAGAGGCTGCTCACTGCCGCCCGGCGTATGAGATCTCAAATTTGAAATTACAGGTGGCTGCCCACGACGATGAAGCCCGCCCAGTGGAACGGGTGACGGTACTCGCTCGTCTTCATCAGCTTCATCGCCGCCGCCCGCATCGCGCCGGCCTTCGTCGTCCGGCCCGCCGCCGGCTTCAGGTTCTTGTGAAACTCAAGCATCAACTGAGCCGTCGATCCGGAAGCGACCTTCCACTGGCTGACTACGGTCGTCGGCGTGCCCGCAACGAACAGAGCCCAGCTCAGCCCTATCACCCCTTCGCCCGCGCCTACGCGGCCGCGCGCCGTCTCGCAGGCCGACAGCACCACGAGGTCCGCCCGCAGGTCCATGTTCATCAGCTCCCAGGCTTCCAGCAGCCCGTCTTCGGCGGCCTCGCCTTGCGTCAAAACGAGGTTCGAGTACATCGGCGACGCGTCGTTCAATATCCCGTGCGTAGCAAAGTGAAGGACTCTGAACCTGCTTGCTTCGCTCTTGGCGGTCTCCTCGCGAGCTTCCGCGCCGACGTAGACTTTGCTCTGCGCCGCGCCGTAGAGCTCCGCGAGCGTCTTGACCTCGCGCTCGGCTTGCGGCAGCGGGTCGAGCTTTTCGTCGCGAAGGGCGAGCTTCACCCGCTCGACCGTCTGATTGCCGAGAGCGGGGTTGCCGAGCGCGAGAAGCTCGGCCGTCGAGCCCGAAGCTTTTCGCTTGCCGCGCGCGGCGATCATCTCGCGAAGCACCGTGAGCGACGGCGCGTAAGAGATGGCGCTCTCTTCGATCAAGTGACGACTGGCGCTCGGCATCAAAGCCTGGAAAGGCAGCTCCCACAACCTGTCGTCGGGAACTATGACGATAGACGTTTTTCCCTGGAGCTGCGCGGCGGCGGGCTTGAGCAACAGGTCGTAAAGCTGCAAGGCAGGCTTTCGAAACTCGGGGTCGCGCGCGGCGAGCGTCCGGCGGAAGTTCTTGACCAACGAGGAAAGCTCTTTGCGCTTAACGGGTATCTTATAGACCTTCAGATCGACCGAAGCTTTGGCGGCCGGTTTCGACAAGGCGAAAAGATAAGTCGCGTCGTCGGTGACTGCATATTCGACGAGCGCGGTGTTAGAGTCCGCAAGGAGCGCGGCTGCTTCGACGGGCTTGAACTCGGGAGCTTCGCCGCGCTGAGCTCTCAAGTCGGGATGCGCGGCGTAGAGACGTGTTTGAAAATCTTCGTGATCGAGCCGCGCCTGTTCGAGCTGAGCTTGCAATTGAGCGAGGCGGGCCCGGTCAGGTTGCGCACGGCGGCTCTCGCCGGAGATCCTGGAGTTGAGCGACACGAGAGCCCCCTTTAGTTTTCGCTCCTGCTCCTTCTCTTCGCGTGTCATCGCTTTAGTGACATTCACCCTGCCGCTTCGCAGAACGTCGAGCAACACCCGCGCCTTGGCTCGCTCGGCGAACGCGAGGGCCTCTGCCGCGCTGCCTCGGGCCGCGAGAAGATCGATCATGCTGTAGTACGGCGAGATCATACCCTCAAAGAATCGCTGCGCGTCTTGCTCTGTGCCCGCGGCTTGAGCGCGCATCGTCTCGATAGTATTGATCGAATCCATGAAGGCTTGGCGAGCTGGCTCGGGCTGGTTGAGTGAGATGTAAGCTCTTCCGGCGATCAATTGGCTATGCCATAGATAATCAAGGCTACCGCTCTGCTTGGCAATCGCCGCCGCGCGGCTGGCGTAATCGAGCGCTTGAGTGTAGAGGCCCTGCTTTTCAAACAACTCGCCGATATAAATAAGAGTGAAAGCGGTCCTGGCCTTGTCGCCCAACGCCTCTCTGATCGCGAGGCTCTTCTGAAAATGCTCCATTGCTTGCGCATAATTGCCTTGTGCTTCATGAATAACCCCGATGAAGCCGAGGTTGTAGGCGATCCCGGCCTTCTCGCCTAACGCCTCTCTCAGCGCGAGGGCTTTCTGAAAGTGCTCCATTGCCAGGGCGTAGTTGCCTTGCGCATGATGAACAAGCCCTATGTTAGTCAGGGCGAGGGCGATTCCGGGTTTGTCGCCCAACGACTCTCTTATCGCGAGGCCCTTCCGGTAATAGGCCAGCGCTTCGGCGTCGTTGTCTTGTGAGCCATAAACAAGCCCTATGTTGTGGAGCGCGCCGGCGATCCCTACTTTGTTGCCCAATGCCTCTTCAATCATCAGGCCCTTCTGAAAGTGCTCCATCGCCAGGGCGTAGTTGCCTTGTGATTGATGGATGAGCCCTATGTTGTTTAGGGAGATGGCGATTCCGGGCTTGTCGCCTAACGCCTCTTTCATCGCGAGGCCCTTCTGATAGTAATCCAACGCCTCGGCGTAGTTGCCCTGTGATCTATGAACATTCCCGATGTTATTCAGGCTGCCGGAGATTGCGGCCTTGTCGCCCAGAGCCTCTCTGATCGCCAGGCTCTTCTGGTGGTATTCCATAGCCAGGGCGTAGTTGTCCTGTGATTGATGGATGATCCCGATGTTATTCAGAACTCCGGCAATCCCCGCTTTGTCGCTTAACGCCTCAAACATCTCAAGGCTTTTCTGACAATACTCCAACGCCAGCGCATAATCGCCTCGCCGCGTGTGAATAACGGCCATGACGCGCAACGCGGCGGCTATCCCTTCCTTATCGCCGATTTGCTCGGCAACCTTGTGTGCGAGCTGAAACAGGCTGAGCGCCTGCGAGAAGTCGCCCTTTGATGATAGCTGCGTGCCTTGTCTGATTAGCGCCTTCCGCGTCTCGACGCTCAACGACTCACGCTCGCCCGTGAGCAATCGCTGGCGCTCCTCGTCGGTCTTTGCCGCAAGGTATCGCTCGATGAGCGCGCGTATCGCCGCTTCGTCGCCTGATTGAAAACGGCTCTCCGCAAAACTGGAGAACGAAACGGACAGCGTCAATAGCATTACAAGTGATTGCCTGATCGCGAGTGGAATCATAACTACGTCCCAATTAAGTCCTGAGTGCTGAGTGCTGAGTCCTGAGTGAAAGAAAATACTCAGGACTCAGCACTCAGCACTCAGGACTTAGATGTAGAGTGGCCTGAAAAACATCCCAATTCTAGCACCGATCTCGATCTCCCTGAAAAAACTTTCTCAGGCCGGTAGTAATATGCCCGCCCTTTTCACCTCATCTCTCGCCGAACAGCAGCAGGAAGGAGCGCGTGGAATGAGAACGACGATAGCGGCGCTAGCGGTGATAGCGATCATGGTGATGACGAGTCTGACGGGACGGGTGGAAGCGGCGGCGGGCGACCTCGATACAAGCTTCGGGTCGGGCGGTATAGTCTCGACAGCCTTCGGCGAATATGAGAATCAGTTTTGGGATGTGGCTGTCCAGGCAGACGGTCGTATCGTGGCAGTCGGAGCGTACAATAGCCATCTCGCAATAACCAGATACAACCCTGACGGTACGCTCGACCAGACGTTCGGCATCGGCGGCAAAGTCGTGACAGACATTCTGCCTTTCTATGCTCATGCCCAGACCGTAGCTATTCAACCCAACGGCAAGATCATTACAGGGGGCTATAGACGCCATCAGGATATAGCGGCCGGTTACTTTGCCCTGGCGCGCTACAACACGGACGGCAGCCTCGATACAACCTTCGGCACGGGCGGCATCGCCGTGGCGGCCTTCAGCAATGATGACTGGATCTTTGACCTTGCCCTTCAGCCCGACGGGCGCATCGTTGCGGTCGGACATACGGGATCTCCGAACCAATTTAGAAACCTCGCCGTTGTTCGTTACAACGCCAACGGCTCGGTCGACACTTCCTTCGCCACAGGCGGAATGTTCGAAATGGATTTCTTCGGCCACGGTGACATCGCCTCCAGTGTTGTCATACAACCTGACGGTCGCATTCTGGTTGGCGGCTCCGCCAGCCACACGTTAGACGGGGATTACGATTCCGTGCTGGTGAGACTCAACACGAACGGCAGTTTGGATACGACCTTCGGCTGGTTCGGAATCGTTATCACAGATTTCTTCGGCACGAACAATACTACTGGGGAAATCGCCTTGCTGCCGGATGGTCGCATATTGGCGGGCGGAAGCGCCGACAACGGGCTTTATAAGAGTCTTGCACTAATCAGATATAACCCGGACGGCTCGCTCGATACGACCTTCGGCTCGGACGGCAAAATGATTGCCTTTCTTTCTCCATCCATTTCCTGTAACGGGGCAGACCTGGAGATATTGCCAAACGGCAAGATCATTATGGCAGGGGGTGGTCATTCAACGCGCTACGATTTCCTGCTGGCTCGATTCAATTCCGACGGCAGCGTTAACAGCTACGGGTCAGGCGACTACGTATTAACCGATTTTTTTGGCGGAGATGAAGGGGCTACTGCAATGGCCCTCTACGGCAATGACCAGGTCATAGCGGTAGGAATCACCCACCACTTCTATCAGGGTGGCTATCATGCCAGTAGTTCGATGGCGCGTTATAAGGGAGATGGAGCGCCAACGTCAGCCAATCTCGCAGTCGCGATGTCTGCTTCGCTAAGCCAGGATAGAATCACCTACACAATCACGGTTTCAAACTACGGGCCAGACCCCTCTTACTTCGTCACTCTCAAAGATACTATCCCTGACGACACCACTTTCCAGTCACTCACGGTCCCGCAGGGGTGGGTCGTCTATTCCAAACCCGCCGCCGGTCACCCCGGAACCGTCTCCGTGTCGAGATCGAAAGCGGCCGCCCCTAACCCGCCCTTCACGACTTCAGCGACCTTCACGCTGGTCGTGAAAGTGAATTCAGGAGTGCGCAATACGACGATCACCAACAGGGCATCTGTTGCAAGCAGCTTCACCAATGACCTTTACACACCCAATAACAAAGCGGTCACTCAAACACATGTGCCTTGATCTCGCTGAAAAAACTTTCTCAGGCTGGTAGTAATATGCCCGCCCTTTTCACCTCATCTCTCGCCGAACAGCAGCAGGAAGGAGCGCGTAGAATGAGAACGACGACATTGGCGCTGGCGATAATAGCGATGCTGGTAGCGACAAGTCTGACGGGACGGGTGGAAGCGGCGGCGGGCGACCTCGATACGAGCTTCGACCTGGATGGCATTGCAAGCATCGATTCGAGTTCAATTATTTATCTAACGTCAGTGGCGATTCAAGCGGACGGCAAGGCGCTGGTTGCAGGTTATACATCGAGCGATTTCGCGCTCGCGCGCTACAACACGGACGGCAAACTCGATCAGTCATTCGGTGTGGGCGGGAAGGTGACGACCGAGTTCGGCGCCAACGCCTACGCGAAAGAGATCGCGATTCGGCCCGACGGTCGAATCCTGCTGGCGGGCACGATCGTTCCGGCTGACGGCAGCGGCAACAACATCGCCTTGGCTCGCTACAAAGTTGACGGCTCGCTCGACACCGCGTTCGGCGCGGGCGGCAAAGCGATCTTCGATCTATCTTCCCCGGTTGACGCGAGCGCTGTCGCCTTACAGTCGGACGGCAAGATCGTCGTCGCCGGGTCTATCGCGCTTGATTCATCCGCACCGGCGGTAGATCTCTTCGTCGCGCGCCTCACATCTTCGGGCAGCCCTGACGGCGGTTTCGGGGGAGGCGATGGGTTTGAGGTCACAGACTTTTTCAACCCGCGCGATCTGGCAAGCGATGTGGTTGTGCAAAGCGACGGGAAGATCGTCGTAGCAGGGATGACCAACGACGAGCTCGGAAGCAGTTTCGGCTATTTCAATTTCGATTTCTGTATGGCGAGATATAACGCGGACGGCAGTCTCGACACGTCGTTCAGCGGCGACGGCAAAGTTGTCACCCAGGCGTTCGGCAAAGGAAGAACCGAGGCTCTGCTATTACAGGCGAACGGCAAGCTAGTACTGGCCGGGACCTCGTCAACGAGCTACGACTTTGGGCTGATTCGCTACAACGCCAACGGCTCGCTCGACACGAGCTTCGGCAACGGGGGCTTCGCCCACGGCGGCGATGGCCTGGCGGACGCAGCCGCTCTTCAAGCAAATGGCAAGATCGTAGTCGTAGGTCGGGCCGTCGGCTCTCCCCAGAACTCGCGCCTGGCTCGGTTTAACGCCAACGGCTCGCTCGATACGAGCTTCGGCGCAAACGGCGCCGTCACAACCGACGTTGACGAGTATGATCACTGCACAGCCGTCGCGATACAGGGAGACGGGCGCATTGTGACCTCGATCTGGAAGCAGCATCTGATCGAAGGGCCTCCAGGCTCCTTTACTGCGTATGCGGGTGTCGCGGTCGCGCGTTACCTCGGCGACGGTCCCCCGCAACCTGCCGACCTCTCCATCCAGATGACCGACTCGCCCGACCCTGTCAGCCTCGGACAGACGCTCACTTACAACATCACCGTCACAAACAGCGAATTCATCTACCCCACGGCCTTCCACGTCACGTGGCAAGACACGCTGCCGGCCGGGACTGAATTCGTCGCCTTACAGGCGCCCGCCGGGTGGGTCGTCTATGAAAAGCCTGCCGTCGGCGGGACGGGCAAAGTCTCATGCTCAAGCTACGTGTTGCAGGCGGGTCACTCGGCAGAGTTCACGCTCGCCGTGCGCGTGCGTAATGCCGCGAGCGGGTCGACGATCTCCAACACTGCGCAGGTAAAAAGCCTGACTCCAGACCCCGTCGGCTCTAATAACAGGAAGACGGTAACCACCGCGATGAATTGATCCGCTCGAAGACTTGATGTGGAGGTAGAAGGATGTCATTTACCATTCTTAGTCGCAGAGACTCGGTCTTACTCGGTTTGATTTTGCTGGTCCTGAGCGCGGGGGTCGCTTCGGCGCAGACGACAACCTTCGCCTATCAAGGCAAGCTTACGGACAACGGCTCGCCCGCCAACGGAAACTACGATTTTGAGTTCAAGCTATTCAACGATATCAGCGCAGGATTCCAGCAAGGCGCCGCCCTGCAACAGCTCAACATCGTGGTAGCAAACGGCGTCTACAGCGTGACGCTCGATTTCGGCGCAACGGTCTTCACGGGCAAAGACCGCTTTTTAGAAATCGGCTACCGCGCGGCGGGCGGCGGCGCTTTTACAGTCCTCAGCCCGCGCGAGCAGATCCTTTCCGCGCCTTATTCCATCAAGAGCCTTGCGGCGTCAAGCGCCGACACGCTATCGGTGGATTGTGTGAATTGCGTGACGAGCAGCCAGATTCAAAGCGTCGCGGGCTCGGCGGTGACGGGGGCGATTCCCGTAGCGAGTGTGCCCGCGGGCAGCAACGATTACATCCAGAATAGGACTGGTCAGCAGGTCACGGCCAACTTCAACATCAACGGCACGGGCACGGCCGGCACGTTCAACGCAGCGACGCATTTCAGTATCAACGGCAACCGCGTCTTAACCGCCTACGCCACCACTACCCTTGCCGGTTTTGGCACAGGAGCCGCGAACACGACAGGCTTCAGCAACTCCTTCTTTGGATATGCCGCAGGCAGCTCGAATACGTCGGCATGCTGCAACGCTTTCTTTGGGGCTTACGCAGGCCAGGCGAACACGACCGGCAGAAACAACGCCTTCTTTGGATATGCCGCCGGCCAGGCGAACACGGAAGGTCGCAACAACTCGTTTTTTGGAAATGAAGCTGGCAACTTTAATACGACAGGCGCTGACAACGCTTTCTTCGGCACGAGCGCCGGCAATCAGAATACGACAGGCAGTAGCAATGCCTTCTTTGGCTATCACTCCGGCGCCTCGAACACGACTGGCGGGGCCAACTCGTTTTTCGGCAACTCTGCCGGGTACCAGAACACGAGCGGCAGCAACAACTCTTTCTTCGGAGGCGCTGCCGGATACGCGAACACTTCGGGAGTAAACAACGCCTTCTTCGGCATATCGGCGGGCCGGAGCAACTCGACCGGCGACGACAACGCGTTCTTCGGGACCTCGACGGGCCGCAACAATACGACGGGAACCGACAACGCCTTCTTCGGCAACGCGGCCGGATACCAGAACACGAGCGGCAGCAACAATGCCTTCTTCGGGAGAAATGCGGGCAACTCGAACACGACCGGCAACAACAACACGATCATCGGTCAGAACGCCGACGTGTCCTCGGGCAATCTCAGCTTCGCCGCGGCCGTCGGAGCCGGAGCCACGGTCAGCACAAGCAACACGGTCGTGCTCGGACGCACGGGCGACAGCGTTCGCGTGCCGGGCAATCTCGTAGTCGTCACGCTCGGCGCTGCCGGCAGCACCTCGCTATGCCGCAACGGCTCAAATCAAATCGCCACCTGCTCATCTTCCTTGCGCTACAAAACCGACGTGCGCTCGTTCGACGGCGGGCTCGACATCATAGGCCGCCTGCGACCGATCACTTTTAAATGGAATCAAGACGGAATGCGTGATCTAGGATTTGGCGCCGAAGAGGTCGAGCAGGTTGAACCGCTGCTCGTCACTCGCAACGACACAGGCGAAATCGAAGGCGTGAAGTACGCGCAGATCACAGCCGTCTTAGTCAACGCCATACGCCAACAGCAGGCTCAGATCGATGCTCTCAAGAAGATAGTCTGCCAGGACCACCCCGAAAGAGAATTCTGCAAATAGCATCGGAGAGATGAGATGAAAAGCGGAAGAAGGCAAGGCGTTCGCTGGATCGTTAAATTGATCTTGATGATGGCATGGCTATCAGCGTCAAGTACAGCGCTGGCGCAGACGACGGAGTTCACCTATCAAGGCCGGCTGACAGATTCAGGCAACCCGGCAGACTCAATATACGATTTCGAGTTCCGCCTCTTTGATCAGCCGGAGGGCGGCTCTCAGATAGGCTCGACCCTTCAACTGCTCTCGGTCGCTGTGACCAATGGTGTCTTCACCGTGCAGTTAAACTTCGGCAATCAGTTCACCGGCGATAAACGCTTTCTTGAGATCAGCGTGAGGCCATCGGGCGCGGCCGGATTCACGTTGCTTACGCCGCGTCAGGAAGTGATGTCGAGTCCTTACGCGATAAAGAGCTTGAACGCGGCGACCGCGGACGGGCTGTCTGTGGCTTGCGTCAACTGTGTGACGAGCAGCCAGATTCAAAGCGTCGCGGGCTCGGCGGTGACGGGAGCTATCCCTGTGGCGAGTGTGCCTGCTGGAAGCGGCAACTACATTCAGAACGCGACCTCTCAGCAAGCCGGAAGCAATTTCAACATCACAGGCTCAGGCACGGCCGGCACGTTCAACGCGGCGACGCAGTACAACATCGGAGGCAGCCGCGTCTTGAGCATTGCAGGCACGACAAACCTCTTTGTCGGGGTGAACGCCGGGACAAATACGATTGGCGCGGGCAACGCTTTCTTCGGCCGCTCGGCGGGGGCGGCAAACACGACCGGCGCTCTCAACGCTTACTTCGGTTATCTGGCCGGTCAGAACTCTACGGCGAGCGGCAACTCATTCTTCGGCGGTCAGTCGGGCATGGCGAACACGACGGGCAGCGGCAATGCCTTCTTCGGCACAGACGCGGGCTTTGACAACACGACCGGCAGCGAGAACGCATTCTTTGGCAACAGCGCGGGCGCTAACAACACAGCCAGCCAGAACTCTTTCTTCGGCGCTGCTGCGGGCGTCGCTAATTCGTCCGGCACAGAGAACGCTTTTTTCGGATACCGCGCCGGAGCATTAAACTCGACCGCCAACAGCAACTCCTTCTTCGGCTTTCGGGCGGGCGCGGTAAATACTACAGGCGCAAACAACGCCTTTTTCGGAACTGAAGCGGGCAATGCAAACGCTTCAGCCGCGGGCAATTCATTTTTCGGCTATCGCGCAGGGTTTCAAAACGTGGCGGGCGGCAACTCGTTCTTCGGCCTCTTGTCAGGCTCATCAAACGTCGCCGGCATGCAAAATTCTTTCTTCGGCAGCAACGCCGGATTGTCGAACGTAGGCGGCGTGAGCAACTCATTCTTCGGTTTCTTCGCGGGTTCATCGAATACCTCAAGCAACAACTCTTTCTTCGGCGCGAACTCAGGCCGCGCGAATGGCGGCGGACAGGAGAACTCCTTCTTCGGAGCCGACGCGGGCAGGAATAACTCTACGGGCAGCTTCAATACGTTTATGGGCGGGAACGCAGGGCTGAACAATACAACGGCGAGCGGCAACACATTCGTCGGCAGGTTTGCAGGCCGGGCGAATATGACGGCGGCCGGGAACTCATATTTTGGATTTCAAGCCGGACAGGCGGCGACGGGAAACGACAACTCTTTCTTCGGCTCAAATGCGGGCGTCGGCAACACGACGGGTTTCTTCAACTCCTTTTTCGGCAGTCAAGCGGGCGACTCAAACGTGGCGGGCAACGGCAATTCCTTCTTCGGCTATGGAGCGGGCGCTGGAACGATAAACGGCAACCGCAACACGTTCATCGGTCAAGAGGCAGGCAGCGACAACACCAGCGGCAATAACAACACCACAGTCGGCTGGAGCGCTAACGTCGGCGCGGGCAATCTCAGCTTTGCCACGGCCATAGGCTCGGGCGCAGTCGTCAACACAAGCGACACGATTCAGCTCGGCAGGTCTACCGATCAGGTCAGGGTGCCGGGCAGACTCAACGTCGCGGATGATCTCACGGTGACGGGAACCATCACCTTCGTCAGCTTCGGCTCTGCCGGCAGCACCGATCTATGCCGCAACGGCTCAAGCCAAATCTCAACTTGCTCGTCATCCTTGCGTTACAAAACCGGAGTGCAGCCCTTCGTCAGCGGGCTTGATGTTGTTCGCCGCTTGCGTCCTATCAGTTTTAGTTGGAATGACGATGGGTTGCGTGATGTCGGCTTCGGCGCGGAAGAAGTTGAAAAAGTCGAGCCGCTTTTGGTCACGCGCAACGCGAAAGGCGAGATCGAAGGCGTCAAGTACAAACAGATCACAACCGTCTTAGTCAACGCCGTCCGCGAGCAGCAACAGATCATAGAACAACAGCAGCGGCGGATTGACGCTTTGAAGAGGCTCGTCTGCCTCGCTCACCCGCAAGCGGATGTTTGCAAATAACGCGCCTTCGCTAACAGCGCGCCCTGCCACAGCGCCTTGCCCGCCAGGTACAAAGTCACCGCGGCCACCGCGAAAAGGAAGTAGTGGATCGCGAGGATGTATCGATACTCCGTGTGAAAAAAGGATTGCGCCAGAAGGTAGTAAGCGGGAACCGCGAGCAGCAGCAAGAGCTCACGGCCGCGGCGCGCAATGGCGAGCGAGACGACGCCTATCGCTATCAACCCGAGCATTCGATCAGTCTGGAAGAGATTTTTCTGCAACCCGCGTATGACGGCGCGCGGCGGGCCGGTCCACGCGTAAGGGGTCGCGCCGAGCTCGAATAAACGGGCCTCGCCCAGATCGACCAGTTGCCTCTCTATCGGCGGGCCGTCGCTGCTTACCACGAGCCTCACCTCTCTCAAATCGCCCGTGGCAAAAGGCGCCTGTAAAACGCCGAGCGGCTGTTGCTCGTCGAGGCTGCCTTCTTCCGCTCGCTCGGCTCTCTTGTTCTTCTTCGGGACGGACCAGCCCGCCCACGCGAGCGTGATGCGCGGGTCCGCGCCCTTCACCTTTAACGCGCCGCGCCGCGCTCCGCGCCTGAAGGGGATCTGGAGGAGGTAGTCTGTCTGCTCGCGCACTTGTATGAGCTGAGAGGCGAACTGGTCGCCCTGCTCTCTGTTATCGGCTTCAACGCCGAGCAGCGCGCCCCCGGCGGCGAGCGTAACCTTCGCCTCGCTCGATAAGAGCTCACCGGCGGCTACGATCTCTGAGGGAGTCGACGACCATACGGGCTCAAGCCCCTCGGCGTCCGCAAGCCTGTGCCCGAAGCCAGGGCCTCGGGCGACCGTTGGCGCGATAGTCGTGTTGAAAGGGCGGTCCTGCGGGGCGAAATCGTTGTACCTGAGCATGAACCGCATGCGGCGCAACATTACCGTAGAGAACCAGGCGGGGTTCTCGCGAACGATCCCCGAGGCGCGGTTGAACCGGTCGCGGTCGCGTTTGACGCCGTCGGGCCAGAACGGGTTGTGGCGATAGTCGGGGCGATTCAATCGGCGCGCCTCTTCCGTCTGCACGTCGATGTCCATGACGGGCAGGTTGAAACGGTTGTCGTAATCGTACTCGGCTATGCCTTCGACCATGGTTATCCCCGCGCCTAGCGACAGCGGGATGAAGCTGTCGTACAGAATCCAGTTGCGCGCGGTTATAGGGGCGATCACCGCGACGGCCGCGAGCGTGATCGCGGCCGAGTACTTGAGCCGCTTGCCCCGATCGACGAGCAACAACATTGCGAGGCTGAGAAACGGGGCCAGCAAGAGCGCGTTCGACCTGAGCCAGCACGACAGCCCCACCATCGCCCCGGCCGCGAGAACGGTTCGGAGGCGCGGGCGCTTCCACGCCCTGACCAGGAAGAAGACCGCCAGCAGTATCGGGAGCGGCGCCAGTGAGTCGGGCGAGTGCCAGAGCGAATAATAAGCCAGGTGCGGGGAGATCGCCGCCAGCAGTCCCGCCAGCACCGCCACGCCGCGAGGGAAAAGCTCAGCGGCGATGAGCGTTATTATCACCGCCCCGAACGAAGAGAGGATGACGCGCGCCAGCCGCATGAGCCACTCGGTTTCACCGAAGAGTCTGAAGAGCGCGGCCATCAGGATCGAATAGCCGGGCGGGTGAACTATCATCCACGCGTTGCCGCCCTCGACGGGCGCATCCGGTATCAGCACGCCGCCTTCGTTCATTATCCTGCGCGCCTCGTCGTCGTAGATCGAACCCATCGTGTGCATGATGGAGTTCTTTAGCGCCAACTCGACGCCCGAATCTTGCCAGTGCAACAGGCGGACGGCGAGCGCCACGAAAAAGATGGCGACGCAGATTACGACGGTCGCGCGCTTAGGCGGGCGGCCGGGCGGCAGGGCGAGTTCGGCCGCCACCCAGTCGCGTGATTCGTTAAGCGAGGCCCGCAGCTTTCCTGTCATAAAGACCAGTGGGGGATAGTGGGCGCAAGCGCGCGCGCGGCTTTTCAGGTCAGCGCATGCGAGTCAACTCGGTCTCGGCCGCTATGAACCCGAACGCGGGCCAGTACTTGCCCGACACGATTCGTTGAAAATACTCTTTCGCTTTAGCAGCGTTGCCGTTGTAAAGGTGCCAGTTCGCTATGCCGTACCCGACCGTGGCCACCTCAAGGTCGGTCATCTTGTCGTTTATAATCTCCGACTCTTTCTTCAAGCCTTTGTAAAACAGAAGCCGGTCGAAGTAGGACTTGTTCTCGCCCGGCTGCATGTCGGGCCTGATCCTCTCCAACGCCTGCGCGGCTTCGGCATCTTTCTTAGCGCGCCTGTAAGTCATGTAAAGCCAGTCCGTGACGGCTATCAGCGAATCGTCTTTTGCGGCCACCTCGCGGCATTTCTCGTAAGCCGCGGCGGCGCGAGCGAAATCGCCTTTGAGGTAGTGAGCCAACCCTAGGTGATACCAGATGTCGTAATTCTTAGCGTCGAGCTTCGCGCCGCGCTCAAGGTCGGCGATCGCTTTATCGAACTGGCGCGTGGAGATGTAGCGGTGGCCGCGATGACGATAGAGCAAGGCGTTTTCGGGCGCGATCTCGATGCCGCGCGTGTAGGTCGCGATGGCGTCGCGGTAGCGCCAGACCGAGGCTTGAGCCTGGCCGAGTTTTATAATCAGCTCGACGTTCTTCGGGTCGGCCGAAAGGTTCTTTTCCGCCTCGGCGACCGCGCCCTTCTCGTCGGGGTTGGCGTAGAACTTGGCCCCCGTCGGCGAGACGGCTTCCGGCGCGGGGGGCGTCTGCGCGAGTGCCGGCATCGATATAAACGAAATCACAAGCAGCGCGAGCAAGAGCCTGTTAGTCACGGCGCACCTCTCTTCTTAAACCTATTTGATGGTCTGAATTGAATCGCAGCTATGATACTTATCGCGGCGGGATTTGACAAAGCCCGGCCGTAATCTATAAATTGCCGACTGCAAAAAGAGAGGGGGCGAATCAATTGAGCAAAATTAAATCCAGGAAGACCGTCGCCGACAGCGGCCGCCGCGAGTTCGCAAAGTCGCTGGCGATCATCGCCGCCGCGCCCGTCGTATCGCGCGCCGCCACACCTGCGCCCGCGAGCTCGATTCAACAGACGCCGCCGGCCGATCAACCTTCGCCCGTCGCCGAGAGCTTGACCGAAGTCGTAAAGATACGCCACGGCAAGCACCTCAGCGAAGAGCAGTTGAACCTCGTCAAGCGGAGCATAGACCGCAGCCAGCGCAACGCCGAGAGGATGAAGCAGTTTAAACTCGTAAACAGCGATGAGCCGGCCTTCGCCTTCACGGCTGACATTTAGTAGTGCAGAGGTAGTGTGTGAAAAGCCCCGCAGGGTCTCTATGTTTGTAGAACAACAGCGTAATGCGCCGCAACTCCGTAGGAGTTGTATGTCCGTTATTCAACTCCTACGGAGTTGTATGTACATGCCTGGCGATCAACTACAAACATCCGGCTCCTACGGAGCCCAGTAGCTTACTATTACTCAGCACTCAGGACTGGGGAAGATATGCAAAGAGAGATTACGGAAGAAGTGCTCTACCTGTCCGTGCGCGAGCTGTCCGAGCGTATTCGCGCCCGCCGCATCACGTCGGTCGCGCTGACCGAAAGCTACCTTGACCGGCTCAGCCGTCTGGGCAAGCGGCTGGGGGCCGTGGCGACGATAACGCGCGAGCTGGCGCTGAAAGAGGCGCGCGAGGCCGACCGCGAGATACGCGCAGGCCGATGGCGCGGGCCTCTTCACGGCATACCTTACGGCGTCAAAGACCTCGCGGCGACGCGCGGCATACCTACGACCTGGGGCGCTGAGCCTTACAAAGATCAGATATTCGATTATGACGCCACGGTCGTCAAACGGCTGCGGGAGGCGGGCGCGGTGCTTGTCGCCAAGCTCGCCATGGTGGAGCTGGCGGGCGGGTTCGGCTATAACAACGCCGACGCTTCTTTCACGGGGCCGGGGCGCACGCCCTGGAACATGGATTACTGGTCGGGCGGTTCGTCGAGCGGGCCGGGCGCGGCCACGGCGGCCGCCCTGGTGCCCTTCTCGATAGGCTCGGAGACTTCCGGCTCGATCATCACGCCGTCGGCCTTTTGCGGCGTCTCCGGGCTGCGGCCCACCTACGGCCGTGTGAGCCGCCACGGGGCGATGGCCCTGAGCTGGACGCTCGATAAGCTCGGCCCTATGTGCCGGACGGCCGACGATTGCGGGCTGGTGCTTGCAGCCATCGCGGGCCGCGACCCGTTGGACCCGACATCCGCCGCGCGACAATTCGTCTACCCCGAGCCCGTCGGCCGCGCCGCCAGGCGGTTTCGCGTCGGAGTCATCAAAGGCTCCGCCGACCGCGTGCAGCCCGAGGTGAAAAAGAATTTTGAAGAGTCCGTGAAACTACTGCGCAAGTTCGCCGTCGTGGACGATTCGGTCGAGTTCCCCGATATGCCGTTCGGCCCGGTCGTCGGCACCATAGTCAGCGCCGAGGGCGCGAGCGCCTTCCGCGACCTGCTCGAAAGCGGCCGCGCCGCACAGCTTCGCCAGGCGAACGACCGCTGGGGCGGCTACGCGGCCTCGATGACGCTCGCCGTAGATTATCTACAGGCCATGCGGATTCGCGGGCACATGAAGCGCGAGCTCGATAAGCTCTACTCAAGGTATGACGCGCTGGTGGCCCCTGCGCGCGCGACCGTCTCTTACCCGATTGCTCTGGATTTCGATAAGGCTTATCCGGGGGTGGGCGGCGGCCCCGCCGTGATCCCCGCGGGCAACATCGCGGGGCAGCCGGCGATCTCTATCCCGAACGGGTTCGGGGCTAATAATCTGCCTACGGGAATTCAACTGACCGGTAGGGCTTGGGGCGAGGCGCGGCTCGTAGCTCTCGCAAGCCTCTACCAGAAAGAGACCGACTGGCACCGGAGACGCCCGCCCGTGGATGCGGCTTAATGAACGTCGTCGCTTAGAAGTGAGCCCGCCTGCATCTCTCTTTGCCGCTGGTCGGGGGCGGCGGTGATAAACAACTTCCGAAGAAGCTCTTTCTTGAGCGTTAATATCTGCTTCAACTCGTTGAGAATCGCCTGTTGATCGGGCGTAGCCCTGGCTTCCAGCCGCTTCAGATGATTCTCAATGAGGTCATCGAGCGCGGCGATCTCTCGTGTAAGGTCACGATGATAAGACATACCCTCACCTCTTGTTCGAGCTTAATAATTTCTAAGAGACCGTCCAGCGGGGGGAACCGAGTTTGGCCACAAGAATATTAGCCGAAAACGGCTCTCCAGGCGAGAAGTTTTTTATGGCGATTTTACTGCGAGGGATTCATTACCCGAATAAGCTGCGGCTCCTTCGGAGTGCTGCGACTTGTCGGCGCTTTTGTTTAGGGGAAGCCGTAAAAGCTATTTGCTCTCTTCCGTCTTGGTGGCCTGGGAGAACGCCGCGTACATCTGCGCGAGCTTCTCTTTTACGACCGGGTCGGCCTGCGCGAGGTTCGTGGTGACCTCGTCACGGCGGGCCGATAGCTGTTCGAGCTTCTGCCTGAACGCCTGGTCGCGCGTGTCGAGGATCAGTTTCGCCAGCCCATCGAAAAAGAGCGTCGAAAACTCCGTCGCGTTAGCATAATTGTTCCGGTTGACTTCGTAGCTCGCCATCCCCAGCTTGTCGCGCAGGTCGGCGAGCCGCAGCCTCTGCTCAAGCTTCGCATTCTCCTGCTCGGCGCCTTGCTCGCCCACGCAGGACGGGACGTAGCCTAGCAAGAAGGCGGCGATGACGACGGCCGCCCCCGCGGCGATCTTCTGAGGCAGCGCCCAGCCCCGTGTAGTCGTCACAGCTTTTTCAGGTTTTTCCACTCGTCTCCGTTACTGAATTATCAGCTCGTAGCTGCATATGACGATCTTATCGCCCGCCTTCACGTCGGCGCTCTCGCCCGCGGGTATCTCGCGCCCGCCGTCGAGCATTATCGGGTTCGCGCCCTGACAATTGATAGTAAAGTTGCCGTCCTCGCCCCGCTTGAGCGTCGCGTGCGTGCGGCTGATTTCCAGATCGCCTTCGAGCCTGAGGTCGACGGCGACCTGTCGCGCGCCGCGGCCTATGGTGATCTCGTCTTTGAAGAACGGGCGCACGTCGGGCGGGGCGGTTTCCGCGCCCGGCGCGTCGCGGCGCACCAGGATCGAAAAGAGCGGCTCGGCCGGTTTGCGCGCGCGAACAATGGTCGCCTCGTCTTCGCGCTCGTCGGCCACCGTCGCCATGCCTTCCGAGGCGGGCTCGGGCCGCTTGCGCGGGCGCACCATGGTCTTTTGCGCTTCGGTGTCCCAGACGTGCTGGACGCGGAAGCGCCCCTGCTCTAGCGCCGGGTCTACGCGAAGCTCGACGGTGAGCGTCTTGGTCTGAAACTCGTTTTCGCCCGCCAGCTCTTTCGCGCGCTCGGACAACACGTGATAGAGGCCGCGCTCAAGCCCCTCTCGTTTTTCGCCCTGCCACTCGGCGTCGTCGTCGGGGTTGAGGAAGACCACGTATTCGCGGGGCACGTAGGTCGGCCCTCCCGGCGGCGTGAACATCTCGCGCTGCATGGTCTGCTCGACCTCGCGCGCGATGGCTACGAGAAAGTCGTCCCACTTCGAGCGCGCCAGCGGCTGCCCTTGCTCGTCAAAATCCTCCTCGCCGTCTATCCATTTTCTGAGGCTCTCGAATAATTTCTGCACGCCCATCTTTATCTCTCCTGCGATCGATCCAGTTCGATGTATTGTCTGTTGACCCACCCCTCGTCCTGAGCGTTATCGGGCTGTCCGCCCGCCCACTCAAGCACCTTTAACCTCGCCCACCCGTTGTTGTACTCGTAAATGCGGACGCGCGAGCCCCTGCGCAGCACGCCGACGGACCCCGTCTGCGGGCTCGGCCCGGTGCGCAGGTTTACGGCGTCCGTGTTAGATATCGAGCCATCTTGAAAGCGCAAGACATCCGTGATCCCCGAAGTGCCCCGGTCGGCAAAATAGTAATAGACCGACGTGCCCACGCCCACGAGCGCCAGGACCAGGAAGAGAATGAATATGCGAAGCATCCACTCCGACGCCGCGATGACGCTCAAGCGATCGAGCATGGTGATCTCGCGCGCCTGGGTGGCGGCGATCTTCTTAGTCTTCAAATCCGTGGTCGCGACCGCGACCGCGCCATTATCTTTTTGAACCGCGTGCAAGTGACGGCCGCGCGGGTGGCCGGCGGCCGCGGCCGCGGCGGGGTTCGCCGCACGCTCGTCTTCGACGCGCAGCTCTGGCCGCTGAGGCAGCTCGACTACGATCCTGGCCTTCTTCGGGTGCTTCTCTTCCGACGCGAGGGCGAGCGTCTGAAAATTAGGCTTCGGCGCGACCCGCTCGACGTTGCTGGTCGAGTTGAGCCGCGAGCGAACGACCGTCGCTTCAGAGTCCGCATCACTCTCTGAGCTCTGTTTGCCAACTTCGGCCAGCTCTTCCCAGAACTCTTGGACCGTCTGAGGTCGTTCGGCTACGCGAGTGGCGGTTGCGCGCTTGAGGACTTCGAGCAGTTGTGCCCCCCAGGGCGCGCGCGCAAGCTCGGCCGGCAGCTCGGCGATCGGCAGTCTGGCGAACTGGCGCGGCGGTCGCCCCGTCATCGCCGTGTAGATGGTCTTTGCCAGCGAGTAGATGTCGGCCGACGGCGTGAGCTTCTCGTTGAGACTGTCGGCAGGGCTGTCGGGGTGGTGTTCGGGCGGCGCGTAGACGTTCGTGCCGACGCGCGTGATCTCGACTACGTCGTCCAGGGTCATCTTCGCGACGCCGAAATCGGCGACCTTGACTACGCTGTGGTCTTCAGACAGGAGCAGGTTGTTCGGCTTGATGTCCCGATGAATCACGCGCCGGCTGTGCGCGTAGGAGAGCGCCTCGGCCACCTGGCGGAAGTAGAAGAGCGCGTCTGAAAGCCCGAGCGGGCGGTTGCGGCAGAAGCCCAACAGGTCGCCGCCGGGCATGTACTCCAGCACGAGGTAATGAAAGGGAACGCCCGCCAGGTCGGCCGCCGTCCCGTGCCCGAGCCTCCGTATGATGTGCGAGTGGCGCACCTTGTCTAAAGCGATCGCTTCGTTTTGAAAGTTCTCGACGAGCGTCTGCTCAAGCTCGCGGTCTATGGTGCCTTGCAGAGTCATGTTGAGCGCCTTGATTATGACTGGCCCGCCCTCGCCCCGCTCGTCATAGGCGAGAAAGACTTCGGCGTAGCTGCCGCGGCCGAGGCAGCGGTCCACGAAGTAGCGATCATCGACTATGCTGTTTTCCAGTCTCAGTTCAGGCACTTGTTAACCGTTTCCTCGTACGCGCTCTCTTTCAACGCAGCGATGAGTTCGAGTTGTTAATGACTGGCCCCGCGTGCTTGCGCCGCGCTTCGGCGTAGAGTTTGAGCATCTCGTCAGCTTTCGCCCGCTCGCCCGCGGCTTCGTGAGCCGCCGCCGCATAAATATACGCGTCGAAGAGGTTCGGCTGGCGGCCTATTGCTGCCGTAAAACTCTGCACCGCGCCGGCCCAATCGCGCTGCTCCATCTGCGCGCGCCCCATCCAGTAATGAGCCTGCGCGTTAGCGGGCTCGCGCGCTATGACCGCGGCGAACTCCGCGGCCGCCGCCTGATAGTTGCCGCCGTCGAAAGCTTTGCGCCCCATCTGTAACGGATCGACAACGTTGTTTGTTGCGTTAAGATCAGACGCGCTTTTGGCCCTCCACTCTGACGCGCGGAGCCCCAAATAAAAGGCCCCGGCCATCAGAAGAAGCACGACGAGCGCCCAGACGAGCTTTCGCGCCATCGGGCTGCCTTCGCGCCACGGGGCGCGCCCCGCAGGCTCGCGCGTCGAGCGACTCTCTTGATACTCCTGCGGCGGGCGATCGCGCGCCGGGTCGCCCGCCTGTCTGGAAGCCGCGCCGCCGAACTCTACCTGAATCCGCCCGCCGCGCGCCTGCCCGCCCGCCCTCTCGCCCGCGCCGGCCGTGGCCTGCGCCCTGGCGCTCACGGTCCTCTCGTCTCGCGGCGCGGGCGTGGGGTCCGCGACGGCCAGCACGCGGCTCTGTCGCGCGCGGCCCACCTGAACGACGACGGCCGTCAGGTTGTCGTCGGCGCCGCGCTCGTAGACCATGCGCTTCAACTCGTCGGCCGCGCGCTGCGGGTCTTTATTTTGAGCCAGCACCTGCGCGATCTCTTCGTCGGCCAGATGGCGGTAGATGCCGTCGCTGCACAGCAGGAAGCGCGCGCCGTCGCGCACGTGGACCGAAGAGATCTCTACGTCGACTTCCGCCTCGACGCCCAGCGCGCGGTTGATCACGTTGCGGTCTTTCAGGTCCGCGGCCTGATTCTCGGAGACGCGCCCCGCGCGTATGTCGTCGTTGAGGTCCGTGTGGTCTATCGTCTCGCGGTGGAAGTGGCCCTCTTCGAGACGGTAGACGCGCGAGTCGCCAACGTGCGCGACCGTCGCGCGGTTGCCCGTGATGTAGATGAGCGCGACGGTCGTTGCCATGGTCTTATAAGCGGGGTCGCGCTCGGCCATCTCAAAGATGTCGCGGTTGGCGAACTGAATCGCGCGACGTATAAGCTGGTCGGGAGGATTCGCGGCGGGTTGCTCCAAGGCCTCTTCGATAGTCTCGGCGGCCGTCTGGCTCGCCACCTCGCCTGCGCGCTGGCCGCCTACGCCGTCAAACACCGCAAAGAGCCCGCGCTCGGGCAATGCCAGGAAGCGGTCTTGATTGACCGGCCGCTTGCGGTTCAGCCCCCTGTCACATACAGAACCAACCTTAAGCTCCATACCCTCACTCAATCAAACAGTCTTGCCGGGCGGCACTCCTAAACGTCCGAAACATTTTAGCATTACCGGCCGCGTCGCGCGAAAGACCGCGGAGAGTCGTTAGATGCCGATGTGCGAGGCGCAGGTTTTATCCGGGCCGCAGGAGGCCGGACGCTGGCAGGTTATCATACGAGATTTATTTTATGAGATTGCCGACTATCGCCGTGGCGATCAACGTCGCTATGATTAACAGCCACTGGCCCAGAGTTAAGATAGGCTCATTCGGTTTCTTGTCATTCTTGCCGGTCTTTTTCTCTTCGTTCTTTTCAGGCACTGCTGTTACCTCGGACGGGACGCTAATTTAAGGATCGTAGTATGACGAGCCCGAAAACGTCTGTACGGTTCCGCACACATGCGTTAATTGACATCCCGCGCCCGCGCTCGATAGCCTTGAAAGGTGACAACTCTCAACCGCCGCATCAAAGAAGCCGCGCGCGACCTCGGTTTTGACGTAGTGGGGATCACCTCTGTCGAGCCGCTTGCTCGCGACGAGGAGGCTTTCTTGCGGTGGTGCGAGCAGGGGTTCGCGGCCGGGATGGATTACATGACGAGAAGGCCGGAGCTGAACGCGCGCCCGAAGCTGCTCGTCCCGCAGGCCGCTTCGCTCATCACGCTGGCGGTGAACTACTACGCGCCCGCGCCCGCCTTCCGCCACGACCGCAGGTATGGGCGCGTCGCCCGCTACGCCTGGGGGCGGGATTATCACGACGTAATAAAACCGCGCCTGGCGATGCTGGCCGCGCGCATCGAAGAGATCGCCGCGCGCCCCGTCCGCTCGCGCCAGTTCGTCGACGCGGTCCCGCTGCTTGAGCGCGCCGCCGCCGCGCGCGCGGGCCTCGGCTTTTTCGGCAAGAACACGAACCTGCTCCAGCCCCGTCAAGGCTCTTGGTTTTTTCTGGCGGAGATATTGATAGACCTGGAGCTTGAGAGCGAAGACCGCGACGAGCAGATCGGCTGCGGGACCTGCTCGCGGTGTCTCGACGCTTGCCCTACGGACGCCTTCGACGGCCCGTACAGGTTGGACTCGCGCCGCTGCATCTCATACCTGACGATCGAAAACAAAGGCGCGATCCCGCGCGACCTGCGCCGCGGGCTCGGCGAGTGGGTCTTCGGCTGCGACGTGTGCCAGGAGATGAGCCCCGACGCCACAAAGCATGGGCGGCTGCCGGTGATAGTGCGCGGGCAGACGGAGTCGGTCTGCCCTTTCAACCGTTTCGCTAAAGAGACCGCGTGGGAAGAGCTCCATCCGGAAGCGGGAGTCGGCCCGCGCCTCGACCTCGTAGAGGTGCTTTCGATCTCCACCGACGAAGAGTTCCGCGCTCGCTTCAAAGGGACCCCATTGACGCGCCCTAAGCGGCGAGGGCTGTTGCGCAACGCTGCGGTCGTAGCGGCCAACATCCGATGCGCCGCCGCCGTCCCCGTTTTGATCGAGCGCGTCGAGCGCGACCCCGAACCGCTCATACGCTCGCACGCGCTGTGGGCGCTCGCCGAGCTTGACTGGCGGAAATCCCGCCCGCTCGCCCTCGGCGCGCTCGATGACCCCGACCCGATGGTGGCGGATGAAGCGGCGAGTTTGATCTCAGAAGAACGGAGATAATCACGTATGAAGAGCTACCGCAAAGAACTCTGGTTTAATTCCGCTCATTAGCACGCGCAACTGTTTCTGGCGGTGCTGCTGTCGGATAAGGAAAAGGTTCTCCCGGAAGCCAGGACTTCGACAGAGGCGCTGGCTTTCTCCTTACACGATATTCATCCCCTCTAAATAAATTTGCTGTCTATACTATCAGCGCCTCCTTCGGAGTGCGGTGACTTGTCACCGCTTTTGTGTTGGCCATTACGGCTTCCCCTAAAACAAATATAGATCACGTCTTCTTGCAAAATAAAAAAAGGGCTGAGGGAGACTATCTCCCTCAGCCCTTTAATAAATGCCGAACCTGTTTCTACCGCTGGCTGCTGCCGGGCGGCGTGGGCCGCGGCTCTCTGCCGTTCCCGTTGTGGTAATTCGGGTAAGCAGGGCGCGCGGTCTTCTTCGGCGGGTTCTTCTTCAGCTCAGCCATCACGACCTCGATGGCCTTCTCAAGCTGCGGGTCGTGCCCCGCTCGCCAGGCTTTCGGGTCCATCTCGACTTCGATGTCAGGCGCGACGCCGTAGTTTTCGATCTCCCACTTGCCTTCCGGCGTGTAGAAGGCGAAGTGCGGCGCCGTCACCGAACCGCCGTCGATCAACAGCGGGTAGCCGCCTATGCCGACCAGCCCGCCCCACGTGCGCTTGCCGATCAGCGGGCCTATGCCTGCGCGGCGGAACATGTAAGGCAGATAGTCGCCGCCCGACCCTGCGTACTCGTTGACGAGCATGACTTTCGGGCCGGCCATCGTGCCGAAGGGCTGGCGGAAATCGTCGCCATCGCGCACCGCCCAGTAACCGTTGAGCGGTTTGCGGAGGTAATCGATCATGTAGTCGGCCGCGTGGCCGCCGCCGTTGAAGCGCTCGTCTACGACCGCGCCCTCTTTGTTGAGCTGCGAGAAGTAGTAGCGGTTGAAGTTGGTGTAACCGCCCTGAGCCGTGTCGGGCAGGTAGATGTAAGCGATCTTGCCGCCGGTCATATCGGATACCTTGCGCCGGTTGCCTTCGATCCAGGCCAGGTGGCGAAGGCCGCCTTCGCTTGATACCGGAACGACCGTGACTTCGCGCGAGCCGGACCCGTCCGGGTTCGGGCCTACGCGTATGACCACCTGCTTGTTGGCCGTGGATTCAAAGAACCCGTAGACGTTGTCGGCGGCCGTGAGGTTCCGGCCGTTCACTTCCAGCAGGTATTCGCCTTCCTGCACGTTCACGCCGGGCTGCGTCAGCGGCGCGCGCAGGTCCGGGTTCCAGTTCTCGCCGTCGTAGATCTTGGCGAAGCGGTAGCGGTTATTCTCGATCTTATAGTCTGCGCCGAGCAGTCCGCCGGGCACGCGCCTCGGGTTGGGCACGTCACCGCCGGAGACGTACAGGTGGCCGACCGTCAGCTCGCCCAGCATCTCCTGGAAGAGGTAGTTCAGGTCGGCGCGGTGCGCGAGCGCCGCAACGTAAGGCTCGTACTTCTTCTCGGTCGCCTTGATGTCGAGCCCGTGGTAGTTCGGCGCGTAGAAGAAGTCGCGCTCGATCCTCCACGTCTCGCGGTACATCTGGTTCCACTCGGCGACGGGGTCTACGTAGACCTCCATGTCTTCGGTCTTGATGCGGCCCTCGCCGGGCTTGATGGGCTGCTGGAGCGAAGCGATGAACCAGCTACGCGGCTGCCCAGGCCCCTGGCCCGCCATCGAGTAGAGGATCTTCTCGCCGTTGGCCGAGATGTCGAACGAAGAGATGTTGTCGAGGATCTTGTCGAGCTTGCGCTTCTCAAGATCGAACTTGTGGACCATCGCGCCGGTCACGCCCGGAGCGGGACCCGCGAACTCGATCAGGTAGATCGTGCCCGCCTTGCCCGCCGCGAGTCCTACGAAGTTGCGCGCGGGGATGGGCAAAGCGACGATGCGCTGGCCTATCTTGTCGAAATCGATGTTGACGCGAACGGGCTCTTTCTTATCGCCGGGTTTGGCAGGCGCGCCCGCCGGAGCGGCGGCGGAGTCCGCTTTCTGCTCGGCCGGCTTCTCCTGAATACCAGGGACCGGGTCGGACTTGGCTTCCGCCTGCACCTTCTCTTCGTCGCTTTCCGGCGCGATGGGGGAAGGCAGGTCTTTGCGCAACACCGCGACGTAGACGTTGCGCGTAGGACGATGCGGGTAGCTCGTCATGTCGAAGCCGAAGACGGCAGGCCCGATGTCCGTGCTCGCCGTGAAGTAGATGTACTTGCCGCTCTTGTCGAAATTCGGAGAGACGGCGTCGCTCAGACCGTCGGTGATCTGACGGCTCTTGTTCTCTTCGAGCGAGTAGACGAAGATCGCGCGGTACCAGGATTCGAGAGAATCCGAGTAGGCGATCCAGCGGCTGTCGGGCGACCAGCTCGCGCTGAAGTTGACCCCGCGCTTCGAGCTTGCGATCTTAACCGGCGTCCCCTTGTCTATGTCTATGTACCAGAAGTTCTCGCGCTTGTCGAAGTAGGCGATCTTCTTGCTGTCCGGAGACCATGTGGCCGCGTAGAAGAACGACGGCGGGCTGCCGAGGTTGATCTTCTTGACTTCGCCCATCCCAGACTGGTTGCGCAGGTGCAGGGCGTACTCGCCCGACTCGTCCGAAAAATAAGCTATCCACTTGCCGTCGGGCGACCAGGACGGATCGCGCTCCGCCACGCCCGTCGTGTTGGTCAGGTTGCG
>DATFGQ010000102.1:0-4390 GCA_035249305.1 Blastocatellia bacterium | reverse complement strand
GTGCGTGTCAAACGTCTTCAGCCCCGCGCGTATGTCGCTCACGCCCACTCCCGAAAGATGCGCCGCTAAAGCCGCCACCATAGCGTTTGCCACGTTGAACATCGCGCGCCCGTTGAAGGTCGCCGGTATGGAGTTCAGGTTTATCGCGGGCAGGTCCGACGAGCCTCGGCGGATTACAATCGAGTGGTCTTTGAGCGTCGCCCCCGTTCCGCCCTGCTCAAAATGCTTCTTGATAACTTCGTTGTCCGGGTCGAGCGAAAAGTAACAGAGCGTGCCGCGCGCACGTTCGGCGAGCGGCACGAGGTGCGGGTCTTCGGCGTTTAGAATCGAATAGCCGTCGCGGCGCACGACCTCGATGACGATAGATTTGACGTAAGCCAGCTCTTCAAGCGTGTCGACGCCGCGAAGCCCCAGGTGGTCTTCCGACACATTCGTTATCGCGCCTATGTCGCAATAATCGAACCCCAGCCCGGCGCGCAGTATCCCCCCGCGCGCTGTCTCAAGCACCGCGAAATCGACCTTGGGGTCGCGCAACACCATCTGCGCAGACCACGGTCCGGTCAAATCGCCTTGCAGTATCCGCTTGCCATCTATGTAAAGCCCGTCCGTGGTCGTCAGGCCGACTTTTTTCCCCGACATCTTGAGTATGTGCGCGAGCATGCGCGAAGTCGTCGTCTTGCCGTTGGTGCCTGTGATCGCGACTATGGGGACGCGAGCGGGCGCGCCAACCGGGAAGAGCATGTTCAAGACGGCTCCCGCGACATCGCGCGATTTGCCGACCGTGGGGTGTACGTGCATGCGAAAACCAGGCGCGGCATTCACCTCGCAGATAGCGCCGCCCGTCTCTTCCAGAGGTTGCGTGATGTCTGTCGTGAGCATGTCGACTCCGGCCACGTCCAGCCCGATGATGGCTGCGGCACGCTTCGCAGTCTCGACGTTGGCATGATGTATCTCGTCCGTTCGATCTACGGCCGTCCCGCCCGTGCTGATGTTGGCCGTGTATTTTAACCAGACCGTCGCCTTCTCTTCCGGCACGGACTCCATCGTGTAGCCTTGCTCGGCAATCAACCGCTCAGACTCTTCGTTGATGAATATCTTTGTAAGAGCTTTTTCGTGTCCTTCGCCGCGCATCGGGTTGCGATTCTCTTTTTCAATCAGCTCTGAAAGCTTCAAACGACCGTCGCCAGTGACGTGAGCCGGGACGCGCTCGGCCACTGCGACCACTTCGCCGTCGACTATCAAAACGCGGTGGTCGCGCCCGGCGATATAGCGTTCCACTATCACGTCGCGCGAATAATCCGCAGCCCGCTCGAACGCATTGCTTACTTCCTCCGGGCTTGCGAGATTGATCGCCACGCCCTTGCCGTGATTGGCGTTCAAAGGTTTGATGACGACAGGAAAGCCAAGCTCATCGGCCATCTCAAGGGCCTCTTCGCGGCTTTCGACGACCCGGCCCTTCGGCACGGGGATGCCCGCATCGTCGAGCATTCGCTTGGTCAGCTCTTTGTCGCAAGCAATGTCGGTTGCAATCAAACTGGTCAGCGAAGTGACGGTCGCCTCAATCCTTCTTTGATACTTGCCGTGGCCGAGCTGCACGAGGTTGCGGTCGTTCAGCCGGATCGTGGGGATGTCGCGCTCGCGCGCACGATCGATGATTGCCTGTGTGCTAGGCCCGTAGGCCACGTCGTCGAGAATACGACTTAGCCGCGCAAGCTCGGCGGCGTAGTCGAGCGGCGCACCGTCGGCCAGGTGCGCTACGACACGCACGGCCGCGCGGCCCGCTTCCAGCCCGACTTTCTCTTCGATGTAAGAATAGATGATGTTGTAGACTCCTTCTTTTTCCGCGGAGCGCGTCTTGCCGTAGCCGACCTCCGTGCCGACCAGGCATTGCAATTCCAGGGCTATGTGCTCGACGATGTGGCCCGCCCACGTGCCTTCCCTGAGACGTGTGAGAAAGCCGCCCGCGACCCCTTCCGAGCAGCGATGCTCGTAGAGGCTCGGCATCATCTTCATCAAGCGATCGGTAAAGCCCTCTACGAGGTTCGAGGGCCGCTGTTCCATATCCTCTATGTCGAGCATCATGCGAACGACAGGGTTAAGGCTGTAAACGCTCGGCCCGCGAAAGACCTGAGTTTCAAGAATCTTCATCGCGTTACTCCTCGGTTATGATCGTCTTCTTCTTCAGATCGAAACGGCCCCCGTGCACAAAAGTGTGCAGCACCATATTAGAAAACGGCAGAGGGCTCCTGTCCGGCGTGGTCGCCAGATCGACGGACTTCAACCCGCACGGGTCTACTACGGTCACGGTGCCGCGCCCTATCACCGAAAGCACGCCGTCCGGCGTCACCATCGCCGCAGTGTCTTCATCGACGCCCACGCCGAGCATGTGCGGGTAAGACATGACGGCTGTGAGCAGGCGGCCGAGGCGGTTTCGCTGGTGAAAGTGCTGATCGACGAGCAGGGTTTCAGTGAGCCCAAGCCCCTGGGCGAGCTTCACCATGCCGCTGCGCGCGAGGCTCCCGACAAGGCCGCTGGCTATCATAGGGTTGCTCATCGCCGCGGCGCCCGCGCTCGTGCCGCTGACGATAGCGCCCTTCTGATAAGCCGTGACGATAGCGCGGTGCGAAGCCGTCTCTTGAAGTATGCGGACGATCTTGCTTTGATCGCCGCCCGTAAGGAATATGCCCTTCGACTGCGCAAGCTCGCGCGCGACTTCGGGCAGATTCGCCTCTTCGCGATTGAACAGCGGCAGCACTTTGACGGACCGCGCGCCGAAGTCCGTGAAGATTTGGTGATAGATCGCTCCGCTATCGGCCGATTCCGAAGCCGAGGGCAAGATCGTAAGCCTTGCGCGCGGGCCTCCGCTTTGCTCAAAAAATGTTCTGAGCAGAAACTTCTGCTCGAATTTATCTTCTGCGCCGCCTATCAACATCAACGTGCCCGGTTTTGAGACCGAGCGCACTCTTTTTGCCATGCGTGCTCACAGTGATTGGGTATAGGAAGTGAAAGATGAAATAAATATCTAGCTCAGGCCGTATACGAACAAGATTCCGCCTGGCTTTTGAATAGCGCCCTGTCGGGGCTCACTCTTTTTACATATTCTTGATTATGGCCGAGGCGAACTCGCTCGTCTTCAGTTTCGTCGCGCCTTCCATCTGGCGGTGCAGATCATAAGTCACTTGCTTCTGCTGTATGGTCTTTGTCAGAGCGTCGATGATCGTCTGACTCACCTCGCGCCATCCCATGTGGTCGAACATCATCACGCCCGACAGTATGACCGACGAAGGGTTGATCACGTCTTTATCCGCGTACTTCGGAGCGGTGCCGTGGGTCGCTTCAAAGACCGCCGCGCGATCCCCGATATTGGCTCCTGGAGCCATTCCCAGGCCGCCGACCTGCGCCGCGCACGCGTCAGAAAGGTAATCACCGTTAAGGTTCGGCGTGGCGACTACGGAATACTCGTCCGGGCGTATCAGTATCTGCTGGAACATCGAATCGGCGATGCGGTCTTTGACCAACAGCTTCTCTTTCCACTTCCCGTCGCCGTGCGTGGCCCAGATCTCGCCGATCGTCTGTTTGATCTCTTCGACTAACGCCGCGCGTTGCTTGTCGCTCATCTGCTCAAACCCCGGCTCTATCTTCTTCGCGTTCTCTTCATCCGTAATCGAGCTACTGTTTTCGCGGTTCTCAAGTATCCACGTCTCGCGCTCGGTCACAATTTCGTTTCTGTACTCCTGCCTGGCAAGCTCGTAGCCCCAGTCGCGGAACGCCCCTTCGGTAAACTTCATGATGTTGCCTTTGTGGACCAGGGTCACCGAACGCCGTTTGAAATCGAGCGCGTAGTCGATCGCGCGCCGCACCAATCGCTTGGTCCCCGTAGGCGAGATGGGCTTTACGCCTATGCCGCTATCCGTGCGGACCTTGTAGCCGTACTTTTCATTTATCAGGTTTATCACTTCCGCCGCGCGGTCGCTGCCCGAAGCGAACTCGACTCCGGCGTAAACGTCTTCGGTATTCTCGCGGAATATGACGACATTGACCTGCTCAGGATTTTTTACCGGCGAGGGAACGCCTTCGAAATACCGAACGGGGCGCACGCAGGCATAGAGGTCCAGGACCTGGCGCAGTGTGACGTTGAGGCTGCGGATGCCGCCCCCGACAGGCGTTGTCAGCGGCCCTTTGATCGCGACGACGTATTCGGCGATTGCTTTTACGGAATCTTCGGGCAGCCACTCGCCGAACTGGTTGAACGCTTTTTCGCCCGCGAATATCTCGTACCACGCGACGCGGCGAGCGCCTGAAAAAGCCTTCTCCACCGCCGCGTCAAAGACGCGCTGGGCCGCGCGCCAGATGTCACGGCCCGTCCCGTCGCCTTCGATAAAAGGGATTA
>DATFGQ010000101.1:0-52463 GCA_035249305.1 Blastocatellia bacterium | reverse complement strand
CCTAACCCATCCGATGGCAGTTGGTCGAACTCAATCCCATCTCCGTACAAGTGCCATGATTTCGAGGCATACGTCGTTTACTCATGCTTCCGCTCCCCGATCTTCCGTTATGACGGGAGGAATTCCGGTTACTGCAACGAGCAGTTGAATATCATCTGGATTCAACCCGCCGAGTCCGGCACTTCAGGTAACCTCCGCGTCGCTGGAAGCGCAACAGGCGCGCCTGCCGGCACTCAGATTTTCTTGAGGTATCGCGACCTCTCAGTATCAGGGTCGCAGTGGGTTATACACCCTTACGCACCGACCACGCTTCCCGATGGCATCTGGATCAATGATATTCCGAATGCCAATTTCAATCACGTCTACGAGGTCCGCGTCTTTTATGACATAGTCGAGGATAGTTGCATCTATCAGGGGACTAACTCGATTACCTGGTGCCAGTAATACAGGCCCGTAAAGTTAAAGACGAGGGAGCAGCCGTGCTCCCTCGTCTTTAACTCTCAAATGCGATCATTAGTCTCTCAGGATCGTAAAATAATATGTGGCGACTTCTTCATAGCCTCCGCCCGGCGCCAGGCCGCTTAGCGTAGCCAGATAATCGCCTTCACGTAGTTGCGCCGCGGGCAACGTAGCGACCACGCTCTTTTCTCCCGCCCCTCGCCGCGCCCTCAAATTAACTTCTTTCCAGATGCTTTTGCCTTCGACCGTTTTCACCTCGATCCGATAGCTCCGGTAATCTTCCTCTCGTAATTTTAATTCCAGCCTCAACTGTTCGATGCGGGCTGTTAAATCCGCGCGGTTGATCCGCCCGCCGTCTCTAACTGACCCCGGCGCGATAACCAACGACGCGATTACGGGCGCGGGGCTCTCTCGACGGCTGCCGTTTTCCTGCTTGAGACTCGAAAGCTCTTGCTTGATCCCAGACATCTCTTTTTGCGATTGCTCGAGCTGTCTCGCCAGTTCCTCGCTGCGCCCCATCTGCTCGTCAAGCTGTCGTCGCAACCCTTCTTCCGCCTGATTCAAGTTTGCCTGTTGTTCAAGAACCTGCTTCTTCAATCGGGCGTTCTGGATTAGCAGCATAGTTGTGCACGCTGCTAAGACTAGCGTTGCGGCTGTTAGTAAAGCTATCGCCGGCCGGATCGGTATTCGCCCTAGCCAGGACCTTGCATCCGCCCGACCGGCAGCCTCTTTCCAGGCCCCTGCTTCCGCAATGTGCCTGTTCAATGATTCAGCGAACTCTAGCTTGTCTCGACGCTCCGGCGGGTTGAGGAAGTGTGTTTCAAACGGCCCTCTTTCGTCCAGGTCGATCTCCCCTCGCACGTACTCATCCATCAGGCGCTCCTCTACCCTGAGAATATGGTCGAGGTATTGCCTGTCGGTCATTAACTGCTGCTCGACGTGCTCTCGCTCCCGGTCTGTCACTTCGCCCAGCAGGTATCGCCGGATCAATATTTCATCCTTGTCAGGCAAACTCATTTTATTGCGCCTCCTTATTCTTGAGGCACTCGATTACACACCTCCGTAGCTTCTCCCTGATTCGGTGCATACGCACCCACAATGCGTTTGGCTCAAGCCCCATTAGGGCCGCAAGTTTTCTGCGCTGCTCTTCATTAGACTGCGCCTCGCCGTAGTATGCCATTATCAATTCGCGGTTAGCCGGCGAAAGCTTTTCGATGCATGACCCCAGGCACTCATGCCTTTGCTCAGTACCTTTTTCTGATTGAGAAGGCAAGGCGGGCAGGGCGACGGGTCTACTCCTCATATACTCCAGATGAATCATCTTGGCCACACCATAAAAGTAGAGCGCCGGGTCGCCGACATACGTATCCGCTATATCTTTAACCTTCCTGGCCACGCGATCAATCGTCTTATCGGCCAGCTCCTCCGAGATAACGCAACCGCGCCCCAGGAACAGGTTTATCAGTTGAAAGCGAATCTCCTCGTATTTTTTGCCGGCCAGATCGCGGTCTTCATCCAACCAGGCGAGCAACTGCTCGAATACTTCCTGCGTCAGTCCTACATCTTTTCCCTGTGAAGCTAAGGTCTTCATGACCGTCTGTCATCTCCACTCCCCTTGTATTATGAACCCCGACCAGTAGTAGGGCGATTGCCACCTCTTCTGTTTTCGCATCCATAACTGCGCTTCACGCAAAGCCGCCGCCGGTTCCTGCTTATCTTTCATCATTCCTATATAGAACCTGTTCATCAATTCCGACGTGGCCTGATCATCGACCCTCCACAGACTCGCCATCACTCGCGCGGCCCCTGCATACATAAACCCGCGCGTCACCCCGACCAGCCCTTCCCCCGTGATCTGCTTCCCGAGCGCCGTCTGGCACGCGCTCAGCACCACCAGATCAGCCCCGAGCCTCAAATTGTAAATGTCATACAGTCGGAGGAACCCGTTTTGCGGCTCGCCCCGCTCGTCTACGAGCGACAGCACGAGGCCGCTCATCTCAGGGTGCTCGTTGTTAAGCAATGCATGCGTGGCAAAATGGATTATGCGGTACTGCCCCATCTCCGCGCTGTTAGCGGTCTTCAGATTCGCGTCGAAATCAACCGCGATCATCGCCCCGGCTTGTCGCCCGAGCGCAAAGATAGTGCGCGCCTCTTGCCCGGAGAAGGGCAGGCGCGGTAACTGCTTGCCATCGCCGAGTCCCGCTTCTTTTATCGATCGCAGTAACGCCGTCTGCGAATTATCTGGTGATGGAATGATCCGCTTATCTCTTTCGTCAACCGCTTTCGCCTCGCCTTTCAACGCCGCTCGCGCCCTCACGTCGTCTTTACCAAAAACAGGGTCGGCAATCACCGCGACGGCATTCGGGGGCAGCTTGCGCCCCGCAAGCTCACGCCTGAGCACGGCAAGCGTCGAGGCCGACGGCAAATGTATAATCTCGTGTTTTGCAATCAGAGGCTCAAGGCTGGAGTGGGCAAGCCTTTCCTGTTTCTGCGCCGCGGGCAAAGGCAGCGCGGCAAAAGGTATATAACTTAACGCGCCCTGCGGCACGATCAGTAAACGCTTTTTCCCCAGGTGGGCCGCTGCCGGCCCCAGAATGATCTGGCTTAAAGCAGAGGCCGCCTCGCTATAGCTACTGTTGAGTTGCAAAGGCCGCTCCCGGCGGTCTACGGAAAGAAGCTCGTAGACGCGTTGCGCCGCCTCTTCTATCTCGGCTCGCTTCGGCAGCCGGAACGTAACGATCGAATCTCGCGTGACCGCCCACAGGAAACTCTGTTGCTCGCCTAACGCATACTCCAGCAACAGCGTATCGGCGTCTAGAACTTCCTGCTGAATCTCTTTTACGGTTAAAGGGCGCGGCTGCGTCAGGGCCGCGTAGCCGGGGCTTTTGAGCTTGATCTGGTCTTTGACGTTCTGGTATTGCGCGAGCAGTTGTCTGATCTCTTCATCTATTTGCTCGGCCTGTTCCTTTGTATGCTCACGGCTGAGCAGCCTCACCTGTCTCTCGTTTTTGCTATCGAGCGATTGCTTTAATGATCGCTCGCGTTCTAGCAGAGAAGGCTCAACGCCCTGGTGAATATCGACGCGGCCTTCCATAAGCATCTCCAGCAGAACTCTCGCCCGCGCCCGCTCGCTGGCGTGAAGCGCCATCGCGTCATAACCCTGGCCGGGGTGGAGTTGATCGAGGCGCATGAGCAGGCCGATGTAAAAATCATAATACTGTTGGACGGAGGCGAAATAAGAGGCGCGCAGCTCTGAGCTTGCGACCTTGGTGCGGAGTGACTCAATAATCCCGAGCGCGGCCTCGATGTTCGAACGGGCTTCAGCGAGATTATTCAGGCCGTAGAATGTGAGCGCCGTGCGATAGCGGGATAATGCTTCTATGAAGCGTGACTTCACTGCCTGCCCGATGAGTAATGACTTGCCGTAGTAATCTAAAGCCTTCTGCTTCTCACCCAGCGCATCGTAAGCCTCACCCGCTTTCGTCAGTATAAGGCCCTCCCTGTAGCGATCCCCGGCGGCTCGTATCAACGACAGGGCCTCGTCGTAACATTCAATCGCTTTCCGGCTATCGCCCGACGAGCTGTACACGGTGCCGATAAAGTGGAGCGTTGTGGCTACTCCCCGCCGGTCTCCCGCAGACCGGAATTGCGTCAAGGCCCTGTTAAAGTATTCGAGCGCCTTCTGCTTCTCACCCAGAAAATCGTAAATCACGCCTATGTTGGCCAGTATGCTAGATGCCTGGCCGCTCGCCGATGGGGTGTACGACAGAGCCTGATGGAGATATTCGAGCGCCTTCTGCTTCTCGCCCAGAAAATCGTAAACGACGCCGATGCCGTTGAGCGCAACGGCGTTCTTCCCCCCCCTGGCTTTCATTAACTGCAAAGAGAGATCGAAATGCTCCAGCGCTTTTTGGCTTTCGGCCAGCGCGTAGTGGAGTGCGCCAAGGTTGTTTAATATGATCGCTTCCGCTTTCCAATCACCCGCGGCTCGTATCAAGGGGAGAGCACGGTTATAGTATTCGAGCGCCTTCTGCCTCTCTCCCATTGTGTTGTATAAAAGGGCGGCATTATTGAGTATGGAAGCTTCTTCGCGATCTGCCCCCTTGCCGCTTATCAGGGTTGAGGCGCGGTTGTAGTACTCAAGCGCCTTATGATTATCGCCCAGCTTTCTATAGATGGAACCTGTGTGGTTAAAAGTTATGGCTTCCCCTTTGTGATCGCCCAGTTCTCTCATCAAGCGAGATGCTTCGTCAAATTCTTTAAGCGCATCTTTCAACGCTTCCGCCGTGCCTTTCTCCTCCATTCGCTGCGCCGCCGCAAAGGCCAGATCGGCGGCGCACTGTTTCCTATCCTGTGATGTGGCGACTCGCAGCTCCTCGATCTTTATGATGTACTTTTCGGGCGGTGATTGCTCATTCATCAGTCGCAACTGAAGGCGGTAATCGCCATCGACGGCTGCGACGGCCCTGAGCATGTTCTCGCCTGTGCTGTTCTGGCTAGACATTTCAGCAACCTGTTTGCCGTCGGGGCCTAGAAGGGTGATAACTATGTCCGCCTCCTGCGTGCTTACAGTTACACGCACGAACTGACCCTCCCTGAGTATCACCCGGTAAGAATCTATTTTCCGCCCCGCCAGTTCTCCCTCAAGGGGCTTGCCCGGCTCCAATTGCTCTTCTTCTTCCAGCCCGCCTCTGAGTTCACTACCGCTCCGGTCCATCTGTGCGGGCTGTGCCGCTGCCAGACAATTGAGTGCTAACAGGAGACATGCGCCGACAGATGACAGCTTCCATATAATTGCGTGACGCTGAGTTGTTGGAATCATTTCTAGTCCTTGATGCCCACTATTTCCAAAGCTGAATGATGATTTTCCGAGACACGTATAATCAAACGAATGGGGCGGGAACGAGATTCTATTAATTCTTATGCTTGGATTGAAATTGGCGCTCCACGAATAACTTGTTTAGCACAGTTCGTAAGCGCCTGGCAATTACTTCTTATAACTCGACGTAATTCTAACCACACTGACGGAAGTGGATCTGTTAGAGGCTCATTTGCCGATGCAGAAGGTCGAGAAGATCTGCCCGAGTATGTCTTCTGTAAGCGTCTCGCCGGTTATCTCGCCGAGCGACGAGAGCGAGCCGTGGAGCTTCAACAGAATGATCTCTTCAAGCTCGCCTTCAATGATCAAATCGCGCGCCTCGCTCGCCTGCTCTACGCTGCGGCGCAAGGCCGCGTGCTGGCGCGCGTCCGTAATCATCAGGTCGTCTCGCTCGACGCTCGCCTCACCCGACAGGCGGCCCAAGATCGTCTTTGTCAGCTCGTCAAACCCTTCGCCCATCAGCGCCGAGATGCTCAGCGGCTCTCCGCTCTCCGAGAGCGCGGCGGGCGCGAGCCGTCGCGGCAGGTCGGTCTTGTTGAGCGCGAGTATGCGCCTGTCTTCGGGCACAATCTCCAGCAGCCTCACGTCGTCATCCGTCATGGGCTCCGACGCGTCGAGGACTACCAGCGAGATGTCAGCGTCGGCTATCGCAGACCGGCTTCGCACTATGCCTATCGATTCGACAGGGTCGGCCGTCTCTCTGATCCCCGCCGTGTCGATCAAGCGCACGGGCACGCCCGCTATCGACGCGCTTTCATATAACGCGTCGCGCGTCGTCCCCGCGATCTCGGTGACGATAGCTCGCGGGCTCCCCACGAGGCGGTTGAAGACGGAGGATTTGCCCACGTTCGGCCGCCCTACGATCGCCAGGTCGAACCCTTCTTTGACGTACCTGCCGAACGAGAAGCTCGCCGCAACCTCTTCGAGCCCCGCGATCGTTTTATCAAGCTTCGCCGCGAGCGCCGCGAGCGTCGCGGGCGATATGTCGTCTTCGACGAACTCGACCGTCGATTCGAGGTGGACGATTATCTCTACGAGCGAGTCGCGGGCGGGCGCGAGTCGGTTTGAGAGCGCGCCTTCGAGCTGGCGGGTCGCCACGCGCGCCTGGTAGCGAGTCTGCGCGCTGATGATGTCGCGGACGGCCTGCGCCTGCGCGAGGTCTATGCGTCTGTTCAAGAAAGCGCGGAAGGTGAACTCGCCCGGCTCCGCGATCCGAGCGCCGAGCGAGGTGATCATCTCAAGCACGCGGCTTAAGATCACGGGGCTCCCGTGACAACTGATCTCGATCGTGTCTTCGCCGGTGTAGGATTGAGGCGCTTTGAAGTACGTGACTACTGCTTCGTCTATAAGCTCGCCGGTGGGCGCGTCGATGAGCGAGCCGAACTGCGCGCGGTTCGGCCGGTCGAGCGAGGCGTTCGACTGCGGGCGGAAGATCGTTGCGGCTATCTCAAGCGAGCGAAACCCGCTCAGCCGCACGACCCCGATGCCCCCTCTGCCGGGGGGCGTCGAGATGGCGGCTATGGTTTCGTCTTGATACATAGTCCTGAGTGCTGAGTCCTGAGTCCTGAGTATCAGTCTTTCACTCAGGACTCAGGACTCAGCACTCAGCACTTTATTTCGCGGGGTAGATCGTGACTTTGCGGTTTTCGCCGTTGCCCTGGCTTTCGGTCTTAACGGTCGCGTCTTCGGCCAGGGCCAGGTGAATGATCCGTCTTTCGTTCGGATTCATCGGGTCGAAGCTGAAGGGGATTCGCGAGCCGCGCACGCGCTCGGCGGCTTTCTCCGCCATCAGCCGCAGCTCGCGCTCGCGCTGCGCGCGGTAGCTGCCCGAGTCGAATACTACGCGCGTCTCTTCGCCCGCCGAGCGCGCCACCAGGCGGCTGCCCAGGTATTCGAGCGCGTCGAGCAGCTCGGCGTTGTGGCCCAGCAACAACGCGATGTCGCCCCCGCGCACCTGCACTTTAAACCCATCCCCGGTCTCTTCCAGGCTCGCCGTCAGGTCGAGCCCGCTCGATTCTAAGACCCTGTTGGTAAATTCCACGACGCCGTTCACTTCGTCTTGTGTCATCACTTCACGACCTCTACGACCTCTTTGCCCGAAGCCTTGCGCTTGCGCGGCGCGTCACCCTGCTTGCTTACGCCGCCCGCTTTCTTGCCGTCACTCGGCCCGCCCGTCGAGGGCGCGGGCTCGGCCGTCACCTTGTTTATCACCAACTGTATGATCACGCCGACAAGGTTGCTCACCATCCAGTAGAGCACCAGCCCGCTCGGCGCGTTCAAGAAGAAGAACCACGTCAGCATGATCGGCATGAACCATGTCATCATCACGCGCTGCATCTTCATCGAAGGGTCGGCCGTCGCGGGCTGCGGCGTGAGCTTCGTCGAGGCGATCATCGTCACGCACATTACTATGGGCAGTATCTTGTACGGGTCGGGAGTGGAGAGGTCCTTGACCCACAGAATCCACGGCGCGTGGCGCACGTCCAGCGAGATCGTCAGGTAGACGAAGAAGGCCCAGAATATCGGCATCTGTAGCACCAGCGGCAGACAGCCGCCGAGCGGGTTGGCCTCCTTCATCAGCGCCATCTGCTCTTGCTGAAGCTGCGTCAGCTCGCGCTCGTGCTTCTTAGGGTTGTCCTTGAGCTTCTTTATCTTGTCCTGGAGCTCCTTCATGCGCGGCTGGTGCTTGGCGGCCTTCTTCATCTTCTTCGAGCTGTACCACCTGAGCGGCGACAGCGCGAGGTTGATGACGATCGTCACCACGACTATGCTCCAGCCGTAGTTGTGAAACAGCTTTGCCAGCCCGTCGAGCGCCCAGCCTATGACGGGCACGATCGGGCGGATTATGAAGGAGAACATTCCGTAATCGATCAGCGCCTCGAAGTCCGTCCCGAACTCCCTGCCCGTGCTCGCCAACAGCTCGCGGTCCTTCGGGCCGACGAAGAGGCGAGTCGCCCTCTCAGAGTCGACGGGCACCAGGACCGATTGATAATCGCGCGCGACCACGTCTACGTCCGGCACCCTCGTGTGCAGGTTCATAAACGCGATCTCGGGTACTGCCTGCGAAGGGATGGCCACCATGGCGAAGTAATGGTCTACGTCGCCCGCCCACTGATAGCCCTGGCGCAAAACGTCCTTCACGGGAGCGATGCTCGCGCCGGGCACGGTCCCCTCTGGCAGCGAGTCGAGCGTGAGCGCGCGGCCGTCGGGCGATGATTCGACTATGTTCGCGTAGCCGAGAAACGTGATCTCATCCGAGGCTACGAGCTTTATTCTTTTGAGCCCGAAGGCCGGGTCGTCGAGCGCGATTGTGTTGTTCGCCCTGTCGACGGCCGTTATCTCAGTGATCGGGTCGTTGATGCTTGCGGCGACGACGCTCGTGCGGTGGCCCGCGCGGTCGAAGGCCACGACCTGCGGCGGGGTGCTGTAGCTGCCCGTGTGGTGGTCTGATTGATCGCCGACGCGGGGGCCGATCTGGAGGCTTATAGGCTGCTGGCTGCCGGCCGACATGATGCGCGCCGTAACGTCAAAGACCAGCCGCGAGGCGTCGAAGGCGAAGGTCTTGCGCGCTTCGACGTTGGAGTCCAGATACCTGAATGTGATCTCGCGCCTTTCGCCCGGCTGTAGCGTTATGTGCTGCTCGCCTTCGGCCACGCCTTCGATGGCGAAGTTCGCTCGGTTCACGTGGTTCGTCAGTTCGAGGTCGTCGCCGACATGAACTTTAAACGGCGCGCCGATGTCGCTGTCGGCGCTCACGCCTTGCGGGACCAGCTCAAGATGTCCGTAATTGGCGGCCGTTACCGCGCGGTCGCCCCTCTTGGTGGGGTACTGCTTAAGAATCCATGACGTTGCGACCGCTCCGCGGCTAGTAAAAGTCGCCGTCCAGTAGGGTGTGTCGACGATGATCTCGCGCGGGGGGGCTGCGGTCGGCCGCGCGACCGGCGCTGTCTGCGCTTGAGCCGTCGCGGCGGCGGCCTGATTCTGGCCGGGCTTATTCTGCGCGGCGGTATTCTGCGCCACGGGGTTGGAGTTGGAGTTCTGCGCTGGCGAGTTCTGCGCCGGTTGCCGCTCGGCGGCCTCCTGCCGCGGGGCAGGCTTAGGCGGGGAGAAATAACGCGCCGCGAACTGCCAGCCTATTAAGACTATTGATGAAAGTGCGATTGCCAGTACTACTCGCGCTCGGTCCATTTATTGCACCAGGCGGCCATCGGGCCGCTCCTTGTTATTACTTCACGGGGTCGTAACCGCCGGGGTGAAACGGGTGACACCTGAGCAGCCGACGCAGACCCATATACGAACCCCGCAAAGCGCCATGCTTTGCGATCGCTTCCATTGCGTACTCTGAACATGTGGGCGTGAATCTGCACGCTGGCGGGAGCAATGGCGAGATGAGCATTTTATAAGCCCGCAGGAGATAGATCAGGACGAACTTCACTTATTGCCCACCTTCTCTAAAAAAGCGATAAAGTCAGTCTCAAGATCGTTAAGCCTTGCCTCCACAAGAGCTCTTTTCACATTAATGACTATATCAACTCCCTGTGGGACAAGCCATCGGTTTTTTCTGAAGACTTCGCGCACAAGCCGGCGCGCGCGGTTGCGCTCGACCGACTTGCCTATCTTCCTGGTCGCCGTAATGCCGAGCCGCGTGAGGTCGTCCTCATTCGGCAGCACGAAGGCGATGAAATACGTCGCTTGAAACTTGCGGCCCTCGTCATAAACCCTGCGGAACGCCCCCCGCTTGAGCAGTCTGTCCGCCTTTGGAAACTTTTCCGATACTCCACACATTAAAAAGTGCCGAGTCCTGAGTGCTGAGTCCTGAGTGTTTTCTTCTACTCAGCACTCAGCACTCAGCACTCAGGACTCTTTAGTAGTGTGAGGGGGTCAGACGCTTGCGCCCCTTAGCGCGCCGCCGCTTGAGCACGAGCTGGCCGCCCTTTGTGCTCATGCGCACGCGGAAGCCATGCGTTTTGGCGCGGCGGCGGTTGTTAGGCTGAAAAGTCCTCTTCATGGTATATACCTCTCGATAAACGTCTCTGTAGAAAAGATTAAGGCTATCGGAACGGGGCGATGTTGTCAAGTTTGGCGGGGCGCGGCGCAGACTCTCCGGCGACGCGACTCGATAGACAGCCTCGAAGAGGCGATATTCAATACCCGAAAGCCCCGTAGGGGCGCGATTCAATAGCCCGGCGCAACGCGCCGGGTCATGCGTCATAAGAGACGAAGCCCTGAAAGGGCGCGATAAGGGTATCGCCCTTTCAGGGCTTCTCATTATTAACAACCCGTTTCCAGGGGCGTTGCCCCTGGCTATTGAATCACGCCTCTTCGAGGCTTCCTTTTGAATCTCGCCCCTTCGGGGCAGTTCTCGCTGCTAGCGGCCGGAGTAGGTGAGGCTCAGGCTCCCGGAAACGCTCGATATGCGGAGGCTGCGCGAACCGTCGCCCACCCTGCCGCGCGCCGAGTTTCTCGATCCGTACCGCTCTTGCTTTATCTCGATGGGGAAATCGGTCTTCACCGAGCCGCTGAAACTCGACATCTGGATGTCCGCGCCGAGGCTCGAAGGCAGCCGCACGTCTACGTCGCCGCTAACGCTGGAAAACTTCATGCTGTCGGTCCCTTCAAGGCGATCTATCTCTACATCGACGTCGCCGCTGACGCTCGACGCGCTGACCGACCCCGAGACGTTTCGGACCTGAACGTCGCCGCTCACCGACGAAGCGTGTATCTTGCCGGTGACGCCGTTCATCTCGACGTTCCCGCTCACCGACGAGATGCGGTCGAAGTCGTAAGCGACCCCTCTGGGCACCTTCACCTCGAACCTGACGCTCACGTCGCAGTTGCAGTTCTTCGGGTAACGCACAGAGATGTCTATATTGCCCGCCGTGCTGCGGTCCTCGATCTCCACCAGGTCGAGGTCGCGCCCGCGCTTCGTTCCCGTGACGACGATTGCGCTGCCGTCGTAGCCCCCTACGGTGACATCGCCCGAAACGGTGCCGATGCGAACTTCGCCGCCGGCTCCGATCTGGTATGACTTCTGGAAATCCTGCGCCGAGGCGGTCCCTGCGAGCGCGAAACCGAGCGTGGCCAAAACGGCGACCAGACGAAACAAGGCTTTATTCATGACTGGCGAAACTCCTTTCGAGACTCTTGAACTTTACCGTTACAACGGGTGAGTGGCGGCCGGGCCGAAAAGGTTTCAGCGGCGGAATATTTTTTTGACTTGAGCCCCCGAGGGGGTACACTAATGATATGGATCGGGAGGCGCATGATTAAGGTCGTAACAATCTCGCTCGTTCTGCTGACCTTCGCCGCCTGCGCCGGCGATACGGCCGAACAGGCCACGGTCGAGCGAGAGCCCGTGCCCTCTTTCAGGGTCGAGTCCGAACAGCCCGACCTGGCTTCGCGAGCGATCACCGTCAACATCAGGTTTCAAGGGCCGGTCACCGAATCACAAGCAATGTCGGCCGCCGAGTTCGTGATCGCCGACCGAAAAGAGAGGTTCGACACGATCACCGTGGAGTCTTTTTTGCCGGGCGCGAATTCGACCGCCAGTCCGTTCGTATCATCGAAGTTTAAAAACGGCGCGACAACTCACGTGTACGGTCAGGGATCAAGGGACGTGCGAATACCTACGCACTGAGCGATCTTTTAAGGAGGGTCTGATGGCGATCATTTCCGACAAGGACCAGGAATTCCTTCGCAAGCATTTCGAAGAGAACATCACTTCGAACGTAGAGATAATTATGTTCACCGAGCGCCCCTCGCCCATCATCGTGCCGGGCAAACAGGAGTGCGAGACGTGCGAGCAGACCGAAGCCCTGCTGAAAGAGGTCGCCGCGCTTTCCGATAAGATCGACCTGAAGGTCTTAGAGATCGCGACCGCCGCCGAAGAGGCCGCAGCATACGGCATAGACCGCGTGCCCGCCTTCGTGCTCAAGGGCGCGGCGCGCGGACAGGTGAGGTTTTTCGGCATACCGATCGGCTACGAGTTCTCAGCCTTTATCGAAGACCTCGTAGACACCGCAGCGGGCGCGACCGACCTTTCCGAAGAGACGCGCTCGTTTCTCGCATCGCTCGCCGAGCCGGTAAACATAAAGGTCTTTACAACGCCTACCTGACCGTACTGCCCCGCTGCGGCCAGGTTGGCCCACCAGCTCGCGGTAGAGAGCGCTCAAGTGACGGGAGACGTTATCGAAGCCCAGGAGTTCCCCGATCTGGCGCGACGCTATGCGGTCCGGGGCGTCCCGAAGATTGTCATAAACGACCGCGTGGAGTTCGTCGGCGCGCAGCCCGAAGCTCAATTCCTGGCCTACGTCCGCTCCGCCGTAGAGCAGAACGGCGGCTCGACGCCCGATCAATAAGAGGAGCAGAACTTAATATTCATGCCGGTTCTCGATCACTACCTGCGTGATATACGTGAAACCTACGCAACGGGCGAAAACGTCAAAGAGACTTCGTTTTATCCTGCGCTCGCCAACCTCCTGAACGCCGTCGGCGCGATGCTCAATCCGAAAGTTCGTATCGTCATCAACATCAGGAACCGGGGCGCGGGCCTGCCTGACGGGGGACTGTTTACGGCGAAGCAGCTCAAGCGCGCGGGCGGCGATGATGACCTCGGCGAGGCGGCTTCCTTCCGGGGGCGGCAGCCCGAGCGAGGCGTGGTCGAAGTCAAAGGCGCGAGAGAAGATCTGCGCGCCGTCGCAGAGAGCGAGCAGGTGCGTCGTTACCTGAACGCCTACGGGCAAGTGTTGGTGACGAACCTGCGCGAGTTCCTTCTGGTGACCAAAGATCAAAACGGCGAGCTTCGATTGGGTGAAGGCTACAGCCTGGCCGCGAGCGAGCGAGAGCTATGGGACCGCGCCTCGCAGCCGCAGGCGTTCGCCGCCGAGCACGACGCGCCCTTCACCGAGTACATCAAGCGCGTGATGCTAACGCCCGCGCCGCTCGAAGACCCGAAAGACCTGGCGTGGTTCCTCGCCTCTTACGCCCGCGACGCGAAGACGCGCGTCGAGCGCGCGGAGCTGCCGTCTCTTCAATCCGTGCGTGAAGCCCTTGAGCAAGCTCTTGAGATTAAGTTTGAAGGCGCGCGCGGTGAAGCTTTCTTTCGCTCTACGCTCGTGCAGACGTTGTTCTACGGCGTCTTTTCGGCGTGGGTGTTGTGGGCGAAGTCCCCGGAAGCGCGGCGCGAGCGGTTCAACTGGAGGCTGGCCGCCTGGTCGCTGCACGTCCCGGTGATTCGCACGCTGTTCGAGCAGGTCGTAACGCCCGACAACGTGCGGGGGCTCGGGCTCGAAGAGGTGCTCGACCGGACGGCGGACACGCTAAACCGGGTCAGCCGCGCGGAGTTCTTCACGCGCTTTGAAGAAGAGCATGCCGTGCAGTATTTCTACGAGCCGTTCCTCGAAGCGTTCGACCCTGATTTGAGAAAGCAGCTCGGCGTCTGGTACACGCCCGAAGAGATAGTGCGCTACATGGTCGAGCGAGTAGACCGCGTGTTGCGCTCTGAGCTTGGGATAGAGAACGGGCTCGCGGACGAGCGCGTTTACGTGCTCGATCCGTGTTGCGGCACGGGCGCGTATCTGGTCGAAGTGCTGCGTCGCATCAAGCGCACGATAGACGAGCAGGGAGGCGACGCGCTGGCGGCGAGGGATTTGAAGCGCGCGGCCCGCGAGCGGGTGTTCGGGTTTGAGATACTGCCCGCGCCGTTCGTCGTCGCGCATTTGCAGCTCGGGTTGCTGTTGCAGAAGGAAGGCAGCGCGTTGAAGGGCGACGAGCGAGTAGGCGTCTACCTGACGAACGCGCTTACGGGATGGGAGCCGCCCAAAGAGGCTAAGAAACAACTGGCCTTCGAGTTTAAGACGTTGCAGGAAGAGCGCGACGCGGCCGAAGAGGTAAAGCGCGACAAGCCGATACTGGTAGTGTTAGGCAACCCGCCGTACAACGCCTTTGCCGGGACTAGCGCGAAGGAAGAAGGCGGCATCGTCGATGTTTACAAAGAAGGCTTGATTAAAGAGTGGGGCATCAAGAAATTCAACCTTGATGATCTGTACGTGCGATTCTTTCGCCTGGCGGAAAGGCGGATTGCCGAGAAGACGGGCGAAGGCATTGTCAGCTTCATTTCAAATTACTCGTGGACGAATGAGCCTTCATATGTCGTGTTGCGTAAGCGCCTCCTCGAATCGTTCGACAAGTTCTGGGTTGAAAATATGCACGGCAATCGTAAGAAATCCGAGTACGCGCCTGACGGTAGAACAAGCGAAACCGTTTTTGCAATAAAGGGCTTTTCGCCGGGCATCCAACAGGGGGTTGTTATTTCGACATGGGTGAAAACTGACAGGCACAAAGGCACGGCAGATGTTTATTATCGCGATGATTTGCATTCGGCAAAAGCTGAAGAAAGACGCGCGCAGCTACTTGCTTCACTAAATGCTCCGGATTTTGATGAGCAATACAGTGTCGCCCGCCCGACAATGAGCAATCGCTACTCGTTTCAACCAACAGACGTTACCGAACAGTATTTCGACTGGCCGCGCTTAGACATGCTAAGCGATGCTGAGCCGTTCGCAGGTTTTCTGGAAAGCCGCAGGGGTGGGTTGATTGATGTAGATAAAAACGAGCTGGCAAAAAGGATTCGAATGTTTTACGACCCGACCGTTGAATGGAGGGATATTGAAGCCTTGGGAACAGGAATTACTGAGGATGCGTCTGACTACAAAGCTAAGACCGTTAGAGCTAAAGTGCAGGCAGGTGAATCCTACAACCCTGACAACATAAGACGTTTTATCGTGCGCCCATTTGATGTTCGGTGGTGCTACTACAGTTCTATTAACCCGTTCTGGAATCGATCGCGACCGGAGTTTTGGAGGCAATGCTGGCAACAAAACAAGTTTATAGTTACTAGGATGGCGACGGAAAAAAACGCGAAGGGAAGTCCGTTTTACTTCTCGTCCACCCTGGTAGATTATCAGGCGTTAGCACGAAATGTCTCTACGATACCTTTACAACTCCGCGCCGCTTCCTCAGCGAAGAAAAAGAATCATCAACAAGATTCTTTCTTTGCCGATGCACAGGCTACGACAGCAAACCTCTCTGCTCGCGCCCGCGCTTATCTCGATGAAATTGGCGTCAGTGATCCTGATTCTAATTTCGAGACTGCCGCGCTCATCTGGTTTCACGCGCTCGCCATCGGCTACTCGCCAGCTTACCTTAATGAAAACAGCGACGGCATTCGCTCGGACTTCCCGCGCGTCCCGCTGCCCGCGTCGCGCGAGCTGCTCGAACAGTCTGCCGCGCTCGGTCGTCAGGTCGCCGCGCTGCTCGACACGGAATCTCCTGTCTCAGGCGTCACAACTGGCGCCATCCGACCTGAACTCCGAACAGTCGCTGTAATACGCCGGACAGACGGCGCGGGCAGCCTCGACCCCGAAGCCGGAGATTTGGAGCTGCGCGCCGGTTGGGGGCATCGCGGCAAAGGCAATGTCGTGATGCCCGGCAAAGGCCGCCTCTCGACGCGCGACTTCAACGACGAGGAAACCCGCTCGCTCGATGGCTCTGTGCTTTCGGCGCTAGGCAGCGAAACGCACAACGTTTACTTGAACGACAGGGCGGCGTGGACCAACGTCCCATCGCGCGTCTGGCAGTACACTATCGGCGGCTACCAGGTGATCAAGAAATGGCTTTCCTACCGCGAGCTCGACATACTCGGGCGCAGCCTCACAGACAATGAAGCCCGCGAAGTGACGCAGATCGCGCGCCGCATCGCCGCGATTCTTCTGCTGGAAGGCCAGCTCGACGAAAACTACGAGCGCGTCAAATCCGACTCTTACGATTGGAAAGAAAAGACGGCCGAAGAATAATCACCCTCGCATTATGAAACGGCTGCGGCTGCGTAGGCGCTCGACCACGGCGGGCGGGGCCTTCTCGGGCGAGCCAGCGTCGAACGGAGGTTGCGGGTCGTATTCGATCGCAAGCTGTATGGCCTGCGCCATCTCTTCGCCGCGCTCAAGCGCGACCAGCCTTAATGCCATGTCTATCCCCGAAGAGACTCCCGCCGCGGTGATGATCTTGCCCTGCCGGACTACTCGCTCTAACGTGGGCTCGGCCCCAAGCTCTCTTAACACGTCCATCGCCAGCCAGTGCGTCGTGGCGCGCAGGCCCTTGAGCAGACCGGCCCCGGCAAGCACTAGCGACCCCGTGCAAACCGAAGTCGTCCAACGAGTCTTCTCGTGGACGCCGCGCACCCAGCCTAAGACTCTCTCGTCGTCCATCAGCGCCGCCTGCCCCGGCCCGCCTGGGACTACGAGGATGTCGGGCGCGGTCACCTCTTCGAGCTCGTAATCGGCCACCAGCGCGAGGCTGCCCGTGTCGGTGCGCACAGGCCCTTTCTCTTTGGAGACGAAGCGCACCGTGGCGTCCGGCATCGAGCGCAGCACTTCATAAGGCCCGATCGCGTCGAGCGCGGTCAGGCGATCGAATATGAGAACAGCAATCTCCATAGCTCCACCCTTTCATAAAAGATGCAGATCAACCTTTGTCAGATTAATGAAGAAAGAACCCGCCGTCTACCCAATCGCGCAGCCAGGCGCGCGCGCTGCCTTCGAGCAGCTTGCGGTCGGCCGCGGCTCGGTCGGCCGCGGCTCGGTCGGCCGCGCGGGTCAGCGCGTCGGCCACGCTTAGACCCGCGACGAGCGATTCGAGTACGGCGTGTTGCGATGCGGACAGCGGCGAGAAATGAATCAGGTAGTCGATACGGTTGACCGCTAGAAAGGTCTCTGACGGCGTGGGCAAGTCCGGCTCTTTTTTTGCGCGCACGGCGTTGAAGTAAGAAAGGACGGGATAACGAAAGGCGAGCAGGCGCAGGCAGGCGACGGGCGTGAGCCGCAATCGCGCGAGCCGTTCATCATCGAGCGCCAGGATTTGATCGGCGCGCGCGAGCTTCTTACCCTCGCCGCCCGGCCCGTCAAAGACTTCGATGAACGTTCGCTCAAGCCGGGCCAGGTCGATAATAAAGTCGGGCCAGCTCTCCGTCGCCGGGCGAGTCTCGGCCAGGAATTGCGGAAAGCTCTTTGCCACGTCTTTCAGCGTGTAGCTTTCGGGCGGGTGTTGCTTCAGGTATTCGATGACGAAATCGTCAAACACCGCCTTGCCCAACGCGTAGAGCAGGCAGGGGAATTCCGCGCGAAAGCATTCCAGCAGCCGCGCGTGGTAAGAGCGGCTGTAGATCATCAACCGCTCCGCGCCCGTGAGCGCTTTCGACGGCGATACGATCGTCTCTATATCTTCAAACCGCGCGTCGATCTGTTGCCGGGCGGCGGCCGAAGCGATGCCCGCTCGTATGCCTGACGGGTGCGTGATAACGGCCTGCATCCAGCCTTGTATGCGGGCGAGCTCTTCCGGCTTATCGCTCATGCTAACTCCGGCGTGATGATGTGAAGCGGGTTCGAGATCTTTGACGGCCGCCCGCCCGCCTGCTCTGAGTACTGACAGGGATCGACCTCAAGATCGAATTCGCTTTCGGTAAAGTCGCGGGCCTTGAGCGCCTCGCTGTGCAGCGCGGGGAAGTCGGGAACGCTTGCGTCCCACTCCAGCAGCGTCGAAGCGCCGCCCGTCAGCCGGTGCGCTAATCGATAAAGCTCCCAGACCGGCTTCGCGACTTCGCCGTCGTGCGTGTCGATCAGATAAGACCCGCAGTTAGTATGGCCCGCCAGGTGGAATTGCACTACGCGGTCGTGCGGCACGCTTTCGATGTAGTCGACGGGGTCGAAATCGTGATTGACGCTCGAAACGTAGACGTTGTTCACGTCAAGCAGCAGCCCGCAGTCGGCCTCTTCGGCCATGCGAGAGATGAAGTCCCACTCGCTAAACGTATCGCTCGCGAAGCTGACGTAGGTGCTTGGGTTCTCGACGACGAGCGGCCGCTCAAGCACATCCTGAACGATGCGAATTCTACTGATCACGTGTTTGAGCGTCGTCTCGTTTAGCGGGACGGGCAGCAGATCGTGAGTGTTGCGCCCGAGCACGCCCGTCCAGCAGAGGTGGTCTGAAACCCAGACCGCGCGCGTCTCGTCGGCAAGCCGCTTGAGCTTGCGAAGGTAATCGAAGTCTATAGGGTCCGTGCTGCCTATCGACATCGAAACGCCGTGCAGGACTACAGGATAATGCTCCGCAATCCGGTCCAGCACGTAGCGCGGACGGCCGCGCGAATCCATGAAGTTCTCTGAGATGGCTTCAAACCAATCGACTTGCGGGCTGCGGTTCAGGATGTAGTCGAAATGCGCTCGCCTGAGCCCCACTCCGAAGCCCAGGTTCCCAAGTCCGAGACGCGGCTCAATCATCACAATCTCCGGGATGGGGAGGAGAATCTCAAATCTGAGATCTCAGATTTGAGATTCTCCTCATCTGCTCAACTGGCGGTCGGCGAGAGCGCCTTTCGCAACGCGTTCGTTTCTACGTTAGGCAGATCGTTCACGTTCTTGCCGTGACGCTTCGCAAGCTCGACGCGCGCGCGCTCCCAGACGCTCGCGCCCCTGCATGGGCTGCCGTCAGGAAAATTCTGAGGCGCGGCCGAATCTCCCGACGAGTTGAAAGCCTGCTTCTCCGGGATAGGAGCGCCGCAGCCGCCCAGGCCGTTACAACCGTTCTCGTTGGGTATCCAGTTCTTCGTAAAATCGTTGACGTTGCTGGTGAGCGCATAGCCGCAGCCGCCCTGGCTCGTGCACTGGTTGTCGGTCCCGCAGGTATGGAACCACGCGGTCGCGCAATAGCCGTCGCCTACTTGCGTGCCGGTCGCCGCGCCGCCGGCCGTCTCGGGAGCGCCCTGGCCCGCGCAGTCGTTCAAACCCTGGCAGGCGTGCGGGTACTGAGGCGCCGTGTAGACATCATACGTGAAGTCGGGCACCCCGCCCGCCATCCAGACTTCGTACATGCGCGTGCCGAGGTCCCACATCGCATCGAGGTTTAACGCGTTAGTAGTGTTAAACCCCTTGGTCAGCGCATCGAGGAATGAAGAGAGGCTCTGGCGCATCGCCTGCTGGAGGCCGGCGAGTAAGACGGGGTCAGGCGGAGTGCTCTCGGCTTGCCACGTCTGTATCTTCACGCCCAGGTCCATGAGGTCTTTGATTATGGTGAACCGCTCCCAGTGAGTGAACGTGTCGAAGACGATCTCCACCTTGTTACCGTCCTTCATGCGGAAGGCCGGGTTGACCGCGATGTGATCGCCCGACCCGCCTTCGCCCTGGCTGACGATGGCCGCGATGGCCTGATCGGCCTGACCTTTGGCCGTGTCCGAATCGCCCGAGATCGTTATGCTGAATGAATACTCCTCTACGATCTGCCCCTGCACCTTGGTCTGCCAGTCGTTCTTCTGCTTGAGTTGCGCGGGCGTCGGGGAGCCCGTCTGCGGGTAGAGTTGTTTCCACAAGCTGTTTAAGCCCGACTGCACCGACTGGTAGAAATCGCCTATCGTGTCGTACTTCTCCTGCGGCCCGCTGGTGCCCGACGGCGCAGCGTAATGCTCGACCCATTGCAGCAGCGCTATCGAATCCTTGTCGAGCGGGCCGAGCTTTACCAGCGGCGCAACAGAGGACGGCACATCGATGTAAGGGACGTGCGCGGCGTCATAGACCGGCGCGAGGCTGCCGGCGTGGCCGCTGTAAGCGCCGGTGAAATCGACCGTGCCGCCGATCGCGTTGCAGACGTTCGACGCAAGCTCCGTGTGCAGCATCTCTTGAATGCCGACGGTGAGGATTGAGTAGAAAGCAAACTTTGCCAGGAGGCCGCTGTCGCTGGCTAACTGGCTGCGGATTGCCTCTGAGTATTCCAGGCCCGTGAGGTTTGCCTTTTCGACCGCCTGGAGCGCCTGGGGCAGCGATATGGGGACCGCGGGGTTGTCGGGATTCTTGATCGAGAAGGCCACGCAGAGGTAGAGAGGGATCGTCCACATCTCAAGCCGCGCGGCGCCCGAGACGTACTCCCGCACGAGGTCCGGGGTCCAGCCTGTCGGGTCTGTGTTATTGGCGTTACTTGTCATTCATCTTTCTCCTTTCCTTAGAAAGCAACTCGGACTCTAAACGGTAATTAACCTTTGGAGATCAATATAAGTATCGCGCCCTTTCAGGGCTTAGTTTCGTATGACGCATGACCCGGCGCGTTGCGCCGGGCTATTGAATAGCGCCCCTACGGGGCTTACGGCTATTGAATATCGCCTCTTCGAGGCTTCCTATTAAATCATGCTCCTGCGGGGCTTATTGAATGACGCCTCTTCGAGGCTTCTTACTCTAGCTAAGATACCTGGGTATGTTGAAGAGGAAGCCTTTCTCCTTGTCCGGGACCAGGCCGCCCATCAGCCACAGGTAGACGAAGAAGGAGTAGAAGAGCGCCATGAAGACCAGCGCCGCGCGCCGCCACAGGGGCGGGCGCAGCTCCTTCGGCAGAAAACGCATGTTGATGTAAAGCACGTGCAGCGAGCTTATGATCAGAATCAAGCCCGCGACGTTGGCGCCCATCTGCAACAGGATGATCGGCTGAGTCAGCCGCAGCGCTATGATCCCCCAGACGACGACTACCGCGAGCACGGAGTAATAGACGACTCTCACGTCGCCGCCGCGCCAGTTGCGGACCCGCGCGCTGCCGCTCCACAACACGTCCGTCACCGCGCGCACCATGCCTTCCATGGCGTCGAGCTGAGTCTTAAACAAGACCCACACGCTCATCAGCGCGAGCACGAGCGCCAGGGCCGCGCCGCCCCGACGGCCCATGGCGTCGGCCAGCTCCGCGGCTACGGCGAGGCCGCGAATCTCCTTGCCCGGCTCGATGAACGAGGTGTAGAGGATCGCCGGCAGCGCCATCCCCAGCAGCGCGCCCAGGAAGAATATCCCCCACTGGTCCGCGCTTATGATGCGCCACCACCCGCGCCACCGCGTCAAGCTTTCCGGCGTCGCCTTAAACGTCATGCCCGTGTGCGCGAGCTTCACTTTTTGTCCGCCGACCGCCGCCGGTATGAAGCCTACTTTTTGCCCCATCCCATAGCCCTTGTCGCGCACGTAGTTTGACACGGTCAGGTTGGCCGCCCCGCCCGCTCCCGAATAAGCCGCGAACGCGCCTATCAAAAACCAGTCGACGCCCTGCGGCACGAAATTGAACTCACCGAGGCTGAGGTCGAACCCGACAAGTCCCACGGCCGTCGCGAGCCAGCTTCGCGGGCTGGCGTATATCGCGCACAGCACGAGCATAGCGCCTAAGATCGACAGCACCATGATCCAGTTGAGTATTTCGAGCGTGCGCTCGATCCGCTTGCCGCTGAATACCAGTATCGCGACGCAGACTAGGAACGCCCCGACGCCATAAAGGTAGACGACGTTCGCGTCTTCGACGCCGGCCATGCGGCCCGCGAACAGAAAGAAGACCGCGCCCGCCGCGGACCCCGCCCAGGCGGGCCAGCCTACTTGCATGAAGTAGAGGACGGCGTAAAACCACGCCCAGAAGGTCGAGGCCGGCTTCGTGCGCATAAAGCCCGTCAAAACGGGCTCGCCCGTGTAGAGCGTGTAACGCACCACCTCGGTGTTGAATATGGTTTGCAGCCAGACGGCGATGAGCGTCACCCACAGCAGGGCGAGCCCGTATTTGACGAAGGCGGCCGGGCCGAGAAGCCATTCGCCGCTGCCTATAGAGGTGCCGAGTACTATCGCGCCCGGCCCTATGATGCCGAGCATCTTAAGCCCTTTCGTGTCGGGCGGGGCGGGCAGCTCGGCCTCTTTCCATGCTTCGAGCCCCGAACGGGCTTCCAGGGGGGCGGCGGTCTTTTTAGCTGTCTCGGTTGCCACAGGCTTTCTAGCCTCCTTGAGCCTCGCGTGTTTACGACGGCGCTAATAATACTTCTTCCGGGTCAAACAACAAAGGAAAGAACCGCCCGCCAATCCTCTCGCCATTCGCGATCGGCGGCACGCCTTCGAGCAACGGACCGTCGGTAGCGCTTCTCACACCATCGCGAAAGACGTTTATCACGGTCGCCCACGGTTATGCGCCACGCACCCAGCGCATGAAAGACGACCTTCGTCGTGTCCTTCGATTCGTTTGAATGGTATTCGTAAAAGAGGTGATGGCCGGGGTGCGAATGGTCCATCAACTCTGCGAGGTCCCGTCTCAGAGCTTCGACCTGTTCGTCATCGAGCATACGCACAGGGGCAAGAAAACCGTTCTCTTCGTAGAAGCTCAGCTCGCGCGCGCCGAGCAGGTGACGCGCCCACTCGCCCGCCGAAGCGGGCAGCGCGAACAGGTCGCCGATCAACCCGTGCTGCGTCGATAAATCTTCTACCATAGCGACCGCTCTTTCGGAGTGCGCCGACTTGTCGGCGCTTTTGTGTTAGGTAAAACGGCTATGGCTAACTCAAAAGCGGTGACAAGTCACCGCACTCCGAAAAAGGTTCTCCTTATTCCGCGAGCAGTATGACGTGCAGTTGTTGAGGCCCATGAACGCCGACAACCAGCGTCAGCTCGATGTCAGCCGTGCGGCTCGGCCCCGTGATGAAAGTTATCGCGCTCGCCGGAGACGAATCTGACAACAAGGCGAAGAGATCATCAAGCCCCGAGATTATTTGTCGCGCTTCGACTAAGGCGAGGTGAACGGGCGGGACGAGCGACGCCGAGCGCGCGCGGCCCGGCCCCGAGATCAGAACGAGCGTCCCCGTGTCCGCGATCGCGTAATCGACCGCCGTAATGCCGACCTCAGAGTCGATAGCGGCCTTTACAAAATCGCTCTCCGCGCCCGCCGCACCGTCACGCAAAAACTCGACGCCGAGTCTTTCAAACAGGCTGACCGGCGCGACGCTATCGATGAGCGGCGAATCCCAGGCGACTACACTGCTTGCGCCGGCCGAAAGCAGAAGCCGCTCGACGTACTCCGAGGCCGCGGCCGGGCTTGAGGCGCGAAAGAGGTGACCGCCCACTCTCGTAAGCTCCGACGCGAACTGCTCGACCAGATGCTCGCGCCGCTCGTCACACCGTCGACGTATTTCATCCACCGTAGGGACTGCGAAGCTCATGACTTTTCGAGGCGCTTCGGATTTCAAAGCGGCCTTGATTCTTGAGAGCACCTCTTCGCGCGCGGTGTGGGCCATGCTCTATCCTTTCTCCACGTCGCGCCAGAGCGAGCGGAAAGGGCGCTTCGCAAGCGGCGGGAAGTCGCGGTTGGCGGTCCACGCGCCAAGCGGGAAAGGCAAGCGATCAAACTTACCGTCTTTGAGCATCGGCCCCTGGAAGATGGCGGGCAGGCGGAAGATCAGGTTGTAGATCGAAGGATGACGCATCGCAAAGGCCCACGCTCTTATCGCCAGCTTTTCTAAGACGGGACGCCCGCCGCCCTCGCCGCTTGTCGCTTCGGCCCACTCGCTTCTGAGCTTCAAGAGTATGTGCGGAATGTTTATCCTCACGGGGCAGATCTCGCGACACGCCCCGCACAACGAAGAGGCAAAGGGAAGGTCTTTTGACCGTTCGAGCCCGACCATCATCGGCGTGATGATAGAGCCGATCGGGCCTGAGTAGACCGACCCGTAAGCGTGGCCGCCGATCTTCTGATAGACGGGGCAGACGTTCAGGCACGCCCCGCAGCGCAGGCAGTAGAGCGACTCGCGTTTCTCGGCGTCGGCGAGGATGCGCGTGCGCCCGTTATCGAGAAGGACGAGGTGAAACTCGCGCGCGCCGTCCGTTTCGCCTGTGCGCCGCGCGCCCGTGATGAAAGATACGTAGCTCGACATCTTCTGCCCGCTGGCGCTGCGCGCGAGTATCCGCAGAAAGACCGCGAGGTCGGCCAGCCTCGGGACGACCTTCTCTATCCCCATCAGCGCGACGTGCAGGCGCGGGAGCGTGGTGCTCAGGCGAATGTTGCCTTCGTTCTCTACGAGCACGATGGTGCCCGTCTCGGCGACGGCGAAGTTTGCGCCGGTGACGCCCATCTCGGCGGTGCAGAATTTTTCGCGCAACTGTTTGCGCGCCGCCAGCGTCAGCTCTTCGGCCTCCCTCAGATCGCCCGTGCCTAGTTTTTCTCTGAACAGGTCGGTCACATCGCCTTTCGATTTATGGATCGCGGGGGCGAGGATGTGCGAAGGCTTTTCGCGCGCGAGCTGGACGATGTACTCGCCCAGGTCCGTCTCGACCGCTTCTATGGCGGCCGCTTCGAGGGCCTCGTTCAGCTCGATCTCTTCGGTAGCCATGGACTTGCTCTTGACCACGCGCTTGACAGAGTTCTTGCGCGCGAGCTCAAGAATGATCTCGACCGCGTCGGCGGCGGAGCGCGCCCAATGAACCGTCCCGCCCGCGCGCGTGACGCTCTCTTCGAGCCGGACCAGGTAGTGATCAAGCCGGTTTATAGTCTCTTCTTTGATGGCGCGCGCGCGGTCGCGCAGCGCTTCGCCCTCTTCGAGGCCGCTGAAGGCTACCTCGCGCATCACTGTGAACCTGTTTAGCACGCGAAGCCGCGATTGCAGCCCGGCGTTCTCCGTGGCCGCCTGCGAGTTCTCTATGAACTTTTCGGTATTGACGTGCATAAGAGCAGTAGCCAGTAGCCAGTAGTCAGTAGTCAGTAGCCGGAACAGATGTTAACCTGAAACAGGCTATAGTAGCCAATTTCAAGGCGCCAGTCGTATGACCTACTGGCTACTGACTACTGAGAGGGCGTCTGAGAAGTGGCAACTTACTCGGCCGCGTAGGAGCTTACCCGGCTCCGTAGGAGCCGGATGTTCGTAGTTGATCGCATAATCATTATCCAACTCCGTAGGGGTTGTATGTCTGTTATTCAACTCCTACGGAGTTGGAGAGTATTTAGGCGATCCTTCTACAAACATAGAGCCCCGCAGGGGCTTTTCAGACGCCCTCTGACTACTGACTACTTTGTCTTTGAAAGAATCTCGGCGATGTGCATGGTCTTGATGGGAAGCGACTGGCGGCTCAAGCCGCCCGCTATCTGCATCAAGCATCCCATGTCGCTCGCCACTACCGTCTCGGCGCGACTCTGGCGAATGCAGTCGATCTTCTCCTGGAGTATGCCGCCCGAGATGTGCGGGTACTTTATCGAAAAGAGCCCGCCGAACCCGCAACACATCTCCGCGCGCTCCATCTCCACAAGCTCGATCTCTCGGACGGCCTTGAGCAGCCGGAGCGGCTCCGTCTTTACGCTCAGCTCGCGCAGCAGATGGCATGACTGGTGCAAAGCGACCCTGCCCGCGTAGCGCGCGCCAACGTCTTCTACGCCCAGCCGGTTGACCAGGAATTCCGTGAATTCGAAAGTGCGAGAAGAGAGTTCTTCAGCTCTCTTCAACATCGCCGGGTCGTCTTTGAAAAGCTCAGGGAAGAAGAGCCTCACCATGCTCGCGCACGAGCCCGACGGAGCGACGACGTGCTCGCTCTTCTCAAAAATGGTGATGAAGCGGGCAGCCAGGTCTCGCGCTTCGCGGCGGAAGCCGCTGTTGAAGGCAGGCTGGCCGCAACAGGTTTGATCCGATGGAAAGTCTACCTCGACGCCGAGCCGGCGGAGCACGCTCGTCATCGCGACGCCCACTTCGGGGAAGAACTGATCGACCAGACAGGTGATGAACAAAGATGCTTTCATTCGGTTAAGGCTTCGCGCCGTAATTGATCGCCATTATCCCGCCGCCGAACTCTCGGAAGCCAGTGTCGACAAACCCCGCGCCCCGCATCATCCTCTCGACGCCCCGCTGACCGGGGTAGAGCTTGAGCGTTTCGGGTATGTAGCGGTACGTGTCCATGTCGCCGTGCATGATGAGCCCCACCGCCGAGCCGACCACGATCAGGTAGTTGAGGTAGAGCCGCCGGTAGAGTCCGTTCGCGGGGTGACCGAAATCCAAAGAGAGAAACTTCCCGCCGGGCTTCAACACACGCTTTATCTCCGAGAGCGCGCCTCCGACATCCGGCACGTTGCGCAGCGCGTAGCCTCCGGTCACGCAATCGAACCTCTCATCCTCGAACGGCAACTGCATGATGTCCGCGCGGTGAAAGTCGATGTTTTGTGTGTGTGACTCGCGCCGCTTCCGCTCTGCTATCTGAAGCATGCTGCGCGTTATGTCGAGCCCGACGGCGCGGCCCTCTCTGAGACGGCCAGCGATCTCGAAGGTGATGTCGCCGGTCCCGCACGCCAGGTCGAGCGCCACCTCGTCGCCCTTGAAGCCCGCCATATCGACCAGCTTACGCTTCCAGCCGCGGTCCATCCCGTAAGACATGAAGACCGTGAAAAAGTCGTAGCGACTCGCGATAATCTCGAACAGGCGGTTGACGTACCGCTGCTTATTCTCTTTCGACGAAATATGCTCTTTGAGGTCCAGCTTTTCTGATGCGCCCATGGTGATCGGCGTAAACTCTATACCAAATCCGGGGAGTTAGAAAGGGGCTGCGCTTCGATCAGGCTGACCGCTCATGATTCGGTCATTCTGACTTTTTGATTACCCGAAATAACGACGGCTGCGAAACAAACTGCGGAGAATCCGTACGCCCGAAAGGCAATAAGTGTCCGTTCTTGCAACGGGCTCTGGCCCTTGGGTGGTTGCGGTTACAGACGCTGGCACCGGACTTGCCAATGAACGCGAGAGATTACGTTAGCTCCCAGGGGATAGTACAGAAGCGTCATGAAGAGAATAGACATTAGAGATTCGTTCATCGTGCGTCGTGTGCGCCGCCTTTTGCCGGTCGTGCTCGCGCTTGCGCTCGCAGTCGCCGTGCTGCCGCACAACCGGGCGCAAGCTCAACAGCCCGGCGCGATAAACAAGCTGTCGCCGGCCTTGCAGCAAGCGCTCAATAACAACATCGACTCTGTGTGGTCGAACCCCGGCCGGCAGACGGTGCGAGCCCTCATCCAGACTACGGGCGCGGTCCAGATCGGTCTGATCACCGCGATAACGCTGAACGGCGGGCTGGTCGTGCGACAATTCAGCTCGATCAACGGGCTGCTGGTCGAGCTGCCGAAGAACAAGATCCTGACGATCGCCGCTCGGGTCGATGTCGAGCGGATGTCGGCCGATCACCTGGCGCAGCAGAGCGCGAGCCACCTGGAGGTTGCTACGGGCGCGGACCGCTTGCGGACCTACAACGCGCTGTTACAGAAATACAGCGGGCTCGACGGGACCGGCGTAGGAATAGCCATTCTCGACTCCGGCATAATGGCCTCGCACACCGAGTTCGGAAACCTCGGCAACCTGCTCAACCTCTCGCGCGTCACCGCGCGGACCGACACCGTGTCGAGCAACACGAACCTTGTCCAGTACCTGCTGCGGCTCGGCATCGTCTCTAACGTCTTAGACCTGCTCGGTCTTGATAATAAAGACACCTACGGGCATGGCACTCACGTGGCAGGCACGGCGGCGGGCCGCTCGGTCGGCAGCAACAGCTCGCGCGGTTTTAACGGCGTAGCCCCTAACGCAAACTTGATAGACGTGCGGGTGCTGAACGGTCGCGGCGTCGGACAGACGAGCGACGTGATAGCCGGTATAGATTGGGTCATCGCAAACCGCGCCTCTCGCAACATCAAGGTGATGAACCTGAGCCTCGGCGCTGCGTCGAGCGAATCGTACCTCACAGACCCGCTCTGCCGTGCGGTGCGGCGCGCTGCGGCCGCAGGCGTAACAGTAGTCGCGGCGGCGGGCAACTACGGCTCCGCGGTCGGCGGGCTCGAACAGTACGGCAGCATCACCGCGCCCGGCAACGACCCGACGGTCATCACGGTCGGCGCGGTCAACACACACCAGTCAGACTCGCGCAACGACGAATCGATAACCTACTTCAGCTCGCGAGGCCCCACGCGCGGATACCGGCTCGACTCGGCCAACGTCAAGCGCTACGACAACCTGCTCAAGCCCGATCTTGTAGCGCCCGGAAACCGTATCGTAGCCGCCGAATCGAACAACTCGTGGCTCCCCGACACCTACCCGCACCTGCACGACAGCGGCGCGGGGACGCGCGCGTTCATGCAGTTGAGCGGGAGCTCTATCGCGGCCCCGGCCGTAGCCGGCGCGGTCGCGCTGATGTTGCAGAAGAATGCCGGACTCACCCCGCCGCTGGTTAAAGCCATCCTGCAATACACTGCCGAGCAACTGCCCTCGGCGAACCTTTGCCAGCAGGGCGCGGGCTTGATGAACATAGATGGCGCGATTCAGCTTGCGGGCGTTCTGCGCACGGACATCGCTTCGCTCGTCGCCACGGGCGGTATCAGGGACGGCGACCGCATGCTGCGCAGCGGGCAGCAGATGCCCGCGCCTGTCTCGACGATCGGGGGCAGAACTTTCAACTGGGGCGGTTACATCATCGCGGGCGGCTCGCACATTCTGGCGGGCGCGGACCTGTTCAAGTCCTACCAGCGGATCTACGACCCCAAGCTCGTCTGGGTGCGCGACAGAGTGACGGTCAACGATCTGCCGATCACCAACGGCCGGTTGATAACGCCGGGCGCCGTCTGCGCGGACCTCCTGGCCGGCTCAGCCGGAGTCTTCGTCGGCGGGCTTGCCATCAGCAACGGCCTGTCGTCGGGGCAGGGGATCGTTCTAGATGAAGGCATCGTACTGGCCGAAGGGATAGTGCTTGCCGAAGGAATCGTTCTTGCGGAAGGAATAGTATTGGCCGAAGGGATAGTGCTCGCAGAGGGCATCGTCCTTGCGGAAGGTATAGTGCTTGCCGAAGGCACATCGATAGACGAAGGAATCGTCCTGGCCGAGAGCGTGGGGCTCGGCGAGCCGTAATACAGTGCTGAGTGCTGAGTCCTGAGTCCTGAGTGAAGAGTTACTCAGCACTCAGCACTCAGGACTTGTGAAGAGGGTTGATCGAGATGAAAGACTACAATCGTAGCGCGACCGCATACTGGTGGGCGACAGCGCTCGCAGGCGCGGTCGCGCTCGGTTACGCGGTGGCCGGGTTGACGAGGCTCGACCGAGACGCGCTGCTCGAAGTGGGCCTGCTCGTTGCGGTAGTCTACCTGGCAGGGCTGCACCCGATTCGCATACCCGGCACGCAGTCGATTATTACCGCAATCGACATCTTCATATTCCTGGCGGCGCTCTTTCTAGGCGCGCCCGCCGCAACGCTGGTCGCGGTCACGGACGCTTTCGCCAGCACGCTGAGAAAATCGCGCCGGTGGACTAGCTGGATAGGCGCTCCGGCATTGATGTCGATAGCGATCTTCGTATCGGCCAGCATGTTTGAATACCTGGTCGCTTTGCTCCGCCAATTGGGTATCTTTAACAGCGCCACGCTGCTTGTGGCGCTGCTGCTGTTTGCGGCGACCTACTTCCTCCTCAACTCACTTCTGGTCACGACGCTTCACTCGCTCAAGGGGCGCGCGCCGCTGCTGGCGCTCTGGTGGTCGAGCTACTGCTGGACGAGCCTGACCTTTATCGCGAGCGCGTCGGCGGCCGGTCTGATCTACCTTGCGATCGAGCATTACGGTATAAGCTCGCTGCTTGCGGCCGGGCCGCTTGTCGCCGTAATAATCGCGACCTGCCATTTCTACTTCAAGCAGGCGGACGAGCGCACGAAGGCGGCCGAAAACATCAGCCGCCTGCACCTCGCTACGGTCGAAGCGCTGGCGACGGCCATCGACGCTAAGGACGAGATCACGCACGACCACGTCTACCGCGTGCAGGTTTACGCTTGCGGGCTGGCCCGCCATTTCGGGTTGAGCGACCCGGAGGTGGAAGCGCTCAAGGCGGGCGCGCTGTTGCACGACGTAGGCAAGATCGCCGTGCCCGATTACATACTGAACAAGCCGGGCAAGCTGACGGCCGCAGAGTTCGAGAAGATGAAGATGCACACGGTCGTCGGCGCGCAGATCATGGAGCGCGTGAATTTCCCTTACCCCGTGGTCCCGATCGTGCGCCACCACCACGAGCGGTGGGACGGGCGAGGCTACCCTGACGGCCTGAAGGGCGAACAGATTCCTATGACCGCGCGCATACTCACCGTGGTCGATGTCTTTGACGCGGTGCGCGAGGACCGCCAGTATCACAAGGGGCTTTCGCGCGAAGAGGCCTGCGCGCTGCTCAGAAAAAACGCCAGCACACAGTTCGACCCGCAGGTGGTCGAAGCCTTCCTGGCGAACCTGCACACGTACGAAGAGGAGATCGCGGCCCACCGTTCGAGCCAGGCGCCCGCGCTTTCGCCGACCACGCAGGCCGGTCTTTCCGAGAGCGCTTTAAACGCCGCTCCGGCGGCGGGCCTTGCGCAGGCCGAGCCCGAGAGGCCCGATTACCTCAAACAGATCAGCGCGGCCCACGCCGAAGTGGCCGCGCTTTACGAGATGGCGCAGACCTTCTCGACCAGCATAGACGTGCGCGACGTTGTGACGCTTACGGTCAACCGCATAGAGCGTATGATCCCGTTTACGACCTGCGTAGTCTACCTGCGCCAGGCCGACGACGACAGCGCCGTCGCGTCATACGTATTTGGGAAGAACGCCGACCAGATTCGCGGGCGCAGTCTTTCTGCCGGGCACGGCATCGCGGGCTGGGTCGTAATAAACGGCCGGCCGATGAATAACACGGACCCTATGCTCGACCTCGACAACTTCCTCGGGTCAAATGAGACGGGCTACCGCACGGCGGCGGTCTTTCCGCTGACGCACGGCGCGGAGACGATAGGCGCGCTGGCCGTCTACGCGAGCGAGATGGAAGCCTACAGCAGCAACCATCTCCACCTGCTCGAATCCGTGGCGCGGCTGGCTTCGACGGCGTTGCAGCACGCCATACTCTACGAGCAGACGAAGTCGAACGCGCAGACGGACGTGCTGACGGGGCTGGTCAACGGCAGGGCGCTGTACGCCCGTCTGGACCAGGAGATGGCGAAGGCCAAAGAGCAGGGCGGGCCGTTAACAGTCCTCTCGTTCAACCTGACGGGGATGCGCGCGATCAACGACACATATGGCTACCAGGCAGGAGACAGGGTGCTGGTAGAAGCCGCCGAGCAACTGCGGCGCGCGGTCGAAGAGCGCGGCTTGTTAAGCCGCATCGCGGGCGGCGAATTCGTCTGCCTGCTCGTCGGCCTGGGGGCCGACGAGGCCACGTCGCTGGGAGAGCAGGCGCAAGAGGTCGTGGACCGTTTCACCGTCGAAGTGAGATCGGGCCAGCAGGCGCGGGTTGGGTTGAGCTTTGGCGTAGCCGCTTACCCGGCGGACGGCAGCAACATCGACGAGCTGCTGCACACGGCCGCGGCCGCGGCTCGTAAACGGAAAGATTCGCGCAAGCGCGAAGACTCGCATTACGTCTCTAAAGAGCTGCGCCTGGTCTCGCCGTCTCAGCCGCTCCAGGCCTCGGCAGACTTGCTCGCCTCAAACCAGTAGCCGTGAGTCCTGAAGGCGTGTCTGAAAAGTCCCCGAAGGGGACAGATTCAATAGAAAGCCTCGAAGAGGCGTCATTCAATAAGCCCCTGAGGGGCACGCTTCAATAGGAAGCCTCGAAGAAGCGTAATTCAATAAGCCCCGTGGGGGCGTAATTCAATAGCCCGGCGCAACGCGCCGGGTTACGCGTCATACAACAAGAAGCCCTGAAAGGGCGCGATACTTATATCGCCCTTTCAGGGCTTATGATTTATGACAACCCGTTTCCAGGGGCGGTGCCCCTGGCTATTGAATCTAGCCCTTTCAGGGCTTTTCATACTTCTCTGACGCCCTCTCAGCACTTAAGAATCACAGCTTGTAACCGGCCGAGATCTCTATCGTCTCGCCCGTGATGTTGCGCCCCTCGTCGCTCACCAGAAAGAGCGCCATCGCCGCTATGTCGTCCTCTTCGACCATTCGCTTGAGCGCCGAAGGCTCCACGTACTCCCGCTCGATCTCTTCAAAAGAACGTCCCATCTCGGCGGCGCGGTTGCTTATGACGGCCGTTATCCGAGGCCCGCGCACAGGGCCGGGCGCGATCGCGTTGACGTTTATGTTATACCGGCCAGCCTCTTCGGCCAGCGTCCGCGTAAGCCCTACCATCGCCCACTTAGACGCGCAGTAAGGCGACCGCAGGGCGTAGGCTTGCAGCCCCGCGACCGACGTAACATTGATTATAGACCCGCCCCGCTCCGTCATGTGCGGCAGCGCGTACTTGGCGCACAGGAACGCCCCCGTCAGGTTTACGGCCAGCGTCCGGTCCCAATCCTCGCGGGTCACCCTTATGATCGGAGCCGTCGGCCCGGCGATCCCCGCGTTGTTGACCAGAATATCTATGCGGCCGAACTCCTCAATCGCCGCCCGTATCATCCGCTCGACGCTCGCGTCGTCTGAAACGTCCGTGACTATAGCCCGCGCGCGGCCCCCGCGGCCGCGTATCTCTTCGGCGACGGCCTCTTCGCTCTCGCGCGTAGGCCCGGCGTTTATGACCGCGGCCCCTTCGCCGGCAAACCGCAACGCCATTGCGCGCCCTATCCCCCGGCCCCCGCCCGTTATGACCGCGACTTTGCCTTCCAGCTTCATCCCCTCCTCCTGTCTAAATCACCGGATTCCTCTATTTGCCGCGCCCATCATAGCCCATCCGAAACTCATAGGGTAGTCGCCAAACCTTAATTAATAGAGATCGTATGACCTCAGTGAGGAGTCTGATATTTGAAAAAAGCCTGATTTCGATGTTCCCTCGGCAAGGTTAATTACCTATTGAGGTGACATATTTTGTCAGCCGAAGACTGCCGATATTATGTCAACCGTTACGCCGGCCTGCCGATATGGCGGCGGCCTGATGAGGCTTGTTGAAGACATAATTCACGCGGTTAAGAGCCGGCCCGGCATTAAGCATTGATGCAAGTAGAGTTGGGCGCGGCATTCATAGGATGGCGAACACATGATCGAAAGCAGGCATCAAAGTTGCTGAAAGGGACGCTGTTGCAACCCAATCGGGGTAAGGCGGCGAGACTTTAATTCGGCCGCGCGTGTTGGCGGTAGAGGCTGCGGAAAGAAGGTGTGGAGATGAATAGCAACGGGCAACAAAGAAAGATGGTGACGCTAAATCCGGAGGTTAAGAGCCCACTGGCCGAGGAGTTTGAATCGAGTCTTCGCGCTCGCGTTGTGGGCCAGGACCGTGCAGTGCGCAGCATTGCTTCACTTTATCAGGTTTTCCAGGCCGGGATGACCAACCCCACGCGCCCGCTGGGCACTATGCTATTCCTCGGGCCGACGGGGTCGGGCAAGACCCACGTCATAGAGGCCGCGGCCGAAGTGCTGTTCGGCGACCGCAACGCCGTGATCAAGGTTGATTGCGCCGAGTTCCAGCACTCGCACGAGATCGCAAAGCTGATCGGCTCGCCTCCCGGCTACCTCGGCCACCGCGAGACTGCGCCGATGCTGACGCAGGAGAACCTCGAAAAGCACCGCACCGAGCGCGACCCGTTTACGCTCGTGCTCTTTGACGAAATAGAGAAGGCGTCGGATTCGCTCTGGCAGTTGCTCTTAGGCATCCTCGACAAGGCGACGCTCACCTTAGGCGACAACCGCAAGGTGGATTTTTCGCAGACGATGATCTTCATGACCTCGAACCTCGGGTCTAAGGAGATGAGCGAGCTGATCACGGGCTCGATCGGGTTCGCCCCCGCGCCCAGCAACAGCCTGGTCGAAAGCGATCTCGATCAAAAGATATACCGCACGGCCTTAGAATCGGCGCGCAAGAGGTTTTCGCCCGAGTTCATGAACCGCATAGATAAAGTGATCGTCTTCCGCAGCCTCAAGCACGAGCAGTTGCGCAGCATACTCAACCTGGAGCTTGCGGCCGTGCAGCGCCGCATAGACGAGGGCGCGGGCGAGCGGTTCACTTTCCACCTCACCGAAGAAGCGAAGGAGTTCCTTCTGAGCGAGGGCATAGAATTACGGTATGGCGCGCGCCACTTGAAGCGCGCCGTCGAGCGCTTCCTGGTCAACCCGCTGGCGAACCTGTCGGCGACCGGGCAGGTGCGCCTGGGCGACGTGCTTGTCGTCGAGCTGAATCCTGACGGTAACAAGCTCGCCTTCTTCCGCGACGAAGCCGAAGCCGCGGTCGCCGCGGCCGCCATCGACGCGGTACAGGCCATGCACGGCGGCTCTGACCGCAACCGTATCGCCGCATAACATTCATCAAAAGGTGGGTGTTCAGAAAAAGACCGGTGAGGAGCGCCTCACCGGCTTTTTTGTTTTAGAAGGTCTGAGAGCGCCTAACAGCGTCGACCGCATCATCTTCTTCCACTATTTATGATTTTACCCGACGGCGGCGAGGCCGAACTTAGGCTGGCTGCGAACTACCTCGATCAGCCGCGCCGTGTCGCGCGAGTCGCGGCGCGAGGTGAGCAGGTAATCGGCCTCGCGCTTGGCCGCTTCGAGCAAGGCGTAGTCGCGCACTATGTTGCCGACGCGGAAAGCGGGTATCCCCGATTGGCGCGTCCCCATCACCTCGCCCGGCCCTCGGATCTCAAGATCGCGCTCGGCCACCTTAAACCCGTCGCTCGTCTCTTCCATTATCGACAAACGCTCGCGCGCTTCGGCGGTTCGCTTGTGACCCGCCAGCAGTATGCAGAAGGCTTGCTCGTCACCGCGCCCGACCCTGCCGCGCAACTGGTGGAGCTGCGAGAGGCCGAACCGTTCGGCGTGCTCGATTATCATCACGCTCGCGTTCGGCACGTCTACGCCGACCTCTATCACGGTGGTCGCAACGAGTATGTGAATAGCGCCGCTGCGGAACTCCGCCATCACGCCGTCCTTCTCTTCCTGTTTCATCCGCCCGTGTATCAGCCCCACGCGGAACTTCGGGAAGACGGCCGTCTGGAGGTGCTCGGCCATCTGCGTGGCGTTCAGGAGGTCGAGCTTTTCCGACTCTTCGACCAGCGGGTAGACGACGTAGATCTGGCGGCCCTGGCGGATGATCGTGTCGAGAAAATGGTAGATCTTGTTGCGCGCCTCTTCGCCGCGCACCTTCGTTATCACAGGCTTTCTGCCGGGCGGCATCTCGTCGATGATCGATAAGTCGAGATCGCCATAGACCGTCATCGCGAGCGAGCGAGGTATGGGCGTCGCCGTCATCACCAGCACGTCGGGGTTGTAGCCGCGATTGATAAGCTCGGCGCGCTGCATCACGCCGAAGCGGTGCTGCTCGTCTACGACGACGAATCCCAGCTTGTGAAAGTTGACGCCCTCTTGAATCAGCGCGTGCGTGCCGACTACGAGGTCGACTTCGCCCGCTTCGATGGCCGCGTGAAGCTCGCGCTTTCTTGCCGTGGCGAGCGAGCCGGTCAAAAGCTCTACGCGGTATTCGGTCTGGGCGAGCATCCGCTTTATGTTCCTCGCGTGCTGCTCGGCCAGTATCTCCGTCGGCACCATGATGGCCGACTGGTAGCCGTTCTCTATGGCGACGATCGCGGCCTGGACGGCGACTATCGTCTTGCCCGAGCCCACGTCGCCTTGAAGCAGCCGGTTCATAGGCCGCTGGCTTGTCATGTCTTCGACGACCTCGCGCAGCACGCGCTTTTGCGCCCCCGTTGGCTTGAACGGCAAGACCGCGCGCACGGCCTGGCGCACGCGGTCGTTGACTTCGATCACGGTCCCTTTAGGCGACGCCTCGCGCCCCTGACGGCGCAGGCCCATGGCGAGCCCGAGCCAGAAGAACTCTTCGAAGATCAGCCGGCGGTGCGCGGGAGATTGGAATCGGTTGTAAAGCTCAAGGCTCGCGTCTTCGGCGGGGAAGTGGACCTGGCGGAACGCGTCTCGGCGCGAGATCAGCTCGTTGCGCGAGCGCAGCTCTTCGGGGATGAGCTCTTCGATCTCGGAAAAGTCGAGCCGCTCGACCACGTGATGCATGACGGAGCGCAACTGCTTCGTGCGCACCTCGCCGAGCTTCCGGTAGACGGGCACGCGCCGCCCCGTGTGAACGGGGTCGGCCGAGTCTTCGTCGTCCGTGATGAATTCGTAATCGGGGTTTTCGACCTCGAAGAACCCGCGCCGCCCTCGCTTCCACTGGCCGTAAAGCAGCACGCGGCGGCCGCGCGGGAACGAGTTTTGAAGGTAAGGCTGATTCCACCAGTAAGCGCGTATCTGCCCCGTCTCGTCTACGGCCGAGAACTCGAATATGCGGAGGCGGCCGCCCTTCACCGCGTAAGTACCCGCGACGCGCACCTCCGCCTCTATGGTGGCGTAGACGCCGTGCTCAAGGTCGCGTATGCGCGCGAGGTTCGAGCGGTCTTCGTAGCGCATGGGCAGGTAGTTGAGCAGGTCTTCGACAGTCACCTGAAGCGGGTTAGGCGCATTGCTCGCCGCGGCGACCCCCACGGCTAGCTTCTGCGCAGTCTTTATAGCGAGCCGGGGTATCTCGTGGAGGTGAAGCTCATAAAGTGGCGTACGGAGCTTGAGCAAGAACAATCCTTAATCAAAGGGACTCTCGAATCGGGGCATTGAAATTCTAGGTGAGCGCGGCGCGAGGGTCAAGAAAGCAGTCCTGAGTGATAGCAAGCTACTCGGCTCCGTAGGAGTCAGATGTTTGTAGAACAATAGCGTAAACGCACCCCAACTCCGTAGGAGTTGTATGTTTAATATTCAACTCCTACGGAGTTGGATATTAATTATGCGACCCTTCTACAAACATAGAGCCTCTACGAGGCTTCTCAGACACCCTCTCAGCACTCAGCACTAGTTAATCTCGACGATTAACCTCTCCTTCTGCTTTTCGCCCTCGCCGTCGCGCCAGAGTTAGGGCAATTCGGGGCGCTGTCGCTGATGTTGCTGTCGCTGAAGCTTTCACTCATCGCAGGGATCGCCACGCCTGACGACGTGTTTGTTGGCCGCGGAGCCTCGACGAAGACTTTGGCCGCGTTCGCGCACATGTTGACCGTCACTATCACTCTGTAGGCGTCTCGATTGTCTTCGAGAAAGGCGAAGCAGCCGTCGATTCTCACCTGCCCCGTGCCGCTGAAGGCCACGCCGTCCGAGCAGCGCATGAACTTGTAATCGCCCGTGTTCCTGTTGAAGACGATGAACGCTTGGGAACCATCGCTCTGCACTACGAACTCGGTCGGCGGCGTCACGTCGGTTTCGGGCGCGGCGTTGGTCGATCCGTCTTCGGCCGGGGGACCTATGAACTCAGGGTCGCCGTTGCCGCCCGGAGGCGCCTGCGCCCCATCGCAGCCGCAAGGGTTGTTGTTGATGTTGCTGTCCTGGAATCCCTCTGTCATCTGCGGGACCGACGTCCCGTTGATGGGTGTTGGCGAAGGAACGTCTATAGCCACCTTGGCCGCCTGCGCGCACTGGTTGACGGTGACGTTCACTTTGTAATTCTCGCGACTGTCATTGAGAAATATAAAGCAGCCGTCGGAGCTCAACTGTCCCGTGCCGCTGAAGGCTGTGTTGTCGGAGCAGCGGGTGAACTTGTAATCGCCGGTGTTCCTGTTGAAGACGATAAACGCGTGAGAGTCGTCGCTCTGAATGCAAAACTCGGCCGACGTGCTCTGCGCGCCGACGCTGATCGCCGCAAGCATGAATACGAACGCGCACACCAAGCCTATCCTTCTCATGTTGTCCTCCTTGAAATGGAAGGTTAGGACTACCGAAACCCCCTGTTCGCCCTTCCACATCGGCATTGATCCGTTGACATAGCAATCAATGTTCCTGTAAACCGATCGGCTTCCGACGCCGAGCGTGGACCGAAGCGATGAAAACCTTGCGCGTCGCATCGACGCCGTATTTGAAAACGATTCACCGCGGTTTGAAAAAAGAACAGTGATGCACTGGTTGTTGCTCGAAGGCTGTGAGGTTATGATTGTTTCGTCTCAACAGATCAGAGTTTAATCTATGCGCAAGAAACCCGATCTCAATAGGATTACGAGCCTCGCCATCATAACGCTCTTTTCGCTCGCCTCGGCCTTTGGCGCCGGCGCGACCCAGGAGAAGAAAGAGCAATCGCAAAGCGGCACCTCGACGGCTGGCGTCTTCAAGCCGGTCAAAGACGCCCTCTCTCGCCCGATAACGGCGGGAGGTTTCGTAGATGGCGCCCCGGTGGTCTACCGTGACGTAACCGCGCGCGCGGGGCTCAGTAAGTTCCGCCACCGCTCTGGCGGTTTAGAGAAGCGCTACATCCTGGAGACGGCCTCGGGTGGCGTCGCGCTGTTTGATTATGACAACGACGGCTGGCTCGATGTTTATCTGGTCAACGGCTCCACGTTCGAGGCGCTCAGGGGCAAAGAGAAGCCGCCGCGCTCCGCGCTGTTTCGCAACAACCGCGACGGCACGTTCGCCGACGTGACTGACAAAGCCGGTGTCGCCAACGAGCGGTGGGGGTTCGGCGCGGCCGTAGGCGATTTCGACAACGACGGGTGGGAAGACCTGTACGTCACCAACTACGGCAAGAACCGGCTGTACCGCAACAACGGCGACGGCACGTTCGCCGACGTTGCGGAGCGGATGGGCGTGGCCGTAGAGACATGGTCTGCCGGGGCCAGTTGGGGAGATTACGACGGCGACGGAAGGCTCGACCTTTTCGTCTCGGGCTACGTCGATTTCGAGCTCAAGAGCATGCCCGACCCCGACGCTAAATCGGGCGGCATAAACTACTGCCAGTTCCGAGGGCAGCCCGTGATGTGCGGCCCGCGCGGGCTCAAAGGCGCGCGCGATTACCTTTTTCACAACGACGGGAAATCTTTCACCGAAGTGAGCGACAAGGCGGGCGTGGCCGACCGCCGCGGCTACTACGGCTTTGCGGCCGCGTGGTGCGACATCGACGACGACGGCAAGGTCGATCTTTTAGTCGCTAACGACTCTACGCCCAACTACCTTTACACGAACAAAGGCGACGGGACGTTCGAGGACGTGAGCTACGTTTCGGGGTTCGCGCTGAACGAGAACGGGAGGGAGCAGGCCTGCATGGGGCTAGGCGTCGGCGACTACGACAACGACGGGCGGATCGATCTTTACGTGACGAACTTTTCCGACGACTCGAACACGCTCTACCACAACGACGGCGGGGCGGCCTTCACGGACGTGACGTTCCAGGCGGGCCACGGCGAAACCACGATCCCGTTCTTAGGATGGGGCGCGGGATTCATAGATTATGACAACGACGGGCTGCTGGATGTCTTTGTCGCCAACGGCCATGTCTACCCTCAGGTAGACAAGTTCGACTGGGGAACTACCTACGCTCAGCGCCCGCTCTTGTTTAAGAACACGAACGGCTCGCGCTTCGAGCTGGTGCCGCCCGCCACGGGGAGCGGCCTTGCCGTAGTAGTTCCGGCGCGCGGGGCCGCGTTCGGAGACATAGACAACGACGGCCGCGTCGATGTCGTTTTAAACAACACCGATTCCGCGCCGACCGTCCTCAGAAACGAATCGCCGAATAAGAATCACTGGCTCAGGGTGAAGCTCGTGGGTGGGCCGCGCAGCCCGCGCGACGCGATAGGCGCGTCGGTCTTTGTGACGGCCGGGGGCCGCAGACAGCGGCAGGACGTGATAAGCGGCGCGAGCTACCTGTCGCAATCGGACCTCCGTCTGAATTTCGGGTTGGGCGCGGCCACGCGCGTCGACAAACTAGAGGTTCGCTGGCCAAGCGGCGCTCGCGAGACTGTCGAGGTCAAAGAGATCGACCGCGAGATAATCATCACAGAAAGGAAACAGTGAAGCGAAGAATCAAAATTCATTTGAAGATGATTCAATTCTGCGCACTGGTCTTTTCATTCGCAGTCCTCAACTGTCAACCTCCCTCTGTTTGCGCTTCAGTGCAAGACGAAGCCGCGCGCGTTGCGGCGCAGGCGCGGCAGGCCGAAGCTCGCGGCGATTATCAATCGGCCGAGCAAGGCTACAAAAAAGCGCTTGAGCTCAGGCCGCGCTGGGCCGAAGCCTTAGTCAATCTCGGCGTCGTCTACAACCGCCAGGGCAGGGCGGAAGAGGCTATAGCGGCGTTCGAGCGCGCGGCTGAGCTGAGCCCGAACCTTTCGGCCGCTACGCTCAACCTCGGCGTGACGCTTTTTCGGATGGGGCGCTACGATCAGGCGACAAAAGCTTTGACCCGCACGCTTCAGTCCGAGCCCGGAAGCGCGCAAGCGAGAAAGCTCATCGCGCTCTCTTTCGTCGCGCTGGAAAGATTCGATGAAGCCGCGCGCCATCTTGAGATCATTTACCGTGACACCAGCCACGACACGGCGGTGCTGCTGGCGCTCGGCCAGGCTTACTTGCGGCTGAAGCTTTACGACAAGGCGGCTCGGCGGCTCGAAGAATTAGTCCGCCTCGCGCCGGGAGATGCAAAAGCGCACCTGCTGCTGGGCGAAGCGCTCGACAATTCGAGCGAGACGGAGCGGGCCATACTTGAGTTTCGCCGCGCCGTCGAATTAGACGCGAACGTCAAGGAGGCTCATTACGCTCTGGGCTACAGCCTCGCTAAGAAAGGCGAGAACGAAGAGGCGGCCCGCGAGTTCGAGCGCGAGCTTGAGATAAACCCCGACTTCGTCCTCGCGCGCTACCAGCTAGGAAAGATCTACCTGAACCAGGGCCGGACCGACGAGGCGCTCGCGATGCTTGAGATAGTCGCGAGCGCGGCGGAAGATTTCAGACCGGCGCTTGAAGCTTACGGGCAGGCGCTGCTGAAGAAAGGGGAGGCCGCCCGTGCGGTCCCCGTGCTTGAGCGCGCGGTGAAGCTAGACCCGGACTGGCCGGACGCGCGCGCGCTGCTCGGCCGCGCTTATATGATGGTCGGGAGGCGCGAGGATGCGCAAAGAGAGTTCAATGCGGCGCAACGCATAAGCGACCAGGAGCGGCGGAGGCTCGAAGAGAAAGTGACAGGGCCGAAGCCTAAGAGGCCGTAGCGGCTTTTGGAAAGCCTCGAAGAGGTGAGATTCAATAAGCCCCTCAGGGGCGACGATTCAATAGCCGAAAGCCCCGTAGGGGCGCTATTCAATAGCCCGGCGCAACGCGCCGGGTGACGCAGGCATACAAAACAAAGCCCTGAAAGGGCGATATATCTTATCGCGCCTTTTCAGGGCTCATCATTAATAACAACTCTTTTCCAGGGGCGTTGCCCCTGGCTATTGAATATGTCCCGTTCTGGGACTTTTCAAACGCGCCCTAGAAATTAAACTTCAGCCCGATTTGAATCTCGCGCGGGCGGCGCGTGCTGAAGACCTGCCCGAACTGAGGATTGCTGCCGCTCCTCTGCAATGCTTCGACGCTCGCGAAAGCCGGGTCGGTCGGCAGCAGGTTCGGGACGGTCTGGAAAATATCGTTGACCGTCGTCTTGTTAAAGACGTTAAAGAATTCCGCGCGCAACTGCACTCGGTAACGTTCGGCCCAGCGCCAGTTCTTAGCTATGTTCAGGTCCGTCTCGTAGACGTTCTCGAAGCGGAACGGGGCGCGGCCCGAATTACCTATCTCTCCGACTGCCGTCGGCAAAAACGCCAGCGGGTTGATGTAGTAGGGTATGCGCGAGACTCCGGTCGGGACGTTCGCGAACGGGTCGCCGACCTGATCCGGGCGAGTGCCGCGCGGGCCGGGGCCCGTCGCCTGCACGACGCGGTTTAAAGGCAAGCCCGTCATCGCCGTCGTTATCCCCGCGACTTCCCAGCCCCCCAGGATGTGGCCCATGACGGGAGTGGCGAAGAAGCCGCCCTTCGGGTAAGGCACCTCGTAGACGTAGCTCGCTTTGAAGACGTGTGTGCGGTCAAAGCGCGCCACGGCCCGCTCGATGCCGAAGTTCGTGCGAATCTGAGGCAGGTCGATCGCGTCACGGTCGTTCGACGCGTCGGTCAGGTTCTTTGACCAGGTGTAAGAGAGCTGCGCAGACAGCCCGCGCGTCCGCTGTACCTTCAGCGCGCTTATCAGCGCGTGATAGCGGAACGTCGCGGTCGTCTGGCGGTCCGTGATGGTCGTGTAGCCCCTGAACGGCCGCGCGCGGTTGATGCAGTTGTTCGGGTTGTTCGCGGCGTTGAGCGCCGGGTCACAACCGGCTATGCCCTGCGAGGCCGCGAGTATCTCCTCAGGCGTCGGCGCGTTTATGTCGACGGGCCGCGTCTGGTGGTTGCCGGCCGAGCCCAGGTAGCCGATCTCGAACGCAACAGCGTTGCCCACCTGCCTCTGTATGGTCAGGTTCCATTGCTGTGTGATCGGGGTGATGAACGGGTCGGTCGTCGTTATCAGAGAGCGCGCCGCGAGCGTCCCCGGAGGCGAGCCCGCCGATGGGTTCTCATACGTGATCGGCGCGGCGACCGTGCCCGTCAGCGAGGCCGTGTTGTTGAACGGCGGGTTGACGAACGTGTTCTGCTCAAGGATGCCTATCAGCACCTGATCGTAGTAGATGCCGTAGCCGCCTCGTATGACGGTCCTCTGCGGCCCGCCCGTGAGCCTACCGATGAAGCCGCTGCCCTCCGGGCTCCAGGCGAAACCGAGCCGCGGCCCGAAGTTATTTTTGTCCAGGTCCTGCACGCGCCGCCCGAACGGAGAATTGACGGCCCCTACTATTATCCCGTTCTGCGGGTCGCCCGATCCCCGAACGAATGACGTGCAGGTCAGGTTCGCGCATTGCAGAGCGAATGCGGGGTTGTATAACTGCGGCAGGAAAGCCGTCAGCACATCTTCGGTGTCCGTAGGCAGGCGGAATAACTGATAGCGGAGGCCGTAATCTATCTGAAGGTTCGGCCTCGCCTTCCACGTGTCCTGCGCGTAGAACTCTGTTCGGCCGAACCGCAGGTGGTTCGTCACGTCGCGCTCGGCTTCGCTGTAGGCGCTCGCGCGCCCGAGCAGAAAGTCCGCGAGCCCTAAGCCGCTCGCCACGCCCGCCCGCCGCGTCTGAAGCCCCGTGAACGAGAAGGTCCCCTGCGTTAGGTTCGCCGCGTTCTCGTCCTTGCGCTCCCAGCTCATATCGGCCCCGAACTTCATCGTGTGCGCCCCGCGGTTCCAGGTCAGGTTCCATTTAGGGTTGACGTTCTTGTACTTGATGTCGAAAAGCTGATTCGCGCCTAACGTCGCGCCTATCGCCGTCGAGTAGATGAACCCGGTGATGGCGATGTTCGCCGGTATGTTGGATATGTTCTGTGGGAAGAGCTCGTTGTTGGGGATGCTGACGTTCTCAGCGTTCCACCGCCCGATCAGGTCCGTCGTTATCTCGTTGCCGGACATGGTGAACGTGACTTCGTTGACGACGTTCGCGCCGAACGAGCTGGTCAGGCTGATGGCGAGCACCTGGCCGGGGACGCTAGTGTCGGTCGTGGCCATTCCCGGCAATGATAGGTTGACAAACAGACCGCCCTGCTCGCGCGTGTCGCTCAGGTCGTGCGTGTAGCGGCCGAGCAGCCGGTGGTTAGCGCTGAGGTTGTGGTCTATGCGAATCGTCTCCTGCCGCGTGTTGTTGAGGATCGGCGCGACGGCCAGGATGCGGTTAGGATCAAGACCGGCGGTGGCCGCGGCGATCGTCGGCTCGGGGAAGAAGTTCAGCAGGGCGCGCGCGGTCGGGTCTATACGGTTTTCGGGGATTATGTTTCCGGGGAACCGCTGCCCCGTGACTGGGTCGATCACCTGAGTAGTGCTCTGCGAGAAATCGCCCCGGCGCTCGCGCAGCGAGGGAACCGTCACGAAGTTTTCGGTCGGCTGGCGTATGATGCGCCGCCACTCCTGCGACCAGAAGAAGAAAGTCTTGTCGCCCCCGCGCGGGTAGATGCCGGGGATCCAGACCGGGCCGCTAAAGGTGTAGCCGAAGTTGTTGTAGCGCAGCGTCGGGCGCGGCGCGCGCAGATCGCCGCAGACTTCGCCGATAGGCGCCGCCGACCCGTCGTCGCAGAAACGGCCCGCGGCGTTGTTGAGGAAACTGTTGGCGTTCAGCTTGTCGTTGCGCAAAAACTCGTACAGGCTCCCGTGGAACTCGCGGCCCCCGCCCCTCGTGATGACGTTCACGACTCCGCCGGAGGCCCGGCCGAACTCGGCCGTCGGGACAGAGGTGATGACCCTGAACTCCTGTATCGAGTCGACCGTCGGTGTCGACAACAGCGTGATGTTTGAGCCCACGTCGACGTTCGACACGCCGTCGACGAGGTAGTTAGTCGAGTTGCGGCGGTTGCCCCCGATCACGATGTTCGTAGTGCTCGTCAGGCCGATGCCGGACTCGGCCGTGTCGTCGGTCGTGACTCCCGGCACGAGCGTCACCAGTTGCAGAAAGTTGCGGTTGTTGAGCGGGATCTCTACTATCTTGCGCTCCTCGACGACATCGCCCACGGTCGGAGACGTTTGAACGATGGGCGCCTCCGCCGTCACGGTGACGGCTTCTTCGATCGCGCCCGCCGCGAGCGCAATGTTTATCGCCTTGCGGTCGTTTACGAAAAGCTCAATAGCTTTATTCTGAAACTCTTTGAAGCCCTGCGCCCTGACCGACAGGTCATATAGGCCCGGCGGTATGAACGTGAGCGAATAGTAGCCGTCGTCGCCCGACTTCGTCTTGCGCTCTTCGCGCGTGCGCACGTTGGTGAGCGTGATGTCGGCGTCCGGTACGGCTGCGCCATCCGAGTCGACCACCTGACCGGTGATCGTCGCAGTAGTCTCCTGCGCCACCGCGCTCACCGAACAGGCAAGAAGGAGCAGCAACGCGGCTAAAGCGAGCGGCCTTCGTGTCTTCCTCATTTTGTGCCTCCTCAGTTCCACTGAAATAAACTGCCGATGTTTTTTGCCTTCCCGGTTCAATAGAGAAGGTACTTCTTCCTGATGCGAGCGAATTCCGCCAGCCCCGGCTGCCACACGGCGGCTATCTCCGAAGGCGTCCTGCCTTCCTTTATGGCCGCAAGCACGGCTCGGTTGGCGAGCAAGCGAACATAGTCTTCAACTTTCCATGCGTTCCCATGCAGTCTGTTCAGATGATACGCGATCTCGACGCCTACGGCTACAGGCCGGAACGAGCCGCGGTCCGTGACGATGATGTTGACGCCGCGGCACTCTTCGCCGGCGAACTTCGACGACTTCGGGGTGAAGCGCACGGGCACGAACCTTGCCCCCGCGAGCCCCGCGCGGTTTAACGATTCCGCGAGCCGCCCGTTGTCGACCCACGGTGCGCCTATCACTTCAAAAGGCGTGTCGGTCCCCCTGCCTACGGACAGGTTCGTAGTTTCGAGCAAGCCCACGCCGGGGTAGAGCAGCGCCTGCGTGAGGCTGCGCATGTTGGGCGAAGGGTTCACCCAGTTGAGCGCCGTGGCGTCGAAGTAGTCGGCCCTGCGCCAGCCCTCCATCTTGATGACCGTCAGGTCCGCGCCGATTTTGCGTTCGGCGTTATAGAGCGCCGCGAGCTCGCCTATCGTCATGCCGTACCGCACGGGTATGGCGTGCGCGGCCGTGAAAGCGGATGAAGGGTTGGAGTAGAACTCCGATTCGGCGACAGGCCCTTCGATGTCGTAACCGTTTATAGGGTTGGGCCGGTCGAGCACGACGAACTTGACGCGGTGCTTCGCAGCCTCTTCCATCGCCCAGACGCAGGTCGTGATGTAGGTGTAAAAGCGCGTTCCCACGTCTTGAATGTCAAAGACGAGGGTGTCTACGCCGTCGAGCATCTCCGCCGTGGGCCGGCGTATGTTCTTAGCGTAGATGCTGTGAACCGTGAGCCCCGTCTTTTCGTCGCGGCCCGTCTCGTTTATCAACTCGTCTTCGGTCCCCCTCAGCCCGTGCTCGGGCGCGATGAGCGAGACGAGCTTGAAATTCTTAGCCCCGGCCAGCACGTCTATCGTCGAGCGGCCCGCGCGGTCGCGCCCCGTGTGGTTTGTGATCAGCGCGACGCGACGCCCTTCGAGCTGTTTGAAGTTGTCGCGCGCCAGCACGTCTACGCCGTTCATCACCGGATGGAGCGTCCCCGTGGGCGCGTTGCGCGTGACGGCGGCGCGCGGCGATTCTATGAAGGCGGGGGGCGCGGCGAGATAATCGAAGACTGGCGCGTAAGGCGGCGCGGTGATCGAGCCCGCGACGATCGAGGCGATGAAAGAGCGCAGCCTTGTTATGTCGCCACGCCCCGTGGGGTGAACCCGATTAGTCATCGCCACGACGAAGGTCTCGCTCTGCGGGTCTATCCATACGCTCGTGCCCGTAAAGCCGGTATGGCCGAACGTGCCCACGGGGAAGAGGTCGCCGCGATTAGACGAGAAGCTTGTGTTCACGTCCCAGCCTATGCCGCGCATCTGCGAGGTGGGGAGCGAATGCGCGCTCACCATGCGCTCGACCGTGTAGGGAGCGAGTATGCGCGCGCCCGCGTACTCGCCTTTGTTGAGGATCATCTGGCAATAGACGGCCACGTCATCGGCCGTAGAGAAGAGCCCCGCGTGGCCCGCGACTCCGCCCAGCTCGTATGCGCGCGGGTCGTGAACTTCGCCGCGCATCCACCGCCCTTCGCGCACCTCTGTCGGCGCAATTCGCGACGAAGCGGCGGGCAGAAAAGTTGTCTCGCGCATTCCGAGCGGCTCAAAGATATTCTCTTTAGCAAACCTGTCTAACGGTTTTCCCGACACGCGGCGGACGATCTCGGCCGCGACTATGTAACCCACGTCCGAGTAGACGAACCGGGTGCCAGGGTCGTAAGCGGGCCGCAGGTCGTAAATCTGTTCGAGCGGCTTCACACTGCTGCCGACGTAATCCGCGATCTCGTTATCGGGGACGAAGCCCGCGCGGTGCGTGAGCAACTGCTCGACGGTCACGCGCTCTTTGCCGAACCGGCCGAACTCGGGTATGTAGAGCACGACAGGGTCGGCGAGGCTCAACTGCCCGCGCTCGACTAGAATCAGTATCGACGTGGCGGTCGCCAATATTTTAGTCAGCGAGGCGAGGTCAAAGATTGTGTCCGGCGTCATCGCCTCGCGCGCGGGCTGAATGGCCCGATCGCCGAAAGCCTTGCGGTAAACGATGCGGCCTTTGCGCCCGACAACCACTACCGCGCCCGGCGTCTGCTGGGCTTCGATCGATTTGAGGACCGCCGCGTCGATCTGCGCTAGGCGGCCAGCGGACATGCCTACAGATTCAGGCGCGGCGATAGCGAGCCGCCCCGGCGCACGCGCCGCGGTCTGCGCGCAAAGAGTCGAGGCGAGCAGTAGAACTATTAAGATGGCCGCCGATTTATAGCGGTTTGCATAGCCCTGTAGGGGCAGCCCTCGTGGCTGCCCGGCGGCGCGCAAGCGCCGGACGGTCATCGTGCTGCGCACGATCCGGGCAGGGACAAGCCCTGCCCCTACAGGGTTCACCCTTGCGCAGGTTGGTATGGATTTTCGATTAAACTGTCTCATTTGAAATTTCGGAGGCGGCCGCGGGCGCGCGCTCAATCGCGAGGCTCACCGCGTAGCCGACTACAAACGTTACCATAGAGCCTATCAATACGTACCACTGCCACGAGACTATGCGCGGCTCGCGCGAGTAGTCTTTAATCAGGTTCGTGCCCGCGATCAAGGTGATGACCGCTATGCCGCAGACTACGCCGACGAGCGCGCCCTTCTGCCTGACCCTTCGCGTCAGAGTGCCTAAGAAGAAGAGTCCCAGGATCGGCCCGTTTGTGAACGAGGCTATTTCGAGCACCATATCGACTATGCGCTTCTCTTTGCCGATCATGTAAAGCGCCGCGACTATCTGGACCCCGCCCCAGAAGGCCGTGAGCATTCGCGACACTTTCATGTAATGAGCCTCGGACCTGTCGCGCGCGACGAGCGGCTGGTAAAAATCGGTCAGCGTAGTCGACGCGAGCGCGTTGAGCGAAGACGACATCGCCGCCGCGAGCATCGCCGCTATCACTAGCCCGACGACCCCGGCGGGAAGCTCGTTGATTATGAAATAGGAGAAGACCCGGTCCGGCGTTATCCCTTCCGGCAGGACCGAGTGCTGGCGGTAAAAGACAAAGAGCATCACCCCGATCAGCAGGAACATCACGAACTGGGCGAAGACGACCGCTCCGCTGGCAAGCAGCGCCGCGGCCGCCTGCCGCGCGTTCTTGCCGCACAGGTAGCGCTGCACCATGTACTGGTCGGTCCCGTGCGTCGCCGTGGTCAGGAAAGCCCCGCCGATCACGCCCGCCCAGAAGGTGTAGCTGCGCGCTATGTCTGTTGTGAAATCCAGCACCTGAAACTTGTTGAACTCGCTCCCGACGGCCACGACCTCGCCCCACCCGCCCTGTATCAGGTTGAGCAGTATGACGGCCGCGACTATCGCGCCCAGGTTGTAGATGGCAAGCTGTATGACCTCTATCCAGATGACGGCCATGATGCCGCCCAGGTATGTGAAGACGATCATCACCGCGCCGATCAGCAGTATCGATTTCCAGTCGGCCCACCCCGTCAACAGCGCGAGCGGCAACGCCGTCGCGTAGATGCGAACGCCGTCCGCAAAAGAGCGCGTCACTATGAAGAGCGAGGCGGCCACGCGCTTGACCCTGCCGCCGAACCTGCGGTCGAGTATCTGGTAGACCGTGAACAGCTCGCCGCGGAAGTAAGAAGGGATGAAGAGCAGCACTATTATTATGCGGCCTATCATGTAGCCGGTGACGAGCTGTAGGAATGTGAAGTTGCCGCCCACGCCCCCGGCCGAAGCGTAGGCGAAGGCCGGCACGCTTATGAACGTGACCACGGAAGTTTCGGTGGCGACTATCGAGGCGGCTATGGCCCACCAGGGCACGTCTCTGTCTGAGAGGAAGTAGTCGCGGATATTTTTCTGTCTGCGGCTGAAGAACCACCCGACTAGGAGAACGCCGGCCAGGTAAGCGACTATGATAATAAGATCGAGAGCGCGAAGTTGCATATCAGATGTTCGATATTACAAGTCGGACACAGGCGAACTGCACTTCCGAAAAGATAATACTAACATCCGTCATCCGTCATACGACATCTCTCCTGGGCTAGCTTCACTGCGCCGATGGTGGGCGGAAAAAGCGGCGGCCCGATCACGGCTCCAGGGGCGACGGCGCGGACTCGGTCGCGAAACGACGACAAGAGAACCTCTCCACTTTTGAAAACGCTTCCGACGCAGGCGACGCGAAACTCGTCGGCGCTCATGCCCAGGCGCTCGATCACGGAGACGGCCAGCACGGCCAGCTCGCGGCCCGCGTCCCTGAGAATGTCGGAAGCCACCTCGTCGCCTTCGCGCGCGGCCTCGGCGACGACCTCCGCCAGCGACGCGATCTCGACCGTCTCGGAATCCGAGTTGTAGATGACGCCCGGCAGGTCCGTGGCCGAGGCAATGCCGAGCCGGCGGCACACGCGGTCGGTCAAGACCGTCTGCCGCTCGCGCCCGTCGAACGACGAGACTATGGCGCGCAATGCGCGGCAGGCTATGTCATAGCCCGAGCCTTCGTCGCCGAACGTAGGCCCCCAACCGCCCGACCGGGCCTGGCGGCCTTCGGCGTTCACGCCCATGGCTATCGAGCCTGTGCCCGCGATTATGACGACGCCGGGGCGGCCGTCGAGCGCGCCTTCGAGCGCCGCGCGGGCGTCGGTGACCAGGTGAAGCTCGTCGCCTAGTCCGAGGCTGTGATCGAGAGCGTCTTTAACCGTGTGAAAATGAATAGGGTGATTGACCCCCGCTATCGCCGCGCAGGCGGCGGTGATCTGGTCGAGCCTTATGCCCGCGAGGCCGCACGCCTCGCGCACCGCCGATTCGACATGCGAGATCGCTTCGTTTAGCCCCGCGCGCAATGGGTTCGACGCGCCGCTTGTGCCCTCGCCGATCACGCGGCAGAAGGCGTCGGCGATTATAGCGTGAGTCTTCGTCCCGCCGCCGTCTATGCCCAAAAAGTAGCGCTCTTGGATGGGCGGCTCCGCCTTGTAGGGCAGCCTGGAAATGGCGCTTGAGTGAGGTGCTTTCCTTGCTCGCTCCACGGGCGAGCTTTCTATTAATGATTCTGACATGACATACTTCCATTATTACGAGCCTGATTCTTGCTCGGTGAGGCCGGCCAGTTGTAATTCTTCGCGCTCATACTCCAACCTTATATAGGAGCCTTGATAAATGTTATAACTTCAATTCGAAGCATTGTACAACGAATAGTTTTTATGGTTTCGATAACGATTTATAATGGAGCTTAGACTACTGAGGACCTTCAAAGCCGTGGCCGACGCTGGCTCATTTACGAGCGCGGCCCAGCGAGTCCACCTGACTCAGGCCGCCGTCAGCGTCCACATACGCCAGCTCGAAGAGGAGCTAGGCACGCCCCTGTTCCTGCGCGTGAACAAGAAACTTCACCTGACCGAAGCGGGGCGCGCGCTGCTGGCGCACTCGGAGACGATACTGCGCGCGCACGACGAGGCGAAGGCGAGCCTGACGCTGATGGGCGGGCAGGGGCGCGGTCGGTTTCGCGTCGGCGTGGCCTCGACGGCCATCACCGTCCGCCCGCTGCCGGAAATCCTGAGCGAGATAAAGCGGAAGCACCCGCTCGTCGACCTGTCGGTAGTCGGCGGCACGAGCGAGTGGATCATAGAGCAGATACTCACTGACGAGATAGACGCGGGGCTCGTGTCGCTGCCGGTCGAAGCCTCCGACGTGACGACCGAGACGCTCAGGAGCGACCGCCTGGCCGCAGTCTTAAACCCCGAGCACCGCTTCGCGCGCTCGCGCTCGATCACGGCTGAAGAGCTTACGGCCGAGCCGCTCATACTCGGCGAGAAGGGCGGGAACACGCGCCGGCTGATAGATCTGTTTTTCGAGAAGAGCGGCCTAAAGCCCCAGATCGTCATGGAGCTTCAGCGGACGGAGGCGATAATGAAGATGGTCGAGCTTGGCTTCGGCGTAACGATACTGCCGCAGGGGGCCGTTCGCACGGACGTGGCGCGCGGCCGGCTGCGGGCGGTCGCCGTCAGCGGGCTGAACCTGAGGTGGGAGTTCGGCGTTGCTTACCTCAAAAGCGATTACCTATCGCCGGCGCTCGCCTCTTTCGTAAAGCTCTGCCGCGCCTTCATCGGCAATAAACAGTTGGCGGAGTGATCGGACGGCGCGCGCGCCAGGCGCTCGAATGATTCAACGCCTGTCCACGGGGCTTTTCACGGCCCGCGCGCCCCTATTCATCACATGCGTGTAGATCATCGTTGTCCGCACGTCGCTATGCCCAAGCAGCTCCTGTACAGTCCGTATGTCATAGCCGTCTTCCAGCAAATGGGTGGCGAAGCTGTGTCGGAACGTGTGACAACTGGCGGGCTTCGCGATCCCGGCCTTGCGTACAGCCTCCCCTACAGCCCTTTGCAGCGACTTCTCGTTCAAATGATGCCTGCGGACAACCCCCGTGCGAGGATCGACTGACCGCTTCGCGGAGGGGAAGACGTACTGCCAGCACCACTCACGGTCTGCCTGCCGGTACTTGCGCGCTAATGCGTTCGGCAGATGGACGCGCCCGAATCCTTCCTCCAGGTCCCTGTCGTGAAGGGCCTTGACCCTGGCCAGATGTCTCTGCAAGGGGGCCTTTAGCGAAGAAGGCAAGACAGTTACGCGGTCCTTACCTCCCTTGCCATCGCGGACTGTGATCTGGTTGTAGTTAAAGTCCAAGTCTTTGACCCTCAGCCTCAAGCATTCCATAAGCCTGAGGCCCGAGCCGTAGAGGAGGCTAGCCATCAGCCAGAGTGAGCCATCAAGCTGGGCGAGCACAGCCTGAGCCTCATTCTTGGTGAAGACCACAGGCAGCCTCTCTGAGCTCTTGGCCCTGTGAATGTGATCGAGTTGCTCAAGCGGGCGACCGAGTACGTCTCTGTATAGGAACAGTAAGGCGCTGAGGGCCTGAGTCTGTGTAGAGGCGGAGACGTTCTTGTCTACGGCCAGGTGGGATAAGAAGGCGGTAAGCTCAGGCCCGGCCATGTCGGAGGGGTGGCGCTTATTGTGAAAGAGGATGAACTGTTTTATCCAGTGGATGTAAGCCTGCTCGGTGCGGATGCTATAGTGCTTTAGGCGGATGAGGTTGCGGACTTGGTCCAAGAGCTTAGGCATCTTAGTAGATCTGGCCTGGGGATATGGTTTGGAGTAGGATGTCCGGGGTGAGCAGGATTATACGTCATGAGAGGCGTGATATTCCACCCCAAGAAAGGGGTGATATATCGCATCTTTTATGACGTCTACTATTGGTTAACCTGAGTATTGAGTTGAAAGGCTGGGTCGCCATAGCTCCGAAGATGTATAGAATGAAGTTGCGAAACTCATCTCTACATTCGGAGGACGACCCATTTGCCTTCCATTATAGACCAAATGACTGATATCTACTGCTTC
>DATFGQ010000100.1:0-9033 GCA_035249305.1 Blastocatellia bacterium | reverse complement strand
ACGTCGTGACCGTCGCCAAGCAGGCGCTCAGCGATGTGGCTGCCTATGAAGCCCGCCCCGCCAGTCACCAGGTAAAGACGCTTATCCATCGTTCTCCTATTTCTTTATCAGAAAATTCTCTAAAGCGAGGCAATCAATCCCCGAGCAATAGAACCCGCGAACGGCCTCGCGCGGCGTCGAAACGACCGGCTCGCCGAAAAGGTTGAACGAGGTGTTGAGCAGCACGGGCACGCCCGTCGCCTCGCCGAATTTCGTGAGCAGCTTCCACAGCGCGGGGTTCGTCGAGCGGTTGACGCTCTGCACGCGCACGAGGTCTTCACCGAATACCGCGGCGGGGATCAGGTCGCGCTTCCCTTCTCTGACGCGGCTCACCCCCTGCAAAAAGTCCGTCAACGCGCTCGGCTCGAAGAACTCCGCGGCCCTCTCTTCGGGCACGGCGGCCGAGAACGGGCGGAAATCCTCGCGGTGCTTTATGTACGCGTTCAAGTTGTCGCGCATGTACTCCACGGTGGGCGAGGCCAGTATGCTTCGCGCGCCGAGCGTGCGCGGGCCGAACTCCATCGAGCCGCGGAACCAGCCTACGATCTTCGACTCGGCGAGCAGTCGTGCGACCTCCGTCACGAGCTTGTCATCGGTGAGAAAGTAATGGTAACCGATCTTGCAGTTGTCGAGCACGCTCTTGATCTCCTGGTCGTCGAACCGCGGGCCTAAAAACGCGTGATCCATCTTGTAAACGCGCTCGCGGTTGCCGAGCGTATCGTGCCAGACGTAGAGCGCCGCGCCCACGGAGCACCCGGCGTTCCCGGCCGCGGGCTGCACAAAGATCCGCTCGTAACCGGCCCGTCGCTCGATCGCAGAGTTCACCATGCTGTTGAGCGCTACGCCGCCGGCAAGGCAGAGGCTCTTTTCGCCCGTCCGCTCGCGTTGGCTCGTCGCGACTTCGCACATCACGTCCTCGATCGCCTTCTGCAAGCTCGCCGCGACGTTGCGGTGCCTTTCAGTCAGCGGCTCGTCCTTGGCCCTCGGCCTCAAGCCAGCCCGCTCGTAAAACCGAGCGCCGAGCGCGGGCGTGCCTTTGAACGGCAGGTCGAAGTATTCGAGATTCACCTTCGGCAATCCGTTCGAATCCACGCTCAGCAGATCGCCGAACAGATCGAGGTATTGAGGCTTGCCAGAGGGCGCGAGCCACATGGTCTTGTGCCAGTCGCCTGAAAAGTTAAAACCGAGGGCCGCGGTCACTGCGCTGTAGACTAGCCCGACGGAGTTCGGAAACTGAGTTTCGCATGAAAGGGTCAGGCTTTCGTCGTTGCCGGTCATCAGCGCGGTCGAAGCCATATCGCCGCGATAACCGGCCGCGATGACGGCCGCCGTGTCGAAGCCCGAGCAATAAAAAGCGCTGGCCCCGTGCGCAAGCTGGTGGTTGACTTCGACAAAGCCGCCCTTGCCGCCGAGCATCGATTCGACCAGGCGGCGCGTCTTTATTCGCTCCCTCAGGTTGTTGAGGCTCTCGACGAAATAATTTGGAAATGCTTCGAGCGCGGATTCGGCGGGCAGGTCCGTGGCGTGCGAAGAGTTGAAGGCGACTTCGCGGTGAAAGAGCTTGTACGGCTCAAGGTAATAGGCGACGTAATCGACCTGCTCGAATCTTATGCCCGCGCGCTCCAGGCAAAAGTTAATCGCGCGGGCCGGGAGCCCTCCCGCGTAATTCATCCCGATGTGGCGTATGCGCGCGAGCTTCTCTTCTTCGATGGCGGCCACCACGCGGCCGTCACGGACCAGCGCCGCCGCCGCATCACTCTCCTGCCCGGATATTCCAAGTATGTTCATAGTTTTGATGTCGAGCTAAATACCATTAACATCTGCGCCGCGGCAATTCAAGCAAGCTCACTGGTCTTAAGCCCCGCGCGCATCGCTACGGCGAGAAGTATCAAAACCGATGCTGTCAGTATCAAAGATAACGCGGAGCCGAACGGCTGATTTAACAGCGTGAACTGGCTCTGAATAAGATTGCCGATCATGATCGATTTCGCCCCGCCCAACAGATCAGGGGTTATGAACGCGCCGAGCGACGGAATGAAGACAAGCACTACGCCGGCGATCAGCCCCGGCCGCGCCAGCGGCAGCGTCACGCGCACGAACGTCCAGAAACGGTTTGCGCCGAGGTCCTGCGCCGCCTCAAGCAGCCGTTTGTCTAATCGTTCGAGCGCGACGTAAAGCGGCAAGATCATAAACGGCAGCTCGCCGTAGACCTGCCCGACCAGCACGGCGAAGTCGGAATAGAGCAGGCCGAGCGGCTCTTTGATTATGCCCGCGCCCTGGAGAACAGAATTGATTAACCCTTCGCTCCGCAGCAGCAATATCCATGCGTAGGTGCGGACCAGAAAGCTCGTCCAGAAGGGGATGACCGTGAGGACGAGCAGAATCCTGCGCCAGCGCGCGGGCGCTCTGAGCGCGATGTAGTATGCGGCTGGAAAGCTCACGACCGCCGTGATGACCGTCGTCGCGGTCGCTACCCAGAGGCTGCGCCAGTAGGCGGGCAGGTAGAGGCTGTCTATCGCGCGCAAGTAATTATCGACTGTAATATCGTATACAGTCGCGCCGTATGGGCCGCGACGGGCGAGGCTGACGACGAGCGCGATCACCAGCGGCGCGACAAAGAAGACGAGCAGCCACAGCAGCGCGGGGCTGAACAGGAGCCCCGCGATACGGCTATCCGCCAGCTTTTGTCGGACTCTCGAAGTCATCTTTTCAGTATAACCGCGCTGTCGGGGCGCCAGCTCACGCGGACCTCGCTCCCAACACGATCCTGGACGGGGCGCGAGGCCGCGCGATTCTGCTCCAGCACAGTCATCGTCTGCCCGTCGCCGAGCTTGACCCTCCAGTGCGTGCTGTCGCCGAGATAGACCGCCGATTCGATAGTGGCGGCGAGCGCGCCGTCCGAGCCGTCGAAAGAGATCGCTATCTTTTCGGGGCGCACCATCAGGCGGACCGCGTCGCCGACTCTCAGATCATTTCCAAGAGCTTCGACCGTTCCGCCGCCGAGCTTGATGATCGAATACTCCTGTCGACTCCCCTCGACAGTTCCATTAATGATGTTAGAGACACCTATGAAGCCCGCGACGAACTCCGTCTGAGGCCGCTCATAAATCTCGTCGGCGCGGCCCGTCTGCTCTATGCGGCCGGCGTTCATCACCACTATGCGGTCGCTCATCGTCAGCGCCTCTTCCTGGTCGTGTGTGACGTAGATAAAGCTGATGCCTACGCGCTGCTGTAATCCCTTCAGCTCGACCTGCATCTGCTTCCTGAGCTTCTGATCCAAAGCGGCCAACGGCTCGTCGAGCAGCAAGACCCTCGGGTGGAGTACGAGCGCGCGGGCCAGGGCGACCCTCTGCTGTTGCCCGCCCGAAAGCTCCGACGGCAGCCGCTTTTCGAGCCCGCCCATCTTCACCATCCCGAGCGCTTCGGCCACGCGGGCTTTCATGCTCTCGCGCTCGACGCGCTTCTGCTTCAGCCCGAAGGCGACGTTCTCAAAGACATTCATGTGGGGGAAAAGCGCGTAGTGTTGAAAGACCGTCGTCACGTCGCGCTTGAAAGGCGGCACTCCGGTCACGTCTCTTCCGCCGAGCGTGACGCGACCTTCGTCGGGGACCTCAAAGCCCGCAATCATTCTCAGCAGAGTAGTCTTGCCGCACCCCGATGGGCCTAGCAGCGTGAGGAACTCGCCGCCCGTTACGCGCAACATGACCGAATCGACGGCGACCGTGTCGGCGAATCTCTTGGATACGTTTAACAGCTCGACTTCATACTCTTCTGTCATCGCGTAAGGCGTCCACTGCGTCACATGCGCGTCGTTATTAAGCGGACCTGCTCGAAGTGGAGATGCTCGTGATCGAGCATATCGTTGACGACAAATTCTACGTTGAAATCCGGGTTCATCGGATGGCGGCCCGTGCGAGCCCAGGCGGAATCCCCTCCGCCCTTGAGGGCGTCGATCAGCCTCTCACGAGTGCTTACGAAATTTGATTTCGCAACTCCCATGTCGTCGTTGCGGTGGTCGCGCTCGCGATTCTCCTGCTCTTCGTCGTAAAGCTCTATCGGCGGGTTCTCTTCCGCGAGCATCTTGCTGACGCGGACCAGGACCAGCTCTTGAATATCGGCGAGATGGCCGAGGATCTCTTTGATCGACCAGTTATGCTCGCCCGGCCTGTGCGAGATGGCGGGCTCAGGATACTGCGCGACGATCCGCTCGAAGAGCCGTCTGTTATCATTCAGCTCTTTCATCTTTTGCTCGTGTGTCCTCATAATCAAACCTCTTATCAATCGATCACAAACCGAGCAGGCTCACGACCGCCGCTTCGTCCAGCACCTCGACGCCGAGCTCGCGCGCTCGGTCGAGCTTCGACCCCGGCTCTTCGCCTACGACGAGATAATCCGTCTTCTTCGTTACCGAGCCGGTCACCCGGCCGCCGCGCTGCTCGATCAACTGTTTCGCCTCGTCGCGCGAGAAGCGCGCCAGCCTGCCCGTCAACACGAACTGTTTGCCTTCGAGATCGCGCGCGACCTTCTGCCCGCCGCCGCCGCCCGCCCTTATCCTCGCGGTGTTGACGCCCGCATCTTTGAGTCGCGAGATGAGCTCGCGGTTCCTCTCTTCGCCGAACCACTCGGCGATCGACGCGGCGACGATGGGACCTATCTCGAATATCCCCGCGAGCCGCTCCTGGCTCGCGTCCATCAACTCGTCGATCGAGTCGAACGCGTCGGCCAGTATCTGCGCCGTGCGCTCGCCGACGTGTCGTATGCCGAGCCCGTAGACCAGGCGGTAGAGATCGTTGTTGCGGCTCTCGTCGATCTGTCTGAGCAGGTTGTCGGCGGACTTTTCGCCCATCCGCTCAAGCGCGACGACTTCGTCTCGGTGCTCTCTCAAGTGATAAAGGTCGGCGAAGTCTCTCACGAGCGGAGGGAGCTTCAGCGCTTCGCCGCGCTTATCGAAAAGCGTCTCGCCTTTCTCATCTTTCTGCTCGCGCTCTGTGATCAACTGGTCGATCAACGCTTCGCCCAAACCTTCGATTCGCATCGCGCGCCGCGATGCGAACTGTTTCAGCCCGGCCTTGATCTTCGCGGGGCATGCGGAATTCACACAGCGCCACGCGACTTCGCCCGGGAGCCGCGTCACCTCCTCGCCGCAGGCGGGGCACTCGCGCGGCATGACGAACTTGCGCAGCTCCTTGCTTCTGCCCGCCCGCTTCGATTCGATCACCTTTATGACCTGAGGAATGATCTCACCGCTCTTCTCTATCAGCACGTAATCGCCGATCATCACGCCGAGGCGCTTGATCTGGTCTTCGTTGTGAAGCGACGCGCGCGAAACGGTTGTGCCCGCGAGCAACACAGGCTCCAGCTCCGCCACGGGCGTCAGCGTGCCTACGCGGCCCACCTGGACCGTGATCGCGTTGAGCCTGGTCGTCGCCTGCCGCGCGGGGTATTTGTAGGCCACGGCCCAGCGCGGCGCTTTCGACGTAGAGCCGAGCTCGTCTTGAAGCGCCGTGCCGTTGACTTTCACAACGACGCCATCGATCTCGTAGCCGAGCTCGTCGCGCAGGCGGCCCCACTCTTCACAAGACTGGATGACTTCGTCGATCGACTGGCACAAACGGCGCAAGCTGTTCACCCTGAAACCGGCTCTGGCAAGCCATTCCAGGGCTTCCCAGTGTGAAGCGAATGGCTTTCTCCCGTCGATCAAAAGGTCGTAACAGAATATATCGAGCTTGCGCGAGGCGGCGACTCGCGAGTCGAGCGATTTCATGGTGCCGGCCGCCGCGTTGCGCGGGTTGGCGAAAAGCGCGAGCCCTTGTTCGGACCTCTCCGCGTTTATCCGGCGAAACTCTTCGTTGGGCAGGTAGACCTCTCCGCGCACTTCGATCTCACCGCTGATCGGAAAAGAGCCCTGAGCAGCCGCGTCGCCGCCTGCGTCTGTGAAGAGTGTAGCCTGGCGCGAAGCCGCGCGCTTCTTTTGAGACTTGCTTGCAGTCTTCTGCGCGGCTCTGTTTTCGAAAGCTTCGGCGCGAATCCTGAGAGGCAGCGAGCGGATCGTGCGGACGTTCTGGGTAACGTCTTCGCCTATGAAACCGTCGCCTCGCGTCACCCCTCGCGCGAGCAAACCCTGTTCGTAGATCGCCGAGATGCTGAGCCCGTCGATCTTCAGCTCGGCGACGTACTCGACGCGCTCGCGCCCGACGCCGCGCAGCACCCGCTTGTCCCATTCGCGAAGGTCGTCGATCGAGTAGGTGTTATCGAGCGAGAGCATCGGCCGGCGGTGAACGTATTCCGCGAAGCCTTCGGCCGGGCGGCCCGCGACGCGCTGAGTCGGCGAATCGGCGGTGACGAGATCGGGGTTGGCCTCTTCGAGCTCGCGGAGCCGGGCGAGCAGTTGGTCGTACTCGTAATCGCTTATCTCGGGGTCGGCGTGCGTGTAATACCGCTCGTCGTGGTAGCGTATCATCTCCCGCAGACGCGCGACCTCGTCATGCACGCGCTCTTTCTTTGTTCGCATAGCTCAAACCTAAGCGCCGGCGCGCGGCCGTTCTCTAAACCCGCGCGCGCCCGTCGCGGGCAATCGCGCGTCAGAAAGAAGATGAACGTAAGCGTAGACCTGGCCGCGGTGATGCGAGGCATGCGTGAGCGTGCTCAGGAGTATCTCGCCCACGGTCGTCGAGGTCGCGTCGGGGTAATAGACGCGCTTGGGCAGGTCCGCGTCCGTCAGCGTGTCGAACGCGACCCTGCGGCCCCGCGAAGCCTCTTCGAGGTACGCCGCGACGTGCGCCCGCGTGGGCAAGACCTCGCGCGTGATCCACTCGAAAGGCTCCTCCCAGAAGTTGCTGGTGATCCCGTTGAATGAATACTCGATCAACCCGCCGATGTGACTTATCAGCTCGCCGCAGGAGTAGACGCGGATGAAGCTCTGGCTTTCGAAGGGCTTCCAGTAGAGCTTCTCTTCCGGGATGACGTTGAGAACCTCCATCAGGTTGTTGTGGATAAGCTCGAACTCGGACCCGATGACCTCGACTGTCGCCAATGCGGTCCCCTTTACTTTACAGAAGAGCTATTTTCGATCAACTCCAAAAGGCTGAGCGTCTCGCTGTCGGCCCGGCGTTTCGTCTTCCGCCGACGGGCGGCGGCCGGAGCATTCTCGCTGTATTCATGCAGGTGCTCCGCGTCGACGCCTAGCTGGCGAAGGTGCGAAGCGAAAAAATGATCGCCGTATAATGTGTACACTTTCTTCGCGCCCGATTCAATCACGTAGCGGTTCAGGTCGTCGAAGCCGGCGTGGTCCGAAAGCGGCAGGACCGCGTTCGTGCGGTAACGGTAACGCGAGCGCGGGTCCATGCCCCAGCCGCTCAGGTAGATCGTGTAAGCGTTTCGAATCGATTGAACGGCGTAGCCGCGCATCGCCCCCGGCGGCATCATCGCGACCATCCCATCCATGTCGGAAAGGTCGAGCGGGCGGTAATCGCCTTCAAACTCTACGCCCATCTCTTTATAGATATTTACGATCTGCATTATCGAATCATGCAGCGCGACCGAGTAGCCCCCCTTGAGCAGCACCTTGAGCGCCTCCTGGCTCTTGCCAAGCGAGTAGGCCAGCACCATCGGCTGTAGTCCCATCACGAAGGCGCGGTCTATCTCTTCGTATAAAGCCTTGTGAACCTGCTCGTCGTCGGGGAACTGGAACATCGGGTGGCCGAACGTGCATTCGGTGATCAGCGTGTCGCACCGGACCACTTCGGGCGGCTCGCACGACAGCCCGCACCGCAGCTTGAAATCGCCCGTGTACAGCAGTCGCTCGCCATTGAATTCTATCAGGGTCTGGGCGGAGCCCAGGCAATGGCCCGCCGAATGAAAAGTCAGGCGGAAATCGCCGAAGTCATGAGGCTCGTCATACCCGAGCAGCGTCGCGCGCGCCGGGCCGACGCGGTGCTCGAAGAGCTTGGCAGTCGCGGGCGTGGCGATTATCTCCGCGTGGCTCTGTATGTGATCCGCGTGCGCGTGCGAGACTACCGAGCGGGCCTTAGGCCGCCTTGCGTCCATCCACAAATCGATCTCGGGGAGGTAGATTCCCTTGTCGTAAACTACTTTCAAATCAAATTCCTTTCTCATTAATTATAACATAACGACGCGTCTCTGTTGGGGCCGCGCGGGTCTTCATCGCACGGAATTCCTGTGCTAGAATCGGGTCGAGGATGGGGTATGACAGACAAGATCAAAGTTTATCAGAAGCCGACCTGAAGCAAGTGCAGAGAGACCGTGGGTCTTCTCAAAGAGAGCGGAGCGGAATTCGACCGGATCAACTATTACGACGAGCGGCTCTCGGCCGCCGAGCTTCGCGATCTGATCGATAAACTCGGCATAAGCCCGCGCGACCTGTTGCGCAAAGGCGAGCAGGTTTACCGCGACCTCAAGCTAAAAGACCGCGACCTGTCGGACGACGAGTTGATACAGATCATGGTCGACAACCCGGACCTCATACAGCGGCCCATCGTAGTGCGCGGAGACAAAGCTGTTCTGGGCCGCCCGCCGGAAAGCATCAAGACGCTTTTGTGATCCTTATTTAGGCTTTTATCCTCACCCGTATCCGAACCTATAGATAACTCAACCTCTTCGCATTATAGCGGTTTGCAGTTGAATGTAACCTGTAGGGGCAGCCCTTGTGGCTGCCCGGATTGGCCGCAGGCCAATTACATCATCGCCTTCGGCGATCCGGGCGGGGACAAGCCCCGCCCCTACAGTATTCACTCATTCGCAAATTGCAATAGTTACTTCAGTCCCTTCATTATTTCAGCATGTTCTTTGAGGATTCGAGAGGTATGTTTGGCTTTTGGCGTGAGCGACCAATCGTCGTGATCCCACGTGCCGCCCAGGATTATTCCATCCCGTCGTGGGAACATGTAGCCGCTGCTCAGATAACAGTAGTCAATCTCAGGTTGCGGCAGCAGCACTTCCAGTTGGCCGCGCACGGGGCTTAGTTTCTGATCGCCA
>DATFGQ010000099.1:0-31828 GCA_035249305.1 Blastocatellia bacterium | reverse complement strand
CTTGATCGAGTGGTCGGAGCTGACGTAGAGGCTGGCGAACTTCTCTACGGTCTGGCGGTCTGCCGAGCTTGAGGTGATGGGGTATACGAAGAAGTCGAACAGCTTTTTGACGAGGTAACGGCCGGTAGACTTTCGCGCGGCGATGATGGTGATGATGTCGTCGTGAGAATAATTCGCGGTCTGGCCGTAGACTGTCTTGGCAGTATTGTCATGCTCATCCGGGTTTACAAAAAACTCGAAGCCGAAAGGGTTCCCCGTCCCGCGCGCTATGCGTACCTTCCCCCCGGTTAACGCGCGGGCGATCTCTTTGACGTCGTTTTCGGTGTAGTTCGCCTCGCCCGTGACCACGTCGTTGATGCCCATGGTGAAGAGCTCTTGCAGCTCGCGCGCGAAGTTCTCGTTAGGCTTGCCTCGCACGTTCGTGATGCCGTCCAGCCAGATCAGCATGGCGGCGTCTTCCGAGACCACCTTGAGCAGCGTGTCGAAGCGTTCGAGCGCGTTGGCGCGGAGCTTCAGGTTCTGGACGAACATGAACGCTTCGAAGACCTTCGACGCGGCCGTAGCAAAGTGGTTGTGCCAGAAGAGCGTCATCTTCTCTTCAAACGGGCGGCGCGTGTACACCATGCGCGTGAACCACCAGCGCTCAAGCTCGCCGCGGTTGAACTTCGTAAAGTCGCTGGGGTTAGAGAAGTCGAAGCTTCGCGCTATGAGACTATCCAGATCGCGGTTATCGACCTGAGCATAATTGATCAGGAAGTCGACGGCCCCCTCGCGCCCGCGCGCCACCAGCGCGTCGATCTCTTGCGGGCTGCCGCCAAATCCCATGCGGCGGAGAAGGTGAGCGGCTTCATCATAAGTGATGCTTGCCATAAACGCCTCCAGGGTGCTGCTTCATCTCACACTTAATTACGGTGAAGGGCCGCGCTCAGGTGCAAAGCTCCCGCCGCCCGGTAATAGAGGGCAGAGCCGCAAAAAAAATACAGCGGAAGCGAAAGAGTATCACTTAACGCGACCGGGCTTCCAGCCTTCATTTCTTCTGCGCCTTGCCCTTTAGCTCTTGAAGCCGGGCCTGTTGTTCCGGGGTCAGGCGGTTTTTTATCCGTATGACAAGGAGGAACTGTGCGCGTTTTATCTCGCGTTCGATGCCGAGTATCTTATCGAGCACGGCGAGCGTCTGCTGCTCGTCGACGCGTTCCTGTTTGACAAGCGCGATCATAGCCTCCGCTTCGTCGGCCAACTGCAATTGCAGCTCTGTGAACCTTAGCTGCGCTCGCAGGATTTCCGACTTGATGAACTCTTTCTGCTCGGCGGTGAGCCCTATCTCCTGCTGGTGGCGCAAGACCAGGTCGGGCGGGATGAGGCTCTCTCCGATCGGGTCATCTTTTTGCTGCGCAAGCGCCGACGTGCCGGAGAGGAGCGCGAACGCGCATAACAAGTAAAAAGTCAGCTTCATAATTCCTCCGCTTCATTTCCTCTCTTCGGGAAAGAACTCTTCGATATCGACTATCGACTCGCCGAGTCGAGGAGTGGTTCTCAATAATTGCTGGCCCGGAGTATTGAGCAAGAAATCGGTAGGCGACCGCCACCCTGAGATCAGCGTGGCCGATTCGGGCGCGCGGCGAGCGACGCGCCGCCGCGATTGCTTCGTCGCTCGCCGCTCGTCCGGCGCTCTACTCTTATCGGGATTGTCCGCGATGACGGCGGGCTGTGATGACGGCGCGGGCGGCTCTTCGGTCTCGACTCTTTCGACCGGGGCGGTCTTCGTCGTGAGTTGTCTGATGACGAGCAGAGAGGCAACAGCCAGGACGAGCAGGGCCGCGGCGACGGCGATTGTTAAGACGCGAAGAGGCCGGCGCGTCTTAAAGCTTGTCGACCGGGCCGCTCCCATCACGCGGGCAAAGGCTGGCGCGCGTCGCTCGTCCTCGCGCTTCAATTCATGGAATAGCTCTTTGATCCTCTCTTCTTCCCGTTCTTGATTCATCGAGCACCTCTGATTCATCGAGCCATTGCCGGAGTCGTCTCTTCCCCCGCTCGTAATGTGTGCGGGCAGAGCCTACGGAAACGCCCATCACGCTGGCGGCTTCGGCGAGGCTTAGGTCGTGGTAGAAGACCAGCTCCAGAACCTCCTGCTGCCGCTTCGGCAAAGCAGCCAGCGCGCGGCGGAACAGGGCCTGTATCTGCGTCCGGTAGACCATCTCATCGGGCGGCTCGGCGCGAGCGTTTTGCCGCGCGCCCTGTTCGTGCCTCGCCAGCCGCAGCCTCGCCAGAAGGTTGCGCCTGCGCTCGTCGGCCGCCGTCTTTCGGATGACTGCAAAGAGCCATGTCCTGAACGACGACCTGCCGTCGAACCTTGCTTTGCCTTCAAGGATCTTGAGGTAGACATTCTGAAGCACGGTTTCGGCCAGGTGGCTGTCGCGCGAGCAACAACACAACGCCCAGCCATAACTGGCTTGGTGATGTCTCTCTAATTCGGCCTGCAACTCTGGGCTGTCCATTAATCTGTTCGCCCGGTCTATTAGTCGCCTGGCGCGGTAAAGTATATGACAGGGGCCGGAAAGAAAAACGAGTGCGGCCGGAGAAGGGAAGAGGGCTACACGCGGAAGCGGCGTTGCCACTCCGCGCGCGTAGCAAACGCCTTATCCGAGATCGCGCGGTCGACGGCCAGTATGCCGTCGAGGTGATCGATCTCGTGCTGTAATAATTCTGACAGATCGCCTTCGGCTTCGATGGTCTGGCCGGCGCCCCGCTCGTCGGGGTATTCGACCCGAATCCGTGCCGCACACTCGACCCACACCATCAGGTCGGGGAATTTGCCAGAGCGCCGGGTTGCCGGGCTGTAGAATGTCTTTTGAGGCCATAATCTAATCCCGACTCTTTATTACATGTTTTCCGGTTTTCCACAACCGTGTATTGTTTGCGGCTCTGATGGTAAGAATCAATACGGCCTGAAAGCTTTGCGCCGCGAGCATGGCCCCGCGGGCGGCACGCTCATTGCAAAGCGTAGGTTTACGCCTAACGTTTTATATTGTAATCAGATCGGGGGTGGTGTATGCTATAGAGCTTTCCAGGGAAAAAACATTGCATCTGTAATAACGGTTAATAAGGAGAACTGCTATGAGTGCTGTTGGGATGTGCAAGTCTGTGGACGGTCAGAAGCAATCTCAAAGCTTTATGCGCGTGCACTGTGAGACGAACGGCCACGGGCGCGATTGCAGGCTTCTGGACCTGACGACCCGCCAGGCCTTTGTCGAGAGCTTTGTGCCCGCCGTTACCGGCTCTACCGTGACGCTCAGATTCCGGCTGCCTAATGGGCACCAGGTCTGCACCAGTGGGGTCGTCAGCTACCACCAGTTCAAGGTAGGCTTCGGCGTCGACTTTACAGATATGTCGGTGAATGACCGCGAGCAGATCACAGACCTTGTAGGCTGAAGCTCGAGCGATCAACCGATTTCGATTCACAAATAAATAAGGGGGACCTTGCGTAAGGTCCCCCTTATTTATTTGTGAATTACGATTTGAAAAGCGACTGCTATTTGATAGCGTCGGTCCTCGCCGTGACCTGCACGTTATTGTTAACCAGCGTCATGCCAGTCACGCGCTGGAGGTCGGCCAGCGCCTTGTTGTAATCGGTCAGTGCGCGCACTTCGTTGCCACGCGCGATGGCCAGGTCGTTCTCCTGTTCAAGGACGAGGAAGTTGGTCGAAAGACCTGCGCGGTAACGCTCCACCTCGCCTTTGTACTGAGCGTCGGCGGCTATGCGACCCGCGCGGGCCGCCTCGAACCGCTGGCGAGCCGCCTCTACCGCCTGCAAAGCGTTGCGGACTTCGATCTGGACCGTCTGTACAAGCTGGCGCTGGCGCGCGTCGAGCTGCCGCGCTTCGGCAAGCGCCCGGCCGAGGTTGCCTTTCGCCGTACGGTTGCGCCACGGGAAGCTCAGGCGGACGCCCACCTGATAGGTGCGAAAATCCTGGCTGAACAGGTTGCGCAGCGAGCGGAAGTAACCGCCGCTGAATCTTTCAGGGACGCTCGCGCCGAGCACGGACTCGGGCGGCGGGATCGGGTTGAAGGTCGGCAGGTCGAGATTCACCAGGGCGCGATTGAGGTTCGTGATGAGCCCCTGCGTCACGGTGTCGAACCCACCGCCACCGCGAACGATCTCCGATGGCGTGCCGGCAAGGCCCGTGTTTGAGTAAAAGCCGACCAGGTCGACCTGCGGTTTGGTCTGGTTCTCAAAGAACTTGATGTCGATCTGCTTCTGCTCTGCTTCTAACCTCATCTGCTCAAGCTCCGGCCGGTTGGTCAAAGCGAGCTGTGACGCTTCGCCGAGGCTGACCGTAGGCTGGTCAGACGCGGGCTGATCGGTCGGCTGTATCTGCGCGTCCCACAGCTTGTCGTTCGCGTCTTTGATCAGCAGACCCTTCAGCGTATTCTCGGAGGTCGTGATCGCCTGTAGCGCGGTGATTACGTCGCCCTTGCGGGATTCGAGCGCGGCCTCGGTCGCGCGCAGATCGATGGGCGGCAGCGTCCCGGCTTCGACCATCTTCTGGTTGTTCTGCAACTGCACGCGAGTCAGCTCTACGGAATCGCGCGCGATCTGTTCGTTGCGGATCGCAAAGACGAGGTCCCAGTAAGCGCGCTGCACCTGGTTGATGATCTCTATCACGCGCTGGCGGAACTGGCTGTCGGAAAGGTCGAGCGAGCGCTTCGCCAACTGAGTGATCCGGCGGTTCTGGTCTATGCCCAGGTTGCGCATCAGCGGCTGCGTGAACGACAGCGTGAGAGTCGGGTTGTACTGCGTCGTCAGAGTCGAGGAGGTCGCGGAAGTGTTCAGGCGGTTGTTCAAGAAATCGACTTGAAACAAACCGCCCGACCGCTCTATCAGCTTGCTGGTCGTGAAGTCGTAATTGAACTCCTTCTGAGTTATAGACGAGCTCGCGTCGCCGCCCGCGAAGATCGAGGCGACGGGGAAGGTGCGGCTCTCGTAATAGAGCGTCGAGCCCGACGTGATGTCGTAAACGCCGCGCGTCGCAAACAGGTTGTACTGGGCCGCCTGAACGCCCTGGCGGAAGACCTCTATGTCGAGGTTGTTTTGGAGCGCGCGCGTGATGGCGTCTTGCAGCGACATCGTTTCGACTACGCCTTCCTTAACGCCGACGCGCTGGCGCGTGACCTCGGGAGAGAGCGCAAGCGGCTGAGTGATCGGGTTGGGCGCGCCCGGCGTGGTCTGCTGCGGGTCGGTCGCCTCAGGCGTTGCGGCAGGCGTCTGCCCCGGCGGGGGGAGGTTGCGGTTCTCGCGCTCCGTAGGCCGCTGCCGGCGCGTCTCGCCCTGCTGCTCCTGCTGCTCGCGACGGCGTTGCGTGTCCGGGCGAGGCGGGTCTTTCTTCTGTTGCTGCTGCCCGGGCGTCGGCGGAGTGTCGGGCGGCTTCGGCTGTTGTGACGGCTGCTGCTTGACCGCTACGATCCCTTCTTGCGCGAAGGTCGCGACCGGAAGCGACGCGCCGATCAACGTTGCTAAAGAGGCCGCGGCGATCGCGCGGCCCGTCTTACGGAATCTGATTAATACTGAGATCATTTGCATCCTCTCACTCAATCGTTCAGGCTCGGGTCTGAAATCAAACCTCCGCGCATGCACTCTCTCGCTGTGCTCTTAAATCTTTTATGAGTTTGACAACACAGGCTCATACGACACCACAGCATTCGCCGTTTCAATAATTTGAATAAGTTGGCTTCGCGGCCACCTTCACTTATGCTCGCGCGTCGCGCGAGCGCGGGGCGTAATTATCAGTCTACATCATCGTCGGGCGATTACCAACCGGGAGCCTTAAGATCAAGCGACGTGCCAGCGTTTGGCGGATCGCTAACTGGATGAATAAATCGGGTTAGGATAAGAACCTGCGGGGCGGGCGGGCCATTTGTGGGAAAGCGCGTTCCCAAAATTGCGAAAAGATTCACCGCGGAGGCGCAGAGGAGTTCCTATTTCTCTCTCGGTGAGCCCTGCGTCTCCGCGGTGATTATCCTTCAACTCAGGCATGCTCATTTAACGGCCAGCGCCGTGTCCTTGCCTTTGAACTCGAACCGCTTGACCTGGTACGAGCCGTCGGAGGCGAGCGTGTACGCCACGGCGTTTTCGCGCGCCGGCTCGCTCAGTTTCGTGAGCTCGTAGGAAGCCTTCGCGACCTCTTTCTTACCCTTGAGGATAACGAGCTCGCCGTCTTTGTCTTCGACGAATTTGATAGTGTAGCTTCCTTTGGCCAGCATCTGGTCGCCGACTTTGCCGTCACGATTGATCGTGACCGTCTTATCGACCTGCTGCGCATTGATCGGGAGCGCGGCCAGGCTTATTGCGAAAAGGATTGCGAAGACTGCGAAACGAAGAGTCGATTTTACGATCATGACACGTTCTCCTTTCGATTATGAGTAAACCTCTCTACCTGCCGACTTCGATAAACACGTCGACGCACAACCCCGTAGGCAGCACGCTCCACGCGTTCGTGCGCCGCGATTAGTGATGGTCGCTCAGCTTGAGCCAGGGCTACAGAACCGGCTTGCGAGCCGCCGCCCCGGCTGAAAAGAAAGAAGGCAGCCGCTACCCCTATGATAGCGAGCGACGAAGTGAAGTAAAGAATCCGTCGTCTCATAATCTTCCCTCACAAATCGCTCGGTTCATATCAACACTCTCTTGAAAAAAGGGGGCCATCTGAAATCTCAAATTTCAAATTTGAAATCTCAGAGTCTCCCTGGCCCCCGAATCACCATTTGAAGACCATCGCCTGGTCGATCCGCGTGACTTTAGTTGATAGAGACTACGGACACGCCAGTGACGCCATAATCCGCTCCAGCTTTACGCCCTTTGTCAGGTTAACGATCTTTATTACGTTAACAGTGTTAAGCGAAGTTTCAAAAAAAATTAAGCCGACAATCCGGTAGTGGAAATATCTATCATTAAATCAATTAGCATATCTCTGCTGGCCCAGGGGAAATCCGGCTTGGTAATCAAAAGAGATGTGATTCCGTGGCCCGAAGCCCAGACGGCCTGGGTTATAGCCTCAACGTCCGTGTGGCGGAAGCGGCCCTCTTTTACGCACGCTTCGACGCCCTTGCGCAGGTGGTTATAGGCCCTCATGCCTTGCGAGCCTTCGCGCAGGTAGGGTTGCCCTTCGAGCCGCCCCGGATGATTGATAAAAGCGACGCGGTAATGATTGGGGTAACGCAGCCCGAAATTCACGTAAGCGCGGCAGCCCCTCTTCAATGCCTCGACGGGGTCTTCGCACTCCTTTGTGATCGCCTCCATCTCGTCCGTCAGCTTGGCGAAGGTCTCTTCGCATATCTGAAACAGCAGGTCGGCTTTGTCTTCAAAGTAGAGGTAGATGGTCGTGGGCGAATACTCTATCTTTTCGGCTATCCGGCGCATGGAGACGTTCTCGTAGCCCTCTTTTACGAACAGCTCGCGCGCGGCATCGAGTATCTCTTGCCGCAACTGCTCTCGCTCCCGCTCTCGCCGCTGTCTCGGTCCCATAATCGCCTGAAATTCAATCGAGTTATCTCACTTAACAGTGTTAAGTATAAAGCGAAGAAGGCTTATGTCAAGGAGATTCTTCAATGGCTTGCCCGCGCGCGGGGCTATCTGTTAGTGTGGCCGACATATGGCTAAACTTCAGTTTCTCGGCGCTACGGGCACGGTGACCGGGGCGAAATTCGTGCTTGAGGCAAATGGCAACCGCGCCATGATCGATTGCGGGTTGTTTCAAGGCTTGAAAGAGCTGAGAGAGCGCAACTGGGAGCGGCTCCCCTTGAACCCCGCCTCGATCGGGTGGGGTTTAGTCACGCACGCGCACATAGATCACACGGGGTACCTGCCCAGGCTTGTCCGCGACGGTTTTACGGGGCCTGTCTATGCAACGAAGGCTACGGCCGATCTGATGAAGATCATGCTGCCGGACTCGGGCCGGCTCCAGGAAGAAGACGCCGAGTATGCCAACCGCAAAGGCTTTTCAAAGCACGGGCCGGCCGTCCCGCTTTACACGGAGCGGGACGCCGAAGTGGCGTTAAAGCAAGTCCGCCCGGTCGACTACGATCAGCCGGTCCGTTTGAGCAAGTTCATGTCGGCCCGATTCATCCCCGCGGGCCACATACTCGGATCGAGCTTCGTCGAGCTAGATATTGCCGAGCGCGACGCCGCGCGCATCAAGGTCTTGTTTTCGGGAGATGTCGGCCGCTACGACGAGCCGATCTTGAACGACCCGGCGCAGGTCGAAGAAGCCGACTACCTGCTTGTCGAATCGACTTACGGGAACCGTCTGCACGACGAGGGAGACCCGAAAGCAAAGCTCGCGGAGATAATCAACCAGACGGTCGAGCGCGGCGGCAAGATCATCATCCCCGCGTTCGCCATAGGCCGGACGCAACTGCTGGTCTACTACCTGCGCGAGCTCGAAGACGAAGGGCTCATACCGGTGCTGCCGGTCGCCGTAGATTCGCCGATGGCGGCCGAGGCGACAAGGCTGTACGTCAGGCACAAGTCAGATCACGATTTCGACATGCAGGAGCTTGCCCGCGATAATCGCAACGCGCTGGCCACGCGAAAGTTTCGACTCGTCTCGGGGCGCAACGGCTCGAAGGCGCTGGGCCAGGAGCCGGGTCCCGCGATAATCATATCGCCGGCCGGGATGGCTACGGGCGGGCGCGTGCTTCATCACCTGGCGCGGTACTTGCCCGACCCCGCGAGCAGCGTGATCCTGGTCGGCTACCAGGCCGCCGGTACGCGTGGCCGCAGGATTCAAGAAGGCGAGAAAGAGATAAAGATTCACGGCGAGATGGTAAGCGTGCGCGCCCGCGTCGAAAGCGTTGGCGGACTCTCTGCGCACGCGGACGCGGCGGAGATACTGAAGTGGTTGAGCGGCTTCAAGCGCCCGCCGCGGACTACGTTTATGATTCACGGCGAGCCGGATTCGGCGGAAGCTTTGCGCGATAGGATCGTGCGCGAGCTCGGGTGGAACGTCGTCATCCCGTCTTACAAAGAGGTTATAGAGCTGAGCTAATTTTTCTTCTTAGGCATGATCTCTTTGACTTTCTTAGTCGTGTCTATGATCTTATCGAGAATGCCTCCCTTCTTATCGTCCTTCTTGGCTTCTCTCTTGACGGGCTTCTTCTGCTCTTTAGCCGACGTGTTCGATTGGGCCTGCTCGGGCGGCGGAGGGGTTTGCTGCGGCGGAGCCTGGGTCGCCTGATCCGCCGGCTGCGCCGCGTTTTGATCCGACGCGGCGGGCGATTGCGATTGTGTCGCGGCAGGCTGCGCCGCCCCGCCTTTGTCTTTGTTGATGAGCGCGACCGACCCGCCTACGAGCGCGAGCAGCACCACCGCCACCGCCGCGTAATGTTTCCAGGTCAGCCTGCCGAGCCTTCCGGCCGGGGCGGGCGGGGCTTCGAGCGGGATCACCTGCCGCACGCGCTCTTTCACGTTTTCAGTTTCGTCTTCTTGTATGGCTTCGGCCGCTTGCCCGGCGAAAGGAGCCGCCTCGTCGACGGCCGCCGCCGCGGGCTCTCCCGGCCTGTTGATCAGCGCCGGGGCTGAAGGCTTCGGCGCGACTTGCTTCGGCGCGGTGACGATCGTCTCGCGGTCGACGTACATGTCATCGTCGGCCTTAGTCTCTTTCGACGGGCTCTCGACCGGGATAGGAGCCGCGATCGGGGAGCTTACGCGCGTCGCGGGCGCGGCGTAAACAGGCGCGCTGTCGCCGAGCGGGGCGGTGCTGGTAGCCATGCTCCTCAAAAGCTCCTGGCGAAACTCCGTGGCCGACTGGTAGCGCGCTTCGGGCTTCTTGGCGAGCGCGCGCATGATGGCCTGCTCGGCCTGGTCTGGAAGGTATGTGACAAAGTTGCTAGGCGGCGTCGGCGGGTCTTCGATCTGCGACTTCATCAGCTCGAACTCGCTCTTGCTCTCGAACGGCACGCGGCCCGTCAGCATCTCGTAGAGCAGAATGCCGGCCGAATAAATATCCGACCGCGCGTCTGTCTCCTCACCGCGTATCTGTTCGGGCGACATGTACTCGATGGTGCCGATGATGTTCCCCTGCTTCGTCATGCGCGAAGTCCCGAGCACGCGCGCTATGCCGAAGTCCATCACTTTCACGATGCCGGTGTCGCTAAGCATGAGGTTGGCGGGCTTGATGTCGCGGTGGATGATCCCTAGCGAGTGCGCATGCTCAAGGCCGTCCAGGGCGTGACAGAACATCGCGACCGCCTGCTCGAAGACCATCGCGCCGGTCTTTCGAATGATCTGGTCGAGCGTCTCGCCGCGGACGAACTCCATCACCATGAAGTAGTGGTCGTCTTGATGTATGAAATTAAATACGGTAGCGATGTTCGTATGATTGAGCTTGGCGAGCGTCTTGGCCTCGGTGCGGAACCGCTCGACGACGTGCTCCTGGCTGGCGAGCTCTGGGCGCAGCACTTTGATGGCGACCTCGCGCTCCAGCATCTCGTCGATGCCCTTGTAGACCGAGCCCATTCCGCCTTCGCCTATCTTGTCGATTATCTTGTATGTCCCGACTACTTTCCCGATCATTTTCGGACCTCCGATCAGAGGGCTTAACGAGCCTCTTTACTCTTCCGAAGCCACTCCATTATCAATCTTAGAGGCCCGCCGTGTAAATACGCCGTCGTCGGGTATGACCGGGTCAGTTGACGGTCAGTATAAAGACCTGCGAGGTTTCGCCGTTCGAGTTTCGGATCGTGATCGCGTGCTCGCCGCGTGAAAAGACTATGCGCTTTGCCACGAACGCCCCGCCCTTGAAGCGTGAATCGAGGTCGCGCCCGTCTATGCGCAGCCGCGCGTCGGCGTCTACCCTCTCGCCGAAAACGGTCAGCTTCTTTTTGCTCTTCTTGTAGGTCACGCGGGTGATGTGAGGGACGGTTTCAGGGTCGGTCACTTTTATCTGAAGGGTCGTCGAAGCGGTCTGAGAGTCTTGATCGCGGACTGTGACGGTTACGGCGAAGGCCCCGGCCGCGGTAGGCGTCCCGCCGATAGCGCCCGTCGCCGAATTGAGCGCGAGCCCCGCAGGCAGCCCGCCGCCCGTCACCGACCAGGTGTAAGCCGGGCTCCCGCCCGTAGCGTTGAGCTGATAGCTGAAGGCAGATCCTTTCATCGTCTGCATGGCGGGAGCGGGGACGAGCGAGAGCGGCACCGGCACGACGCTTATCGACAGCGCCTTTCTCGCCGATCGCAGGTCGTCGTCCGTCACGTCGACTGTGAAGGTGAAATTGCCCGTCGATGTCGGAGCGCCGAGGATCGCCCCTGTGTTTTGATTCAGGCCCAACCCGGCGGGCAAGGCCCCCGTCACCACGATCCAACTGTAAGGCGGCTTACCGCCCGTCGCCACGAACTGCTGAGCGTAGGCGGCCCCCCTCACTACGGAAGGCAGCGACGACGTGAGCAGGTCGAGCGGGGCGATCACGTTTATCGTCATCGCCTTTTGACCCGCGCGCGACATCGAGTCGGACGCCTGCACGGTGATTGCGAAGCTGCCCGCCGACGCGGGCGAGCCCGCGAGCAGCCCCGTGCCGGGCGTTAGTGTGAGCCCCGGCGGGAGCGCGCCTGCGACTATCGACCATGTGTAAGGCGGCGTGCCGCCCGTGGCGTCGAACTGGTAACTGAAGGCCGCGCCCCTGACGCCGCCCAGCGATGACGCCCCGTTTATCGCGGGCGACCTCACGTCCGAGACGGTCACTGCGACGTTGGCCGACATCTGTCCGAAAAAGCCGGCGTCTTCCTGAAAGAGCTGCCACTGGAAATTGTACGTGCCGGCTGTGCGCGGCGCGGTCGCCGTGAAACTGATTTCGAGATGCTGCCCGGCCGTTACGTTGAAGCCCGCGAGCGAAACGCGGTCTGGCCCCCAGGTCGTGTTGTTAGGCTGATTCTGCGAGCCTAACCTGACGCCGCTCGCGCCGTCCCACACCTGCGCGCCCGAGTTCAGCCACTTCAGCGTCACGTTGAACAACTGGCCGGTTTGCAGAGAAGTCGGCACGGTCTGAGATACGAACTGCGAATCGAAATGCGGCCCGGCGGTCGTGCCTATGGTGAGCGAGAAAGCTTTTTCCGCCGTCTCGCCGTGGCCGTCCCTGACGCGCACCGTGAAGTTTACGGTTTCGGTGACGGTCGCCGTGCCCGCGAGCACGCCTGTAGACGTGAGAGTCAGCCCCTGAGGCAATCGGCCGAGCTCAGGGCGCAGGCTCCACGTGTAAGGCAGCGAGCCGCCGCGCGCGGCCAGCACACGGACGTAAGGCTGGTTGATGACTGCTCCCGGCAGAGTCGAGCCCGATGTAATCTCCAGCGGAATGCTGCCGCCGTCTTGCGCAGGATAGACGTAACTGATGCCGTTGATGTCGTCGGCGCGCAGCGCGGCGCAGCGGCCGTCGAAATGCGCAGTGCCGAACATAGTGGCGTCGGGGTGCTGTGAGTGGCCAAGGCCGAGCGCGTGGCCGAGCTCGTGAGTTGCGACCTCCCTGGTCTTGCAATGGTCGTTAAAATTGCAGGCCGAGTACGGGTTGAAAGATATGAAGCCGCGTATCGCTCTATAAAAAGTCGTCCCGTTGATGTTTCTCGACTGTATGGTGTTCCAGTCCAACCCTCCGAGCGCTATGATCGACGCACACCCCGGATCGGGCACGAAATGGCTGTCGCAGTTGTTAAAGACTATCGTGTTGAGCCCGCCGTTGTGATTCGTGCAGGTGTTTGTCGCGCCCCCGTTGACCACCCTCAGCGAGCAGCCCGCGACGGTAGACCATACGTTCATCGCCGCCGTTATGTCTTCGGCTATCTCGGGGTTCGGGGCGTTCTCGGGGTTGACGAAAAATACTACCGGCAGATTGTTGTCAGGCTCGAACCACCTGGCGGGGTTTGATGGCGGGAGCAGCGAAAAGCGCGGCAGAATTCTGCCGCCGGCTGCTTCGCGGCGGTATTCGGGCGGCCGCGCGCGCAGCCGGGTGTCGTGGTAATAGGTCTGCTCGTGCGCTTCGGACCGCTCCCAGTTTGCCGCGAGCCTCGCGCGCACCATAGCCGCGTAGGCCGATAATTCCATGCGGTCTGTCGCGGCAGAGTCGCCGCGTTTCGCATGCGACGCCGCGCGAATGATATGTGTGTTTATCCCGCCGAGATCGCGCGTGACTATTCTCTCCCCTGTCTGCGAATCGATTATGATCGAGAACTTGCCGAGCATCATCTGGTAGACGCGCAGGCTGCCGTCCGGCCACGTCCCCAGGTAGAGAAGCACCTGCTCGCCGGTCTTGAATTCGGGCGAGCCGAAGACGACGCTGCCGCGATCGGCCACCTGGCCGCCGGCTTGTTTGAGGACTATTTGACGCTCGGAGATGCGGCCCTTCAGCACCTCTTCGACCCGTACGGTTATGTAAGTAAAAATGCGGTCCTGGTTTCGGTCCAGGCGGCTGCCCAGTGAGATAACTCTCCCGGTTATGATTGCGCGAGCGCCGACTATCAAATCGTCATCGCTGGGAATTGTAAAAGTGGACGACGACGCGGAGACGGCCGAAGTCAGAAGACCTGCGACGAGCAGGATCGCTTTCAATCCGAGGCTGTTGGGTAGACGTTTCATGGGGCCTCCCCGGAGTACGATGAATCGAATTTTTAGGAAGGGGGACCTGCGCGCGAGAGATAATCCTGCGGATCGAGGGGGCCAACCCTGAGCCGTAATTTACTTCTAAAGGTCGGGCAGTGTCAAACCGAACCTTGACATACGTTCGACGGCGCGGTTATCCTATAAGTCTTTTTTGTTAAGAGATTTCATCGCTGTAGTGAGGAGAGATTAAATAGCATGGCAAATCACAAGTCCGCAGAGAAGCGAGTGCGGCAGACCGAGCGTCGCAACGAGGTGAATCGCCGCAACCGCAGCCGCTTGCGCACGCAGATCAAGAAGCTCCGCGCCGCCATCTCGGAAGGCAACCGCGAGCAGGCGCAGACGTTGCTAACGGAGACCGTCTCGGTCATCGACAAGTCTATTCAAAAAGGTGTGATCCACCACAACGCCGCCGCGCGCTATAAATCTCGTTTGACCGCAAGCGTCAACCAGATGTCGGCCTAAGCAGAGTTTAAACCAGCGCAGAAAAACTAAAAGAGAACGGCTCGGACAGCCGTTCTCTTTTAGTTAATCCCTGTCTCTTGTTGCGCTGGAGGCGCAGAGGCGCGATTCGATAGCAAGCCTCGAAGAGTCCTGGTTCAAAAGGCAGCCTCGAAGAGGCGTCATTCAATAGCCCGGCGCAACGCGCCGGGTAACGCACGCATACGAGACGAAGCCCTGAAAGGGCGCGATAGTTATATCGCCCTTTCAGGGCTTGTGATTTATGACGACCCGTTTCCAGGGGCGTTGCCCCTGGCTATTGAATATCGCCCCTCCGGGGCGCGTGATTATGCGGACCATTCATTCCGGTGGTTGCGCCACCGGCTAATATCTATCGTCCCTCCGAGATTCTTCAGACTGCCTCTTACTTCCGCCTTCTCGACGGCTTCGTGTCGTCAGTGCCCGGCTCAAGTGTACAGATCGAGCCGTGTCGCTTGATCCTCAAGTAGACCGATTCAAAGACTCGGAATGGGTGGTTCATGTGCTCCGCGCCAAGGTAGGCCACCGTCAGGTCTTGCGCGACGGCAAGGTCGAAGTTCTGCGACCCAGTGGCGACTACCATCCCGAAGCCGTCTCTTATGAGCGGCGATTGATAAACGCCGTCCGTGATGAGCTGACGTATGTGCTCTATCTCAAGCACGCCCGTTCCGGGATGGACCTGGTGCATCTGCGTGTAGAGCGTAGGGCTTACTACCATCGCGTAAGGCCCGTAAAACCCCGCCTGAACGAGAGTCTGCGTGGCGTCTACGGTGTCTTGAAACGCGTTGCCCGGCTCGCTCCAGTCGCGGCGCGTCAGCACGTGGCGGCCTTCGACTACCATCAGCCCTTCGTAGCCCATCTCGACGCTGCCGTTGAATATCAAGTCGTCTTCGGCGTCGGCGCAGAAGGCGGCCGCGCCCGCCGCCGCCGACGTGTCGAGCGGCGTGCCGCTCTGGCGGGCCGTCTCGATGTCTCGCCAGTGTAGAACGAAATCTTTATAGATCAGCGGGATTATTCCGCTCTCGCGGCGCACGGAGCGGACGGGGTCGGATTCTTCTTCGCCCAGCAACCCTATGCGGCCGATCGTGGTGCCCGAGAAATGATCGTGCACGATGGTTTGAATGCCGGGGCCGAGCGGGCCGTGAAGGTCTACGATGCGGCGGCCTACGAGACGCTTTCGCGCCACATCGATCACTACTTGATTAAGATTCTCCCACTCCTGATCGTTCAGCGGGTTCTCTTCGTGAGCAAAGATGGGCATCCTGTTTCCTCCAATTGTGTCGCGCCTTTAAGAACCGAATATACTCCAGCGCGCGCTTTCGGGCAAAGTCAATTCAGCCACCAGATACTCGATCTGGAGGCGCGGAGTTGCTTCGGAATTCTTTATCGCGTTGTCGACCTGCGCGATGCGGCGGAGCCCGTGGACTATCTCTTCGCGGGCGCTGCGGCGGACGCGCGCGTTAAAATCTTCAGCGTTACGGCCGTAGCGGCCCGTAGCTCGGTTAACATCTTCGACCGGGGCTCCGCGGGCCATCAAATCCTTCGCCGCGAGCAGCCTCCTGTACAACCCGGCCAGCGCGCCCAGTATCATCAATGGAGTTGATGCGTCGCCATCGTCCAACAGTCTTTGCGTGAGCCGGAGCGCGCGTTTTCGATTGCGTTCAAGTATCGCGTCCCACAACTCCCAGGTCGTGTGCTCGCGCGCGCGCGGCACAAGCTCCTGGACGATGGCGGAGTTTATGAACCCGCCGCCCGCGTATGCCGCTAGCTTGTCCAGCTCGTTTGCGAGCCTCGACAGCCGCGTGCCTACGAGCCCTATCAAAAGGCCGAGCGCCGCGGGCTCTATCCGACAGTCGCGCAGCTTCAAATAGCCTTCGGCCCACCGCGCGGCCTGCTGCTCGCTCAAGCGGTCGAACGCCACGACGGTGGCGGCCTTCAACAGCGCCGTCGACAGCTTACGGCGCTGGTCGAGCGAGGCGGTCTGGAAGACGACAGTGGCCGACGGCGCGGGCCGCTTGAGGTATTCCAGGACCATCTCGGTGTCGTCTTCTTTGATCTTGTCGAACTCCCTGACGACGATTATGCGGCGCGAAGCCGACAGGGTTATCTCGTTTGCCGCGCCGATCGCGTCGCGCGCGGTCGTCTTAGCGCCCGTAGGCGAGCTTTCGCCTATGGTGAAGGTGAAGATGTTGAAGGCGCGCTCGGCTTCGTCGACCGTGTTGAAGAGCAGTTTCAACGCGCGCTCTTGAAGGTACTGCTCTTCGCCCGCGAAAAGATAGAGCGGCTCTATCCTTCGTTCTTTCACCTGGCGGCGGAAATCTTCATTGCTGATGCCGTCGAGCTTCTTTTTCGGTCGTCTGCTCACAGCCCTTCCAGTATGGTCGAGATTATTGTCTGCGCAAACTCTTTCGCGATGCGGTCGACGGCCGGGTTCTCCTCGTTGAAGAACGATTCGGGGTCGTCCGACAGTTGGTACTCGCCTTCGAATATCATTCGCGGGTTCTGGTAGAGTATCTTGCGGGTGCGGTTGTCTCTCACGGTGACGCTCACGATGATCCTTACGTCCCAGACCCTTGTTCGCCCCTGCCCGTCGAGGATCGTGCCGACGGCGCGAAAGCTCCTTATGTCGCCGTTGAGCGTGGCGTCGGCCCCTTCTGTGTCGGTCGTCACGCGGAGGGCGCGCGCGCGCTTGAGTATCTCGTCGGTGACGGCGAGCGTGAATCGCTGCTCGACGCGGTACTTCAGGCTTGAGTTCTGAAATATCGGGACGGCGATCGTCTTGATGTCGGCCGGCAGGCTCTTGCCTTTGCCCGACGGCTTATAGCCGCACACGTCGAAGAGCATCGAGAGCGCGACGGCTATGAGAGTCGCTTTAAGCATCAGTAATGATATTAGCGGCCCGAAGGCGAAGCCGACAAGCTCGGCCCACAAGCTCAGGCTTGACTGTGAGGATGAGTCGCAACTAGGCTTTGCTTTGTCCTAAACAACGAAGAGGGATGCTTATGAGTTCTCACACGGGCGATAAAGCCTTCATCTCCCCGTTCGGGTTCAACGACGCGGATAAAGAGGAGAAGATACTGCCGCAGCTCTACCTGCGCGAGACGGGCTTCAACCGCCAGGCGCTCGACCCGCTGGTGAGCGTCATCGTAGGCCGGCGCGGGTCCGGCAAGACGGCCCTCGCGCAGTTCCTGAAGTTCGAGCAGGAAGACCGCTACGACGTTTATGTCGACGTAGACGAGCCGGACACCTACGGCCAGATCCTTCTGGAGCTGAGCAAGAGGGTCGACCACACGGCCGCGCTCAACGTCGTAGACGACGTGTCGAAGATGTGGGAGCTGGCGTTCTGGACCTCGCTGATGTCTGAGGTCCTTGAGATCAACGGCATCGAAGCCTCCGACGACAAAAAGAGGGTCCAGAAATACCTGACGAGCGTCAACGTCCGCGCGGGGCGCGGCACACAGGTCATCCGCACGGTCTTCAAGGTGCTCGCCGAGTTCGCGGCCGAGCGCGCGGGCGCGGTCGTCGACCTCATATTCAGGGTCAACGACATCCTCAAGTCCGTCGAGTTTGAAGAGGCCAAAGCCGCGATCTACCGCTACCTCGAACGCGGCCGCAAGGCCGTGATAGTCATAGACACGCTCGAACAGTACGACGTGCGGCGCACGGAGATGCAGCAGGCTCTGGGCGCGATGCTGCATGCCGTGACTCAATTCGCGCTGGGCAAAGTTCACCAGAACATCCAGGTCAAATGTTTTCTGCCGGGCGAGATAGTCCCCTACATGCTCGAATCGACGATCCAGAACATCGGCAAGACCTTCGAGTTCCCCGTCTACCTGCTCTGGCGGCCGAAGGACCTGTTGAGGCTGGTCTGCTCGCGCTACTACTATTTTCTGAGACAGGATTATCCCGACACCGCCCGCTCGATACCGAAGGTGAACTGGGACAGCTACGCCGACGTGAGGTCCAAGATATGGGACCGCTTCTTCCCCGAGAAGATAAGCAACCGGCACGGGAAAGTGGAAGATTCATTCCAGTATATTATTCGCCACACGCAGCTCCGGCCGCGACAGACCATCTGGCTGTGCAACTCGATCGCGCAGGTGGCCTACGAGCGCAAAGTCTTCCCGCGCTTCGAGAGCCAGGACGTAGTGCGCGGCGTCCACGGCGTCGAAGAGTTCATAGCCAGCGAGATATTGAACTCCTACAGCAAAGTCTACCCCGCAATGAGGCAGATACTGAATTGCTTCCGCGGCGAATCGAACGTCCTGGACCGCGCGGCTTACCTCGATAAGATCGCGCCGAGGACCCGCAAAGCGTGGCCCGAGACCATGCCCTACGACCGCAGCACGCTCTGGCAGATGGTCTCCGAGATAGGCTTCCTCGGGTCTGTAGTCGAGAAGACGGACCGTTTTTACGAAGCCCAGTTTGAATACACCACTCGCGACCGGCTCATCCTGAACGAAGACGAGGAGTGCGCGATTCACCCGATCTTTTACAAGCTGTTCGGGATCAAAGCCGTCAAAGAGCGCCCCGTCTACCCGGTCGGCCCCGACAGGTTGGAAGACGGATAATTCGTAGTAAAGCTCACTTGCGTCAGTAAGAAGCGCCTCCTTCGGAGTGCGCCGACTTGTCGGCGCACTCCGAAGGAGCGGTCACATACAATCGCGAGCCGTTATCATTGAGGCGGGCAATCGCCGGGGCAATTCGTGGTGTTCTCGCCCGGCTCGCATTTGCCGTTCCCCGCCGTGGGAGGGCAATCGCCCGGACAGGTCGCGTTGCTTTCGCCGCGGCTCACTTCGCACACGCCGTCGCCGCAGTAAGGCGCGGGCAGCGGAGGCGAATGCGGCCAGAGCGAAGGCTCTCCGTTGTCTCCGGTCACGAACGGGAACCATATCGTCAGCACCCACTGAGTCCTGTCAAACGTCTTCGCCCAGCCCTGATCGTCGAAGTGGTGTCCGAGCGCGAGCGAGTTTTCGAGCGCCGCGAGGCTCGCGAAATCCGGCGCGGTCGGGTCCTGCGGGGCAGTGCGGTTTGCGAAGTAGACGAGCTGAACGAGTCGCTCCTCCTCGTTGTAGAGGAGCCACACGCTAGTCAGCCCGCGCGCCTGGGCTTCGGACAGGATCGCGTCCCACTTATCTTTAAGCGTCTGGTTTTGATTATGCGCCGGGACGGACCATCGCTCTGTCCGCACTATGATTCTGGTATCGATCTCATCCAGGTGGTGCGCCTCGATTACACGCCAGGAGTGGTAATCGGGGTTGATGAATATTGGTCTGTCGAAAAAGTGAATGCCGTCGAGAATAAATCCGTTCTTTACCCAATCCTTGTACTGTTCGGCGTCGTGCTCTGTGTCGAACAGGTAGCGGCCCCCGCTCAAAAAGTTCCCCGTGGCAAAGTCGATTCTGAGCGGAAGGTACTTGTTCTGCATGCCGCGTCTCGCGGCCATATACATCCGGTCGCGCTCGATGAGCGGAGCCACCTGACTGAGCGGCAAGCTCGCCGGGAGCGCGAAATCGGCCGTGAATGCGCCCTTCGCTTTGACCTTGCCCACGGTCGAATGAGAACTGGCGGGATTGGCCGAGGTCATAGTAATCGCGCCCGGCTTTCGGGATGCGCCCGCCGCGAGGGCTGAGCAAACCGTAAGGCAAAGCGCCAATCGCAATTTCCAACCGCTGATACTTTTTATCGTTAACATCGCTATCTCTCCTCCGATGATATTTTCCGATCCGCCTTCTGACTCATTCGCGGATCGTGTCGCGAAGGTACTTCAACAGCGATGCTGCGTCACCGCTTGAGCAAGTAGGAGATTTGAGGGGAGGGAAGTGTCAGACCAGACGGTTGAGGAGAGCTTTGACTACGGCTTCGGAGCGGGTGTGGACTTGCAGTTTTTCGTAGATGCTTCGCACGTGAAAGTTGACTGTGTTGACCGACACGCCCAGCTCGGCGGCAGCCGTTTTGTAGTTGTGGCCTTCGACAAACAGCTTGAGCAGGCGTGTCTCGTGCGGGGTCAGCTCATAATCGGCGCGCTCAGGGGGGCGAATCTCTCGAAACAGCGAGATCACGCGGCGGGCCACTTCCGGCGACATCGGAGCCCCGCCGCCGACGGCTTCTTTCAAGCTTTCAAGCAGCCTCGCGGGCGGCGTCTTCTTCAATAAATAGCCGCTTGCCCCCGCGCACATCGCGTCGAAAATGCGCTCGTCGTCGTTATAGACCGTAAGCATCAGCAGCAACAGGTTGGGGTAACGCTCTTTCAAAACTTTGATGCCTTCGATGCCGCTCATCCCCGGCAGACCTATGTCGGAGAGCGCCACGTCCGGCAGCTCAAAACCTATCTTCTCCAGAGCCTCCTCCATCGTGCGATAGCTGCCGGTGCACCGGAAGCCTTCGGTCCCGTTAATCAGGAATGTCAGGCATTCGCGGATGTCGCGCTGGTCTTCGATAATAGCCACCTTGATGACCGAAGGCGTCTTCGCGGCAGTCGGGTCCGGTTTTTCTGTGTCGCTTGCCATGCTTTTACCTTTTGAATCTCTAGCCTACGCCTGCCCGCCCGCCTTGTCACCACATAAATATGTAGCGGGTGATAAAAAAGTGAGCGGTCAAAGGTGGCTGCTCCTGGCCTTTTCACCCTTCGCCGCCTCCACAATCTGGCCGAGTGGGACCGTGAGCGTGAGGCTCGTCCCAACGCCGCGCTCGGAAACTACCTCCAGGCGACCGCTCAGACCTTTCGCCCGCTCTCGCATGGCCGCGTAGCGGCGACATGAATTTAGCCGTGCGTTTCAACGCACGGTAAAAGGTGCGACCAATTCACGTCGCGTCAGCGACGCCTGAATTCACCCGTCGCTGACGCGACGCGGTGTTTTGACGACGCTTGATCCGTGCGCTGAAGCACACGGCTAAATTCACCCGCCGCTACGCGGCGTTGATGGCTAGATCAACTTCTGCTACGCAGCAACGGCTCTCCGATTTATGCGCAGGCTCCTATTACTTGACCACGACGTTGACCAGCTTTTGCGGTACGACGATGACCTTTGCCACGTCGCGACCGGCTGCGGCGGCCTGCACTTTCTCGTCGGCCAGCGCGGCCCGCTCCAACTCTTCGCGGCTCACGTCGGGGCTGACAAACAGGCGGCTGCGCAACTTGCCGTTGACCTGCACGGCGACCTCTATCTCTTCGTCGCGCGCGAGCTCTTCGCTGTATTCGGGCCAGCGCGAAGAGGCGAGACTCTCCGCGTGGCCGTAAGCCTCCCACATCTCCTCGGCTATGTGCGGAGTGAACGGCGCGATCATCCGTATCAAAGCTTCGATCGCCTCGCGCGCAACGAAAAGGTCCGCGCCCGTCGGCTCGCCGTTCTTATCGACGGCCTGGTCGAACAGGTATATCTCGTTCGTCAGCTCCATCAGCGACGAGATGCAGGTGTTCAGGTGCAGCCGGTCTTCAAAGTTATCCGTGATCGAGCGAATGACCTGGTGCGTGCGCCGGCGCATGCGTCGTTGATGATCGGTCAGCTCGGCGGGCTCATCAACTTGCGCTCCCTCTATCCGGCCCTGCCACTTGTAGGCGATTCGCCAGACGCGCTGGAGGTATTTCGCCGCGCCGTTAAAGCCCGTGTCGGACCACTCCTTGTCCTGCTCCGGCGGCCCCGCAAAGAGCACGAACAGCCTTATCGCGTCTGCCCCGTGGATGTTGATCATCTCGATAGGGTCGACGGCGTTCTTGCGCGACTTCGACATCTTCTCCGAGCGGCCGATCACGACCTCGCTCCCGCAGATCGAACAGCGCTTGTCGTCCGTGACCTGTTCCGGGAAAAGCCATTCGTGATTAGGGCAATAGTAAGTCTCTTTACAGACCATGCCCTGGCTTAGCAGCCGCTCCACCGGCTCGTCAAACCTGACCAGCCCTATGTCGCGCATCATCTTGGTCCAGTACCGTGTGTAGATCAGGTGCAAGACGGCGTGCTCGATCCCGCCGATGTACTGGTTGACGGGCAGCCAGTAATGGATCTTCTCTGGGTCGAACGGCTGGCGGTCGTTGTGCGGGTCGCAGTAACGAAAGTAATACCAGTTCGAATCGACGAACGTGTCCATCGTGTCCGTGTCGCGCCGCGCCTGGCCCCCGCATTTCGGGCAAGTGACGTTGACGAACTCCGGCACGTGATCCAGCGGAGAGCCGCCTTCCACTTTCAGGTTGACTCCCTTGGGCAATACCACGGGGAGTTGATCTTCAGGGACGGGCACGGCGCCGCACGCATCGCAGTGGATCATGGGAATGGGCGTCCCCCAGTACCGCTGGCGCGAGATGCCCCAGTCGCGCAGCTTGTAAGTAGTAGTCGCGCGGCCGAACCCTTCGGCTTCGGCGTATTCGGTCATCAGCCGGTTCGCCTCGCGAGAATCCAGCCCGCTCCACCGCCCCGAGTTCACCGCAACAGCCCACGACTCGTCGGCCACGTCCATCTCTTCGGCAGGTATCTCGCGCCCGTCGGCGGTCAGCTTGATCTGGCGGAATGGCAGGTTGTATTTGCGAGAGAACTCGAAATCGCGCTCGCTGCCTGCGGGGACGGACATTATTGCGCCCGTCCCATATTCCATCAGCACGTAATTGGCTACCCAGATGGGAACGCGCTCGCGGTTGAACGGGTTGACGGCCCACCCGCCCGTATCCATGCCTTCTTTCTCCAACTCTTCGGCGCGCGCGTTGCGCTGCTCGTTCCTCAGCCGCTCGGCAAAAGCCAGCACCTCTTCGCGCTGAGGCTTGCCCTCGACGATCTTCGCCAGCAGCGGGTGTTCGGGCGCGAGTATGATGGCGTTCGCGCCGAAGATAGTGTCTATGCGCGTGGTGAAGACCGTCACGGTGTCGACGGTGTCGGCCACCTCGAACCGCACCTCCGCGCCGCGGCTGCGGCCTATCCAGTTGCGCTGCTGCGATACGACTCGGTCGGGCCATTTGCCTTCGAGCTTGTCCAGGTCGTCGAGCAACTGGTCGGCGTAGTCCGTGATGCGCGCGAACCACTGCATCAGTTGTTTCTGAATCACAGGCGCGTCGCACCTCCAGCAGACGCCGCCCGAAGCCTGCTCGTTTGAAAGCGATATGTTCTCTTTCGGGCACCAGTTGACGGGCGCGAGCTTGCGGTAGAGCATCCCGCGGTTCCACATCTGTATGAAGAACCACTGGTTCCATTTGTAGTATTCCGTGTCGCACGTAGCCACCTCGCGCGACCAGTCGTAGCTCAGGCCCATGCGCTGGAACTGCCACTTCATGTAAGCGATCGCGTCGCGCGTGAACTTTTCGGGGTCGGTCCCGTCTTTTATGGCCGCCGTCTCGGCGGGCTGTCCGAAGGCGTCCCAGCCGAACGGGTGGAGCACGTTGAAGCCGCGCATGCGTTTGTACCACGCCAGCGCGTCACCTATCGAAAAGTTGGAGACGTGACCGATGTGCGCGCGCCCGGAGGTGTAGGCCAGCATCTCAAGGCAGTAGAACTTCTCTCTCTCGCGGTCTTCGGTGACCTCGAAGGTCTTCTCTTCGGCCCAGCGCTTCTGCCATTTCTCTTCTATCTCTTGCGGAAAGTATTTCTCTTTCATAGTTCGTCCCCGTCGAAACTCTTTAGCTTACGAAAATCTTTTTGAATTAATTGTGCGAGCGATAAGATGGCGGCCGCCCCTCAGACGAGGGGCACCGTAAGTCCGAGGATGTCGATCTTCAGTCTTGCCGTTTGGGAAACGTTCATAGCTTTTATAATAAACCGCGCTTTCATTCTGTGCAATTTGAAACTGTCTTTATCTGATCCGGCTTCACCGCGTAAGCGAGCCTGGACGAAGTGCCGGACTCATCTACGAACTCCAGCATGTATGCCTCATCAGGTTTTTCAAACACGAAGACCACCACCCCCCTATCGCCCTTCTTGAGGCCGTACTCCGGCAAATCTTCTGTTAATTCTACGATGTCGAGTTCCTGAGCTTTTTGTGTTTCAAGCATGGCTCACCTCAAGTGTCAGTGAGGACGTATGTTGTGACCAGAAACGGATAGTCCGTCCCAATTTCTATTATCCATGCAGTCAATACATTTAAAGTTTTACCATTTGGACCTGTTATGGGTAAAACTACCTCATATAATTTACCATACTGGAAATCCTTCTTGAGCACAGCCTCACAATAGGGTAATCCCTCTTGAATCCGTTGTGCTAAAAGCGCCCAATTAGATTGATCGAAATCGAGGGCGCTTTTGAAAACACGTGCATGGTTCTTACCGTAATCATGAAATGGATTAAGCGAAAACCCTTCGAGCTTTTTTTGTTCGATAACAGCATCCTGATAATTCGGCAAAGCGTTTGGATGTACACTCCTGCCGATGTCATCCATTGAAATCCTCGCTTAAATGCTACTAAGTTCGCGTAACCGATTGATGTTCCATATGTCGTCGCGCTCGCTGTCTACCGGAGTCTCTAAAATAAATGGTACGCTGCGAAACTTCAAGTTATGCAGTATTCGGCCGAACGCTTCAGCGCCGATGTGGCCCAGGCCAATATGCTGGTGGCGGTCGACGCGCGACCCTAAAGGCGCTTTCGAATCATTACAATGGACCAGCTTTAGTCGGTCGAAACCGAATGAGCGCCTGATGGCCCTCACCGTAGCTCTCAGACCGGCTTCGGTCGAGATGTCGTAGCCCGAGGCGAACGTGTGCGCGGTGTCGAGGCAAACGCCTACGGGCAGGTCGTCGAGCGCCGCCACTATGTCGGCGACCTGCTCGAAGTTGCAGCCGATCGACGAGCCCTGGCCCGCTGTGTTCTCGATCAGAATCGTCATCTCGCCATTTAGCTTCAATCCTCGCGCCGCCTCTCTTATCGATTCTACGGCGGTCTGAATGCCCGCCTCGGCGGGCGCGGTCTTGGGGTTGCCTGGGTGCACTACGAGATAATCCGCGCCCAGTCGAATTGCGCGCTCGATCTCCTGGCGGAAGGCTTCGCGCGACCTCGCTTGAATGACCGGGTCCTGCGCGGCGAGGTTGATTAAGTAAACGGAGTGAATCGCCACGGGCCACAGAGCGGCCCGCTCGCGCGTCATGCGAAATTTGATTACCTCCTCCTGGCTGAGCGGGCGCTCAAGCCAGCCTCGGGGGTTGCGCGCGAAGATCTGAAACGCGTCGCAGCCTTTGGCTACGGCCGACTCTACTGCGTTCGGAAGCCCTCCGGCTATCGATGTGTGGACGCCGATTCTCGGAGCAGAGGTATTATTCATCACTGCTCCAAAGTTGCGCTCCGTGATTTCGAGGCGAGGAACTCTTTTATGCGAGCGAAGGCCGTGTCGAGCGTCTCTTCGCCTGCGAGGTAGACCATGCGAAAGTAGTTTTCGCGCGAGTCCGCCCCGAAGCCTGAGCCGTGGACTACGAGCACGCCTGTCGCTTCAAGCAGATCGAGGACGAATTGCTCGTCGGATTGCTCGGAGGATTTCTCGGCTTTCACCATCAAGTAAAATGCCGCTTCGGGCTCTGCGCAAGAGAGCCCGCTTATCTGTCTGACATGCGAAACCGCCAGGTCGCGCCTCTTCCTGATCTCGCTTATGAAGTCGTCTAGGAACGCCCTGTCGCCTTCGAGCGCGGGCTGAACCGCGTACTGCGTGACCGTGGGCGAGCAGAGCCGGCCGCTGGCGAGCCTTGTGATCGCGCGGATCAGCTCGGGCATCCGTTCTGAATTCGTGAAGCGCATCCAGCCGACCCGCCAGCCGGGTATCAGGTGCGTCTTCGACAGGCTGTCGAGCGTGACGACGGCCGTCGCGGTCTCGCGCGCGATCAAAGAGGCGGGCGCGGGTTGAGGGCCGAAACATAGCTCGCGGTAGACTTCGTCGCTTATCACGAGCAGGTTGTGGCGGGCGGCGATCTCCAGAATCTCGCGCGTGGTCTGGTCGGGCGTTATCGCGCCCGTCGGGTTGTTGGGGTTGATAAGAATGATGGCGCGCGCGCGGCCTGTGATCGCCGAGCGTATCTCGTCGGGCGAAGGCCGCCACCCGTCGGCCTGGTCGAGTTTGTAAGATACCTCTCGTGCGCCTAGCTTGTTCAGTATCGCGGTGTAGAGCGGATAACCGGGCGCGGGCATCAGCACCTCGTCGCCCTCGTCCAGCAGGGCCGTCAGCACCAGGTCCGCGGCCTCCGACGCGCCCGAAGTTATGATCACATCGTCGGGCGAAGTCGGAGAGCCGAGACTGCTCGCGTAAGCGGCGACGGACTCCCTCGCTTGAAACAGGCCGGCCGAGTGTGCGTAGCCCGTGAACTTGTTTGCCAGCGCGTGCGAGACGGCATCGACTACGTGGGCCGGAGGGCGGAAGCCGAACGCCTGCGGGTCGCCTATGTTCAGGTGAATGACGCTGCGCCCCTTTCGCTCGATAGCTTCGGCCGCGCTGACGATGTTGCGTATCGCGTAATGAAAGTTAGCCGTTCTGTTTGATGGCTTGATGGTCATCTACTGATGCTATTACTGAACCATTCAGGTTGCAAATGATTTGAATATCGTGTGATACACTGTGACTTTATGAAAGCCGACCCGGTCAAGCTAGAGATATTCAAGTCGCTCTATTCGTCGGTCGCCGAAGAGATGGGCGTCGCGCTGCGCCGCTCCGCGTTTTCGCCGAACATCAAAGAGCGGCGCGATTATTCGTGCGCCGTCTTTAACCGCGAAGGTACGTTGATAGCTCAGGGCGACCACATGCCCGTTCACCTCGGCTCGATGCCTATGTCCGTGCGCGCGGCGCTTGAGATAGTCCGCCCCGGTCCCGGCGACATAGTCGTTCTTAACGACCCTTACGCGGGCGGGACTCACCTGCCCGACGTCACGATGGTCGCGGGAGTATTCGCGGATCAATCTGAAATCTCAAATTTGAAATTTCAAATCTCGAAACGCCCGCTGTTTTATGTCGCCAACCGCGCGCACCACGCCGACATAGGCGGCGCGACGCCGGGCTCGATGGGCCGGGCGGACGAAATCTATCAGGAAGGGCTGCGGATTCCGCCCGTGAGGTTGATGATCGCGGGCCGCGTCAACGAAGACGTGATGCGGTTGATCTCGACCAACGTGCGCCTGCCAGAAGAGCGCGAGGGCGATTTGACGGCGCAGCTCGGCGCAGTCTCTACGGGGCAGACGCGGTTGCTTGAGATAGTCGAGCGCTACGGTTTCAAAGAAGCTGACCGCTACGCTTCGCACCTTATCGCGTACACGGCTGAGATGATGCGCGGCGTGATCCGCAGGCTGCCCGACGGCGCTTACGAAGCCGAAGACTTCCTCGACGACGACGGCTATTCGGACGAGCCCATAAAGATCAGGGTGCGGATCGAGATAAAGGGCGACCGCGCAAAGGTCGATTTCACGGGCAGCGACCCGCAGGTCCGCGGCCCCGTCAACGCCGTCGAAGCGATAACGCTGTCGGCGGTCTATTACGTCTTCCGCTGCCTGATACCTACGGACGTGCCGGCGAGCTGGGGGATACTTGAGCCGATCAAGACGGTCATCCCTGTAGGAACTGTCGTCAACGCGCGCCCGCCCGCGCCGGTCGCTGGCGGAAACGTCGAGACTTCGCAGCGAATAGTCGACACGCTGTTGCGCGCGCTGGCCGGCGCGGGCGCCGGTGTGCCTGCCGCGAGCCAGGGCACTATGAACAACCTGACTATCGGCGGGACCGACATTCGCACGGGCAGACAGTTCGCTTATTACGAAACCGTCGCCGGGGGAATGGGCGCGCGGCCCGGACTCGACGGCATCGACGCGATCCACACTCACATGACGAACTCGCTCAACACGCCCGCGGAGGCTATGGAGTACGCTTACCCGATGCGAGTCCGCAGGTATAGCGTGCGCCCTGGATCGGGCGGTGGCGGCCGGTTTCGTGGCGGCGACGGTGTAGTGCGCGAGATAGAATTGTTGACCGACGCGCGCGTGACGATACTGTCTGACCGGCGAAAGACTCGGCCTTACGGGTTGAACGGCGGCCGAGACGGCGCGAACGGGCGCACGACGCTCGTTCGCGAAGGCCGCGAGCAGACTCTTGCAAGCAAAGACTCTACCGACGCTCGCGCGGGCGACGTGATTCGCATAGAGACGCCCGGCGGCGGCGGACATGGGAGGATTTGAAATTTGAGATCTCAAATTTCAAATTTCAAATTGTATGACGTAGGCCCGCGCTGATAAGATTTGCTCACGATGTCCGAAGAGATTCGAGAGCGGCTCGCGCGCGTACGCCAGCAGATAGCGCGGGCGGCCGAACGCGCCGGCAGAAACCCCGAAGAGATAACCCTGATCGCAGTATCCAAAACGTTCGATCCGGCCACGGTCCAACTGGCCGTCGACGCGGGCGCGCGCGACCTGGGCGAAAACCGCGTGCAGGAGGCCCTCGATAAAGTCGACAAGGTCAAGGCCGACAATCTGAGATGGCACCTAATAGGCCACCTCCAATCCAATAAGGCGCGCGTGGCAGTCCGCGCCTTTGATATGATCCACTCCGTCGACAGCGCGGAGCTGGCCCGCAGGCTCGACCGCATAGCCGGCGAAGAGGGAAGGCGGCCATCAATTCTGATCCAGGTCGACCTTGCGGGCGAGGCCACTAAGTCGGGCGCAGACGAGAGCGCGCTCGCCGAGATAGCCGAAGCGGCGGACGCCGCCGAGAACTTAGACTTTCGCGGGCTGATGACGCTGCCGCCGTTTTTCGACTCGCCCGGCGAGACGCGCCCTTACTTTCGCAGGTTGCGAGAGTTGCTCGAACGCTTGAACGAGGGCCGCCCGATTGAGCGCAGGCTTTCGGAACTGTCTATGGGCATGAGCCACGACTTCGAGGTCGCGATAGAAGAGGGCGCGACGATGGTTCGAGTCGGGACGGCGATCTTCGGAGCGAGAAAGTAGTGCTGAGTGCTGAGTGCTGAGTCCTGAGTAATTGTCTTTCACTCAGCACTCAGCACTCAGGACTCGGCACTGGTGAAAGAGAGAGGCGAGATTGGAATTCATCGTACTTATACTCAACACGCTTGGATGGATTGTGCTCGGGGTGACGCTTGCCGTAGCGGGGTTGTTGCTCCTGCGAGTGCTGTTGACGTGGGTCGGGGCCAACCCCTTCGGGCGGATCTCCTACCACCTGACGCGCGCGACCGAGCCGATAGTCCGTCCGCTCAGGTATCAATTCGGCACCGGGCGCTTCATGCGTTACGACCTGCTGCCGCTCGTCATGGGCGTGATGTTCCTCGTCACAGGGCTCTTCATGTCGAGCGTGATCTGGCAGTTCTCCGACATCCTGCTTCGCGTCAGCATAAGCACGCGCACCCCGCGATTCCTGGGGGGCAACCTGATAAGACTCTTAGGCCTGCTTTACGTCGTGGCGATCTTCTTGCGATTCTTCTTGCCCTTCTTCGGCTTCAGCTACAGCAACAAGGTCTACCGCTTCATATTCAAGATAACCGAGCCGCTGCTCAAGCCGCTGCGCCGCTTCTTCGTCGCGGGCATGTTCGACTTCTCGCCGCTGATCGCGATGCTCATAGTTCAACTGCTCACGGGTTGGATAGCCAGCGCGGTCGAGGGCTAGGCGGGGTCGCGCGATGGTCGAGGTGAGCGAGAAGGATGGGGCGGCCATTTTTCGGGTGCGCGTTCAGCCCCGCGCCTCGCGCACGGAAGTCGCGGGAGAGCACGCAGGCGCGATCAAGCTGAGAATCGCCGCGCCGCCCGTCGACGGCAAGGCCAACGACGAGTGCGTGCGTTTCCTTGCCCGCCTGCTCGAAGTCCCGCCCCGCACAATCGAAATCATTTCAGGTGATTCGTCCAGGGATAAGATAATTCGAGTGCAAAACACAAACGCCGACCGCGTCCGGTCGGCGCTTATGAAGAGTCCCGGAGGGACGATAGATATTAGCCGGCGGTGAAACCGCCGGAATAGTAGCGAAAACAATCGCGCCCCGGAGGGGCGCTGGATCAAGTCACGGTCCAGCGCCCCTCCGGGGCGCGTTGTTGTTTGGCGGTGAACTCCGGTGGTTGCACCACCGGCTAATATCCTTTGCGCCTCCAGCGCACAATCAGCCCTTCGGCGCGTAGTAGCCCTGCCGCGTTCGTATGCGCAGGTCCGACCTCTTCGGCACTCGCACGGCCAGACGCCTGAACCCGCCATCCCTCCGCTCGTCGGATGAGTAATAGCCGAAAAGGTACTGCGCCTGAAGCTCCTGCGCGATCTGGCGGAAGACCAGATCTAAGGTTTCCATCCTCACAAGGTTGAACGCCAGGCCCCCGGTCTGCGATGCCATAGCGTTCAGATTGTTCTGCCCCTTGAGGCTTATGACGTTCAGCCTGATCCCCTCGCCGCTAGGGTTGATCGAGTAGAAGAGGCAATCCCTCTTCTGTATCTCCCGCAGCGCGTCGTTAAGGCCATGCTTCTTGCTGTAGTTCTCGTCGCCATCCGAGATCACTATCAGCACGCGGCGGCTGTCGGAGGCCGCAGTCTTTTCCAGGTAGGTTGCGGCCTCCACTACGGAGTCGAAGAAAGCCGTCGGCTCCTTCAAAGGCTGAAGCTGCATGACGCTCGCTATCGCTTCTTCGCCGTTAGTGGTGCGCTCCTTTATCATCTTCGGCACGATCCCTATCGAGAAGATCGAGAGCGCGTCGCCGGGCTTGAGCACGTCTTTGATGAATTGAGTGGCCGCCCGCTGCTGGAACACGAACTGGTCGTGTACGCTTGCTGAAAGGTCGAACAGCAGCGCTATATCGATGGGCGTCTTGCCCGGCTCGCCGAGGACGACTACCTGCTGAGGCTTGCCCTCTTCTTCGATCACAACGTCTTCGGCCTTGAGGTCTTTGACGGGCTGGCCCGTCGCGTCGGAAGCCGACAGCGGCACAAGCACGAGCCGCGAGCCCAGGCTAATGGCCTCCTCCTGGTCCTGCGGCTTCTCCTGACCCTTGACCGGCTCCTGGCTCTTGGCGGGCTCCTGGCCCTGAGCCGGCGCGAGCCTCGGCCGGGATTGAGGTTGCGCCTGACCGATGGCCGATCCCAAGGGTCCGGCAAGGCCGATCAGCAGAATTAATGAAAGCCCCAGTGTTCGTGAAAGCAAGACGGTTTTACTCCTGGTTGACATTAGGCTCTAAGCCTTTCTAAAAGGGATTAAGGCGCGGCCAGAGATTCTCGAACACTCACTCACTACCCGTTACCCTAGTCCGATAGCTACGGTGTCCGAACCTTTGGTCGCGCCTTATGCCGCGTTGCGGCGCTAGCTCATGCTAGTTGTTGCCGCCCACAGGACGGCTCACGTTCACAGGGTTCGTCAGGCCGCGGCTGACGAGGATCTTCACCTCGACGCGGCGATTCTGTATGCGTCCCTCGCGAGTCGTGTTGTCGGCAACGGGGATCGCCTCGCCATACCCGAACGGCAGCACGATCCGCCGCAGCGGGATCTGATGCTGCTGCGCCAGGTAGCGGACCACCGCGTCCGCGCGGCGCTCGCTCAGGCGGTCATTCATGCTCGCCGACCCGTCTGACGACGCGAAGCCTCGCACCTCGATCACGAAACCCTGCTCGTTTTTGGCCTGGGTCGCGATCTGGTCGAGCATCTCTTTAGCTTCCTGCGACAGCACCGCGCTGCCGACCCTGAAGTTGACCGTAGTAGTCGCCTTCTCCTCGAACTGGTCGAGCGAGGTTATGCGCTCGTTGGTCTGGTTGACGCCTTCGACGGCCGCCTCGGCAGTCTGCTGCGCAGCCGCCGCGCCGCCCTTGGCGAG
>DATFGQ010000098.1:0-23784 GCA_035249305.1 Blastocatellia bacterium | reverse complement strand
GCTGATAAAGCCGATAGAGTACCTGAGAAAACGAAGCAAAGGCCAGGCTATCAGCCCGGCCTGCTTTTTCAGGGATTCGATTATAGAAGGCGGGACAAGCTCCTTCTTAGCTTAAAGCCTATGGGGCTTGTCCCTGCCCGGCGGCGCGAAAGCGCCGTACGTCATCGCGCTAACGCGGGGAACCCGTTCTGACGGGTCGCGGGCAGCCACAAGGGCTGCCCCTACAGTTTCACCATCATCATGCTTTTACCACATTACCAGCTTCTTATTTGATCGCGAGTGATCGCTTGATCTCTCTTATTCGACTCTCTAGAGAACTCTTCAAGTCGCCGCTGATTCTGAGGCACTGCTCGAAGTCTCTGTTCGCCTCGGCCTCCTTGCCTTCAACCATCAGCAAGAGCCCGCGGTTGAGATAGACCATAGCTTGATTCGGGTCTAAATCTATTGCCTTAGTGTAATCGGCCAAAGCGCCTCGGTAATCACCGCGCGCCAGCCTGGCGTTGGCGCGGTTGTTATAGGCCATGGCCATCTCTGGGCTGAGCTCTATGGCCTTGTTGTAATCCGAGATCGCGCCCTCGACGTTTCCGGCGTCTCTCAAGGCGTTGGCCCTGCCGAAATATGCCGGCGCGTGTTGAGGGTCGATCTCTATGCCGCGCGTGTAAACGCTGATGGCGCCGCCGAGATCCTTCCTCTCATACAGTATGTTGCCCCGGTTGACATAAGGCTCGACATACTCGGGGCGGACCTCTATGGCCTTGTCGAAGTCTTTCAGGGCCGCGTCGAACTCTCCTTTGAAGTAACGCGCGGCTCCGCGGTTGACGTAGGCTTCCGCCAGGTGAGGGCCTAGCGAGAGCGCCCTGTCGCAGTCGAGGATCGCGCCGTCGAGATCCTTTATGCCCAGCCGAGTATTGCAGCGGTTACTGTAGGCCTCGGCGAACCCCGGCTTTATCTTGATAGCCCTGTCGTAATCGGCCATTGCCCCGCGCAGGTCGCCCAACCTCTTGCGCAGGTTGCCGCGATTGAAATAGGGCTCGGCGCGGCCCGGCTCGATCTGAATGGCTCTATCAAAGTCATCGCTGGCTCGCTTCAAATCTCCGAAAGCCTGCCTGGCGATCCCCCTGTCGTTGTAAGCCACGGCCGAGCGGGGATCAAGCTCTATAGCCCTGTCGAAATCTGAGATGGCGCCTTCGAGGTCGCCTTTCTTATACCGCGCGCCGCCGCGCAGGCTATAAGCCAGCGGCCATGTCGGCTCGAACGCTATGGCTGCGCCGAAGTCCGCTATGGCGGCATCGAGGTTACCTTTCTTAGATGCCTCGGCGGCCCGGCTTATGTACGCCTGTGCGGAAGGGCTCGTCTGCGCTTGAGCGACGTGAGCCATGAGCACTAGGAGAATCGACAAAGATAAAAGGTATGTTCGCATACGGACCTCCTCGGACAAGGCGTCACGGATGGGCGCACCTATCCTTATTGACCGCGCCGGAAGATGGCCGCGTCAAGATTCGAGTCGAGTGACATGCGCACTCGCACACACGCACACTCACTGAACGTCACTTTATAGAGATTGTCCCGTTCTGCTATCTAAGCAGACTACCCTGATAGTCCGTAGGCGGGGTGCATCCTTGGCAGGCGGGCTTATGCTTCCGTCGGATCAGATCGGTCCCCTAAATCAGACGGCGCGCCAGCAATCGAGCTTACCTGCTTCTTCTACCATCCAATTAAACGGAGTTGTCTTCGCAATCTTCCGTAATTATAGACGAACCGTAGTTGGTTCTTGTTCCGCGAATCTCCTTCAATGTGTGAGTGGCGATCAGGCCGAGAAAGTTTCACGTGGAGTCATTATTCATCTATGATTCGGGTATGACGAACAAAGCCAACGCCGCAAGCACGACGGAGGTAAAGCAGGCGCAGAAGAGCAAAGAGGAGCGCGTCTTTCTCGAAGGGCCGCAGCCGCGCAAGTGGGAGTTCTGGACACTGACGCGCATTATGAGGGAGTTCCTCAGAGGGTTCCGGTTGTTCCACTTCGTAGGCCCCTGCGTGACGGTCTTCGGCTCCGCGCGCTTCAAAGAGGATCACCCTTACTACGCCGTAGCGCGCGAAGTCGGCGGCCGCCTGAGCGACATAGGCTTCACCGTGATGACGGGCGGCGGGCCGGGGATAATGGAGGCGGCCAACCGCGGGGCGAGGGAGGCGGGCGGCCCTTCGATAGGCTGCAACATAATACTGCCGAAAGAGCAGAAGCCTAACCCTTACCTCGACCGCTGGATGGAGTTCCGATACTTCTTCATCCGCAAGACGATGCTGATCAAATACTCTTACGCTTTCATGGTCCTGCCGGGCGGCGTAGGGACTATGGACGAGCTGTTTGAAGCCGTGACCCTGATCCAGACTAAGAAGATCGAGAGCTTTCCTATCGTCTTGATGGGGAGAGATTACTACGCGCCGCTGATAGAGTTTCTCAAGCGGATGGTGGTCGCAGGGACCATAGACGCGGCGGACCTCGACCTCTTGCTAGTGACGGACTCCGTAGACGAGGCGATGGATCACATACAGAAACATGCGATAGAAGCCTTCGGGCTCAAGCGCGTGCCCCAAAGATCGCGAATGCTGGGAGAGTAGAGAGTGCTGAGTCAAAGCTCCGAAGGAGCGATATTCAATAGCCCGGCGCAACGCGCCGGGTGACGCACGTATACAACAAGAAGCCCTGAAAGGGCGATATGAACTATCGCGCCCTTTCAGGGCTTTTCATTAATAACAACCTGTTTCCAGGGGCTTCGCCCCTGGCTATTGAATTAAGCCCTTTCAGGGCTTTTACTCAGCACTCAGGACTTCTCATCGTTTCGGGGCGCGGGCCTCATGTCGAGCCGCGGGCTGGCCATGCACGATCACGAACATCCCTTCGGGTATCTCTTCGTAAAACTCTTTGGCCGCCGCAATCGGTATGCGGACGCAGCCGTGGCTCGCCGCCGTCACGGGGACCGACGAGTAGCCGTGAATCGCTATGCCGCTTAAGAAATAGACGGGGTAATAGATCATCCCTAGCGGGCTCTTTCGCCAGCCCTTTATCTTGTTGTGGACCTTGAACCTGCCCGTGGGCGTGATCGCGCGCCGCGTCCACCCTTCGTTAGTGAACTCTTCGCCGTTGCCCGTCGACACGGGCAGCACCTTCGCCACTTCGCCGCCCTCGCCTACGACGAACAGCACCTGGCGGTCCAGGTCAATCTCGATGTGCGCGTAGCTCTTGTCGCGCGGCTGCGGGCGGCCGGCCGCCCTCAACGCTTCAAGCTCGTCTCTGCTAAACCGCCCGGTCCGCTCGCGCCCTTCGACCTTTTGAAAAGCGATCAGCGCGTGGCGCGACAGCTCATCCATACGCCCATCGATAGGACCCGCCCAATACCCAAGGTCGTGTAACAACTGCTCGGCTTCGCGGACATCGGCCGAGACTCGGCTCGCTTTAGCCTGCGAGCTCTTCGTGGCGGCGATCTTTTTAGAACGCTTGCTTTTTTGCGCGGATGCTTCAACGGCCAGCGATCCGGTCGCGAAAACGATCATCGCGACCCACGCTGCCAGCCGCAATGCTGCTGATTGAAAAGAGAAGATTCTCTTGCGGTTTATCATACCATTCAACGAACCTAGCAACCCTCAAGCCATACGGCCGGACGCGATTCCGGCCGATATTCGCGCGCCCGACCGCCGCGCGCAGCTTAAAACCGTACATCGCGGTGGACGCTAAACGAATAGACGCCAATCGGTCCTGCCTTTTGGCTACAGGTCGGGGGAGTGGCTGGAGAGACTCATTCGAGTGAGGCTTATTATTGGCGGCCTTCTTATTGGCGGTCGCCGCGAGCGCGGCGCGCGTTGTCGGCCATCATGCGCGCCTCGTCGAGCGACTCGATCGCCTTGCGCAACTGAATGTCGTCGGCCAGATAGACCTGCTCGCCCGCTTCGGGGCCATAGGCGGCCGTGATGATCTCGCGGCGCATCTGGCTGACGATATAACTGAGGTTAGCGTTGAATTGCTCTTCGGTCACGTTGAAATGCGGCTTGGCGGCTATGTGCTGGCGAAAGGCCGCAAGCACCTCTTCGTTTATCGGGTAGCGATTGATCTCCTCGTCGGAGAGTTTCGACTTGTGCTGCGTATCGCTGATGCGGTACTGGCGCAGCCCGCCGACCTGGCCCGCCACGAGCTGTCGGGTGAAATCGAAGATGCCGTAAAAGAGCTTGTTGCGCGTCGGGTTGTTTTCTGGCGACTTAACCTCGACGTCGGGCGTGATGCCCCCGCCGCTGTAGACCATGCGCCCCAGGTCCGTGCGCATCCCGTCGCCCCGCGGCACGCCCGTTATCCCTTGCTCGTCCTCGTTGCGGTTCAGGTAGTAATCGTAAAAACTGACCTTCGAATAATCGCGCTGGATCGAGCGGCCCGTCGGCGTGTAGTACCGCGCGATCGTTAGCGTCAGCCCAGAGCCGCCCCACACGCGGTTGACGCTCTGGACCAGCCCCTTGCCGAAACTGTTCTCGCCGACCAGCAGCGCGCGGTCGTGATCCTGCAACGCCCCGGCCACCACCTCGGACGCCGACGCGGTCCCGCGGTTTATCAATATCACCATCGGCACCGTCTCGGGCGCGTTGTCTTGCGGCACCTCGTAGACGCGCTCTTGAAAACGCCCGTCTCGTCCGCGCACCTCAAGTATCTTCTCGCCGGGCGCGAGGAACTTCTTAGTCACTTCGATGGCCTGGTCCAAGAGCCCGCCCGGATTGCCGCGCAGGTCGAGGATGAGCTGGCGCATGCCATCCTGCTTGAGCCGCGTGATCGCCGCCGTCAGCTCTTCGTTGGTCTTGCTCGAAAAGCCGCCCGTCAGCGCTATGTAGCCCGTGCCCGCCGGGTTGGTCATGAAGACGTTGCGCACGGAAGGGAGCTTCACTTCGTCGCGGCGTATGCGGACAGTGATCGGGGCGGGAGCGCCCGCGCGCTCGACCCTTAATTCGACCTCCTCGCCCTTCTCGCCGCGCACGCGATGCATGATCTGGTCGTTCGACCACTCCTCGACGTTCTGCCCGTCGACGGCGAGGATGGCGTCGCCGTACCTGAGCCCCGCGCGGTGCGCGGGCGTGCCGGGGATCGACGTCAGTATGTAGACGCGGTCATAGCGCTTGACTATCGTGACGCCTATGCCGTAGATGCGGCTCTTCTGCTCGGTCTGAAGCTCGTCGAATTCCGTCTTTGTGAAAAACGCCGAGTGCGGGTCGAGCTGGTGGAGCATGCCCTGTATCGAATACTTGCCGAGAGTCTCAAGGTCGGCCGTGCCGGCGTAGCTGTCCTGGACCGTGTTGAGGGCCTCTTCGAAATCGTGCCTCAAGTTTTCGGGCACGCTCGCGTCGCTCGCGACGGGGCGAGCCGACAGGCGGGACTCGTAGTAGCCGCCCGCCATAGTCGCCACCGCTATCACGATCAACCCTACGAGCGGCAGGACTTTTCTTTGCATAACCAGAAGACTCCTTTTACTCAGAATAATATAAAAAGCCGGGCTCGTCAAAAAGAGAGTTTTCAGTTTTTAGTTTTCAGTTTTTAGTTTTCAGTTTTTAGCCCTCCGTTTTCAGCGGGGAGTTGTAAGTCAAATGTCGCGGGTGTACATTGTGCTTCTGAAAACTAAAAACTAAAAACTAAAAACTGAAAACTAGCTATGGGCGAAACGGCAGAAGTTGTAATCATAGGCGGCGGCGTCGTGGGCTCCAGCATCGCTTACCACCTGGCGGAAGCGGGCGCGACCGACGTTCTGATCGTCGAGCGCGAAGAGCAGCAGGGGATGGGCTCGACCGCAAAGAGCGCGGGCGGCGTCCGCGCACAGTTCGCCACGCCAATCAATATTCAGATGTCTCTCTACTCGATAGCCTTCTTCGCAAGGTTCGAAGAGGTGACGGGCCACACCGCCGGCTACAAGCCCCACGGCTATCTCTTCCTCGCCACAAACCAGGCGCAGCTCGATTACCTCAAGGCTAACCGCGAGACTCAGATGAAGCTCGGGCTCAACAACGTCGACCTGTTGACGGCCGACGACGTGAAGCATTTAGTCTCGTTCGCGCGCACCGACGACATCGTAGGCGGGAGCTTCTGCCAGACCGACGGGTTCGTCGATCCCTATAGCGTGATGCGCGGCTTCATGCTGCGCGCGCGCGCGCGCGGCGTGCGCGTGTGGCTCGAAACCGAAGTTACCGGGATCAATGTCGAATCGGGGCGCGTCACGGGCGTCGAAACCTCTAAAGGGAGAATCGCGACCCGCGCGGTCGTAAACGCCGCCGGACCCTGGGCCGCGCCCGTCGCGCGGATGGCGGGCGTAGAGCTTCCCGTAGATCCTCTGCGCCGCCAGATTGTGAAGACGGAGGCTTTCGACAAGCTGCCGTCGCGTCTGCCGATGGTCATCGATATGTCGAACGGCTTTCACTTCCGGCGCGAAGGCGAAAGCTTCTTGCTGGCCTGGCCCGATAAAGAAGAGACTTTCGGGTTCAGGTCAAATTTCGATTACGACTTCGTCGAGAAGATTCTCACGCGCGCCGTCTCGCGCGTCCCTGTGTTTGCCGAGGCCGAAGTCAACCCGCGCCGCTGCTGGGCGGGCCTGTACGAAGTCACGCCCGACCATCACGCGATCATAGGCCGCGCCCCGTCCGTAGATGGGCTCTACTTCGCCAACGGCTTCAGCGGGCACGGCGTCATGCACTCGCCCGCGACGGGGCGGATCGTCTCTGAGATCATCCTTCACGGCGAGCCGCGCACCATCGACGCCGCGCCGCTCGGCGTCGAGAGGTTTGCCGAAGGCCGCCTGCTCAAAGAGACTGCCGTGCTCTAGTCGCTGAGTAGAGGTCTGAAAAGCCCTGAAAGGGCTAAATTCAATAGCCAGGGGCATCGCCCCTGGAAACCGGTCGTCATAAATCAGAAGCCCTGAAAGGGCGCGATACTTATACCGCCCTTTCAGGGCTTCTCGCTGTGTGCGTACATAACCCGGCGCGTTGCGCCGGGCTATTGAATATGTCCCCTTCGGGGACTCTTCAGCCGCCCTCTAATCGCCGGGTGGTTACTTTCCCTCTTTACAAACCTCCACCCCAAACTGCTTGACAGATTTAACGTCCAATTCATAACCTTTTTACGCGTGCCCATTCCGTGGATGCAATATTCAGGAGAGTCCTAACCATGAAAAAAACGAAAAAGTTGGTGATGCTAATTCTCTGTGTGTTGATGGTGCGCGTGGAGCTGGTCTTCCCGCAGGCATCCGCCTCGACCGCAGAACTGCGGGGCCAGATCACGGACGAATCCGGCGCCGCGGTCGCGGGCGCTTCCGTCACCATCACAGACGTGACCAAGGGCACTACTCGCACGGTGACCTCGGACGAAGATGGCAACTACGTTATTCTGTCCCTGCTGCCGAGCGTCTATAACTTGAAAGTCGAGGCCTCGGGGTTCGCGCCAAAGACCCTGACCGACATCAAGCTCGACGTGGGCCAGGCGGCCAACATCCCCGTCCAGCTTTCCGTGGGCGGCGTGACGGCCGAGGTCAACGTCGTCGCGGGCAACGAGGCGGCCATAGAGCCCGAGCGGACGCAGCAGTCTTCCGTAATCAGCGAAGTGCTGATCGACAACCTGCCTATCAACCGGCGCAACTACCTCGACTTCGCGCTGCTGACGCCGGGCGTGACCGATTCCGACAACATAAACGACTCGTCGGACTTCCGCGTGGCGCAGACGCCTCAATCGGGGCTGTCGTTCGGCGGCAACAACGGGCGCGGAAACTCCATCATGGTCGACGGCGCGTCGGCCGACACCAACTCGGGCGCGGCCCGCACGGTCGTTAGCCAGGAGGGCGTGCAGGAGTTCCAGGTCAACCGCAACTCTTACAACGCGGAGTTCGGTGGCGCCTCGGGCGGGATAGTCAACATAGTCTCGAAGACGGGCTCGAACGACCTTCACGGCTCGGTCTTCGGCTACTTCCGCGACGAGAAGTTCGACGCGCGCAACGCCTTCGACTTCAACCCCGACGGCCAGTCTTCCTTCGACCGGCAGCAGTTCGGCGGGAGCCTCGGCGGGCGTATCGTGCGCGACAAGACGTTCTTCTTCTCGGCCTTCGAGCGGCTGCAAGAGGACCGCACGACCTTCGTTAACCTGCTCAACGACCCGGCCATATTCTCGACCACCGCACGGCAGGAAGAGTTCTTAGGGCTGCTGTCGGGCTCGGGCAGCCCCGCGCTGGCGGGGCTCGCGGCGGCGCTCAGGCCAAACCTCGTCACGACGACGGCGAACTTCCCCGGCACGCTCGCGCTCTTTAACGAAGCCTCAGGGCAGTTCCCGTTCGAAGAGAACTCGACGATCTTCTCGGCCCGCATCGACCACACGTTCGGCCAGAGCGACAGCGCGTACTTCCGTCTGAACCTGGCCGACTCGTTCTTCGAGAACAACGCGGCGGGCGCGCTGACGGCCGTCTCGCGCGGCCGGCTGATCGAAGCCTTCACCGGAGGCGCGCTCCTTTCCGAGACGCACTTCTTCTCGCCAGTGACGATCAACGAGCTGAAGGCGCAGTACAGCTACATCGACAACGACGTGATCCCGAACGATCTTGTGGGGCCAGAGATCAACCTCGCGGGCTTCGGCAACTTCGGCCGCGACATCTTCCTGCCTTCGGAAGCGATAGAGCGGCGCTACGAGGTGGCCGACAACATGTCGCTCGTGCGCGGGGCGCACAGCTTCAAGGTCGGGGGCCAGGCGCAGTTCGTAGACAACTCGAACAACTCGCAGACCTTCTTCGGCGGACGCTTCAACTTCGGGGCGCTCCCGCTAATACCGTTCCTCGTCCCGGCGGCGTCCCAGCCGGCCGTTAACGCTTTCCTCGTCGCGCGCGGTCGCCCGGACCTGGCGGCCGTGACGATCAATTCTGTTCAGGCTTTTAACCTCGGCCTCCCGCAGATCTATCAGCAGGGGTTCGGCGAATCGGGCTTCAACGCCTGGACGCGCCGCTACTCGCTTTATGGGCAAGACACCTGGAAGGTGCGGCCGAACTTCACGCTGAACCTTGGGCTGCGCTACTTCCTCGAAGACTGGGAGTTCTTCGGCGAGTCGGACAAAGACAACTTCCAGCCGCGCGTAGGCTTCTCGTGGGATCCCTGGAACGACGGCAAGACCGTCATACGCGCCGGCTACGGCATATTCACGGGCCAGGTCGACGCGCAGGTCGTCAACGTCGTCAACGAGCTGGCGGGGACTACGGACCCGAGCGACATAAACATAGTGCTGTCGACGGCCAACCCCGCCTTGCAAAACGCGATCGGGGTGCCGACGGCTTTCACCATCTTTAGAACGCTGCGCGCGCAGGGCGTGATAGGCACGCGCACTATAACCGCGGCCGACCTGGCGCAGTTCGGGATCATACCGGGGCCGGGCCGCCCGCTCGAAGTGCGGTTCCGCCGCGAAGCCAACTACGAAAACCCCTACACGCAGCAGGCGAGCCTCGGCATACAGCGCGACCTGGGCGCGGGATTCAGCGCGGAGGTCAGCTACCTGTACAGCCGCGGCGCGCACCTGACGCGCGCGCGCGACATCAACCCGTTCAAACAGACGGGGCCGATAAACCCCGCCACGGGGCAGCCGACCTTCAACCGCTTCCCGAACCCCGTGCTCGGGCTTACGAGCGACTTCCTCAACCCGCTGCGCGCCCAGGACAACGTCTACGAGTCGAGCGCAAACAGCTTCTACCACGCGGGGACGGTCCAGCTCGTCAAGCGATTCTCGAACCGCATAAGCCTGAACACGAACTACACCTTCTCGAAGACGATCGACGAAGTGACCGATTTTAACAGCGACTTCGCGGCGCAGAACCCGCTCAACGTGCGGGCGGACCGCGCGCTTTCGGCATTCGACCAGCGCCACAGGTTCGTCTTCAGCGGCGTCTTCCAGAGCCCGTTCGACGGAGGGGACTCCGTGGCCGACCACATCCTTGGCGGGTGGGTGCTCTCTCCTATAGTCATTCTGGGGAGCGGCCGGCCGTTCAACCTGCTGCTGGGCGGCATAGACGCGAACGGCGATTTCCGCAGCTCAAGCGACCGGCCCGGCTCGGCCGGGCGTAACACGGGCAAGGGCGAGCCTTATTATAATGTTGACCTGAGGCTTGCTCGCCGCTTCTTCGCGTCGGAGAACCGTTACCTCGAATTCACGTTCGAGGCCTTCAACGTCTTCAACCGCACCAACTTCATAGGCGTCAACAACGAAGTGGGCCTTACGTTCCCGCTCACGGGGCCGTTCAACGTGGAAGGGATCGAAGGTTGCGCGCCGACGCAGCCGCTCTGCTTCACTTCCGCCGCGCCCGCGCGCCAGTTGCAGTTCGGCGCGCGATTTAACTTCTAACTTCGGTTAGATTTGCCACAGAGACACAGAGGCACAGAGAATGATTAAAACTCTCTGCGCCTCTGTGTCTCTGTGGCTTTTCTGTTCGCGCTTGCTTAAAATTCAACATCCAAACCAAAACAGAGGGCTATCGATGACAGAACGAGAGAGCGAGCTTTCGTGGCAGGTCGGGGGGTACATCGAAGCGCGCGGCGGGCGGCTGACGATTGATGGCGCGGACGCCGTCGAGATGGCCGAGCGTTTCGGCTCGCCGCTCTACGTCTTCTCCGAAAAGCGCATCGCCGACAACACGCGCAATCTTCGCCGCGCGGCAGAATCGGTCCACCCGCGCGTGAAGCTCTGTTACGCGTCGAAGGCCAACTCGAACATGGCCGTGCTCCGCACCGTGATGCGCGCAGGCGGCGACATTGAGGTGAATTCGGGCGGCGAGCTGCACAAGGCCATCAAGGTCGGGTTCCGCCCTGACCAGATAATCTTCAACGGCGTGTCGAAGACCGACGAAGAGGTGAGGGCCGCCATAGAGCACGGGATAATGGCGATCAACATCGATTCGCTTTACGAGCTGGATCAGGTCGCGCGAGTTGCGCGCGCCGCCGCCCGACGAGCGAACGTCAGCATACGGATCGTGCCCGAGATAGTCACGCGCTCGCACATAGGGCTTCAAACAGGACTGCTGTCGTCGAAGTTCGGGCTGTCGCCTTCGCAGATCGAAGAGTCGTTTGCGCGCGCGCTGGCCGCGCCCGATGCGATCAACCTTTCGGGAGTTCACATACACGTCGGCTCGCAGACGCCCGACCTCCAGCCCTTCGCGCGCGCGTTCGCAGAGATGTGGCTCTTCCTGGTCGAGCTCCATAAGAAGACGGGCCACCGGCTGAGCCACATCAACCTCGGCGGCGGGCTGCCCGTCGATTATCTGCCGCCGACGCCTATGGCCTCGGAGATAGGCAAGCGCGAGCGCGAGATGTTGTCGGCCGAGCTTGACCCGCATGCGGTGTTGAAAGCGGCGCTTGCCGAAGCCGTGTCGGCCGACACGGCCCCGATGCTCGAAGGGCTGACGATAGTGCTCGAACCGGGCCGCCGAATAATCGGCGACGCGGGGATTCTGTTGACGCGGGTCTGCAACATCAAGGCGAGGCCCGAGACGGGCGACACATGGCTGTTGACCGACGCGGGCTATTCGCTGATGTTATCGATAAGCACTTACAAATGGTACTACCACCTCGTCTCCGCTTCGCGCGCTTCGGAAACGCACGCGGAGCCGTACAAAGTGGCGGGGCCGCTCTGCGATTCGGGCGACGTTTATTTTGACATAGAGCGCGGGACGCGGCTGCCGAACTACCGCCTGCTCCCCGAGGGCACGGACGTGGGCGACGTGCTGGCGCTATTGAACACGGGCGCGTACGCGCTCGACCAGTCGTCGCAGTATAACGGACGGCCGCGCCCGGCGGCCGTGATGGTGCTGGAGTCCGGCGAGGTCACGGTCATCCGACGCCGCGAGACTTACGAAGACTTGTATTCTATGGACGTGTGGTAGCCGCCCTGAAAGCGCGAGATGGTTCGATTCTTCGCTGGCTAGGCGCAAGGAGAACTGACGATGCGTCACCTATCATCTGCCGAGGATCAGGACTTTCGGAGGGAGTTTGAGGCCGGCCGATTCCCTCCGGCGGAATTCAACCACCGCGCGCATATAAGGCTGGCCTACGTCTACCTGTCCGAACACGACGACGACACCGCGCACCAGCTTATGCGGAGCGCGTTGTTGTCGTTCCTCGTCCGACACGGCGTCGACGTGTCGAAATACCATGAGACGATCACCCGCGCGTGGATACTCGCGGTGCGCCATTTCATGGAGAAGACTACGGGCTCGGAATCCTACGACGCGTTCATCGAGAAGAACCCGATTATGCTCGATTCGAAGATAATGCTGACGCACTACTCGGCCGAGGCGCTGTTTACCGACGAAGCCCGCGCGAAGTTCGTCGAGCCGAATCTTGACCCGATACCGAGGTACGGCAAAGGAGATTTGTAGATGAGAATCATCTTCGCCTGTTTCTTCGCCCTCGCGCTGCTTACAACTTCTGTCGCGCTGCCGCAGACAGCGCCCGCGGCAGGCTACCGCGTCCCGACAGAGCGCGCAGACGGCTGGAAGACGGCCGGCGCGGAATCGGTGGGCGTCGATTCGACAAGGCTCGCCGCCCTGACAAATTCGATCCGATCATGGCCCGAGCTAGGAGTGCACGCGATCCTGATCGAGCGCGGCGGCCGGCTGATCTACGAAGAGTATTTCGACGGGTTCGACGAGCGCTGGGGCGAGCCGCTCGGCCGGGTATCGGTTACGGCCGACGCGAGGCACGACCTTCGTTCGGTCACCAAGAGCGTCGTCAGCGCGCTGGTAGGCATCGCGCACGGCGAGGGCGCAATCCCTTCGCTTGACCAGCCGGTCGTCCGCTGGTTTGCCGAGTACCCTGAGCTAGACACGCCCGACCGCCGGCGCGTCACGCTAGCGCATGTGCTGGCGATGACCTCCGGGTTCGAGTGGAACGAGAACGTGCCGTACAACGACCCGCGCAACGACGAGATCAAGATGACTCGCGACCGCGAGCCGCTGCGGTACGCGCTCTCGCGCCCCTTCGCCGACGCGCCCGGCTCGGAGTTCAACTACAACGGCGGGCTCACGCATGTGCTTGCCGCCGTGCTCGTGCGCGCGACGAAGACTTCGCTCCAGGAGTATGCCCGGACAAGGCTCTTCGAGCCGCTCGGCATCACGGACGTGGAGTGGATGGGGAACCTCGCGGGGTTGCCCGCGGCCGCTTCGGGGCTAAGGATGCGCCCGCGCGATCTCGCCAAGTTCGGCTCATTATTTCTGCACGGCGGTAAATGGGACGGGAAGCAGGTGATTCCGGCAAGCTGGGTCGAGTTGTCCACCCGCCGCCACTTCAGCTTTCGCCCGCGCGCGGGGGCCGACGCCGCCGGTCAGTTCGGTTATGGATATTTCTGGTGGTACAACTGCTACCCGTCGGCCGCGGGTCTTATCGAGGCGCGCACTGCGGTCGGCAACGGCCAGCAGCGCGTATTCGTGCTGCCCGGCCTCGACATGGTCGTGACGATCCTGGCGGGTCGCTATAACGACTTTACTAACGGCTCTACGCTCGGCGGGAGAATCCTGCGCGAACACGTGCTCCCCGCGGTGAAGACGGGCATACGGCCCGGCTGCCCCGGCGCGTAAGTTAGTCGGCGTCAGTCGAGAGCTTCTCAGGCTCGCCGGCCTCCACCTCTTTCCATATCAATACGTGACGGGTCTCTTTTAACAGCAACGACCCGACTATGAACGTGATGCCCGCGACGGCTATCGGGTAGTAGAGCCCCGCGTAGATGTTTCCCGTGTTTGCGACTATCGTCAGACCTATGACCGGCAGCAGCCCGCCGAAGACTCCGTTGCCTATGTGGTAAGGCAACGACAGCGCCGTGTACCTTATCTTCGCCGGGAACGCCTCGACAAGGTACGCCGCGATCGGGCCGTAAACCATCGTGACAAATATTACCTGGATGAAGACCAGCAGGATCAGCTTCCAGGCCACCGGGTTCGTTATGAAGCTTCCGAAATCCGTGTACGTCAGAGCTTCGGCGGCCGGCTGCAACGCGCCGTCTACGATCGTCTGCGGCTCGGTAAGCGAGACGGCGCCCGTCACCGGGTTCGTCTTCGACGACACGGTCACGACGTTCGACCCGGCGGCCGCCTGCATAGCTTTATAAATCGGGATGTAAGATGCGGCCGCCAGCAGGCAGCCTAACATCATCAGCTTCTTTCGCCCGAAACGGTCCGAGAGCCAGCCCGACACCACGAATAACGGCATCCCCATCAACAGCGCGATCGCGATGATGTAGTTCGCCGAAGTCCCGTTCACGTTGAGGATCGTTTGCAGGTAAAAGAGCGCGTAAAACTGGCCCGTGTACCAGACTACTCCCTGACCCGCGGTCGCGCCGAAAAGCGACACTAGCACGCGCCAGAGGTTCTCGCGTTTCGTGAAAGCCTCCTTGAGCGGCCTGGCCGATGTCATCCCCGCGCCTTTGATCTGCTGGAAGATGGGAGACTCTTTCATACGCAGTCGTATGTAGAGCGACACGCCCACCAGAAAGAGCGAGATCAAAAACGGGATGCGCCAGCCCCACTGGCTGAAGGCTTCGCGGCTCATCAGGTTTTGCAGGATGAGTATCACCGCGAGCGACAAAAACAGCCCCAACGTCGCCGTTATCTGTATGAAGCTCGTGTAGAAGCCGCGCCTGTGGTCCGGCACATGCTCTGCGACGTAGACGGCCGCGCCGCCGTACTCGCCCCCGAGCGCGAGCCCTTGAAGCACGCGGATCAGAAGGAGGATGAGGGGCGCGGCGACGCCTATCGTCGCGTATGTCGGCAGCAGACCTATCAGCGTAGTCGCGCCGCCCATGATTATCAGCGTGACTAAAAAGGCGTGCTTGCGCCCAACTATGTCTCCTATGCGCCCGAAGAAGAGCGCCCCGAAAGGTCGCACGACAAAGCCCACGGCGAACGTCGAAAGGTAGGCGATCAAGCCGAGCGTCCTGTTACCGCCCGGAAAAAAGAGCGGCGAGATGATCGTGGCCAGGCTGCCGAAGATATAAAAATCGTACCACTCGATCATCGTGCCTACGGCCGAGGCGGCGATCACCTGCCATATCTTATAGTCGGAGGCCGTCTTCGTCGAGTAGTCGCTTTGCCGGCGCAGGGAGCTGTCTTTTATCATCGGTTACTTGATACGGCCTGCGGGGCGCAATGTCAATTCGATGAGGCATAAAGCTTGCTTATAAATAGTGCTCATTATGTAAATCACACAGGAGGAGTGAAGATTGATTGAAAACGGAGCAGTGACGATGGCTAAAGATGTCGACGAGATGACGAAAGAAGAGGTGCTCGACCGCATAATTCGCCTTGGCTTTGACGGCGACCGCCGACGTTTTAAGAGGTTCTGTAAAGCCATGCAGGAAGGTCTGCCCGAAGGGACAGGGGTCGCGTTGCGCGGCAGCGTCGTCACCAACGAGCGGTACGAAGACGGCTCGCCGTTTGACGCTAACGGGAAGGGAACGAGCGACCTCGACGTTACTCTCATCGGGAGCAAAGTGATGGAGTGCTGGGACCCGGACGCCTTTTACATACCCGGCCTGCACACGAAGCCGCTGGGCGACAAAGACCCCGACATCGCGCCCAGCCTTAATAAACTCCGCACGCGGCTACAGCGTATGGCCAGGCGGCCTGTCAACTTCCAGGCCACCTCGAACCTCGTCCTGTTCGCGCGCGACGTGCTGTTTAACCAGCCGTACTTCACGATCATAAACGAGGCCGAAGGGGAGTCGTGATAATCAAGCTTCTCAGCTATAACATTCGCTTCGGCGGCCGCAAACGCGAGGCGCGCATCGCCGAGGTCATACGCGCGGTCGCGCCCGACATAGTAGTCTTTCAGGAAGCCATAGACCCGCGCGTCATCGAGCGGCTCGCGGAATCGACGGGGCTGCGCCGCTGGGCCGCGCGCCACGCGCATTCGATAGGCTACATCACGCGCCTCGACGTGCCGCATCACCAGTGGCACTACCCCGAAGGCGCGAAGCACTCGTTTCTAGAGATCGTGCTGCCCGACGGCGAGTCGCGAGTCTTCGGGCTTCACCTCAAGGCGAGGTTTTCGAAATGGAGCGAGCGGCGGCGCGGCCGCGAGATTCGCGCGCTGCTCGACGGCATAAAGCGGCACCAGGAAGGGTTTCACGTGCTGGTAGGCGATTTCAACACGCTCGCGCCCGGAGAGCTGCTCGACGTGCAGCGCATGCCGAGGTGGATTCGCGCGATGGTCTGGCTGAGCGGGCGCGACATTCAGCGGGAGACTATTCAAGTGATGTTAGACGCGCGCTACCTTGACGGCTACCGCATGCTGCACCCGGACGACAAAGGCTACAGCTTCCCTACGTGGGACCCTCACCTGCGGCTCGACTACGCGTTCCTGCCGTCGCGATTCGCCGACCGGCTGAAGTTGTGCGAGGTGATTCGCGAGCCTCAAGTCGTCGAGACGGCCTCAGACCATTTCCCCGTGCTCGCGCAGATCGACCTGAAATCGCGGGGCGCGTAAGCGCATCATCCGCCATGCAAATTTGAGATTTGAAATCTCAAATCACTTGTAAAAGTCTATTACGCTCTCGGCCATCTCTATGACCTTCTCGCGCAATGAATCGGGCTCAAGGACTTCGACCTGAGGCCCGAAGCTCAAGACGTACTCGACGGCCATCTCTTCGACATCAAAACGTATCCAAGCTTTTCTCCACCCGTCGGGCTCGGGCTCACCGACTCGCTCTATCTTCGCGAAGCGGCCCGCAAAGCCGAGTCGCGGATAGATCGCGGGGCTGACGCGGACGACGGTAGAGTAGCGCGGGAGCGACGTTTTGAACTTCAAAGTCGATTGCTCCCAGAAGGCGGCCAGTTGGAACCCTGCGGGCCGCGTGAACCTCTCTTCGGTCAGCCTGATCTCTTGAACGCGCGAGACGCGGTAGCTGCGAATGTCGTCTTCGACGCGCGCGACCAGATACCAGACGCTCCCTTTGGCCACCAGGCCGAGCGGGTCTACGAGCCGCTCGACCGCTTCGCAATCGCCGCTCCCATAAGTGATGTAGAGTCTATGATCTTGCCAGACGGCCTCCTGTAGCGCGGGCAGAAAAGCGACCGTCTCTTCCGAGCGGCTCCACCCGGTCGGGTCTATGTGAATGCGCTGGCGCGCGTACTCCGCGTCTACGCGGTGCGTTGAAGGGACGGCCGCGAGCAGTTTTATCAACGCCGCGTCCGAGGCTTTCTCCATCCCAAGGTCCGCAAGCAGCCGCGAAGGCTTGACCAGAAATAGCGCCTTCACCTCAGACTTGTTCAGGCCCGTCAGGTTAGTTCGATACTCTTCCATCAACTCCCACCCGCCGCCCGTCCCCCGCTCGGCGAAGACCGGCACGCCCGCGCCGCTCAACGCCTCCATGTCGCGGTGGATCGTTCGCTCGGACACCTCAAGCCTCTTAGCCAGCTCCCTGGCCGTCATGCGGCGGTGAACCTGCAAGAGGAGAAGGATCGATAACAGCCTGTCTGCACGCATACGCATATTCTACTAAAGAAATATGACAACGGGTGTCAAGTTACTAATTCTAGAATTGGTAATTGAAAGGAGTCAGCCATGCGTAAAGTCGTGTATGCTCTAACAAACAGTTTGGATAATTTCATCGCCCGCGCCGACGGGGCATATGACTGGATCTTGATGGGCGAAGAGGTGATGAGGGAGTTCCCCAAGCTCTTGGAGTCGTTTGACACCGTTTTGATGGGGCGAAAGAGCTATGATGCCGCATACGGCCAGGGCCAGGATTCAAGCCAGGGCGAGGCCGGGCTTATGGGCATGAAGACCTACGTCTTTTCGCGCACGATCAAAGAGAGCCCGCATCCGGGCGTTAATGTCATCTCCGAGAATGCGGGTGAATTTGTCAGGGCTCTGAAGAACGAGAGCGGCAAAGACATCTGGCTTTGGGGCGGGGGGCTCCTGGCCTCATCGCTGTTGAACGAGAATCTGGTGGACGAGATAGGTCTGACAATTCAACCAGTTTTGCTGGGTTCGGGGATTCCGCTCTTTTCGGGCGTCGCCAGGCAGGTCGATTTGGAGCTGACCGAATGCAAGAGATACAACAACGGGCTGGTTAGCGTTAGCTACCGAGTAAAGAAATAAGCAGCGCAGGTCTGAGGTTATACTTCCCGACTGGCCCTGATGCTCGCCAGATGCTAGCATCTCTCAGTGCTGAGTCTTTCTAAGTCCTGAGTGCTGAGTCCTGAGTAAAAGAGATCAGACAATCGCTACGTTTCTTACTCAGGACTCAGCACTCCTTGGCGCATGATGCGCTTCGCGCGGCGCGGACTCAGCACTGAGATTATGAATGACTTTAATCCTCCGACCTATCAAGAATTCTTAAAGCTCGCCGCCGAAGGCTCGGTCGTGCCCGTGGTCAAGCGAGTCCTTGCTGACTTGCTCACGCCGGTCGCCGCCTACCTCAAGATCGAGCGGCTGAGCCCGTATTCATTCTTACTCGAATCCGTCGAGGGCGGCGAGAAGGTCGCGCGCTACTCTTTCCTGGGGTTCGGCCCGCACATCATCGTGCGCGGCCGCGGCGACAAGGTGACTATCGAATCGTCGGAAGAAGAGGAGATAGACATCCCCGGATTGCGCCCCGGAGAGGGCGGGGTGATGGAGACAGACTTCCCTATGCTGCCTCTGCTGCGCCGCCTGGCGGGCCGCCACATCCCCGTGAAGATCGCCGATCTGCCGCCGTTCGTATGCGGCGCGGTCGGTTATATGGGTTACGACGCGGTGCGGTGGTTCGAGCGCGTGCCCGACCGTAAGTCCGACGACGTAGGGCCGGACGAATCGGTCATGATGTTCTTCTCGCGCCTGATGGTCTTCGACCACGTCCGCCACCAGATTCACCTGATCGCCAACGTGTTCACTAACGGCAAGACCGACGGGCTTGAGGCCGAATACCGCCGCGCCGTCGACGACATAGAGGCGATGGAGGCGCGGCTCGAAGACCCTATAGAGCCCTTGCCCGTTCGCAGCCCCGTCGACAAGCCATCGCTCCGCTCCAACATGACGAGAGAAGAGTTTCAGCGGGCGGTCGAGCGCGCGAAAGAGTACATAGCCGCCGGAGATATATTTCAGGTCGTGCTGTCGCAGCGGTTCGAAGTGGGGCTCAGGGCTAATCCGTTCGAGGTCTACCGCGCGCTGCGAGTGATAAACCCTTCGCCTTACATGGTCTACCTGAAGATGGGCGACCAGGCGATCATAGCGGCTTCGCCCGAGATGCTCGTGCGGGCCACCGGGCGGCGTCTGGAATACCGCCCGATCGCGGGCACGCGGCCGCGCGGCGCGACGGAGACCGAAGACCTGCTGTTGGGCGAAGAGCTCCGCGCCGACGAGAAGGAGGTCGCCGAACATGTCATGCTCGTCGACCTGGGCCGCAACGACCTGGGCCGCGTCGCCGATTACGGCTCGGTCGAGGTGACGGAGTTAATGATCATCGAACGCTACTCTCACGTGATGCATCTTGTCTCCGGGATCAAGGCGCGGCTGAAGCCCGGCAAAGACCGGTTCGACGCGCTGGCCGCCTGCTTCCCGGCCGGCACAGTCTCGGGAGCGCCGAAGGTGCGCGCGATGGAGATAATCGACGAGCTTGAGCCTACGCGCAGGGGCGTCTACGCGGGCGCGGTGATGTACCTGGACTATTCCGGCAACCTCGATTCGTGCATAGCTATTCGAACGATATTCGTCAAGAACGGCCGCGCCTACATTCAGGCGGGCGCGGGGCTGGTGGCCGATTCGGTGCCGGAGACGGAGTACGTCGAGACAGTAAACAAGGCCCGCGCGATGCTACAGGCGATAGAGATGGCCGAGAAGCGTGTTTAAGATTGGCGTGCAAGAACAAAGGCCCGCGCGCGTTCAAGGACTAACGACGAATCTGCTTGGGGAAATCTCGGGAGGCGTAACGCTATGACGACCGTACAGAAAATCCTTGTACTCGTAATCTGCTTTTTGTTCGTCTTCGCCACGGCGGCGGGCCAGGTGACGATCACGCGCAGGGAGAATCAGATTCTCGAAGAGGGTAGATTCCTGCGCAACAACCAGGCGCGTCGGGGCCAGCATAAAGCTGAAGCGCCGGAAATCCTCCTGCCCGAGCTCGACCCGCTCGCCGCTTCGCGCGTGGTAAAGTCCGCGCCCGCCGCAAACGACGCGCTCGTCGCGACGACGCCCGTTCGCGTAAACGGCGACCTGCTGGGGAACGATTCGGTCGCCCAGCGCGCGACACAGGCCGAGCCTTATCTTCATGCCAACCCCGAAAACCCTAATAACCTGCTCGCCGGGTGGCAAGAGTATCGATTCGCCAACGGCGGCGCGCGAGTGCTCAATTACAGCGTCTCGTTCGACGGGGGGCTGACATGGAGCGAGGCGCATCTCCCCCAATTGACCGTCGTCAATGGCGGCGTGTGGCAGCGAGCTTCAGACCCCTGGGTCGAATTCGGCCCGAACAACCGCGCTTACTACACGAGCCTGTTGTTTAACTCGTCGTCTCCCGACAACGCCATCGCCGTCAGCGTCTCTACGGACGGCGGGGCGACCTGGGGGCCTCCCGTCATAGTCGCGCGCGCCACGCTCAACTTCAACGACAAGCAGGCGCTCACCGTGGACACGCATCGCTCAAGCACGTTTTTCGGGAACGTCTACGTAGCCTGGGACATCAACATCGACACCAACGGGGTGACGACCGCACAGCACCTGGTCGTCGCACGCTCGACCGATGGCGGCGCGACTTACGGCCGCCCCGTGCGCACTCGAAAGAAGGGCGCCAACATCGGCGTCATCCCGCGCGTAGGCCCTGACGGCACGCTTTACATCATGTGGGCGGGCGGGAGCCTGAGCGGCAACAACCTCAGCCTCTTTTTTTCAAAGAGCACGGACGGCGGCGTGAGCTTCACTCCTAAGAAGAAGCTCACGCGTCTTAGAGCAGATGGCCAGGCCGGCTTGAGGACCGGAGCGATATTGCCTTCGTTCGCCGTCGATCCCACGACGGGCGACCTCTACGTCGCGTGGCAGGACTCGCGGTTTACGGGCGTCGACCACGCGACGATCATGATCTCGCGCGATAAGGGCGAGACGTGGACCGAGCCTTTGCGCGTGAGCGACGGGCCGGACAACGCGCCCGCCTTCACCGTCTCTGTAGCCGCCAACAGCAACCGCGGCGTAGCCGTCAGCTATTACAGCTTGCAAAACGACCCGCAGCGCCGGTTCATAGTCGATCAATACGTCCGCATCTCCGAAGACGGCGGGCGCAGTTTTCAGCCTTCGATCCGAGTGACGAGCAGCTCTTTCGACGCGCGCTTCGCGGCCCAGGCCGGCGGGCTCTTCTTAGGCGACTACGCCGGGCTAACGGGCGCCGGCCGGCGCTTTCACCTCTTGTGGATAGACACGCGCGATGTATCGCCCTTAACGGGCGCGCCACAGCCCGACGTGTTCACAGCGCGCACAGAAGAATGAGAAGGCGATCAGCCTTTACCATCCGAACTTTAATTCATTTCAAGCGTATTTCACTTTCTCAGACAAAGGAGAAAGCCATAAATGTATCGTAATTACAGGAGTGTTCTGATTACGTTGTTTCTGCTCTACGTGGCGCTGGCGGCGACCGCTTCGGCGCAGGCCGACAAGGTCGACGAGTTTATCAAGGCCGAGATGGCAAAGCGCAAGATACCCGGCCTCTCGCTGGCCGTCGTGAAAAACGGCGAGGTCATCAAAGCTCAGGGTTATGGGCTGGCCAACATCGAGCTGAACGTCCCGGCGACGGCCGACACAATCTATCAATCGGGCTCCGTAGGCAAGCAGTTCACCTCGGCCGCCGTCATGCTGCTTGTCGAAGAGGGCAAGATCAACCTCGACGATAAGATCAGCAAGTACCTCGACGGCACGCCCGAGATCTGGAAAGAGATCACCGTGCGCCACCTGCTGACGCACACGTCGGGCATCAAGAATTATGGCGACAAAGACATTGATTACCGGCAGGACTACACCGACGAAGAGATCATAAAGGTGGCCGCGGGTTTTCCGCTCGACTTCCAGCCCGGCGAGAAGTGGAGTTACAGTAACACGGGTTACGTGCTGCTCGGGTACGTGATCAAGAAGGCCGCGGGCAAGTTTTATGGCGACTTCCTCAAGGAGCGCGTCTTCGGCCCGCTGGGGATGAAGACGGCGCGCGTCATCAACGAAGAAGACATCATCCTGAACCGCGCGGCCGGGTACCGGCGGACCAGAGACGGCGAGATAAAGAATCAGCGTTACGTCTCTCCTTCGCTCAACACGACGGCCGACGGCAGCCTCTACTTTACCGTACTCGACATGGCTAAGTGGGACGCCGCGCTCTATTCCGAGAAGCTCCTCAAGCAGTCGAGCATAGACCAGATGTGGACGCCCGTGAAGCTCAACGGCGGGAAGACCTTTCATTACGGCTTCGGGTGGGGCATAGGCGAATTCAACAAGCATAAGCTGATCGAGCATGGCGGCGCGTGGCAAGGCTTTACGACGCACATTTCCCGCTACGTCGACGACAAGCTTACGATCATCGTGCTGACGAACCTTGCGGGCGCAAACCCGGGCGCAATCGCTCACAAGGTCGTGGGGTTTTACATCCCCGAGCTGATGCCGGCCGAGAAGAAGGCCATAAAGATCGACCCGACGATCTTCGACGCCTACGTGGGCGAGTACCAGTTCTCGCCGACCTTCACGGTCACGGTGAGCCGCGAAGGGGAGAAGTTCATGGCCCAGGCTACGAGACAGCCGAAGCTGGAGCTCTTCGCGGAGTCGGAGACGAAGTTCTTCCTGACGGCCATCGACGCGGAGATGGAGTTCGTCAAAGGCGAGGACGGTAAGGTGTCTCATATGATCTTCCGGCAGGAGGGGCAGGTCGTCGAAGCGAAGAAGATAAAATAAGAGCCATGCTAATGAGACCACTTCAAAGGAGTTTTCAATGAAACGGATAATCGCAACTTTCAGCGTTATGGTTTTAGTCTTTGCTCTGAGCATCAGCCTTGCTTCGGCCAAGGCCAATTTCAGCGGCACGTGGGTCATGGATGCGAGCAAGTCCGAAGGGATACCGAATTCGGTCCAGCAAGAGATGACCGTAGTCCAGACCGACGATACGATAAAGCTTGAGACTAAGGTGAAGACCGACGAAGGCGATTTCGCAATCGCCGACAGCTACGTCGTCAACGGCAAAGAGGTGGACTTCGTGCCGCAGACGCCGCAGGGACCTAACGGCAAGGGCAAGCGCACCGCGAAATGGACGGCCGACGGCAACGGCATCGAGGTGACCGAGCAAGCCACGTTCGACACGCCCGACGGGCAGTTGAATCAGCAGATGACTCGCAAATGGACCTTGTCGGCCGACGGCAAGTCGCTGGTGATCGAGCTGTCGGCGAAGGGGCCGGACGGGACTACGAACACAAAGCGCCTCTTCACGAAGAAGTCCTGAGTGCTGAGTGAAAGATTATTACTTCAAGTAGCCAATTCCGAAGAGTCCCGGAGGGACTATAGATATTAGCCGGTGGTGCAACCACCGGAATGCATCACGCATAAACACGCGCCCCGGAGGGGCGCAGGACCACGGCTTGATCCTGCGCCCCTCCGGGGCGCGGTCGTGTTATCAAACCAAGTCCGGTGGTTTCACCCATTGGCATCTACACAAGTCTGTAAAGTTTTGATTTTACAGCATCTCTCCTACAAACAGGTGAACTTTTGGCTGGAAAGGAGCTGTAAGCTAACTTGCTATCACAAAGAGCTTATTACCCAAGCGCG
>DATFGQ010000097.1:0-207690 GCA_035249305.1 Blastocatellia bacterium | reverse complement strand
GAGTAATACTGTGCCCGCTATGGCGATCATCTCGCATAGGGGACGACTTCTACCACGCGGTAGAGGTGTGTAGCAACTGAAAGTCTTGCACTAAAAGTGCATAGTTTCGACTAGCGTACTGGAACAATGAATAGACCCTGCGCGCGACCCATTACTTCCTTCACGGCACTTAGCGAGACTCCACCATCAATAGCCCTTGTGCCGAAGGTATGGCGACCAGCGCAATGGAAGGGAATATGAGGTATCCCCGCATCACGCAAAGCTAATCGCCAAGCTGTTTTAATATCCGTGATCGGTTTACCCGTTCGAGGATTCTCAAACAGATAACCTGACGGCCCAGAATTCTCGCACAGGCTTTGCAGCAGAGGCTTGAGGTCTTGGTGTATTGGCACACTACGCGATTTACCAGACTTCGTTCTCGTGAGTTCGATAGAATCACGAAACACATCAATCTGGCCCTTGTGCAGAGTCAATATCTCACCCTTTCGCATTCCCGTATGCAAGTTGATTTCTAGGACATCTCGCAAATGAGCACGGCGACCCGTAAGAACCTGCATCAGCTTTTCCTGTTCATCCGGCGTTAAGTAGCCTACTAACAGATTGTCCTTACACAAACGCTTAACACCTTTGCACGGATTGATCTGAATCTCTCCCTACTTTTCCAAGAACGTTTATTCTCTCTCGACCGGGGTAAGAACACCTTCTCGTTATTAGCTAGTTCTTTGCTGAAGCTCTCCGAGCGCGCTCCATTATCTCCGCAACTACAACGCTCTTCGCATCCGCATAGTTTTGCATGTATCTCCAAGACTGCCGCGCCAGCTCGCGCTTAGTCTGCTCATACAACTGCCGATCTTCCGGGTTGCTACGTAGCCAATCGCGGAACAGGAGCATCCTCTCGATCTCCGCACAGCCTTGCGAGAATACATGCAGGTTCACCTCATTGTTCGGCCCCTTCAGCATCCGGTGCTCATTCCAATCCGGCTCGCGTATTCGTAAGAGATAGCCCGCCGCTTCCAATGCCGGGACGTAGGCCGCCTCGTCGGCCGAGTTCGCCACTACGAGCAGGATGTCAATTATTGGCTTGGCCGCCAATCCCGGCACAGAAGTAGAACCCACATGCTCGACGGCCAGTGCGCGATGGCCGAGAGCCGATCGGATCAGCGCCGCCTCGCGGGCGAATGACTGCGGCCACTCGGGGTCGTAATCGGCGATGAGTACCGTCTGGTTGAGAAGGGCGGGCGAGCCAATGGTTGCCGCCAGTATTTGGGCCTCGGTCATTGGCAGAGGTGAGGGGGCTTCTTCCCGCTCGGTCCGGCCCGGATCATCAGTTGCCCCGTCCGTTTCCTTCAATTCGCCTCCTTTTAGCAGTGCTTAAAGACGAGATGTTAGCAATCAAACCCGCCCGGCGCCGCACATCACCCCCTCGGAAAGCACCTGGCCATCGGCCGTCTCTATCACTGCCGCGCCTTGAAGGCCGCGACTACCGATGCCGGTATTCGCGCCACGGTGATGTGCTTGGGGCCATCGCCGATCGGCAACCGCACGATCTCTGTGCGCTTAGAGATCGAGATGATCGACAGGTCATCGCTGCGGGTATTGGCAATCAGACAGAGGCCACCGTTATCGGCGGTCTCCGCCCAACCCGGGCCGTCGCCGACCGGGATTGTGGCGATCAGCTTAAGGTCAGGAGCCCGGACAAGGGCGGCGTAGTCTGATGCGCGACCAGCGAGGCAGAGTGTCCTGCCATCGGGGGTAAGCGCAAGGCCGTGATGCGGCGCCTCGAAGTCCCAGTCGGCGACCGTGACGCCGGGCTTCACCGGCAGGTCGAGGCGCCTGACCACCTTCCGGTCGGCGAGGCTGTAAGCCACCACTGCATGCTCATTCGACAGTTGCGCGTAGAGGCCCTTCTCGTCCGGGGTAAACTGCCACGGGCGTATGGCGTTGTCGAGCCGTATCCGGTCACGTGTCTGCAACGTCACTACGTCGGCGATAGTCAGTTGAAAGGGGTAGCCGGGCGTCTCAGCCAATTGCGGTGCGTTGGCATGACGTGGGAGGGAGGCGAGCGGGCCGATGCTGGTGTTGTAGAGCCAGCGGCCATCTCGCGAGACCTTGTTGTCGTGCGGATAGACGCCGGTCACAAGATGGCCTGTGATCTCACCCGTGGCGGTCGCAACCTTGTAGACGCGATTGTCCAAGAGCGCCGACACGAATAGGCTCTGTCCGTCCGGCGTGAGCGTCATGTGGTCGGCACGCCCAGTCTTTAACGGCCGCCGCCACAGGAGGCGGCCGCTCGCAATGTCGAAAGCCGCGACATCGCCGAGATAGCCGCGGGAGACGTAAAGCGTCCGCCCGTCGGGAGAGACATCCGTGTCTTGTGCGTAATTGGTGGCGCCCGGTCCCTCGCCCTTCGCACGCGCCGGGTTGACATCGATGGCGCCGAGGACAGAGCGTGACGCCACATCCACCAGGGCGACCGTGCCGGCCTGCGCATTGGCCACCAGCGCAATCTCGATGAGTGGCGGCTGAATCCGGGCCGCTCTCGCAATATCAGACTTAGCGGATGGTGCGCCGCTCTGCGCACCCTTAAAATCAGGTGAAGGGGAAACATCATTCGCTTTTGTCGACTCAGAAGTCGTTGCAACTGAATTCAAGAGCATCGTTGCAATGAAGAGAGTTGTTATGCCGAGAAGCTGTTTCATAGGGTTTCCCTTATTAGTTTAATACTACCAAGCTGGTTGTTTCGCCAGGCCACGAAGCCATAACGGATTGCCGGCCGGCCGCTGCTAGCAAGGGATTCTTCATAGTAAGTCTATTCTATGGCGGTGCGCCGCCTTGTGGTGGGCGCGATACTGTGTGACCGCAGCTAACGGGGATTCTCGGCGATTACCTGTGAGAATGGTGGCGAAGCGTCAGTCCTTAATAGTCGTAGTCAAAGTAATTGTCATCTGCGAATACTGCGTCCCGCTTCTTGTTTTCTTTTCAGTTATATTAAACGGCTTTGACTCACTGGCGAGCAGCTCCGGGCTGAAGCGCTCCTCTAATAAACTCCAGATCAGGCCATATCCGACACGCAAGGAATATCTACCCGGCGGCACCTCTTCGGCTGTGTAACTGCCGCCCGCAGGTATATAAAAGTTGCGTATGAGCCCGTCGTCGCTCTTATATTTCAAGACTCTGACGAAGGCATCCATATCGGTCTTGTTCTCCACAGTCAGAGTCGATAGCCCTCCCCTGACTCCTTCTCCCAGCGGAGACGAGCCTAAAGATAAGCTCGACCTTTCGGCGCCGCCGTAACGAACCAACGGAGGCGTTGTGTATGACTGAACCTGCGCCGGCTCCGAAGGCGGAGTCGTTTTGGCGGCGATCGGCGCCGACGAATTGCCGCGCGCCTTTTGGCGCGCCTGAGTAGCTTTCTTCGGTTTCAGAGCGAATATTATCAACACGGCGGCCAAAGCAAATATCACTAAAGTCGCGAGTACTGGGAGCGGCTTGAAATGGCGTTTGGTTGCGCGCCTGGGCTCCCCGGACAAGGAGACCGGAACCTCTTCGCCACATTTACTGCACCAGTAAGTTAACGGCACACTATAATCTTCAAACAGGTAAATCTCCCCGCACACGCAATGAATCACCGGCATGGCTACCTCCTGATAACGACGAAACTACCGCCACAACACGCAAAGGAAAGGAGCAGTTAAACGAGGGCGCACTCTAAATCGAGCCACCTTGTTTGAAACAGCGCTGGAAAGCTAATCCACTTAGGTTTTATGTGCGCGTAACCACGCGCTCTGAATTTGATTGAACGAGTGCCCTTCGGCACCAGAACTGTCTGGAGCATGACTTGATCGGTCAATAAATCCTGCGGGTCGAGTTCATACAGCCACTCGCAGCGTGATGACCCCAGCCCCAATGCCTGAATCAGCGGGGAGATTAAAGAGAATGAGACGCGCCCAATCACCTTCAGGTCGGTCGACAGCCTTATCTTTGCATCTCCCCCGATATAATCGACCGTTTCAAGCCAGGTTTTGATCGCTCCCGGCAACTGGGCATGCCCATCCAGCCCGAGGTCAAAAGTGTTTTCCGCCTTGCCTTCGAGCGAGTGCACAAATTTGCTTCGCGGGGCTATATCTATCGTATAAATGTTTTCAGGCTCGTCGAACACGGCCTCATACCCGAGCGCCTTCAACCGCGCGCTGCTGTCCGGGCGACGGATGGCGCCGATCACGTGAGTCACCAGCCAGATGTCATAAGCATCAAAGACGACCACATCCGCGGGAAGCTCTTTGTGGCTTAGCTCATAAAGTTTTTGCAGGTTGCGACAGACGGGGCGATCCCCCAGGCGTATTGTCAGATCGTTTACTGAAATCTCTCCACCCCTGGTCCCGTAATCGATCTCATAAGGCGATACCAGAAGATCGCCGAAAGGGCCGGGGGAAAGCTCCAAAGTTTTCGTTGACAGATCGAAACTCTCCGGTGTCATGCTCATTCTCCGTGGACTGACTCAGCCTTCAAAGTTGGCAGCCAGGTTTTAGAGACCTGTAAGATACTTCGCCTTAGTTTCTGTAATTCCTTCCGCAGCTCGACGCGCGGCTTTCCATTCTGAAGCGCTCTCTCTATGGCCTGATCTAAGAGATCGTCCGGGTGAATCTCTTTGCCTGACTGCCCGGCCTCTCTTAATAGCCCACCCATCTCTCGCATCAAGCTTTCAAGCGCTACCGGCCTGATCTTTTCGAGGTGGAGGCGAACGCCAATCGCGCCGTACTTTTGAATCAGGTCGTGAGCGAGATTCGAGTTGCCCTTCGCATAACATGTATTGAGAATGATCACCTTGCCTTTTAGGGCTCCCTTCTCTCCCACCTTGTTCAAGTAGGCGACCAGGCTCTCGTCGTTATGACCGGAAATGAAAAGTATATTGGGAATGTTCTGGGAGCCTCTCTCGTGAGCCAATAAAGCGTCAGCGCTCCCGAAGACCCGAACCCCGTCGCTCTCAAGCACGCCCTTAATTCTCTTCATCATCCCATGGTCGATGACGTCGAAGCTCTCTTCAGGAATTAGCGCGCCGATATCGGTGACGCGCCGGACCGGCCGGAGCGATTGCCGGTTCCGTTTCGCCACCGTGAATTCATCGTCGAGAAAGACCCTCCTCCCCGGATACCTCCTTCTGAGCAAATCGATCAGCAGGACCGGGTTGTCAGCGCTCTCCTCCTTGAGTGACCCGCCCATTCGCATAGGGCGGCGGGTGGTCATATCGCGGTAGACGATCAAATCCTTATTATCTGAACCCGAGGATTGAAGAAGCTCGTCCAGCAGGGTCCGCCCGCTCGCCTTCGGACTTCTCATCAGCCTTTCTACGTCCGCGATCGGCACAGCCTTCTGAAGATCGCCCACCTGGAAGATAACGCGGTCTCCTTCGACCGACGCATGGACGAACGAGACCGCGTCGGTGCTTGCCCGCCTGACCTGCTCCCTTGCCATGCCGTGGAGCATCGACAAAGCTTCAGGGCCGGTGGCTGCGACTGCGAAACTCTCACCCTCTTCGCGCAGAAGCTCGTAGCCCGAAGCCTTCTGCCGCAAGACGACAAGCCTGCCGTCCGGCATTCTGTCCAGACCAACTATGTCTGTGTCTTCCGGGAGGCTCTCCCACGCTTCGATCTTTGACGAGCCGGCGGCTAGAGCTTCCCTGGCTATAGCCAGGTCGGCCTCCGTGGAACGCCTGGAAGGCGGAGTACGCGCGGCGGCAAATTCGTTGCCATTTCCTAGCAGATTATATTCGAGCCTGCGGCCCCCTTCGTATCGAGTAAAGCCTGAGACGGAGCCGTCGGGATTAAAGAGTAGATTCCTTGAATTCCTTCCGCTTAACGGATTCTCAGGCCCGCTCCAGGACCACAAAGGCTTGCCGCCGGGTTTTACCAGGGTAATTATCTCCTCGCCGGCTTCGGGCAGGTTTCGAATCGATAAGACGTTATCCCGGACCTTCTTCGAGCGCTCCGAATTCGTCAGGCGAGGCCCTACACGCCGAGCCTGCGTCGGGCCTCGCTCGGTTGTCGCATTTGAGCGCGCCCAGGCGCGGGCAGCGCCCGGCTCTCTGATCGAGCTATTATCGGGGAGCGAAACGAGGGTCTTATAGGTTCTCGAACGGGCCTCCGGCAGTTTATCAGAACCGCTGACGACTCGGCTGAGGTCCAGGTCGACCCCGCCCGTGAAAACCTGTGCGACGGTTTCTTTCGGCAAGAGCGAGCGCAGTTGGTCATAGGTTCCAGGCAGCAAGAGCTTGGCCTTTGCGTCGCCGCCTTCTCTTGTCGCGATCAACAGTTCCGAAATCCATGAATAATCCGATGCGACCGGCTTTGAGTTATCAGAGTCGTAAAAGCCGACTATCATCTGCGGCTTGTTGCGCGGAGTGCTGCATTTCGGCAACTCCACGCTCAAGAGAGCGTCAAGGTCGAGTCTTAGCCTCCCCGCATCCTTTCTCTCTTTCAGCCACGCGAACAGCGCCAAGAGCCTCGCGGCAGTATCAAGCTCCTGAAGCTCCGGGAACAGCCTGGCGTAGGTGTCATAGTTCCGGTTCAGGTTCGCGACCGTGTCGGCGGTCCAGGGTGGGATCACCGCGTCGATTTGCTTTGATTCAAGTTTTGCCGCTTTCCTCTCGGCCGCCGCGCTAAACCTCGCGGAGGAGATGCTCATCGAATCGCGGTCATCGCTCAGCGAGAGCTTTATGTTGTCGGGATAAAACCAGAAGCGCGTCTCTTCGTATGTCGTATCGTTGGGGGACCCTTTTGAATTGGCGAGCCAGCGTTCGGTCTTAGAAGAGAAGTCCGGGATCGCTTTGCGTATGAGATCCGTGAGGTCCTCGCCCGTCATCGGGTCGAGGTTGACGCTCAGAGTCTTCAGGCGCAGGTCAGAGCGCAAGGCCACCCACCCGATATGAGTGTCTTGCAGCCGCCCGCCGAAATTGACATTCACCTGCTCGGGGTGCGTCCCCGTGTCGAGACTCACATATGCGCGATTAATCTCGGAATAAAAGACGGCCCTGTAGGCGACGGCCAGATCGGCAAGCGATACCGGCAGACCGGCCAATGTCATAGGCCGCTCGGCCGCCGTTCCGTAGAGCGTTAACCTGCCCACGCCATCTAACGAAGCACCTTCCAGCGTGAGGGGCTTGGCCAGAAACTCTTCTATTGCGCCCAGACCGAGAGGCGCAACCGCCCCGGCCGGCTCTGGCGCCGAGTCAAGCGTGAGCCGCTTTGGCGGGAGGTATAGATTTAATGACCGCGCCGAGAGGTCATTCTCGTAGGCGAAGAGTTCAAGATCGATCTTAGTTGCGGGCGCCGTAGCGCGCTTGATCCATTCGAGGATATGCCTTACGACGCCATAATGTTCCTTATAAGCATCCGAAGCATTGCTTCCAGGGATGAATATCCTCACATATCCCTGCCCGTCGCTGAGCACTAGATAGCGGCGGGACCGAGCTAATTCCGCCCAGGCCGGCTGCGCCTCCCCCGCCGGGAAGAGGGCGCCGATCTCTACTAGATTAGGCTTGATACTCCCCGGATCGAGGGCGTCGATCAGGTCTTGCAGGAGGAACGCGTACTGTTCAAGAAAAGGCTCCACGTCGGCTCTCATTAGCCGGAGCTGCTCTCGCCGCGCGCGCTGATCCGCCGCATTAGCAATGCGCTCGGCGGCCGCCAGTTGGTTGAGGGCCTCCGTCAGCCTCTGGCCGGAATGCGTGACTTGCTCCGCGGCAACAAGCTCGCTGTAACTTATCCTTATCCTCTTCTCTTGCGCCGTCGCATACGACACATGAATCAATACTATGCTCAAGAGCGCGGTCAGACAGATACGGCTTCGAATTTGAGATCGATTCATTACGTCTCCCGAGCCATTGAAAACCAACTGATCTTTGAAGCCGCGTTTCATTTCTTGCAGGGGTTGTAGCGCTCTTCGCGCAGCAGCCCTGTCGCAGGGTCGTAGAAATAATCGAGGCACAATCCGTTGGCGAGCATCACCCGTCGCAAGCGATTCTCGTTATCGTACAGATAAGATGTCCGCCCGCCGAAATGGTCCTGCACCGACGTCAGCAGCCCCGCGGGGGAAAAGCTGTATGTAGTTTGATCGCCGGTCAGATTCTTGCTGATGATGGATGTATCGTCTATTCGCTCAATCTTACGACCGCTGCCTTCTTTTGATAACTCGACCCCGCGCAGCACGCCATCGGGGCGATAATCGAACTTGAGCGAGGAGCCATCGGGCTGCTCGACCCTGTTTGGCCTGCCGTCGGGTTCGTAATGGTAGGTGCGCGTTTCAGCGCCTTGCGTCACCGCGACCGCCTGCGGTTGAGACGATACTTTGACGGGGGGCACGCGCTGGCCGCCTATGCCCACCAGCTCGCCCTTCTCGTCGTAAGAGTAAGTCAGGGTCTGCTCCGTCTCGTCGCCCGGCGACGAATCGACTCTGCGGTACTGCTCCAGGCGACCGCCATCTCCGTAGACGTATTTTTCGGCGGTGCCGCCCTTGTAAGCAATCTCCGTCACGTTGTTGTTTTGATCGTACTTGTAAGAAGCAACACGATCATTATTGACCAGCACCTCGCCGACCTTGCCGTTCGGCTCGAAACGGTATTCCGTTCGCACGCCGCGAGCGTCCTCGGCTTCGACAAGCCCCTCATCAGGCGAGAGCCTTACCTTTGACTCTCCGCCCGTCGGCAGAATCGCGTCGACGCCCGAGATTCGCCCCTCCTCGTCGCGCGAGTACTTGAAGCTCCCATTCTCGCCTTCAACCCCCGTGAGCCTGTCGTCAGCGTCGTAGTATCTCTTGAAAGTGTCCGGTCCCTGCCTGGTTACTATGGTCTTGCCGCCCGGCGTTATCTCCACCTTCTGGTCCAGGCTCCCGTCGATGCCGTCCTGTTTTATCAGGCGTCCGCCCTCGTCATAAGAGTTCTTGGCGACGATCTTTCCGTCAATCTCTATCTCCTTGAGCAGCCGTTTATCGTCGTAGCGGTATTTAATTATTTTGCCCTCGGAGTTAACAGAGCCGAGGTTGCCTGCCTCGTCGTAGCCGTACTGCGCGCCGAACCCGCACGACAGGCAATTCGACAGGCGGCCTTGCGAGTCATACCCATAGCGAATCTCGTTGTCCTGCCCCGCGCGAGATATGCGAATGGCGACAAGGCGATTCTGCGCGTCATATTCGTAAAGTGCTTTTCCGCCCGGCCTGAAGATCGCCCTGAGACTGCCCTTGTCGTCGAAGATCGCCTCCTCGCCGTTTGTGAAGATGAGGCGGTAGGTCCCGTCGCTTTCAGGGTAAAGGCCGCGGTAGCGCGACTGCTGCCGTTCGGCCTTGAACCCTATGCGCCTCAGACTCTGGTCGATGAAGTCCTTATCGAATCGCTGGTAGACCAGCCCGAACTGGTCAGTCAGCACGTACTTCTGCACACGGACCTGCGTCGCCGAATCGCCTTCGAGTGAGATGTACTGGACGCCACGCCCGGCATGCGCAGATTCAAATTCCAGGCGCGGCATCAGCAAACTCCAGGCAAACCCGAACTCTGTAGCCTCGTTATGCGTCGAGCTATAGTAGCGGCTTATGCCCGGCAGGCTGTTTATGAAAGGATCACCCCCGCAGGTGTTGCCCCCATCCGCCTCCGAAGCGTTGTAGCTGGACGGCTCGCGCTGGTCGGGCCGCGGCAGCGCCACCGCCTCGCCCTGATTATTCTTAAACCTGATGGGGAACCGCATAGCCCCTCTCTTCCGCGCCGTCGACCAGGCGTTCATTATGTCCGTCTGTAGCTCTTTCGCGGCGGGCGAGGGTTGAGGCCGCAGCTCGGGCGTCATCTCAACGCCGCCATAGCTGCTCACTATGATTGTCTGAGCGCCGGAGCCCTGGCCCGCGGACCGCTGAAGCTTCTCGCTTGCGGAGGGCGTTGTAACGGGGGTCGCGTACGGTTGGCCGGCGAAGGTCCGGACTAAATTCCAATTCGCGGGAATGCCTTGCTGCTTCATCCATTTCGCGAGCGCGACCGCCTGCGTCACCTGCTTCAACTCCGAATAAATAGGGTTCTCTTTGGCGAACTCTTCATAATGCGCGGTGAAGTTCTCCGCGAAGGCCTCGGCATGTGGGTCTTTGATATTACCCGCGGGAACCAGCCGCCCGCCCGCCCATCGCATGGTCTCGGTCTTGACGCGCATCTTGATCGGGTCGAAGATTATCGCGCGGCCATCGTCGCTGACTTGCCCCGTCACAGGCTCGGGCACCAGCCAGAAGCGGCTCCACAGGCCGGAGTTCACCCCGCCCTCACGCAACCCCATGGCGGTCACGCTTTCGTAGCCGGGGACAGAGCATTCCACGGGCTGTTTGGTCACATTGTCCCTGCCTATGCTATACCCTTTCATCAAGCGGTCGGCCTCAAACATAACCCAGCCGAGCCGCGTGTTCTCGGTATTGCCGAAGAACTTTACGTCCATCACAGGGCCTAGCGGGTTCTGCGGGTTCGGGTCGATAGTCATGCCGGGCTCGTGCGGCGTGTCTGTGTAAACGGCGCGAATGGCCGCGGCCAGGTACTCGGGTTTCATCGGGGGCAGAGAGGCGCTTTTATCGCCTACCAGTACGATCTGCCCGCTGGCGGGATCATACATCGCGCCGGTGATAGACCCGATCTCCCCTATTATGCTGGCGGCCTGATCGAGGTAGACGCCGCCGACCGAAGGCATGTCCCCGCCCCCTCCGCCCGGCGGCGGGAAGAAGATATTCTCCCTCCTCGATAGTCCGAACGGGTAAAGGATGTTGGCCATGGTGTTGTAGCGCATGCTCGCTTCGGCGGCGTCTCTGACGAACTGCCTCACCTGTGGGAACGCCGACAGTCGCTCGATCAAGTCGTAGGAGGCCCCGCCCAGCTCATACAATTGGAACATCTTTTCGAAGGGCACTTTCAACGTCCTTGAGCTCGGGTACCGCGAGTCTATATAAGGCAAAAAGATCCTGTTGCTCGCCCACGAATCATTGACGGCGTAAATGCCGATACGGTCCCTCAGCGCGACGCCGCCGCGGAACGTGACGCTTAACCCCTGTTTGATCGGGAGCCGGGAGGCGAAATCGATGGCCAGCTCCGCCCCCGCGCCCATGTACCGAAAAGGATGCTCTCGAAGGTAGGTCATATCCGAGAGTTGCCTTAGCTTTATCTCATAAGGCTTGGCGAAATACTCCAGCATCGCATACTCGAATGAACTGAAGGCCGCGGCCATTCGCCCCCCCATCCCGTGGGGGTTTCTTGTGAGCTGATCCACCCCGTAATTCTCCCACCACTTTTGCCAGGACTCGACAATGACCGGCCTGTGACGATTCGGGTCGAAAACGGGAGTCGGCCTGGGTGGCGGTGGGGGGAGGGGCTGAGGCGGCGGCGGTATGTGCCTCCACCACTCATTGTTCGTAGGTGAAGGCGGCCAGGACTGCAACCCCATAGGGTCTATCCGATTTACGGGATCGTTGTTCACGTAAACGTAAGGGTTGAAAGTCTCAGGGGCCATGGCGACTCCGGGGAGCGGGTCCGCCGTCAAGAAGCGCCCTATGGCGGGGTCATAAAAGCGCGCGCGTAAGTAGATCAGCCCCGCCTCTTCGTCATACTGCTCGCCCGCATAAAGGAAGCTTGTGCTGTGCTTCCCCTCCACGAGCTTCGGTAGACCGAAAGGCGAATAAGAGTATCGCGCGGCCACCTTGCCGCTCTCGTCTACGACGAGTCGAGTCGAGCCTAGATGGTCTTCGAGGTAAAAGAGCGCCGCCCCGTCCGCGTCGCGTCGCCCGACTCGTGAATGTCCTAACAGGTAGTAAGAGAGCTTGCCCTCTTTGCCGTACTCGGCCAGCACCTGCTGGGCGCCGCAGGTATTGTCGTTGATGTAATTGATGACCTTGCCGTTGACCTCGCGCCGCACGCGGTTTCCCTCGGCGTCATAAGTATAGCGAATCTTCTTGCCGCCCGTGCGGACCTCGACGAGACGATTCTCGGCGTCGTATGCGTAACTGGTGCGCTTTGACCGGTCGGACTTGGAGATTAAATTTCCCGCTTCATCGTACTTGAACGTAGCTTCGCCGGCCTTCACCAGCCTGCCTTTCGAGTCATATTCGTATCGAGTCGTCCCTCGGTCGTCTTCAGACTTGCGGTTCCCCATGAGGTCGTATTCGTATTTGATCTCTGCGCCGTCGGGATCGATTACTTTCAGGAGTCGCCCCATGGCGTCGTACTGGTACCGCTTAACAGTAGAGCCGCCGCCGCCCGATTCCTCGACCAGCGTGACCCTCCCCTCGGCGTCGTGCTCATAGCGGTAAGAGGCTATCAGCGACCCGTCGGCGTTGAGGTGTCTTATCTGGCTCAGGCCCTTGGTGGGCGAGGATTGAAAGATCGTCATTATCCCATTCGGCAGGCGACGGCGCACTTCATTGGTGTCGCCGTCGTAGCTATATAAGACTGAAGCCCCGCCGTCGCTAACCGAGGAGACGTGGCCGAAGATGTTGTATTGATAGGTGAGGGCGCGGCCGCCGGGCAGACCGATCTTCTTAATCTGATTCCAGGGATTGTACGAGTAAGTGAGCGTCTTTGCTTCGGGGTGAGTTACTTCGGTGAGCCTGTTAAACTCGTCATATTTGTAACTTGTCTTTCCGTGGCCATCCTGCATGCGGGTGCGATTGCCGGCGGGGTCATAGTTAAACTCGGCCGAGTCTTCGTCCGTGTACTCAAGCTTCGATATGAACCCCCTGCGGTGATAAGAGATCTCCTGAATTTGCCCCGCCTTATTGTAGTGGTAGTTTATCACCTTGCCGTTCGGGGAGATGTGCTTGATGAGGCGGCCTTTTTTATCGTGTTGGTAGCGGGTGGGGCCGGAGGCGGTCACCGACAGGTCTAGAGCCAGCAGGCCGGCCAGCAAAGCCACCGCACCGCCCCCCACCCACGTAATGATCCTTCGATAGGAAGAGCTGTTAAACATATTTCCCCCTTCTTGGTTGAAGATCTGCAAAGGGCGTGCTTTGGCGAGACTCGCGGCCCCGAGAGCTTTCAATTTCCGCTGGACGCCTTGTTAGCGCGATTCACTTTGTAGGTCAGTATTATCTCTATCCTCCGGTTGCGCTGCGCCCTCGGGTTGTCGGCCACGGGACTCTTCCCTTCTACCTGATTAGACTCTACAACGTACCTGATCCCCGGCCCGCGACGGGGGTTCTGACTACTATCTAAAGTCATCAACGATTCGGCCACTCCATAAGGGCGATATTCCGCGCGCCCGTTGGCTGAGAAGCGCCAGGGCTCGAGTTGTTTGTTGCCGGGGTGAGTTCGGCCGGAGAGTATGTAGTTCACGACAGCGCCGGCGCGGGCCGCCGACAACTCCCAGTTTGAAGGGTGTGCGCCCGACACCGGGACGTCGTCCGTGTGGCCTTCCACCTGAACCGTGTCGTACTCGTCGCGGTTCTCTTCGAGGACTTCCACTATTTCGCCGAGTAAACGCTTGCCGTCGTCGCTCAACTGCGCGCTGCCGCGCTGGAAAATCACCCCGCCGCCGCCGCTCTCGTCGATTCGCAATATGACCCGCTGCAAGTTCCCATCCTCAGGCGGCAGCTCTATCTTGTCCCTCAGCCTGTATTCGAGCTCTTTGCGGACGCGCCGCTGTTTCTCCTGCATCACCTCGATCTGGCTGCTGCTACGCGCGATGCTCGAAAAGAGGATGCCGAAGATGAAAAGTATAACGACGAACAGGACTGAAGTTAGAAAATCCGTGAAAGCAGGCCAGATGTCTATCTCCGCTTCGTTAAGTCCTCTAAGCCTCATAACCCTTCCTCCCGTCAACCGTAGAGCTTTGACCGCAAGAACCAGGTGAGCAGCACGATGGCGCTGATGATCCCCACGAAAGAGCCTATACGCGTCTCCTGAGCTTCGGGCCGTAGGTCGAATATAAACATGACGCCGAAGACTGCGAAGACAGGCACCGAGACGATGGCCAGAATGATCAGAGTCTTTATCATGCCATTGAGCGACAGCACCTGGCTCTCACCCCTCATGATCTGGCCCATAAACTCTTTCTGCTTGTCGAGCAGTTCGGAGAACATCTTGTGGTTGTTTATGGCGAAATGCTCCAGCCGCTCTTCGACCCTGCGCAGGCCCGAGGTCTCTAGCAGCTTCCTCTGCTCGCCTATAATCACCTGCAAGGCCTTCTCGTTCCTGTCGAGTATAAGTTGAAGCTGGTCGGAGAAGGCGCGCCGCTCCTCCCTTATATTCGTGGCCATCCCTTCGAGCAGCTCGCGGTGGCCGTCGCTCTTCGAAACGCTCTCTTCGAGCCGGCCGACGAAGACGCCCTGGTCTGCGACTATCCTCGCCAGGTGATCCTGGTTGTTCGCGTTCTGCCTTTGCAGCAGGTCGAGCGACTGCGTGTTGAGGGCATTTAGCTGGCGGTCGAACGAATCTTGAACGAGGCTGATGGTATCCTTTATCCATTGCCGGGAAGTCTCGCGCGCGTCCTTAGTGTCGCTGCGGGCCTGCGTGAAGGCGCGCTGCATCTCCTGCAACGTCGATTCGTGCTTGTCCTTCCACTCGTCGACGGCCCTCGCAAGGTGCTTATTGCTCTCGCGAACAGCCCCGAGCAGCTCATCGATATTCTCTTTCGTCTCCGCCTGATTCATCTCTATCTTCGACGTCAACGCCATGAAGTGCTCGACGACTTCCATCATCTGGGTCTGCGCCTCGTAGACCCGGTCTTGACTGCTCTGAAGCGCCTGGGCGCCTTCGCCGAACTTGCGGACGATGGTAAACAGGTTATCGAGCCCCCCGCCGACTTGCGACATCTTGCCGTCGAGTTCGTCCGACAGGCGCACAAGGTAATTCGACCCCTCCTTGAACGAATCTAGCGCCCCGGCAAGCTCATACTCCTTAGGCAGGGGCTTGAATATCGGTATTAGCTTTGTAGCGGTCAGATCCTCCAGCCTTGTCAGGAACTTGATCTGTAGGAAGCTGATGATCCAGGTCAGAAACAGCAGGACAACGCTCAGCAGTATCCCCGTGAGGCTGGCGTAGAAAGCGTTCCTCGTGTGGACGAGCGAGTAAGACATCGTCTTGATCAGCTTTCCGAATGCCTCCATCATCGGCGGCGCGTCCGAGGCAGACCGCCCATCGGCCGGCCCGGGAGCGTCCGACGCGGGTGAGTTTGTATTGAGGTGCTCTTGCACATCGGCCAGCTCAGGGCCTATGTTGACGACCACGTTGCTCAACCCGAAGACGGCCCCGCACAGCCCCAGCAAGACCAGGACGCTGGCGCCGTATTTGGCGATGCTGATCTTTGATCCTTCGCGCGCGGCGAGCACTTCCGAAAGCGCCACCTGATCGAAATCGCCGCCGTGAACGCTGATCCAGTGGAGCTCTTCGATGCGCTGCGCCGTGAGCGATTTTTTATCGATGCCTTTGAGCAACTCGCCCCTTATAACCTCCGGGTCCGTCTCGCTCATCTTGACTACCCTGTCGTAGTTCTCATGGGCAATCCTGAGGGCGGCATGCTGGGAAGGCAGCTTCATCAGATAACGGAACAGCGCGAATACGCCTGCGAAAAAGAAGACCCAGATGGCGAGCACAAAGGGATTGGTAAGGTACTCCCTGAGTATGCCTGCGTCAGCGCCATTCGTCTGTCCGACAGTTTGCCCGAGGGATTGTAAGACTAGAACAAGCATCTCAATCTTTCCTTTCTAACTTCTGTAAGCCCGTGAAGCCAGAGGCCCGGTCCATAGGGGCAATGGGGCCTACAGTCCATGAGCCGAGCCGATCACTTCCGCCACAACCTTGATCTGATCTCTCAACCCTGATGAGACATCTATCAGGTCGACGACCTCGCTGACGACAGTGCCGACATCCATCCGCTGGGTGTCGAGCCGGAAGCTGAAAATGCCAGGCCGCGCGCGATAAGGTTCCAGGTAATGTGTCGCGGGCTTTGGTACAACAACCTCTAAGTTGATCTCCTCCCCGTCGCTCCTCGCGACTTCGAGGCGGAGCACACGCGACAGTCCTTTTTGCACTTTGCCATAAGCGAGCGCCGGCAGGGACTTCTTGAGATAAACAAACTTATAAGGCAGCTCGATCTGTGACAGGCGGTGGTTTGACAGGTAACTGTCGGTCACGACCGTTATGCTAAGACTCCCATTCGTCCTGTAGGGCAGCGTCAGGCTGTCGACCATAAACGTGTGGCTGAAGCGGGGGTTGTCTGCCTCTGCTTCGAGTTGAAAATCGGCTATCTCTTTCGATGCGGGCAGGAAGATCATGCCGCTCAGCCTGCCCCGCCCGCGCCTCATAACTTCGACGTTAATCTCGAGCCGCTCTCTTCCTTGAAAGACCCAACCGAGTTCGCGCGGAGAGCAGGTCACCTCAGGTATGGCGCCGCCCGTCTCGGCCAGCGCTTCAAGCCGGGCCGAAGCCACGGCCCCATTCCCGCCGCGCCCGCGGAGACGAACCGAGAGGCCGGCTTCATTCTTGCCCGCGCTCATCAGTGGCGGAAGCAGCCTTGTCATGGTCCGCACACTTTCCCCCGGCAGCAGACGCAACCCCTTTTCTGCTACGATCCACTGCGCGGCGGGCTCTAAGTCGATGATTGCTGGCTCCCCGCCGTGATTCTTAAGGACTAACTCCGCCGCGTTTCGCAACAAACTTAGCGGCGCGAACAGGCCGTCGGGGCCGATCGCCAGTCTTTGCGAATGACGCGGGTCCGGGCGCACAAACCCGTCGACCTCATAGGCGAATAAGTGCTCTCCGTCGCTTATCGAAACCGCCGTGTTAAAGATGCCGCGATCCTTATAATCCATCTCCACGCGCTGGAGGCGCTCGTCCGGGCGCGACCGCCAGATCATATGAACTTTCTTGGCTTCGGGCGCGCTTACTTGAAAGCTCTGGTCCTCAAACAGATCGATCCGACAGTTGACCTGCGACGGCGATATTTCGATGCGCTGCGCCGGGTCGGCAGCCTCAAGCTCAGGCGCTGCCTCAACTTCTTCAGTTGCGAGTACAGCGCCGGTCGAATAGGCCTGGTGCAGCCAGCCCTCTATTCCAAGCAGATCGCCCGTGGAAAGATCAGCCATCATTGATGGTTGCGGTTCAGGCGCGTGAGCTAGAGATTCCTTCTGGGCTTGCTTGTCTCTCCTCTTTCTCTCTCTCTTCCGCCTCGCCACGCTCCGCGGCGAATAAGACTCTTTCACGTCGTCAGCAATAAGCCAGGCGGAGCTTTCCGACGCCTCGGGGGCGTAAAGCTGCGCGTGCTCCTGGCGGTATCGTTTGAATGTTTCTGCCGTGTCGTTCATAAGTGGGCTAATTACGCTAGCGGTAGATATCGACCCTGGCCTTGCGAATCAACTTCTCCCTGTTGCCATTTACATAGACGAAGCCGCGGCTCTCTACTCTGGCGATTCTCTGTTTTTCATCCGGGCTTCCCGAAATCATACCGCCGATATTCTGCTCTAACGGGTTAAAGGCCTCTTTAGGCGTCGGTAATATACATTTCAGCCCTGAGTTTACGAACAGATCGCCCAGAGCCGCTTCCAGAGAGCCGTTGTACGCGGGCTTGGCCACCCGGCCGTCACACAGGTCGGCCAGCGCGATAACATCTCTGGTCGCGAGCCGCTCGATCTCGGCGCTGAAGTAGGCATGCGGATCGCGGAACTTATCTATCTCGCGCTTGATGGACATACCTAGTTGCTCAAGGAACGTGTATCGCGCGCCCTTATAGCCGGAAACCGGAATGCTAATGTTCGATTCAACTCTTAAATGCCTGCTTTGCAGTTGCGCCTGCATTGCGACCAGACTGCTGACAAGATTATTGGCCTGTTCGACGAATAGCTGCATCTCCAGGCTCGCTTCGGGGTTGAGAGCAGCGGCGGCCTCCAGCGCCAATTTCATAGAGGCCCTTATAGATTCTGCCCTCTTCACCAGTGGGACCAGGGCCTCTACGCGCGGCATCTCCTCTTGAAAGAAACGGTTCAGCAGATCAGCGGCCTCTTCGGTGAGCGCCCGGAAAGGTTCTTCTTGAAGGGCTTCTACATTTTGCCCGAAGATACTGCCGAGCAATCTTGCATAAAAGGCATCGTTTTCGTCCCGCCGTTCCGACTCAGAGTGGAGTTCAGCTTTAATTTCTGCTAACTGTTCCTGGACCCACTTCTCCTGTTTCTCAAGCTTATCTGACAGAGCGCGGTGCAGTGAGGCGTTCTGCATTTCCAGATGATCGAGAGCCGACTCAATCACTCTGTTTTGTTTGGTGAGCTTGTCCCCTTGTTGATTGAACTGTTTTGCCGCATCGCTGACTAACTGTAACTTCTCTACGTCCAAAGAGGTTCTTAGCTGCTCTAGCTCGCGATGGACTTCATCGAGTAACTCGTGCCTTACACGCTCATTCCTCCAATTCACATAATGCTTGATCATGTTCATGATGTGATCTTCAGAGTTAGCAGGTAGCTCTCTTCCGGCGGGCCTGAGCTTTGATGCCGATGGCTGCTCCCCGGCCCCCGCAAGAACTTTCTTAATTGCTGGGCTGCCACCGTCGCGGCTTGGCGCGTAGACGGGCCGCGGCGCCTCTGTCGGCACATCTGCTTTTTGAGCCTTTGAAGCTACAGCCGCTTTATCAGGCTGGGTGAGCGTATATCCTGGCTGTCTCTCGACGGGCGAGGCTTTTGTTTCATTATTCGTCTTTTTTGCAACCGGTTCCGGAGAAGCTCGCGTTACGATATCTGGCACGCGCACTTGCCCACGCACTTCTTCGATAATCCTTCGCTGTTTCTCTAGTTGTTGCCTAAATTCACTCTCATCTATTTGGTTGCGCCCGCCGGTAAGCAATTGCCTTAGCTTGCTCCATATGCTCCTTTTGTCTTTATACACCCTAATGTTGCCGGACCCTGAGTCGGGAAGTGGGGTTGCATAGTTGTAATCATATGTCGGATAAGGCGTAGACGGAGAGGTGGCCTTTTGATGATGTTCTTCTATCCACCTTCTTGCCCTCAATTCACACCAGAGCCAATATGTTGCGAAAGATAAAGCCAGTATCAGCAGAATTGAGAGTACTGCGGTTACAGGATTTTCGCTCCCCCAGGCTATAAGTCTATCGAGCCAGCTAGGCGCGGGGTCCTCTTGCAGGCCGAGGATCAATACTATGACCGGAAGTCTTGTTCCGGTCATATACGATTTGTAGCTTATCGCCTCCGGCCGCTTGAGCTTATACTGCATGTCGCCTCTTTCGTTTGTTAGACCCAGTTCAGTAGCTGCCCGCGGATGGCTTTCCGTTCTACCTGTAGACCTTTACACCCGCTTTGCGGATGAGATTCATCTGGCCGTCTTTAAACCCGCGGCTCTCCACGCTGGCGACAGTTTGGCTTAGCGACGGGTCGCTGCCAGGCATTATCTGTATGAGGTTTTGCTCCGCCGGATTGAAAGCTTGCTTTAAGGTCGGCATGATGCATTTCAAACCGGCGCTTGAGAACATTGCTCCCAGCGCCGCTTCCAGCTCTTTGTTCGGTTTATGCTTTGTAATCTGTTTGTCACAGATATCGGCGATGGCAATCACATCTGACGTAGCCAGCCGTTCCACCCTGTTCTGGAAGTAAGATTGAGGGTCCCGCAGCTTATCAATTTCGCGCTTGATGGCCATTCCTAGCTCTTGCAGAAATGTGTAGCGCGCCGCCGGGTGCGCAGAGATAGCGACATTGAGGTTGACCATCGATAGCTGGCGATTCTTCAGTTGCTCATGCAGGCTAACCAGCTCGGCGACCAGATTACCCGCGCGCTCAACATAGGGGCTTAATTGATCTTCCGCTGTCTGGTCTATCGCGCAAGCCTTATCTACTACTGATCTGATCGAGCTCGTTATCGCTTTTGACTTGGTTAAGAACTCGTTGAGCACGCCGGCCTGCGGCACCCCTTCCTTAACGAACCTGTTGAGGGTATCGCTCGACTGATTTACGAGGTTTTCAAACGCGCCCTCTCGTAGCTCTTGAACGTTCTGTTCGAAACTCAGTCCGAGCAGCTTGCCAAAGAAGTCGTTACTCTCCTGCTTTTCTTTAATCAAGCTTTCAAGCTCTTCCCTCAGTTTTGCGAGCCTATTGTCATACGTCGTATGATCGTTGCCGGTGCTGAGGAGTAATCCCTGCAATCCTTTGCTCGCCTTTTCTAATTCCCGGCCTATATCCTTGAGTCTTGTTTCAACGTCATTAACAGTCTGTTGGTTGATGCTGAGTATATTTGTCTCTATCTGTTTATTCTGCTGATTCAGTAGCGTCTGGAATTCACTTCTTATCACTTTCCTTTGATTCTCGATCATCCTCTCGACCTCCTGTCTTGCGCCAAAGGAAAGCTCCCTGCCGTCAGGTCTGGACTGTAAGTCTGATAGCTGCTTCTCTATCTCCGCGATCTTCGTTACCGTCACTGCGCCGCCCCTGCCGTCAGGGCCTGCTGATGCGTAGCTAGGCCGAAGTACAGGAGCTGAGGCGTCAACCTGCGCGCTCGCGACTTGTGTCGCTGTAGCTTGGTCGGCAGGCTCGGCTGCCGTAGCGGCACTCGGCCCATACCGTACCTCTTCTATACTTCTTCGCTGCTTCTCTCTATGCTGTCGCGCTGCTTCATCGGGGTCTTGCTGGCCGCTCCCGCCCCTGTTTATGGGAAGCCAATCCATCAGCTTGCTCCATATGCCCCTTTTGCCTTTATACACTCTAATGCTGCCGGCCCCTGAGTCGGGAGGTTGGGATGAATAGTTATAATCATACGCTGGATAAGGGACAGAAGGAGCTGTTGGCTTTGGGTTGTTTTCTTCCATCCACCTTCTTGCCCCCAAATTAGCGATAACAAGCCATGCTCCGAAAGCTAAGCCTAGAATTGCCAAAATCACGAGTATCGCGGGTAAAGTATGCTCGCTCGCCCATGTGATAAAGCTATCGAACCAGTTAGGCGGTTCCTTCACCTGAATGTTGATAGTCAGCGGCACACTCGGTCCTTTAGTGGCGACACTCAAATTGTTACTGATTGCTTTTTCCGCCTCTAGCTTTGAACTGATCGCTTCAGCAACCCCACCTTCTATATTGAGAACTACAGTCTTATCTGGACTCCCGCTATTGGCCAAATCACTTGATGGGTTGACCCGTAATTTCAACTTTATGCTGTCTTTGAATCCATACCACTGCTCATTACCTAACTCTTTGCCCGCCTCCACTGTTGAATTGCCATCTCCTTCTGTATCAACCGGCAATACCTGTAGTCCATTCGGCAAACTAATCTTGAAGAATACCCAAGCTGATCTATTCGTGTCGGTCTCCTTTAACGTAAACTCTTGCTCAGTGGAGACGTTCTCTTTCTCTGGATCAATGATTAAAGTCGGCCGTTGAGGATTAACGCTAATGCTGATTACAGGCTTGGAGTCATCTATCAATTGGCCATAGATTATGTTGTTTTTCTGGAGGGGCGTTACTTTGATATCCCGAGCATTCCGGACATCCATTCGGGCTTCCTGTATTGTTGCCGGTTCTTGAGTATTGTCGGCTAACTCCCCAAACTCCAACTTGTATTCGGCTGGTAATTTATCTCTCGTCGAAGCGAGTGCGAACTCCAGCGGCAGCCTCTTTTTGAACGGATACCACAACTCGCCAGAAGTTAAATAGTCTCCTTTTTTGTATCCCCTTTCCACATCCTCAGCGACAGAGATATCGAGCCCAACAGGTCTTCTAGCAAATCTCACATATATCAATTTATCTCCGCCCGATTTAAGCTCGATGAAAGCTCTGGTATGCTGCGTCTTTCTTAACAGGCTTTGATAAGGCTTTGTCTGAGGGTTGTCTATATCGATGACGATTTTATGTACGTCTTTGTTTGCATCCGAGGTTTGCTGCCCGCTGGTCGCGGCGGGCAGCATTACGGAAATCATGATCGCCGCAAGGATGCTCCACCTGCTGACCGAGCGGAATACCTGCTTCAAACAGTGACCCTCTGAAGCTACTGTCAGAGGGGCTTTTTCTCTCCGAGATTTCTGTGTCATAAGGCATTCTCCATTACTCGTATGGATGCTTATAGAGACTGGGCTCTTAGCTCAGACCATCAGCGCCGGTAAGACAAACTCCTTGCTGCCGATAGTCTGTTCACCGGGTACTACCCGAAGCGTTATCCTCCCGCTGCCCGGAGATACGACCGCGACCGACGCAACCAGCCTTGCCTTTCGATCAGCCGTAACAGACGCAATCTCTTCTGCCGAAAGTGTGAACCTCGCTATGGGCGTCGACTCGTCGACAAGGTCTGAGTATCCGCAGTGCGCCTCGATCCGCATCTCGCTACCGGGCCTGCCCTTGAGGCTGAAAGATTGCTCGGCATCGAACGGGAAGCGAGTTGCGGTCACTAACTCTGACTTGCGAATTATCGGGTGGAACCTCGCCTGATTCACCCGGACCCCTATGTTATACGCGGTCTGGACGAGGTATCTGTCCTCGACCCGATTGCTGCGGCCGGCGCACTGCGCTATATACGCTGCGCCCCTAAGCTTCAGGCTTTGCAGATGCGGCAGCGGGCACTGCTTCTCCTCAACTTGCTGGAAGACGCCCTCCAACCTATCCGCGAGCTTTTTCTGGTCCCCATCAAGCGATCGCATCCCTTCAAGCAAGAACAAAGTTGTAGGTTGCCCGCTCCAGTCGCGGCTCTTCAGTTTATCTGTTGGGTTTGTCTGCTTCGCGCGGAAGAAATCTTGAATTACGATCTCCTGTTCATCCCCTTCGCCCAACGACAGGTCGAATCGACAGACATCCATCAAATCATCGTTACCGGCGACAACAAGACATAAGCTCATCGGAGTTGAACTGTATAAGCTTCGAACTAACTTTCTAAGCTCTACATCCTGCATGCGTCCGACGAGAAGCGAGACGGCCTCGTTGGGGAAGCCGACCGGGTTGATCCGTCGCTCGCCGGCGCAGGCTTCGCGGAACCGCTCTAGCAAAGGGGCAGGCCAGTTATATGGGCATATGACGTACGCAGCCATCGCGCCGGCACTCTCCACCAGTTTGCGCTCCGCGAGCGCATCGCACAGTGACTTCCAGAAAGCGGATATGATGCGTTGCTGTAATTCTTCATCCTCTATGCGCGGCAGATGGAGGCCGAGATTGTCGAACAGGAGCGTTTGATCGTCTTCGACAATACCGTCGCACTCCTGGCCGGCGAGCGTGATTAAATCGCCGCCTGTGTTTCGGACCGCGACCCGGAAAGGCGGCGCGAAATCGCTCAACACGGAGAGGGCGCCCGCGGGATCTAACAACCCCGCCATGACGCGCTCGCCCGTGAAGTCCAGGATTACACCGCCACCTTTATGCATCTCAGTAACTCCACTTGATCTCCGTCTCGAACTCTATAGGTTCATGCTCATGGCCTGGGATTCGAGCCAGCAGCTTGACCTTCAAATCCGGCGTCACTTCAAAATAGACGCTGGCTCGTTCAAGCTCGTCGTCGGTCACTCGCAGGTTATGCTTCTGCTCCCACAGTGAGAGGCTATGCCCGAAGCTAAACGTCTCGAGCTCTTTGATGTTGCGGTTATCTTTGCCGCCGACACTCCAATCGTCGTCCAGCCCTGTGTTCTCCATGATGCTGATCCGCTTATTGCGCGTCAGAGAGCCGATCCCTTTCACCTGCGTCACCAAAGACGGCGGGTCGATCGGCACTCCAGCGTCGACTATCTGTTTGAATTTAAGCTTTCCCGACTCGAAGACCCTGATGCCGAGCCGGGACGTGGTTGCGCTCATCCCGCCATTGTGGTCCGGTCTGATTTGCACCTTCGAAAACTCCTCCTCCGAAAGGAACAGCACGCAGGCTCCCCTTACCACGCACTCCTTCAGCTCCGTCGGCATGGCGGTGACCGACCCGGGGAACTCCTCCTTGATCATCTTTTTGACCAGGGGCAACGCTGAAGACTTTCCTGACAGCAGGATGATTTCCGGCGCATCCACCTTGTTATTCCTCGCAAGCCGCCGCATCAGCTCGATCACCTGCTCCAGCTTCGGCCTGAGCCTTTCGTCAAGCTCGCCGGCCGAAGGGGCGATATCTTGATACTGAAACTGATAGTTCCGCATTGGAGCCCCGTCAATAATCACGGTCACGTGAAAGAATGTGCCGTGAAAGTCTTCGACGCGGTCGCCGCCGCCCTCGGAGAGCGCCAGCTTGGTGCGCTCGGACAGGCTCCTGAGCAATATAGTATTCTCCCGCGCGAACGCTCTCCGCTGCGGGTCCCTGAAGTCTTCCTTCAAGGGTATGAGGAAATCCTTCGCGTCGGGATTCTTGCTGCGCAAGATCTCGTAGCATTTCTCTAGAACGATCTCCATTACAATATCGGTAACGTCTTCGCCGCCCAGGTAGCTATTTCCGGTAGCCCCTAAAATCTTCGGCCTGACCGTAAAAAATTCTTCGACGGGGTTGAATTCATTGGCTATGCGCAGGAGGGTTATATCCGTGGTCCCCCCGCCAAAGTCGAAGACCATCAGATGGTACTTTTCATACCTCGCCAATATATCGTGCTGATTCTCTTCGCCCAGAAGATAATCGAACGCCGCGCCGACCGGCTCGTGCACGGTCTTGATCGCGTTTGAATCGATGCCGCACTGGCTGAGCGCCCACTTCAAGTCGTTGATCTGGCTGAGCAGGAATCTGGAGGGGTGAGATATGACACACTGCCTGACCTTCTTGTTTAACGTCTCTTCGGCGCGCTCGACGATCCGCTTGATGATGTCGGCCGTCACCTCCTTCGGGAGCAAGTTCGCTCGCTTCGCCCGGTCCCTATAAAACGCGATAGACAAGGGGTTCGGCTGGCCCAGCCTCCTCTTGACCTGCGTCACCGTGTAAGACGCGGTCAGAGGGTCCGTGGACAACTCGTAAGCCTTTAGCCCGATCTCGTAATCCTTCCGGTCGCCATCCAACAGGTCGTTGTACAAGATCGCCGAAGGGGCCGTCGTCTTCTTATTACTATTCAGGTCGATGTCGATCAGCTTAATATCGCCGACCGAATTGTCCCAGTACGCGCAGCAGGAATTGGTGGTGCCGAAGTCTATCGCCAGGAAGCCGTCGAAATCCTCCATCCGGCTGATCGTGATATCAAAGAAGACCTCTCTATGCCCCCCGTCGGCGGCAAGGTTGGTCAACAGAGTAATCTTCGCGGTGTGGGCCTCTTCGGCCAGGCCGTCCGTATTGATGGCGAGCGTAATCGGGTGATCGCTGCCGCTCGTCACCCGCAGCGGGAAGCTGAGCGGCGTCTTCGGCTTTAGCCAGTCGACGTCGACCTCAAGGGCCGTGATTTGCAGGTCCGCCCGCCCTTTTTCCTCGATCTCGCCGTTTCGCAGCGTCATGTCCACTTCGCTGCGCTGCCCTATGAAGACTTGTCTAGGGACCTTGTCGCCCTCTTCCTCCTTGATCACAAGATCGGGCGGCAGAAGACAATTCACATGGAACGGCTCTTCGCGCGCGGGCGTCAGCTCCGCGTAGTCGATCACGAGGTTGCCGGCGTAGTCGACGGGCGGCACTCTGCCGCCGATCTGTATGTCGTTGAGCAGGTAGCTCTCGTCTATTACGAACTCGAACTCAAGCCGCCTGTTAGCGCGCGCGTCCAGCCTGTAGGGGTACTCGGCCTTAACGAGCTTGACTTCCGCCCAGGGGACGCTGGTGGAGAGCCGGTTGACGGTCACGACGCCGCGCTTCAACTCTATGTGGCCCGTACACGCTTCATCGTTGATCAGGTCCAGCAAGATGGGGTAGTCGCCCCTCGACACAGACAGGATGGGCCTCGGCACGACTTCGAGCCTGACCGTCCGCAGCCCTATCTTCGATTCGACCTCTATCAGCGCTTCGTGGTAATCGTCGGTCTCCACCGAAGAGTCGATCTCGACCGGGACGGTAATGCTGCTGCCGCTGTAGACGGTCGGGTCCGCTATCTCGCTCGTGTCGATGCTCACCCAGGGCTGGCTCGCTTTCGGGAGCTCGATCTGTATAGAGCCGACCGTGCCGGTGTGCCTGATAGTTAAAGTGGCGCTTTGAAGCCCGTCCCCGAAATAGAAACGGTCTACGTCGAGACTTAATTCAAAGTCCGCCACCTTAAAGCGGCACCAGCTACAATACAGATCTACCTCAAGGATTTCCCACTTCTGGCAATTCGGGCAGAGCATAGCTCACCTACAGACCTTCGCAACGATGCGCGGCCGATCTAACGACTAACTGTCAAACCCATCATTTAGCAGCCGCAGGGACCGGCCATTGACGACGACTTCCTGGCTGAAGTTGTTAAGGAGCTGGTACTGCTCACTGAACAGGTTCCTCACGGCATCCTCATTTGACGAGGTGAGCAGCGACTGGTATTCCTGCTCAATTATCTCGTTCAGCGCCTGCCACTCGGGCGAGTAGGTCTCGATCGCCCCCTTGTCAGTCTCGAACATATCCGGGGCGAACGGTCCCTGCTTGTAGCCCATCTCTTTGTTCTCCCTCATGGTGTGGTAGGCAAGGACCGTGTAGAATTTCCAGCGGGCATGCGCGGGAAGCTTGCTCCTCCGCTTGAGAATCTCCGCCTCGATCTGCCGCAGCAAGGACTCGTCCCGCTTGAGCGTCTCTATGGCGACGGACTCTTTCCCCAGGATGCGCTTGTCCGGTATGCCCGAGCGCGTGGTGAGGAAAGAGAAGGAGGTGTTGTCGGGGCCAGAAGGGCTCACGGTCAGGGTCCGCAATATGGCGCCGACCAGCAGGGCGCGGTTGGCGCGAAGCGTCTGCTTCACCTCCGCGATGTTCTTTATCAGGATGTCGGTGAACTTCTCCGTGCGGTAGTCTATATGCAGCGGCTTCTCCTCGCTTATGAGAGGTATGTAAGCCAGGTCGCGGTACAGCTCGATGTTGCCGATATAGGCCAGCGGGATTCCGGCAAGCTCTGTGTAGAGGAATACCGCGTCGGAGCGGGCTGAGGTCGGGTGGCTGGGGTCGTGCGAGGTGTTGGCCAGCACCAGCGAATTTATGTCACTGTACTCGTCGGCAAACTTCTCCTGGTTCTTTGAGCTCACGGTGATGAGCGTCTCGTTGTAGACGTTCGCCATGATCTTGTCGAGTATGGCGGCCGCGCTGCTCTTGCGAAGGCGCACCGAGCCGTTGGTCACGAAGCGCTCCAGGCGCTTACGCCTCTCCTCCCTCTTAGTGTACTTCTTGACGAACGCCTCCATGGCGTCGGCTTTGACTTCGAGCTTGTAGAACTTGCTGTAGCAGAACTCCTCTATCCGCTCCCTGACGCGCTCCGGCCCCAGGTCCTCTATGCGCCTGAGGAAGTCGTATGGGTTCACCACGCCGACGTTCTGGAAGAGCAGGCTTTCCAGCTCGTCGAGCTTGCTTGAGACGGGGGCCGTGACCTCGTTGGCCTCGGTTATCTGGTAGTGCTTTCTGAAAGACTCTTTCTCGTAGAGGTTCTCGTAGATCAGGTGCTCCTGGACCTGGTCATAAGACTTGAAGCGGCTGTCAAGCTCCAGGCGCAACTCGCCCAACTGCTCCTTGAGCATCCACAACTCCAGGACCAGCCCGGCGCGCTCGGGCACGTCGTTGCCCTGCGCGTCTTTCTTGATCTCTTCCCGGCCGATGTAGGGCTTAAGGTTGTTGTTGATGACCTCCATGGCGACCGAGAAGATGTAGGTGTTCATGCGCGCGCTGAAGTGCTCGCGCATGCGGTCGCAGATGTGCTCGACAAGCGAGCGCAAAGCTTTCCGCTGGACCATCCACCCGCCCTCCTCGTCGCGGACCATCTCCAGCTTGCTCATCAGGTCGGCGTACGACGTGCGTGCCTTGCGCTCGTGCGTCGCCTTCGCCTTGGCGTAGAGCTCCTCGGCGTGGCGCGTGAGCACCTTGCCCAGCACCTTCAGGTATTCGGCGGCCAGGTCGAGCCGCACGCGGTCGTCCTTTAGCCAGTCCTTCACCTGCGTGAGGATGCTGCCGTCGGTGACGCGCTCGTTTGAGACGTTGAACTCGCCACAGGTGAGCTTGATGAAACGATCGCGATTCAGTTCGAGGGTCTTGATGTAAGCGCCCCAGTTCTCCGGGCGCGCGTCGACTTTGTCGAAGTTCCTCTTATTGAACTCGGCCAGCAGCCTCTGTATCGTGCTGTAAAGCTTGGGCGGCTTGCCGGTCGAGGCCTCCTGTAGCAGGTTCGTCCTGTGCTGATTGACCCAGTCGCGTATCTCGTCGTCAAACGAGCGCTCGCCCACGCGGTTCAACTCCCTGTAAAAATCGTCCCCGCCGGCCCCCGCGCGCAGCCCCAGCTTTACCATCTCCCGCTCGTTGAGCCGCCTCTCTATTTCGATCTCGTTCAGCTCGTTGCGCTTCAACCACCTGTCGATCAGGTCGAGCGAGAGCTGGTAACCGCAGGCCCGCCGTATGCGGTCGACCGGGATATAGAGCTTTGAGAAGCCCAGCGTCGAGAAGCGCTGGGAGAATATCTCCGTGTAGCCGCCCTCTTCGTATTTGTAGATGAGCGGGTTGCCAAGAAACTGTTCCAGGTTGGAGCGGTTGCTATCCTTCATGCGGGCGAACTCATCCGACGAGAAATTCAGGAAGATATTCTCGGCCAGCATGTCGCACAGATAGGCTTTGTCTTTAGGGCCGATGACCCCTCCCCCCTGCGTCACGTTGTCTACCAGGTAGCAGGTGTTGAAGGCGGGCGGCGGTATGGCTACGGTGTCGCCCCCGAAGTCTCTGCCCCTCTTATCCCAGGCGACTCTAAAATCGTGGCGCGACTTGTCGCCGAAAGCCGCCATGCCCGAATCGCCGTTGTTGTTGAGCCTGAGCTTGTCTTTTCGCAGGCTGTAGTACTCCAGCTCCTTAAGCGCCGCGTAGGCATTCGCGTAAATCTTCTCGTTCCCGTTTATGGCGTCGGCGAAGACCGAAGGCAGCAGCAGGTAGCCGGTGATGTCCGGGTTGGGGAGGTTCTGCCGGCACATGAAAGCCGTGTCCAAAAACATCCCGCTCCCCGTCCCGCCCGCCAGCGAGCATATGATGGTGACGTCGAGCAAGTTCGGGTCTACCTCTACGCCGTACTCGCTTAACATCTCCTCGACGGCGCTCTGCTGCCTGATGTTAGCCAGAATCCTATCGACCTTACGCCTGATGTCGGGGTAGCAGTGGAAGAAGGCCAGCCGGCCCAGCGGTCTAACCTGCCCCGCGCCGTTGAGCACCTGACCGAGAGAGGAGAGCCTCGGGTCGAGCCAACTGAAGATATGGGGGAAGGCCGCATGGTCCTGGAAGTAGCCCATGAAGGCATCGCCCGGCACCTCCGCGCTCACCCGCTCCTCTTCCTTTAGCATTACCTGCTCCATGACATGGTCGAGCGGCTGGTTATCTATGTTCCTGTTGCGGGTGTCCGTGTCTATCCACAGGTAGCCCATGGTCGGAAACCCGAGTATGCCGTACCTCTCATAGAGCCGCCTGCGCAGCCTCAGCAGCACCTCCTTGCCGGTGCCGCCCAGCCCTATCAGGATAGTCGGGGCTACGCTGCGGGCCTTCGCAATCTTCTTGCTAGAGAATCTCTCTTGATTATCGGCCATGATGATCTCCTATCAGGCTTGGGGCGCTACAACCTTTCGCCGAGTGAAATAAAAAATCAGAGCGCAGATCAACCAGACCACGCTGAGGAAACCCGCCATTAGCCCGCCAAAAACGTCTGAGAAGACTATTGTGAAGCAAAGGATGAAGGCGAGTATTCCGAAGGCGAGCACCACTTTGCGGAAGTTGGCCGGGTGGTGATTAGAGCCGACCAACCCGTGAAGCATCGCGGAGTAAATCAGGCGGCATAATATGAATATCACTATGCCCCCCAGCAGCACGTACAACCACTGGATTCCGACCGGGTCGCCGATGATGAACTGAGAGAGCCAGCTTTCGACCGCCGCCTCGGACTCGTCATCGATCAGCGATTGAAGCATGCCTATGGTTTGCATCGAGAGCATAATTATCTTCCTCCTATCGAGCCGGGCTCAGAACGAGTAAGGCTCATAGCCCTCCTCAGACGGGGCGCCGCTCCCCAAAGGCCTGGTGGCGTTCGTCGTGACTTTGCGGACCGGAGGCGCGCCTGCGCTGTAATCGCCCGACGTATCGGACGCCTGCTCGCCGTACGCGATCCCGTCATAGAGGTCATCGCCGCCGACCTCGCGGCTGGCCACCTGGTACGAGTTAGAAAAAATGAAATCGACTATGGCGTCGTCCTGCTGCCGCCTGATGACGAAGTCCGCGCCCTCGGGCCTGATGAGCTTGCTCGGGAGGTCGTCGACCATGTAGCCGCGTTGAGCAACCACCCTGAGCCCGGCGAGCGGCGCTCTCTTGACCTTTGCGGCTACGCGGTCGTCGATCTGCACCGCGCGGGCGGCGAAAGGCCAGAGGCGGAAGTCGTCGCAAGCTCTATACCTCCCCCCGTCCCATGTCAGACGGTAGAAGGGCTGCCTTTTTACGAATAGAGCCGTCCCGACCACCGCAAGAAGTGGCGCCCCTATGAGCAACAGCGCGAGCAGCAAAGGCCATTTCGGGTACTTCACCTCAAGGAGCACGGGTATGTTTCCCTCCGGGTCATTGCCCACCCGCGGCTGAATGGCCCCCTCTGAAGGCATCATCCTTTGCATCAGGGAGTTCAGCCCGTATATGCGCGATTGGATAGACGAATCCGGGTTCTTGTATATATCCCCTTCCGTGCTGAATTGATCGATGAGGTTCCTGACCAGGTTAAGATTCTCCGGGGGCACTTCGATGGTGATCCTGATATTCCCCTTTATCACACCTGTGTTCTTTGTAATGCAGTTCCAGAGGCTTTGCGGGGTGATCCGTATATCCACGGAATTCAGTTGGAGCGTGACGAGAAACTGCTTCTTGTCTTTCGGGCTGAGGGCAACGGTCTTGGGAGATATGTCGGGCTTGATACTCGACACGCTGAAATCACTGGTCTGAAATTCCACGGGCGTCGTGGCATTGATGTTCGACTCTTCGATCTTTATGTGGCCCAATTGAGAAGCGAGTTCGAGGGTGAAGTCGCCTTCGATCGTCTGCCCCGTCTCGAAGTTGCGCCCGACTATGCCCGTCCCCTCTTTGAACTGAAGTTTCTTCCCCGGTTTGAAGCTGGACGTTACGGTATCTCGGTTGAGGGGCTTAACGAGTATGCACCTGGAGTTAAAATCCTGCCCCAGCCGGTTCTCCACATTACGGACGGCGGTTTCAAACTCGTCTCTGGCAGTGTCGTCGAGCAGTAGCGCATAAACTAAGAGCCCGCGCTGGTTGTCATAATCGGCCTTTAAAACCCTGTCGTCCTGAGTAAAAAGGGGTCCCTTGAAGCGCATGCTGAGCGGGAACAGGCAGATCCGTTTTACAACGTCGGAGTTCAGTATTTCATAGAAGCGCTCCAAATCCGCGTCCGATGCCGTCCTCCCTCCGATGCTCGGCTGATTATCGGAAACTACCCAAAGGATGCTGGGCTCACTCTCGATGGCCCTCGTCATTGCATTCTCCAGCATCGTATAGGCCCCGAACGGCGGCGGCGGCGTGTTGACCAGGGACCTGTCGACGAAGTAGTACAACTCAGGCTCGACGCCCGGCTGATTCCGCAGAACGTTATTAAGCCGGTGAATCTCTTGCGTAGTGAAGAAACCCTCCATGCTGCCGGAAGCATCTACGAGCACCATCTGCCTCACCGGGCGGTTATTAGCCAGCGTTTCAGAAGCCGTAAGCGCTGAAACCCAGATGAGCGAAACAATCAAAAGCAATTTCGTAATTCTCATAACTTTTCGATCCGCCGGTTTTAATCTCAAACTCAAACCGGCCGCCGGTTCGAGCGACATTACCTGAGAGGCCGACCCCCTAAGGCCGTTCTAGATTGAAAACGAGTAATTCGGCCGACAGGCCATCTCCAACAGCGACGATCAACTTCCCGAGCGTAAGCAGGGGGGCGCATAAGAGGCGTTTGTCAAATACAAACTGATCCCTGAAACTGCTCGGATTATCTAGCCGATGTATCCTCAGCACCGTCCCCCCGAGCCGCCCTATGGAGGAAAAAGTGAAGTAATTTCCGTAAAGCTGCGGCGGCAGGCCGTCGGACTGCGCTTCGATAAACTCTTTAGAGGAGTCCCATTTTATGCTCCCGAAAGCGTCGAGGAGGCAGAGCCCGCTCGAATGAGCTACTATCAAGCTGAAATCTTTCGCCGATAACGAGGCCTCGGCATAGTGCTTAGTGGGCAACGACGTCGGGACCAAGGTTTCATTGCCAAGGTCGAAACGCCACAACATTCTCTCCCCGACCGCGTAAATACTCTCGACCTCTTTAATAAACGCGGGGGGCGACTCCCTCAGAGGCTCGATCAGCTCTTTGCTTATTACCGAATCGGTCCTGCTGTTATAAAGAAGAGCCTCGCGTTGGGTAAAAAAGAAGACCTTGTCGTCACTTATAACCGTAGGGGAAAGGACGGGGCCGTTGAATTGAGCTAAGACGCTGTCGGGAGATTGAATAAGCCAGGACGTTTTGCTTAGCTGGTCATACTCGAACACCAAGAGCTTTTCGCCCAGACGGATGACCGGATACCTGATCACGCGAGTCTCCGCAACGTTATGTATAGAGAAGGGTTTAGAGCCTTTGTCCATTAACCCCAGGTAATAAACGTTTCTATCAGTTGTTACGATTAAACGATCGTCGTCAGACGAAAGCGGCTGCGTAACACCCTGTATGTAGGCGTTGTCAGGGGGCTTGAACCCAAGAAGGGGGCTCAGCAGGTTATGAACGTCGAAAACCAGGACAGACCTGTCGGCGACCACTATCAGGTGGCCTCGAAAGCTCTTTAGCGCATGGACTGTCGTGATGCCGTAAGGAGAGAGCTTGTAGCTGTACCTGGTTCCGTCCGGATCATCCAGGTAGAAGCCGTTCTCGAATCGCGATTCGATATTTTCGAATGATATAGGCTCGCCACACCGGCGGCAGTAACGGGCCAGGGGATGGTTTGACTGTAAGCGGCAGTTTTCGCAGAAGAAGAGCGTTCTGGAGCAGCCGTCGCGACAAAAAGAGAGCAACGAGTCACTCCATGCAACTGCCTTCGGCTTCGGATGAATCATGTGGGGGCAAGTAGACATGATTTCTCCCGCGTCTTGTATCCGAATGCTTTTTGATGACTGTACGCCGGCAAGGAACTCAACCCCTGCAGCCTCGTCCCTTGCTTAAGAAAATGACATCGTGGAGGCGGCCAGCCTGACTACCACACTAAAACATGACGAAACTTGGTAGCATTCATATTCAAAATGTTTTCAGGGAGAAGAGGCTCACTTTGAATATGACCAGAAAGATACTGGTGGTTTGAACACTTAACTCTAGATTTTACCTAGGTTTCAACGGACTGTATCCCATAATACAGTCATCAGCTTTTTTTTCAGATTCGCCCGTTGAGACACATATGCGATAACCTGGATAGCTCAAGGTCGTACATGCTCAGATGTAGACCTTATTCAGCGTGTAATAATGATCCCGGCCAGCAAATCCCAGGAGTGAGCAGAATACTTAAGTATTGTCCTGGAAGGCTGTAATCAACAAGAATAAGGACCTGATTGCATGGGCCGTTCGTGTTGGTGCTTACAAAAAGCCGCGCAAGAATAGCATACGACCCCAGGCATGTCAAACACTATTCAATCCGTAAAATGTATTACAAAAAGTAACGGCAATATGACGATTGGCCAGGCGGGGGAGCGGCTGCTTAACAGCCGCTCCTCTTGATATGTTCGTTAGGCTCAAGGCTGCCGAGACAATACTTCAGTCAGGGCTCTCAGCAGCGCCGCGCCATCACCCTGCCATGCGCTCCCGTGCATGCACGCCAGTGTTCTTGGCTCGGTTGACGCGAGGCGCTCAAGCAGCTCCCCCGCGTTTTTCGCATGCGCATAGTAGTCCATCTTCTGGCGGAACGCTTCGCTCGGCCCGAGTATGTCCGCCTCCGTGATTGCGGGCTGACCCGCGCCGCCCTGCGTGAACAGGTCGCCGCAAAGCAGTGTTCGTGTCTGCTCTTCCATCAGGTAACCACACTCCCATGCATGTGGCAGGTGCGGCGTGTCAAACCACCGCACCGAATGGCTCCCGAGCGATATGACCTCCCCATCGTCGAGCGCGCGAGGGGGCCGGTCGGCAAGATCGTTTATTGAAACTTCAGCCGCGATTTTGCCGCACAAGGGAATCGATTCCGGAGCGACGGCGAGCCACTCGTTGAGCGACCCGCACTCATCCGCCTCAACATGCGAAAAAGCAATGTAACGGAGCTGGTCTGGAGGTAACACGCTTGAAACCGCCTCGCGGACGAGCGAAAACATTTTGCGCGGCCCGGTGTGGAATAGTAAGGGCTCGTCGTCAACGATGAGGTACTGGTTGAACGAGAACTTTACTGTGCCGCCTGCTATCGCAAGTGGCGTGTTGATACGATAAATACGGTCCGCAACTTCATGGATGTTGGTCCCAGACTCTGTGTTCGTTATCACCATCTCATTTCTCCTTCCTATTAGCTCCTCTCAACATTCTACCAGTAACACGTTTGAGACGGACTATAGGTTACAACGAGGCTTTGAGCCTTTACTAGCCCTATCAAGGAGATTTTCAACGGCTATGATCTGTGCAGGCTTTGCTTTGAGAAGCGCTTTGACAGCGCGGGCAAGGGTGGATAGGGGCCTCTGGTATTCAGGCCGGGAGAGATAAACGAAGGGACGCGCCTTTTGTGAATATCAGCTCTACTTGATTCTCTTCGCCCTCAATTCCTGCCCCTGGTCTTTAAGGAGCATGTGGGTAACCTTCCCTGTGGTGTCTTTGTGAAAGATAACTGACCCATTCGCCCCTCTGTAGAAGAACGTGGTCTCGGATTCGGGGAGAAGCTCGATTTTGTCCGGCAGCCCCGAAGTCTGCGTCAAGAGTTTATCGCTCTCCCTGGTGACCGTGAAAACGAGCCCCGGCGCTAGCTCGTACTCGCCCACATAGGCGTCGTAGACTCTCGTATCCACCTTGGCCGCCTGCCGCTCGGGCGGAATCCTGGACGAGTGTGAGGCTAACAGTAGCCAGTTGCCTTCCCGCCTTACGTACGTATCTGTGAAGCGGACCTTGCTTCTTTCTTCCTGATTACCTACATGCCTCACTATGTTCTTAATGCCGGTCACGACCCCTGTGTCTCCGACTACGCGCACCCTCACCTGATCCAATCTGAACGACCGCTTGATGCTTTCCGAGGTCCGCTTCATGTTTCCCAAAGTAACCTCTTTGGACGAAACCCTTCCCTCGGTGCTGGCGATGCTTAACTCGTTTGCAAAGATTCGACTTAAGTAATCGAGGTCTCGGCTGGACTCCGCATCGACCCTCTTTTGAGAAATCTCTTTCAACTGCTGCTCGTCGACGTATGCCTTCTTTTCTTCGGCGGTCGCATCGCGAAGCTCCTCGATACTTATATCGTAACGCCCGGCCGCCGCCTTATCAAAAGGGCGCACCTCGACAACGTAAAGACCATTAGCTTGCGCCTGAAACATCACTTTTTCCTGCCCCTGAACCCCGGTCGGGCTATCCTCCTCGATGATCTGTTTGCCGGATGGGTCGAATACAACAACTACAACGTCTACACCGTTCTGTGCGACTACCAGTTTCAGCAGTTGGCCGGAAGAGAGCTTGATCTGATACCTGTGTTTATCGGTCGAGGCTAACCCCCGGCTTATCGGCTTGCCTTGTTCGAGTATGTGCGCCGTCTCCTGCGCCGCGACCGTCGTGCAAATACCAATCAGTAATATTAATGAAGCGGAGAATAGACGTTTCACAGTATTGCCCCTCCATTTAAATACAGTAATCCTCATCGAACGGACGTTCACTATCGAGTGCCTAAATGGGAAGTTGCCGAACTTTCCATTATATTACTACCGGCCTGGAATATTTCTTTTGATCTTTTCTGAATGAGTCGGGAGGACATCTATGAAAAAGCTCTGCATTAGCATCGCCTGTGTACTCTTCTCCGGCAAGGTCTTGTGGGCGGTCATCCTTTGATATGCTCATGAGAGCTCGGCCATCGCCGCTCCGGCCGAAGCGTTGCTCGTCCCAACGTACGCTGATACAGCTTCAATTGCTCGCGCAATGTATTCGCTTTGCTCGCCGACCGGCATTACATAACTTAACGCATCCACCGCCGCTTTCTTTCCCGCCAATCTCCAGATCATCCACGTCGCAAGGTATTGCGCCGACAGACACCCTCCCGCCGAGGCTATGTTCCCTTCAGCATGAAACGGTCTGTCCAAAACTCTCACCCCGGCTGCTTCGAGCATCGGCCTGGTTCTTACGTCCGTGCAAGCAGGAATGTCCTTGAGATAACCTAGATGCGCCAGCACCAACGCCCCCGAACACTGCGACCCGATAAGCTGACGCTCCGGCGACAGCCTGATCCTCGATATTATCGACTCGTCTATTATGGCCTGCCTTGTCTTTCGCCCGCTGCCGATGATAACCGCGTCAGCCTCGTTCAGAAACTCCAACGGCTGTTGAGCCGAAACGGTCACACCATTCATAGAGGTGACGGATTGAGCAGGGGCGGCGATCTCGGCTTTCCAACCCGCTCTGTCCACACGATTGAGGATGTGAGATGCGACGAAAGAGTCGATCTCGTTGAATCCATCGAATGTGACTATTGCTATTCTCATTTAACACCTCGTTATAAGCCGGGAACTACTGGCTGTATATCTAGCCACGAACCGGCGGAGATTTCAATGTTCGTTAAGGGCTATTAAGACTGCTATTATGAGCGATGACACTAAGAGCCCGATCTGAATCATTGAACGCCTTTTCGTGAGGAGGTGATGAATGTCACGACGTAGAACCTCTCTTTATACCCGCGCGGCAGCCTCGCCATTCTGCGCCTTGTTGATCATTTGCGTAGCGCTCTGCGCGGCTAAAGCGCGACCGCAGGAGGGCAAAGAGAACCAGAAGGGGCAAGACGAAGCCATAAGGCTGAAAGCGCATCTGGTCACTATCGACATAACGGTGAAGGACAAGAAAGGGCGGAGCATCACGGACCTCGTGGCCGAAGATTTTACGGTCTATGAGAATGGTGTCAGGCAGCGGGTGGAGTTCTTCGAGCCGCCTCTTGTGAGAGACAAGCAGACCGTAACGCCATCGTCAACGCCTTCGTCCGGCGCACAAGGCGAACCGATCTCGTCAGGCGGCGCGCCAATGAATATCATCTCGCTCGTCGTCGACGGCACCACGACGGGGCTGGCCGATATGGCGCATGTGCGGAAGGGGTTAATCAAATACATCAGCGAGCAGGTAGGCGACACAGACACGGTCGCGCTCTTCGCCGTGACGGGCGGGTTACGACTGCTACAGCCGTTCACGCACGACAAGTCGAAGCTCATCTCGGCCGTCGAGAAGTCATATGCTTCGACCACCTCGTCTAAGAACCTTGAGCGCGATGAGATTGCGAGTGAGATAGGAAAGCTGCAAAACGAGCTGAGCGGCCTGTCGGGGAGCACGGAGCCGCAGGCGCAGCTCAGAGCTATGATGGCCAGGCGTGCGCTTGAGCGATTTACTCTGCTTCGGGGGCAGTTGAGTCTCCAAACAGCGCGGCCCATACTGGCTGCGCTCGCGGCCATCTGCGACGCGCAGCGCGCGATACCTGGGAAGAAGACGCTGGTGCTATTCTCGCAGGGAGTTGTCACGACGGCGACGCTCGACTGGCAAGTGCAAAGCACCATCGACATAGCGAATCGAGCGAACGTCGCGATCTACATAATCGACTCGGCCGGCCTGACGGCGAGCGCGCCTCAGTCCGGGGCCCTCGTGCCCAGCTCGCCTTTCGGCGGGATCGCGGCGTCGGGCAGCAGCGAAGACCGCATCAGGGCGGTGGGCGGCGAGAACGTCTTTGATAACGCGCGGCACGAAGGGATAAACCGCGAACACGACAACCTCTACCGAATCTCGGTCGATACGGGCGGGGAGTTCATCAAGGGCAGCAATGACATCGCGAAGGGGCTGAGTCGAATAGACCAGGAGATACGGTCGCGCTACACGCTGGCATATTACAGCTCGGACCAGAACTTCGACGGGAGCTTCCGCAAAGTGAAGGTTGAGGTCCGCAGACCGGACGCGCGCGTGACCTCGCGGCCGGGCTATCACGCTACGGCAGGCGATGAGATAGTGCCTCTGTCGGCCGAGGACAAGAGACTGCTGGCGAACTTTGCGACCGCGCAGGCAAGGCCCGCGTTCCCCATCTCGCTTGTGCTGAGTCCCTTCCGTGTAGAGGAAGGCCGCTATAAAGTGCCGCTCTCAATCGAGGTGCCGCCCGAGGCGGTGAAGTTCGATCAGAAGGGCGACAAACAACTCTTGCAGCTCGAAGTGCTCGGCGTAATCAGAGAGACGCCCGCTAAGATCATCAACCGGCTGGGCGGCAATTTCAACATAGTGCTGACGGCCGAGCAGTACAAATCAATTCTGACCAACAACATCTTTTACCGGCAGGATATTGAGCTGGCTGCGGGCGACTACGACATCGAGTTGATCATAAAAGACAGGCAGTCGGGGAAGATGGCCGCGAGAAAAGAGAAGCTCTCGTTGCCGGCCGCCGACACTGAGTTTGCGACCTCGGGGCTTGTGCTGAGCCGTCACGTAGAGCAAGCGCCGAAGCTGCCCGTGTCAGTCGCTCTGGCCGGGGCGGGCGATCTGTTGAGTCATGAAGGGGTGCTGATTCGCCCCCTGCCGAGCCGTGAGTTCCGCGCCGGGGATAACTTGATAATCTTCTTCAAAGTGTATAACGCGGCGGCGAGCCCCGAGACGGGCAAGCCGAAGGTGAAGGTTACCGTGACGTTGATGAAAGATGGCAAGGCGGCTATCAAGCCTATAGATTATCTTCTTACCGAGGGACAGTCGGAGCCTGTGCCGCACCTGACGGTTGCGAAATTCATAAGCCTCGACGGGCTCCCGGCCGGCAAGTACGCCGCGGCGATCGAATCCAGGGATATGGTTGCGGGCAAGCGGGTGACCCAGGAGGCCTCTTTTGTCATCAAGCAATGAGCCGTCGGTTTGAACCGCGCCCGCTGGCGCGCTCTAAGGCTCGCGCTCAGGCCAGGCCGCTTCAGGCTTGGCGAGCAAGACCCAAGCAATGTAATCGGTCGACGGCGGCGTGCCTCCCAGCTCGCGCAAACGCGAGTTCACTTGCCCCCGATGATACGTGCTGTGGTTGACCACCTGAAGCATCGTCTCGCCCAGGGTCGAAGCGGCCGGCTCCTTTCCCATACCCTTAGTGATCATCCCCGCCCACGGCAGCTTCACGATCGCGCCGAGCGACTGCTCGCCTAGCTCGCGGAGAAACGGCGTAAGCTCGCCGTAGGTGCTTTGGGCCAAGGCCAGGATCGAGGCCAGCGGCGGGGGCTCTTTCGGGAAAGCTTCGAGCGCATCACCGCGCCACACCTTCAGGAACAGGTTCTGCACCAGATGAGTGTGGAAGAGGTAGTCGCGAACTCTCGCATCGGACGAGGCGTTCGCGTCGCCGAGCACCGCGCTCCAGACGAGCGCGTCGGCCCAGGCGGAGTAGGCAAATAGTTCGCGCGTTGTTACGAGATCGTTCATCTCTCCTCCAAATATGATAGCGCTTCCGCTCTGCGTTGCGAGATAAGCCAATATCATCCTTCCGTCGGGCGAGTCAATAGGGCCGTTTTAGGCTTAGTGTCCAAAAGGAGTATTGATAATATGAAGCAGACTGGCGGTATATTGTAGGGGCGGGGCTTGTCCCTGCCCGGATCGCGCGTCAGCGCGATTACGTCATCGTCCTTCGGACGATCCGGGCGGGGACAAGCCCCGCCCCTACAGTTTTGCTTCATCATGCTTTTACCCCACAACCGTTTTAGGCCGAGAAAAGTAGCGGGCGATGGCGTCCGTTTAACAGATGCCATCGCCCGGTTAGAGACTACGTTAATCAGTTCTTCAGTTCGTCACGGCACGCGTCGCGACGCCTCCCAGAGCAGACTTCGCACAGACCTGGCCTGGGTTGGTAACAACGTTGCGCTGTCGGAATGACCACGAACCGTCAACAGTGCTTACAGGGGCCGAGCCCAACCGCGTTCCCACGCAGTCGGTGCCCGAGGAGTTCGCCCCGCCCGAGAATATGTCAACGCTCGCGGCGAACTGGCCCTGAGAGCCCTGAGTGTTTGTGCCCTCCACGCGCAGCTCGCGGTTATCCGCCCTGTGTTCAGCGCGGGTGATGGCGACGCCGTCGACCCCAGGCTTCGCTTTGATGGCAGACGACTCCACGAGCGTGGCAAACATTACGCCTTGTGTGGCGTCGAAATAGCCGTTTACGGTCACGTCCGTACCCTCGAAACCAGCCAGATCGCTAAGGGTGATAGGATTGCCCCCTAAATCGATTATCTCTTTCGGGAACCTCGCGTCCGTGTTCATGCGAATCGTGGCGCCGTTTGCGCGGAACGCGCCGGCAGCCACGTCGACGTTCGACAGCAGCCCGACAACCACGTTCTCTGCAAACTCGACGAATACCCTTGTCGCAGAAAAGGACATGCAGTATCCCGTCCCCCCAGGAGTGAAAGTTATGTCACCCGACGCGATGACAGTGCCGCCGATGATGCTGCGCTGCGATTCGGCGGTCGGGTCCGTCAGGGCTTCAAAAGTGATGTTGCCCGTCAGGTCAAGGTTGCGCGTCTCCACGAGCACCGTCGAGGGGATGACAAAAGTCATGCCGTTTACGGTTATGGTGCGATTAGTGCGGTTAAAAGATGTGATCTTGCCTTCGACCTCAAATACCAGCAGCGCCGGGTCGGTCGGAGGGGTAATGTCTACCGGAGTGCAGGGGGCCTGCGCGTTCGCGGCAGCGGTGATTAACAGCAACAGGCAAGCGGTCGAAACCGCGAGCCTGGCGAAACGTACAACAGATTTACAATTCTCTCTCAGGGTTATCATCTCAAATCCTTCCTTCATTAATTGGGTTTAAGTTGCTGGCCCTCGCCCGACGCTCACTCGATACGCTCGGGCGGACTAATACCTTCGCGCCCTGTCGGGCACGCTGTTTAAGCGTTATGTTTTTGGTTTCAGCTTAGGGCCAAGAAAATCTGTAAACTGGGAGTAGAGCAAGGCGAATGCCACTCCCGGCAAAAAAGGCTCGGCCCCGGAAACTCCCGATATTCTGTAGTATTTATCTCTAACCCCAGAGCCTCGGCCAATGCCGCGCCTAAGTAAGCACTGTTACACAAGAAAACACTCTGTCGGCATTTTGATTCGCAATAGAACAATCTCTAGAAGGGACTGAGCCCTTTCTTCGGTTTCATCTAAAGATTCCGTGTGATAGATTGGCTCTCCCGGTTCAGCAGAAAAACCCGCAGGAGCTTGATCATGAGTTACGCAGGCGCGCTCGTAGTCCACGACGCCGATTCGCACTTGATGGAAACGCCGGAGATGCTGCACGATTTCGCGGACCCGGCCGTACGCGACCGCATAGACCCGCAGTATTTCTTTCATGCGATAGGCCGACACCGCAGCCTCGACGAGTTCCCCGTCTACCGCCGCAAGCATGCCGACCCCGACTACCGCCGCCGAGACGAGGCGGAGCTTATGACGCGCAAGAACTGGCTCGCCACCGGCTCGTTCATCAAGGAGGACCGGTCGCGGGCGCTCGACATGCTGGGCTTCAAAAGCCAGTTGGTCTTTAACACTTTCTGGAACGCGTTCCTCGTGCGGATGGAACACGGCGACGACGTTGAGCTGACGTATGGCGTGGCGCGGGCGCACAACCGCGCGATGCTCGATTTCTGCGCCGCCGATCGAAGGCTGCTGGCGTCGTGCTACGTGCCTTTGATGGAGTTCGAGCGCGCGCGGGCCATCGCGGGCGAAGCGATCAAGGCCGGGGCGAAAGCTCTGCTGGCGCCGTCGGCATGCCCGAAGGGCCATTCGCCTAGCCACGTGCGTCTCGACCCTGTCTGGCGGCAGGCCGAAGAGGCGGGCATCCCCGTAGTGATGCACGTAGGCGGCGGCGGCCGGCTGTTGAGCCCCGATTATTTCGAGAACGGCCTCCCTCCCGTCAAAGACTTTCACGGCGGCGACGAGAATTTCCGGTCCGTCGACTACATGGCGATCCCCGGCCCGCCGGCCCAGACCCTGGCCACGCTGATCATCGACGGCGTGATGGAGCGCTTCCCGCGTCTGAAGTTCGGCGTCATAGAGCAGGGCGCGACGTGGCTGCCCGGTCTGATGCGACAGATCGATTCGGCGCTCGAAGCCTTCGGCCGCCACGAAGAGAGGTTGCGCAAGCTGTCGCTTCGCCCTTCGGAGTACCTGCGCCGCCAGGTCCGCGTCACGCCTTACCCTACGGAAGACGTAGGCTGGGTCATAGAGCAGGCGGGCGAAGAGGTCTGCCTCTTCTCTTCCGACTACCCGCATGTGGAAGGCGGGCGCAACCCCATCAAGCGGTTCGAGCAGAATCTAGTGAACGTCTCGGAGCGTGCGCGGCGGCGGTTCTACCACGACAACTTCGTAGACCTGATGGGGCGAGGGCTGGACTGATACCGAATACCCACGGAGGTGTATCTTGCATAAGAGAATTATGATCAAGCTCGTTGTTGTGATGATGGCGGTAATGACCGCTCACGCAGCGCGCGCGCAGCAGACCGCCCCGACGCGCCCGCCCGACCCCGCGCGTCAGACGACGCCCCCGGCTTTCAAAGCGCCGGACAACCTCGATTTCCGCACGGCGAATATTATGAGCGAAGGCGTGCGGCTCACGGCCGAGCTCTTCTCACTCAAACCGCTGGCGGGCAAGCCGCTGCCTACGGTGATTATGGCGCACGGGTGGGGCGGCACGGCGGCCAACTTTCGGCGCGACGCCATCGATCTGGCGAACGCCGGTTACATGGTGATCACGTTCGATTACCGCGGGTGGGGCCAGAGCGACGGGCGCATAGTTCTTACCGCGCCGCCTGAAAAGAGAGACGGCCGCCGCTTCACTGCGCAGGTCGAAGAGCTTCGCGAATACATAGACCCTGTCGAGCAGACTACGGACTGGTTCAACGTCATTAGCTGGGCCGTGGGCGAGCCTATGGTCGATAAGAACCGCATAGGGCTTCGCGGTTCGAGCTATTCAGGGGGTCATGTGTTTTACATCGCGGCGCGCGACCCCCGCGTCAAGGCTATCGTCAGCCAGGTCGGCGCATTCGATTCGCGCCGCGTGATTGCCAACGAAGCGGAGACGAAGATGACTTACACGGAGGCGACTCAGAGGGCGCGCGGCGAGATCGGCTACCCCGAGCCTCGCGCGCGAGTCATCGGCAATCTCACGGGCGCGCCTATTCGCGATAAGCTGATTCATTACGTGCCCTACGAGGAAGCGCCGAAGGTCAAGGACGTGGCCGCGCTCTTCATCGTAGCCGAGAAGGAAGAGTTGTTTGACAATAATCTTAATGCGAAGCTCGCCCATGACCGCATGCCCGGCACGAAGAAGAAGTACGTCGTCATTCCCAACATCCCGCACTATGGGATATATCGCGAATCGCGCGACCAGGCGATCAAGCTCGCGATCGAGTGGTTCGACGAGCATCTGAAAAAATAGCCCGGCCTTAAGAAGGCCGCTATAGAGAATAAACTTGAAAGACTCATCTCACGCAAACGCGTCTATTCGCAGGGTGGCCGTCGCCAGCTTCGTCGGCACCACCATCGAGTGGTACGACTTCTTTCTTTATGGGACGGCGAGCGCGCTGATCTTCAACCGCCTCTTCTTCCCGAACTACGACCCGCTGACGGGCACCCTTGCGTCGTTCGGCACCTACGCGGTCGGCTTCGTGGCGCGTCCCATCGGGGGAATAGTCTGCGGCCACTACGGCGACCGCGTAGGCCGCAAGAGCATGCTCATACTGACGCTGTTGATCATGGGGATCGCGACCTCTTTGATAGGGATGCTCCCGACTTACAACCAGATAGGGGTCTGGGCGCCGATACTGCTCATCGTGCTCAGGCTCGCGCAGGGGTTCGCCGTGGGAGGCGAGTGGGGCGGCGCGGTGCTTATGGCCGTAGAGCATGCGCCGAAGAATTTGCGCGGGTTTTATGGGAGCTGGCCTCAGATAGGGGTTCCGGCGGGGCTGCTGCTTTCGACGGTCATATTCGGGCAGATATCGAAAATGCCCGAAGAGGCGCTGTTGAGCTGGGGCTGGCGCATAGCGTTCCTTCTGAGCATCCTGCTAGTAGTCGTAGGGCTATTCATAAGGCTGGCCGTGGTCGAGCCGCCCGTCTTCGCCGAGATCAAAAAGCGGCGCATCGAGGCGCGATTGCCGTTACTCGACGCCATCCGTCACCACCCGAAGAACCTGTTAGTAGCTATGGGCGCGCGGGTGGCGGACAACGGCGCGTTTTACATCTACACCGTGTTCATTCTTACGTACGCCACGCAAGAGCGGATAGGGTTTCCAAGCTCGGCGGTGCTGACGGCGATCGCGATCGCATCGATCGGCCATCTCTTCGCGCTCCCGGCTTACGGCTGGCTGTCGGACCGCGTGGGGCGCAGGCCTGTCTACCTTTTCGGGGCGATCTTCACGGGGCTTTTCGTCTTCCCATTTTTCTGGCTGGTCGACACGACGAAGACAGTATGGATGGTGGTAGCGGTCTTCGTGGCGATCGTCATAGGGCACGCGGCGATGTACGGGCCGCAGGCGAGTTTTTTCTCAGAGCTTTTCGGCACGCGCGTCCGCTACACCGGCGCGTCGCTCGGCTACCAGCTCTCGTCCGTGCTGGCCGGAGGGCTCTCGCCGCTGGTCGCGACTTATCTTCTGAAACGCACGGGGAGCTCGTGGCCGGTGGCGCTCTATGTTTTAGGGATGGCAATAGTGACCACCGCATCGGTCTTAGTCGCGTCGGAGACGGCCCACCAGGAGATTCACGAAGAGATCAAGGAACATCTTGCCGGCGGGCCAGTCGCGAATCGCGCAGAGGGCGCCGCCGGTTGAACCAGAAGAGGGGAATTAAGATTTGTAAGGCTTTCGCTGATCACGGCGATGCAGTGAGTTCCAAAGGGCTAACGGCAACAATTCCTGTGAACCGCTTAAAATCGTCCTTGTTGAATGTAAGCAGATGCGTGATGCCTTGGACGTTCATCGCTACTGCGATACGGGCGTCATGCACCTGCCTGCCGCTAACACTGTGAGCAAAGACCAAGCGCTTCCATTCGCCGTAGATTGCAGGCGTGTCGGGAATGAGTAGAAAGAGCTTTTCGATTTTCTCTACCTCGGCAAGCGTCTCCTGGTGAGTGAATCCTAAACCATTTTTGTCAGCGTGGCGTGTGGCGACGCTACGGAATTCAATAATGTTCTGTGGAACGACACAAACGCCATGATTGTTTGTCACCAGTACATTGATCGCGTCTTGTGCAGCCGCGTGCATCGGGTGTCGCGGCTCTGCCAGTCGCAACAGAATGTTCGTATCGGCCAGATAGAGCATCAGCGACCATCGTCCCCGTAGATCGCATCCCGGCTGTCATCAAAAATAACTGGAGTATTAGGGTCGTGACTTTCGACCCATTCATTAAAGGCTTTCAACCATTCTTCCCGAGTCGCTGTCTCAAAAAAAGGTTTCTCTGCCGCACCATTGAGGACTTCATAGGTAAGCTGACGGAGTATCATATCGAGAGAAATCCCTTGCGCCGCCGCCCGCTCTTTGAGCAGTTGAATAATGTGGGCCGAATCCCGGTCAACTTCGATCGTCGTGTTCTGCTCATCTGAATCCATGACCTGACCTCTCACCTCAGCATACCGCTTACCATTGCGCCCGACAACAAAAAGAAGCGACCGCTCCTTTGGAGTGCTGCGACTTGTCGCAGCTTTTGTGTTAGCTGACCGGCTTTATTTGCCGTCGACCGTGAAGGCCAGCAACAAGTTGCCAGGCTGACCGACCAGCCGGCCGTAACCTGAATTTGTGTAGAGCACGCCGTTAACTACAACAGGCCCGCCGCCATCAAGCGCCCCGCCTTTTGCGGGCCCGCCGTTAACAGTCTCGGCCATCTGCGCCGTGTCATAGTCCCACAGGATCGCGCCGTCTTTCGTAGAGTAAGCGCGCAGGTGTCCGTCCGCCGTGCCGGAAAATACCACTCCGGGTATTGCGGTCGCAGCCGCCGATTGAGAGTTGTTGCAGCGCGTAGTCCCCCAGCTACATTTCGCAGCGGGCGCGGGCGCGTGCCAGAGCTTCTCGCCCGTGGCGATCTTGAGCGCGGTTATTCCGGGCCGGCGGGCCGCGCCGCTCACGTCGGCGACAGGCACGTAGACATTCTCCGCGTCGGCGGTGAACCCCCACTGTATACCGCCAAGCGCGCCGCCATTGCCTACTTTCACTTCCCATATTTTCTTGCCGCCGTTATCGGGGTCGAGCGCGTATATCACGCCGGACTTCTGCCCGCACAGCAGAACCTGTTTCCCACCCGCGAGCGTGCGAAGGATGGGAGAGCTGCCAAAGTCGTAATCCGGTCCCGCTTCTTCAGGGCAGTTGCCGACGCCCGGCTGGCGGCAGCCGACTAGAAAATTATCTTTAGGCGTGAGCTGAACAGACCACTTGAGCTTGCCCGTCTCCATGTCCAGCGCGATGATCGCGTCGGAGTGATGAGTCTCAACGTCCGTGTATGAATTGCCCGTGCCGGCGTAGATGACCTTGCGCTTGAGGTCCAGAGTGGGAGCCGACCAGATTGCGCCGCCCGCCGGGCCGTACATCTGCGTGCCGGATGAATTCTTCTTAAACGGCTTCGGCTCCTGCTGCACGGTGTAGCTCTTCCAGATTATCTTCCCCGTGTAGGCGTCGAGCGCGACGATGCTGCCGCGGAAAGTGCAGCATTCATACCTGGCGTCGCGGCCGGCTGTCTCTTCGAACGAAGAGACCGGGACGTAGATGCGATTGCGATAGAGTATCGGCGACCCTGTTATTCGAGACAGCATGTGGTCTTCGATCTTTGTCTTCCAGAGCAGACCGCCCGTCGCGGCGTCTACGGCCTGGACGGTCGATTTCTCATCTCCAAAATAGACGGCGAACTTCGCGCGCGACCCGGCGGGCATACGCCCCACGCTTATGGCCGCGCGGACCGCAGCCCCCGCATTCATCGTCCAGTACGTGCAGCCCGTCTTTGCGTTCAGGCAGAATATCTGCCCCATCTCGGTCGTCAGGAATATTCGCTCACCGATTACAGTCGGCTGCCCCGTAGCCATCGGTCCAGGATGAGCGAAAGCCCACTTGAGCTTGAGACGCCCTACGTCTTCGGCCTTGATGCCGGGCTCGGGCTGGTAACGAGAGTTATCGAGGTCGCGGCCCCACCCGTTCCACTGCGGGCCGTCGAGGCTGATCGCGCCCACGCCGTCCTTGCAGCGATTCGCGTCGAGGTTCACTTGGACGGCCGAGCCGGGCTGTTTCCCTGTGAGATGGATTGCAAGGGCGCGAACCTGATCCGCCGTCAGCCCCGAAGCCTGTTGCTTCATCGAGCCCGTCGTCAGCGTCTGTATGACATCTTCGGCCGAGCGGCGTCTGATTAGAAAGAGCGGCGGTATGCGATCCTGCGGATTGTCGTGGCACACGGCGCACTTCTGCTTGTACAACTCTGCGCCCTCGGGCGAAGTCGCCCCCTGTTGTTGCGGAGAGCCGGAAGAGGCGGCCGTGAGCGTGAAGACAAAAAAACCGCTCGCGGCAAACAAGACTGCGCCGAGAATTTTACCGCGGGTGCTCATTCAACCTCCTGGCTCATATGCTGTAGTCGAACTCGGAAAGAACCGCCCCATTCTTATTCCAGGGTGGCGGTAATGGTCAAATCCCGAGCCGTCATATTCCTTATGTCCTGGAGGGACATAGGATATTAGCCGGTGGTGAAACCACCGGATTGATCGGCATAGATGCCACGCGCCCTGGAGGGGCGCAGGACCAACCTTCACCAGAGATATTTTTCGTCGTATTCCACGCCGCTCTGTTTCAGAAACTCCAGGTACTCTTCCTGAAACGTCTTTTTGCGATGATGCTCTTCCTGATTAGCAATGTAGTTTTTTACGGCTGTGATCTGTGACGAGCTGACTGTGAAAGCCCCATATCCCTCCTGCCAGGAAAACAGATGCTTCTTAATCTGCTCGTGAACCCACCTGGACGACGATGACTTTATCTCTTTCATCACATCGGCGAGTCGGTGCGTAGCGCGCAGACCGACTAGCAAATGAACGTGGTCCTCCATGCCCCCGATCGTTTCCGCCACACCGCCCAGTTCGTTGACTATGCCGCCCATATAGGCGTGTAACCGACCGCGCCAGTCTCTATGAATAGATGACACACGATCTTTAGTGCTGAAGATTAGATGATAGTGCAGGCTCAGATGGGTTGATGGCATACCGTCCACGCCTCGTCCTGCGCCCTTCCAGGGCGCGTGAAATTTTGGTCGATCAACCCGGTGGTTTCGCCACCGGCTAATATCTTGTGCCCCTCTGGGGCATCAATAATTGAACACTGTGATCTCCTCGGGGCGTAAACAGGACAATCTGTAGGCGATCTGTAATTATGAAGGCGATTTCCCGTCCGCCTTGCGGAACCAGGGGTTTCCGAAATTCATGTAAGGCCCGCCGTCGACGGAGATCTGCACCTGCAAGCGGTAGTTGGCTGGCGACAGCATCAGCGTCTTACCTTTCAGCTTGATCGTGTGGCCGTCCTTCTTGATAGGCTCGCTCTCCCAGAAGATCGTGTAGTACCCGCCCAGGTCGCCGCCGATCGGGCCAATCTTAACTACAGCCGCTCCGAACAGGCCCGTCTCCGAACGCCTCACGGTCTTCTCCTTCTCGTTGTACACGGTCGTCGCGCGCGCTTTGAAACTGCCTTGCGGCCCTTCGCCTACGATCTCGCTTTCGTAAGCTCCCGCGCCGGTCTTTCGGTACGTCTCGGTCCCTTTGAGCTTGCCCGCCGGGCCTAAGGGTGATTCGGGCACGTTCCATTCGAAAGACCACGCGCCGACGAAGTAATCCATGTTAGGCGGCGGCATCGGGTCGCTCGGGTCTGTGGGCCTGGACTGTTGCCCCGCGGCTTGCCCGAGAAGTAACAGCGATAGAATTATTGCTCGTATCATACCGTTCAGTTTGCGGTCGTCAGGATTTTGCTGTCTACCGTGTACTCGAACCACGGGATGAACATCTCGTCCCAGCTCTGCTCGCTCCAGAAGACCTCTTTGTTGGGAGCGGGGTTGTATCGATTGTTGATAGAGTTGTCGTAATGAGCGACCGCTATTATCTTGCTGCCCGCCGGAATCCTCAAAGGCTCGGCCAGCTCGTAATGGAGCTGCCAGTTGAAATCGAACTTCGGCACGTTCAACAAGACCTGGCGGCGCCCGTCGGGCCAGACGAGCGTGTACTTGATGTCTTTCCCGCGCAGGTGCATGTGCGGCGCGAAGGCGTAAAGCGTGATCGCCTCCTTGATCGTCACTTCGCCCGCGATCTCCCAGTTGTCGACGTTGGGAGGAATGTTGGGAATCCGCCCGCGCACCTTCACCTCCTTGCCGTTTACGACGCGGGTCTCGCTCAGCTCCTTGCCGCCGATGTAGATCGTGTCGGTGACGCCTTTGGTGAGCACTTCGTAGACGACGGGCTTCTTGGCGAACCAGAGCCCTAGCCGCGAGCGATCACGCTCGACGCGGCCGCTCGGCTGGTAGTGCATGTTGAACTGGGCGTACATGCCCGGCAGTATGCGTTTGGCCGTGCCCGCGTGATGGCGCTCGAATCCTTTTCCGGGGGCCTGGCCCACAAGCTTGAACGCGCCCGCGCGCGTGAACGAATCCTGGCTGAGGACCACTTCGCGCGCGCCGCCTTCCGCAAGCGCTCCCGTGTCGCGCGCCGACTGGCTGTTTAGCTGCGAGGCGGGCGCCCCGTCTTTGACCGCTTTGCCGTTGACGATCTTCGTCCCTTCCGGCAGGCGCACGACGTTTGCGATCGAGTGATGCACTACGGCCGAGTTGCCAGGACGCAGCTCGACCTTCTCGACCCAGCGCTCCTCGTTGAATGGCACAGGCACGTAAAAGTTCTGCATGGGCAACTCGCCTTCGGCGGGGACCTCGAAATCGACCGGCATCTCGATGACGAGGTCGGGCTCGCCGAACGTCCAGCCCGGCGCGTATTTCGGCAATTGCGGCAGGTCCTTGTCGTCGCCCTTCACCGCGCCGCCATCGACCCAAGCGACGATAGTCGCCACCTCTTTTTCGCTCAGCCTGCGGTCGTTGTTGAACTTGAGCGTAGACGTGTGCGGGTCGGCGTACCACGGCGGCATAGTGCGCTCGATCACCTCTTCGCGGATGGCTTTGCTCCAGGGCCGGACCTCCTTGTAAGAGGTGAGCGGCATCGGCGCGACTTCGCCGGGGCGGTGGCAGGTGGCGCATTTATTAAAGATGATCGGCGCAACGTCTTTGGTGAAAGTCACGGCGGCGGCTTGATTTTGTTCGACGCCGAGCGAGGCGGCCGCACCCAGCGCTGCAAAAAGAACAACGAACAAGCGTTTCATAGCTCTTCTCCTAAGCGGGCGTGAACCGTAAACCGTGATGAGCGACAAGAAACTTGATCTTGTCACTCGTGACTGTTCACTCGTCACTTTCCTTTAGAGGCGTCCTGCGGCTGCGCCCGGCGCAGGTCCTGCTTGTCGAGCGTGTAATCGAGATAACCTATCATCATCTCGTCCCAGGTCTGCGGCCCCCACTTCACAAGCTTCGTCGGGTCGGGATTGAACTTGTTCTGCGGCGAGTTGTCGTAATGCGCGACGCATTCGAGGCGGCTCCCCTTAGGCGCGGCGACCTCCCCTTTGAAGACGTAAGTCAGTTGCCAGTTGAAATCCCATCGCGGCACGGACAACAGCACCTTCGACGTGCCGTCGGGGTAGACCAGGCGGTAGAGAAAATCCTTGCCGCGCATGTGCATGTGCGGGTGGAGGCTGTCGATGTGGCTGTCTTCTTTGAACTCGAACGACGATTTGATCTCGTAGTTCGGCGCGCCGGGCGGTATCTCAAGGTTGCGACCCACCGCGCCGGCGGTGATGACGCGTTTCTCGACGGGGTGCTTCGAGAATATCAAGCCCACGCTTGAGCGGTCGGTGCCCGCTTCGCCGTTCGTCGTGTAATGGACCTGGAAGATCAGCACCGAGCCTTTCTTGAGGAGCTTCGCCTGACCGGGCCTGAGAATCAGTGGGGCTTCGCCCGGCGCCCAGCCAACCAATCGCCCATCTGAATCGGCGGGTCGCTCGCCGCTCGACGCGCGCCCGCGCGCCGCCGCAAGCTCTTCGGAAGGAATCTCGCCCGGCTTCGGAAGGTTGCCATGCTCGGGGTAGCGGACGTCGACGATGATGTGATGCACGAGCTTGCGATTGCCCTGGCGGATCTCGGCGAACTGCACGTACTTGTCTTCGGTGAAGTTCGTAGGCACCGAGAAGTATTTGTAAGGTATCACCCCTTCGGCCGGGACGTTGTAGACTTCAGTCATAGAAAACACAACGTCCGGTTTGCCGATCTGCCAGCCATCGGGGTATTTCGGGTTCGCGGGCAGATCTTTCGGATTGCCTTCGGGAGCGCCCGCGTCGACCCAGGCGACGAGGGTGTCGATCTCTTTTTGAGACAGGCGGCAGTCGTTAGAGAACTCGCCGTGTTTGGGGTCCGCAAACCAGGGCGGCATCTGGCGCGTCACGACTTTTTCGCGGATAGCCTTGGCCCACGGCCGCACCTCTTTGAAGCTCATAAACGACATCGGCGCGACTTCGCCGGGGCGGTGGCACGCCTGGCAGTTCTTCTGAATGATCGGCGCAACGTCTTTGCTGAAAGTTACGACGGCCGGCTTGTTAGCCGAAACGACAGCGGTGCTGAGGACCAGGAACAGACCCGCCACTAAACCAGAGCCTAACAGGCTGACACTGAGGATGCGTTTCATCTTTAGCCTCCCGGTTACAGGTAACGAAATTATAATTGCGTAAGACCCGGATGGCTGGCTCCACTGTTACGACTCTTATAGCACATATTCTATTCCAATTGAATAAGACCTCCGCTTTCGGAGTGCTGCTACTTCCCTTCTTTCGTCTTAGGCCCGATGCTGCGTATGAAGTTGACCACCTGCCATATCTGTTTCTCGTCGAGCTTCTCTTTGTAGGCGAGCATGTCGCTTGACACTCCGTCGCGTATGCTCACGAATATCTCTCCGTCCGTGGAGCCGTAATCCCACGTTTCGTCCGTGAGATCAGACGGCGTGCCGCCGCTCAAAGCCATGCCGCCATCGCCTTTGCCTTGAGGGCCGTGACACGAAGCGCAGTGTCGCTGGTAAAGTTTCTTCCCGGCCTCTATCGATTCGGCGTCAACGGCTACGGGGTTCTTGAGCTTCATCGCCTCGGCGTTGCGACGCGGCGACTGAGCTTCGGCAATCAGTCCGAGCGCGGCCATCACAAAGATGATGAGACTATTCCTGAGGCACATCAAAATTCTCCATCAGATACTCGGGGTGCGTGTCGCGCAAGTGCAGAAAGAGCTCGTGAACCAGATTGACAATTCTGTTGACGCCGTAAGCGTACTGCCTGTTCCTGACCTTGAGCGAGAGCGAGACGAAGCCTCCGCGATTGAAGCAGGCGACCTCGGCGCGGCGCGGGTCGATCCGACGGTGCGGGGGCAGGTCACGGGCGTGGCGCTCGCGTATAAACCCCTTCAGCTCGGCGTACAGAGGTGAGCTCGCGGGGACGGCGGGCAGAAGCTGTTTGAACCTGAGCACCTGCTTCGCCGTATCGACGCTCAGCTCCATCTGGTGTCGGACGAGCCACACGAATCTGAATTGCCCGCTCTTGACTTCGTTGAAGCCGCGAAAGACTCCGCGGTCCGCATACGCCTGCAAGTTTTCTCTGACTACCTTCAACATTCCAGTTTTAAGTTTTAAGTTTTTAGTTTTCAGTTTCTAGTTTTTAGTTCCGGTGCTGAAAACTGAAAACTAAAAACTTAAAACTGCCCTTTAGTGGTTGTAAGACATGCAGCCCGGCTCGACGGCGCCGAGGAATCCGGGCGGATAGTCTTCCTTGATCCAGAACTCCTTCTTCGCCTGGCAGTTGATGACCGACGGGCGGCTTTCGCGCACGGCTATCTGGTAACAGCGTTCGAGCGCGGCGCGAAACTCGCCGGGTTTGGTGACGTACTCGCCGTGCGCGCCTAACGCCTCGCCCACCTTGTCGTAGCGGACGTTCTCTTGGAAGAGGTGGAGCGAGAGCGCGACCGGGTTGCGGCGGTTGCCCGTCCACGTCCCCCAGGCGTTGTTGTTGTAGACGATGACGATCACGGGCATGCGGTACTTCGACAGCGTCTCCACCTCCATAGCCGTGTAGCCGAACCCCGCGTCGCCCGTAACACAGATCACCGGAGAGCCTTTGTGAGCCGCCTGCGGCCCGACGCCGTGTCGAACGGCCGCGCTCACGCCGAAGCTGTAGCCTACGTCCGGCCCGATCGCGCCATACTGATAAGCGCCGTTCATTATCTGCCCCGGTCGGTATCCGCGAAGCCAGCGGCGCACGTACCGGGCGATCCCGTACCCGCCCGACACGAAGGTCGTCTGCTCTTTCGGGATCTTGCCGCGGTACATAAAATCGCTCAGCTCTTTGGCTATCACCGCGGGGTGCACGGCGTCGGCGTAGCTCGCGCCGAGCTTGTAAAACCCATCAAGCTCCTCTTCAAACTTCTGCCGCGCGGCCGCTATCTCGGCGACCCAGGCGTCGTGCTTCATCGCGGGCACGCTGTCGGCCAGAGTCTCAAGCGCCGCGCGCTCGCAACTGACCATGCCGAGATCGATGGGCATGTTGCGGCCGATGTCTTCCGAGCACGGATCGATGCGGATGTATTTAGCGTCTGGCCCGAACGCGAATTCGCCGACGGTCGGCATGCAATACTGGCCGACGAGCATCACGAGGTCCGCGCTCGCCAGCGCCCCCGGAGCGGCGTTTGCCGAAAGCGGGTGCGCGTCTGAAAACTGACCCTTCATCGCGCCCGACTCGACTACGGGAATCTGCGCCTTCTCGGCGAGCCTGGCGAGCGCGTCCCACGCGCGGCTGTAGAAGACGCCGTTGCTCGAAACGATGATGGGGCGCTGGGCCTGCTTGAGCATGTCTATGGCCGCGCTCACCTCTTTAGGGCCGGGGTGCGGGCGCGCGGATGTGCGATACCTCGCCTTGTCGAAATAGTATGCAAGATCGCCCGGCGTCTTGAACTGCGCGCGATAGACTTCGCTCGGAAAATCGATATGGACGGGGCGCGGCGTGCCCGAGCGCAACTGCCGGAAGGCGTAAGCGGCGTACTCGTGGACGCGCGCAGGTGTGATCAGCCGTTTGCCGTATTTCTTCAACCCCTCGGTAGTCGGCTGCTGGTAGCCGAGTTGAATCCCCGCCTCCGTGTCTTCGTTGTAGAGCGACATGTTAGACGCCAGCACAAGGAGCGGCGAGCGCGCGGCGTTAGCGGCGGCGATGGCGCAGATCATGTCTGTGAAGCCCGGCCCCTCGGTCCCACTCGCGGCCGCCACCTCGCCCGTCACTCGCGTGAAGGCGTCCGCTGCATGACACATCGCCCCTTCGTGGCGGCCCGAGTAAGTCGGGATGCCTTCTTGGGCGATGGCGTTGACCACGTTGTAGTTGCCAGGGCAGCAGAAGAGCGCCGCGAGCCCTTCCTCTTTGCAGACCCGCGCGAAGACCTGCGCGCCCGTCATGGGGAAGCTCGCTTGCGCGGGCGCGGCCTGCGCGGCCTGCGCGAACTCGTCGGGTATCCTTATCGCACCGGCTTCAGATTTGCCGGCTTCGGATTTATCGGCGGCTTTTGCCTGGCCCAACGCCGTCACGGCGGTCGCGCCCGCGCCGACTACTGTCTTCGTTATGAAGCTCCTTCTCGACGCGTCGGTCTTCTTATCTTTGATCTTCTTCATCGCATGCACCCCCGGTTCGGACGAAGACCAGAGGCTTCTCCGAACGGTGTGTGGGTTATGCTCGAAAGCTGTGAATCGATTGAGTAGCGCTTACCGGTCGGTAAGTATAGTGGAATCGGGCGGCGCTAGCAATGTCGCGCAAAAGAATAGGAGGGCGCCGCGGCGAGCGGCTTGCCCTCCCGAAGTGTTATGAAGTTCGCTGCGCGTCGCGTCTGCCGGTCGATTACCGGAAGAACTCTAGCGCGATGCGCGAGAGCGCGTCTATCGCGGGCTCCGCGATGCGGCTCGTGCGGCTGCGGCCGCCCGAAAAACCGCCAGCGAGCAACAGCCCTATGCCGATGCCGGCGCCGAACGCGATGAGCGTCAGCTTGCCGGGGTTCTCACGGCCATAATCCATGGCCTGGTTGTAGGTCTGCGACAGCGTCTCGGTAGTCTTGTCGTACGCCTGAGTCATGGCTTGCTTCGTCTGGTCATAGACCTCCGAAGAGCGGTTCCCCAAGTTCGAGCTCTCGTCGCGGGCGCGCTGTGCGCTCGCCGCCGTCGGGGTAGTCTGCCCCGTAGTAGACGTATTGGGAAACGCTGTGCTACTGGTGCCGGTATTGCTCGTGGGCGTGTTGTGCGCCACGTTGCTTTGCGACGTGCTGGGCGTAGTCCCCGTGGTGGTCTTGTTAGACGACGACGGGCTGCTCCCCGTAGTCTTGTTCAATTCCGGCGTCTTGTTTCTATTCTCCATATGTTCCCTCCTTGTGAATTATGAATTACCAATTGAGAATTGAGAATGAAGAACCGCGAATCAGGAGCTCTGAATTCTCCATTCTTCATTCTCAATTCTTAATGCACTCCGTACCCCTGCTCCCGCTCCTGGCTGCGCCCGGCGAACGCTTCGTTCGCTTTCTTCTTCGCGAAATCTAACGCCGCCTTCGTCACCGCGGCAGTCGCCGCAGCCTTGATAGTCTTGCCCGGCCCGCCCTTCTTCGGCGCCACGTCTTCCAGCGACCCGCGGACGCGGTCGGTCAGGTCTTCGGTGATCTCGGCCAGCGCGTCGATTATGCGCTCGCGAGGCGTAGGCTCGCGCTTGAACTTGAATATGCCCGCGACCAGAAAGCCCAGGCCCGCGGCGACGCCGAGCGCTACGTATGGGTACTCGGCGATGTACTCGCGCCAGTCGAGCGTCTCGTGTATGCGGTCGCCCAGGCGGTCGACGGTATCAGATATCGATTCGCGGCGGGCGGCTATGTCCTGGCGTATCTCTTCGGCGCTACGCTCAAATGTGTCTTCCGGGTGCATTCTCGTCGCTACGTCAGTTCTTTCAGCCATTCTTTATCCTCCTGCAATGTCTCTATCGTCTGCTCCGGCTTGAGGCTGGTGCGTTTAAGCTGCCCCAGGCCGACCATCGCAGTTATCCCCCCGACAAGCGCCAGCACCGCCCCGACGATCAGCGCCGCCCACCCGTGGCCGACCAGGTGGCCGAGCCCTATGATGGCGGCCGCGACCAGCGCCAGTGTCGCCACCAACAGGACCACACCGCCCGCGGCGACCGTCACCACACCGGCGCGAAACGAATTCAGCTTCTCGCGCATCTCCTGCTTGGCGAGCTCTATCTCGTCGCGCACCAGCGCGGCCGAGTTATTAGCGAGATCGCCTATCAGCTCGCCGAAAGATTCGCGCTGCATCTCCTCGCGCTGCTGCGTCTCTGGACGCTGTAGATCGGCGGGCCTGCGCTCAAACCGCCTTTGCGTCTGCATATCTCTTTACCTCCTGCGAAACAGCGCGCCCAGTATGAGCCCCGCCGCCCCGGCAATCAGCAGGCTGCGGCCGGGGTTCCGGCGCACCTCGTCTTGAATGTCGCTCTTGAGCCGCTGCGGCTCCAAATCCCTTATGTAATCGGCCGACGAGTTCAGCCAGTTGGCGGCCTGGTTGCCGTAACCTCCGACCGCGCTCGTCTGCTCGCCCGGCTGAGCCGTCTTTTGGTGTAAGGCGTCGGCGGCCTGCTTCAGCTTGTCTGCGACCGTCACCTTAATGCGGTCAAACGTCTTGCCCCCGCGCTGCGTCTCGCCTCCGTAGTTCGATCCTTCGCGTGAGAGGATCAGGTCATCACGATCAAAGTTCTGTGCCATATCACGCTCCTTCATTTTTTTCGCTCAAAACCCACACTGAGATTGTCAACACCCTCGATCAAGTCTCATAAAAGCAATATGAGTGCCAGCCCGAACAGCCCGCTTAAATTCGCAGGTCATGACGTGCGCGACGCTCAAGTCGCCGCGGCGAGTAGATCAAACTATGTAAGGATAAAGAGATTTTCATCGCGCGCGCTCTCGCCCGAGTGGGCACCGGCGCATGAGGCGGCCGGGGCGATCTTGCAGGTTGAGAAAAAATTACCAGCAACAATGTCCCTTTACCGTGCAGCGGTGTCTTGTAAGCACTCAGCCCTGCGCCAAATCTCTCGCGCCTAGCTGGCACGCGCGTTGCTGAAACAATCGCCTGAGTTAATGGCGTGGCGATTCTCCGACAGGAGGGGATGATGTTAACGACAATAATAATCATTCTGCTGATACTGTTGCTGCTCGGCTCTGTGCCTCGATGGCCTTACAGCAGAGGGTGGGGCTACTACCCCAGCGGGCTGCTCGGGCTGATACTGCTGATCGTGATAATCCTGTGGCTGACCGGGCGACTTTGAATCAGACCGTGAATCTATCTAGCCACAGAGACACAGAGGCACAGAGAAAAAAGAATAATGAATCTCTGCGCCTCTGTGTCTCTGTGGCTTCTATTTCGGAAGCTGGTAAGATAGCGGGTTATGAAACTGGCAACGTGGAATGTCAACTCGGTGCTGGCCCGGCTGCCGCTCGTCCTCAGGTGGCTAGAGAGCGAGCAACCCGAGCTGCTCTGTCTTCAAGAGACGAAATGCGTTGACGAAAGATTCCCCGCCGCGGCCTTCGCCGAGGCAGGCTACCGCTCGGAGAGCTTCGGACAACCGACCTACAACGGCGTGGCCATCCTCTCGCGCGTAGAGCTGAGCCGCGTCACGCGCGGGATGCCCGACGACGCGCCGGGGGCGCAGGCGCGTGTAATCTCGGCCACCGCCGACCGAGTGCGGGTAGTCAACGTCTACATGCCCAACGGCGGGTTCGTGGGCTCGGACAAGTACTACTTCAAGCTCGAATGGATGAAGAGGCTCAGGGCTTATTTCGATTCGCAATACGACGCGGACGAGAAGGTCCTGCTGTGCGGCGATTTCAACGTAGCGCCGGAAGACCGCGACGTTCATAACCCGAAGCTCTGGGAGGGGCGAATACTCTTCAGCAAGCCGGAGCGCGCGGCCCTCATGCATGTCAACGAGTGGGGCTTTACCGACTGTTTCCGCGCGCACAATCAGAATGAGAAAGAGTTCTCGTGGTGGGACTATCGCCAGGGCGCGTTCCGCCGCAACCTTGGATTGCGCATAGACCACATCTGGGCGTCGAAGAAGCTCGCCGCCCGGTCTACTGCCGCATGGATAGACAGGGAGCCGCGCGGCTGGGAGCGCCCGTCGGACCACGCGCCCGTCGTCGCGGAGTTCAAGCTGTAAGGGTGAAGTCATGAATAAAGGAAGCACGAAAGCGATTCTATGCGCGGCAGGCAGCGCCGCGGCGCTCATTGCGGCCCGCGCGCTCTTGAGGCGCGCAAGACATTACGACTTGCGCGGGCGCGTGGCGCTGATCACGGGCGGGTCGCGGGGCCTGGGGCTTGTGCTCGCGCGCGAGCTTGCGCGCGAAGGCGCGCGGTTGGCCATCTGCGCGCGCGACGCGGAAGACCTGGAGCGGGCTCGCGACGACCTCGAAGCGCGCGGGGCCGAGGTGATGGCCGCGCCTTGCGACGTGACTGACCGCGCGATGGTAGAAGAGATGGTCGGCGCGGTGCGCGATCATTACGGCCAGATCGATCTGCTCGTCAACAACGCGGGCGTCATAGAGGTCGGCCCGATGGAGGTCATGACCGTAGACGATTACCAGGAGGCTATGAAGACGCACTTCTGGGCGCCGCTCTACACCGTGCTCGCGGTGCTGCCCGAGATGCGACAGCGGGGCGAAGGCCGGATCGTCAACATATCTTCGATCGGCGGAAAGATAAGCGTCCCGCACCTGCTGCCGTACTCTGCGAGCAAGTTCGCGCTCGTAGGTTTTTCGGAAGGGCTGCGCGCGGAGCTGATGAAAGACGGAGTATTGGTTACGACCGTCTGCCCCGGACTGATGCGGACGGGCAGCCCGCGCAACGCGACCTTCAAAGGCCAGCACCGCGCCGAGTACGCATGGTTTTCGATAAGCGATTCGCTGCCGGTCACCTCGATCGCGGCCGGCCGCGCGGCGCGGCAGATCATCGCGGCCACCAGGCGCGGCGACGCCGAAGTGGTGCTCACGATTCAAGCGAAGCTCGCCGCGCTGTTTCACGGAGTATTCCCCGGCTTGACGGCGGACCTTCTTGGCGTAGTCAACTCGCTGCTGCCCGAGCCCGGCGGCATAGGCACGGCGCGCGCTAAAGGGAAAGAGAGCGAGTCGAGTCTCTCCCCTTCGTGGCTGACGGCGCTGAGCGACAGGGCCGCGCAGGAGAATAACCAGATCGCTTAGAGGGGGTGGGAGTAAAAGCCCTGAAAGGGCGTGATTCAATAGCCCGGCGCAACGCGCCGGGTCATCCATCATACGAGACGAAGCCCTGAAAGGGCGCGATAAAGATGTATCGCCCTTTCAGGGCTTGTATTAAATAACACGCTTTCCCAGGGGCGATGCCCCTGGCTTTTTTATGTGTCCCTTCGGGGACTTTTCAATCACGCTCTAGGGTTAGGCGGTTCACTACCTTATTCGCATCGAGGGGTCGCCGAGACACAGAGCGCAATAAATTCATAAGACATTTTTGTACGGCAACCTCGGGCGTTGGGATATAATCAGAACAAACACGGTTAGTCAGAACGAATCACGGGAGCATTGAAAGCGGGAAGGAGCCTTATGCGCGCAGGCCAAATCAATGGTTTGACTTTTAGACGACAGATAAACCACACGATCACGTCAGCCCTCGTGACGCTGATCTTTGCTTCGGCGTGCCTCGCCCAACAAGCGCCGCGCTACGCCGAGCTGCCCAATTTCCACAAGGTAAGCGAAAGGCTTTATCGCGGCGGGCAGCCGAAGACCGGCGGCCTGAAGAAGCTGGCCGATCTGGGGATAAAGACCATAGTCAACCTGCGCGGGCCCGACGAGATCACGCGCGCCGAAGAGGCGGAAGCGAGAGCAGCGGGGCTGACGTTCTTCAACATCACCATGCCGGGGCTGAGCCGGCCCACTCACGAACAGGTCGCGCGCGTGATGGCGATCTTAAACGACGAACAGAACTGGCCCGTCTTTATCCACTGCAAGCGCGGCTCCGACAGGACAGGGACCATAGTCGCGCTTTATCGCATCTCGAACGACGAGTGGACGGCCGACCAGGCGATAACGGAAGCCAAACGCCACGGGATGAGCTGGCTCGAATTCGGGATGAAGGATTACGTTTCGGACTATTACCGCGACCGCAGCTCCAAACGACAGAAGCCGCCTGAGAGGGCCGAACAACAGCCCTTATCGAAGCCCTAAACGCCGGGAAGCGAAACGATCATTCGGCATTGCCGCCACGTAGCGGCCGTATAATTTTAGCGTTGATCGCCGCGTAGCGGAGGTTGATCCTAGCGTTCAACGCGCCGCTACGCGGCGAGCAGCCTAAATCATCGCGCCGCTACGCGGCGATTCATGCGCGCACTTCGGTTAATATGAGGACGGCCTTTCCCTGCCTGAGGGCCGACGCTATACTTTATATCTTGCGTGGACATCTCTGAATACCGGCTGGCGCTTGTATCTACTCTCAATCCGTAAACTCGAAGGAGACAACTAAAGGACAGGGGTCTAATAAATGATCATAAAGAGGCCCGCGCGCGAGCGCGGAAAGACCGAGACACATTGGCTCGAAAGCTTCCACACATTCTCCTTTAACCGCTACTACGACCCGCGCTACACGGGCTTCGGCGACCTGCTCGTCATCAACGAGGACTACGTAGCACCGGCCCGCGGATTCCCAACTCATTCACACAGCGACATGGAGATCATCACCTACGTAGTCCGGGGCCGCCTGGCGCACAAAGACAGCACGGGCGCCGAGTCCGAGATCACGCCGGGCGAGGTGCAGCGCATGAGCGCGGGCACGGGGGTGAGCCACAGCGAGTTCAATCCTTCCGAAACCGAGCCTACGCACTTCCTGCAAATCTGGATACAGCCGGACGAGGCGGCCTTGAAGCCCGGCTACGAGCAGCGCAGGTTCTCGGACGAGGAGCGTCGCGGGCGGCTGCGGCTGGTGGCCTCGCGCGCCGGGAGCGACGGCTCGGTGACGATCCACCAGGACGCACGGCTGTACGACGGGCTGCTCGCGTCGGGCGATGAGGTCACTCATCAACTGTCGCCGGGCCGCCACGCCTGGATACAGGTCATCAAGGGAGAAGTCACCGCCAACGGCACGCCGCTTCAAGCGGGCGACGGCGCGGCCGTGAGCGAAGAGAGCTCGCTCGGCATACGGGCCTTCGGAGAGGCCGAGATACTTCTCTTCGATCTGGCCTAGCGGAGATCTTATCGATGAAAAACGATTTATGGCCGGCCTTACCTTTAGAAGAGTGGCAAGACACCTACGCGACGCTTCATATGTGGACGCAGGTCGTAGGCAAAATTCGCCTGGCGCAGACGCCGCTGGTCAACCACTGGTGGAACGTGCCGCTCTACGTGACGGCGCGCGGGCTCACGACCTCGCCCATGCCTTACAAAGGCAGCGCCTTCGAGATCGACTTCGACTTCATAGACCACCTGCTTTTAATCAAACGCGACGACGGGGCCACGGAGACCCTCACGCTCGCCCCGCGCTCGGTAGCCGATTTCCACCAAGAGGTAATCGACAGGCTCCGCGCGCTCGCCATAGAGGTGAAGATATGGCCCGTGCCCGTCGAAGTAGAAGACCCCGTGCCGTTCGAGCAGGATCACAAGAACGCCTCTTATGATCCGGAATACGCCAACCGCCTCTGGCGCATACTCGTGCAGACGGAGCGGGTCTTCACAGAGTTTCGCTCGCGCTTCATAGGCAAGTGCAGCCCCGTCCATTTTTTCTGGGGCAGCTTCGACATGGCCGTGACGCGCTTTTCGGGCCGCCGCGCGCCCGAGCGCGAGGGCGCGGACAGGATCACGCGCGAAGCCTACTCGCACGAGGTCATCAGTCACGGTTTCTGGCCCGGCATACGCGCGTCGGGGCCGGTCGAGCGCGACCGCGCCGACGGCACTGTAAACGCGCCGGCCTTCTATTCGTACACGGCCCCGGAGCCGGCGGGACTCGGCGAAGAGCCCGTCAGGCCGGGCCGCGCTTTCTACAGCACAGCAATGAAAGAATTCATATTGCTTTATGACGACGTGCGAAACTCCAATTCTCCTGACGACGCGTTGATGGAGTTTCTCGAAAGCACTTATGAAGCGGGAGCGAATCTCGCGCAATGGGACCGCCGGGAGTTGGAGCGCGCAGACGGCCACCAGGGGTAATGACATGATCAATCCAGATAATCAAGAAGAACGCCCGACCGAAGCGGAGATAGACGAGGCGATCAAAGAGAGCTTTCCTGCATCAGACCCGCCCGCCTGGACGCTCGGCATAGAGCCGCCCTACCCGCCCGAGGTAGAACAAGAGAAGGAGAAAGAAGAAGGCCGGGCCGAGTAGGACCCTAAAGATTAGCTGCCGACTCAGCGAAACTTCACAGATCACTGTAGGGGCAGCCCTTGTGGCTGCCCGGATTGGCCGCAGGCCAATGATGGCTCTTCCTTACCACGGACTAGGCTTGCTTAATATTCTGTCATCGCGCTAACGCGCGATCCGGGCGGGGACAAGCCCCGCCCCTACCTATTACCTCATTAACCCGTCTTAAACACACCGCCGGCCGGAAGAGCCCTGTAATTTTTTTCTAAGAATGACATTCGGTCATGAGTGACGAGGTATAGCTATGGAAAGAGCATATGAAACAAATCAAAGAGGAATCCAAACAGTGAACTACCCCCAGACGTCATTCGATGACCTCTCCATAATCGACCGCCTGCGACATCACGCGAAAGCGATCCCCACCGTCGCCGCCTACACTTTCTTGCGGGAAGAGGGGGCCGCCGATTCGTTGACCTTCGAGCAGCTCGAACAGCGGGCCAGGGGGATGGCGCGTGTGCTGCTGGCGCATGCGAAGCCGGGCGACAGGGCTCTGCTGCTCTACCCTTCCGGCCTTGAGTTCATAACGGCGTTCGTCGCCTGCCTCTACGCGGGGATGATCGCCGTCCCCGCCACGACCCCGCGCAAGAACCGATCCGTCGACCGTTTGAAGGCGATCTTCAACGACTCGACGCCCCGGTTGATACTGACGACATCAGACATCGTTCTGACCGTCACGAGGGCCTTCCCCAGGACGTTGGGCGCTACCTGCATCGCCACAGAGATCGTAACGACAAGGCCCGCGGGCGAGACGGACGACCTGCCCGCCCCCGCGCTCGATTCGGTCGCGTTCCTGCAATACACCTCGGGCTCGACGGGCATGCCCAAAGGCGTGATGGTCACGCACGAGAACCTCGCGGCCAACGCGCTGACGCTTCAGCAAGGGCTCGGCTTATCCGAAGAGAGCGTCAACGTCGGATGGCTGCCGCTGTTTCATGACATGGGGCTGATAGGCAACGTGCTCACGGCGCTCTACGTAGGCTTCCCCTGCGTGCTGATGCTGCCCGGCGCGTTCCTCCAGAAGCCTCTGAGGTGGCTCGAAGCGATCACCAAATACAGAGGCACGATGGTCGGCGGCCCGAACTTCGGGTGGGACTACTGCGCGCGCGTCATCACGGAAGAGGAGAAGGCGGGGCTCGATTTGAGCAGCGTCGTGACGGCCTACAACGGCTCGGAGCCCGTGCGAGCCGGCACGCTGGACTACTTCTACCTGGCGTTTCGCCGCCAGGGGTTCAGGCGCGAGGCATTCTTCCCCTGCTACGGCCTGGCCGAAGCGACGCTGTACGTATCGGGCGGCCCGGCCATGCGGCAGCCCGAAGTGGTCGAGATCGATAGCGACGCTCTCGCGCATAACCGCGTCGAGCTCGCGCAGGGGTCGAACGCGCCATCTCACAAGGTAGTGGGCTGCGGGAGGGCGTGGCTCGATACGAGCGTGAGGATCGTAAATCCCGAGACGCGCCGCGCCGCGGCCGACGACGAGATAGGCGAGATATGGGTGTCGGGCCGCAGCGTCGCACGCGGTTACTGGGGGCGACCCGATGAGACGAATGAGACTTTTCAAGCTTACCTGGCCGACACGGCCGAAGGCCCTTTCTTGAGGACCGGCGACCTTGGGTTCGTCAGGGACGAAGAGCTTTTTATAACCGGCCGGCTGAAGGACCTGATAATAATCCGCGGGCGCAACATATACCCGCAGGATGTCGAGAGGTGCGTCGAGAACGTAGTCGATTTCATCAAGCCTAACGCGTGCGCGGCCTTTTCGATCGAGGCCGACGGAGAAGAATCCTTGGCCCTCGTCGTCGAGGCCAACCGTAAGCTTGTCCGCACGGTCGACAGGTGGAACAAGCAGCAAGAAGCCTTGCGCGACGAGGGCAAGCCGTCGCTCGAAGTCGAGAGCCTTGTCGCACGAATGCGCCAGGCGGTCGTCGAAGAGTTCGAGATAAATCTGCATCAGGTGACGTTCGTGATGCCCGGCTCTTTCCCGCGAACCACGAGCGGCAAGGTCCAAAGGTCGGCCTGCCGCTCAAGGCTGCTTAAGGGGGACCTCGACGTAGTCTATTTCAGCAACGGCACATACAAGGCCGCTGCGCAGGTTGTAAAAGCCATAAGCCGGGTCGAAGCCGACGCCGAGTTGAAGGCGTTAATACACGACCGCGTCGTGACGGTGCTGCGCAAAGAGCTGAAGCTCGATGTCGATCGAATCGACTACGACGCCCCGCTTACGTCGCTCGGCCTGGACTCGCTCGGCATGGTGAAGCTCGCGCTCGACCTGGAAGAGAAGACGGGCAAACAGGTCAGCGGCGATACGCTTTATGAAAACCAGACTATAAACGAACTATCCGTTTACCTGAGCGCCGCCGCGTCGGTTCAACCGCGGAAGGCGACGGAGCCTCCGATCCCCGTCGCCGACGAGACGGAGCGTTATCGTCAGGCGACGCGCAGGTTCGACAACTGGCAGAAGCAAGGGAGGTACTTCTTCCACACGCCGTTCTCAGAACAGTCCGAATCCTGGATCGTGGCGGGCGGCAGGCAGATGCTAATGCTCGGCTCGTACTCTTACCTGGGGCTGTTGAGGCACCCGGAGGTCGTCGCTGCGGCGTGCCGCGCGACCGAAGGGTTCGGCACAGGGACGCACGGCGCGCGCATACTGGCCGGGACGACCGAGCTTCACAACTCGCTCGAAACGAAGATCGCCTCGCTGATGAAGGCCGAAGACGCGATCGTCTACAGCAGCGGGTTCGTAACGAACGTCGCGACGATAACGGCGCTGGTCCGGCAAGGCGACTTCGTCATCGGCGACGAGTGGAACCACGCCAGCATAGTCGACGGCTGTAGATTCTCGGGCGCGACGTTCTTGACCTTCAACCATAACGACATGGCCGCGCTCGAAGCCTGCTTGCTGAAAGCCGGGCCTGCCCACAAGCTGGTAGTCGTAGACGCCGTCTACAGCATGGAAGGCGACATAGCCGACATGCGTTGCGTCGTGATGCTCTGCAAAAAATATGGCGCGCGGCTCATGGTCGACGAGGCGCACAGCCTGGGCGTCGTCGGCGCAACCGGCCGCGGCGTGCAGGAGCATTTCTCGCTCGACGACGACGACATCGACGTGAAGATGGGCACGCTTTCAAAGGCGCTCGCGAGCACGGGCGGCTTTGTCGCCGGAAGCAAGGAGATGATCAACTTCTTGAGGCACAACGCGCGCGGGTACCTGTTCAGCTCGGCCCTCGCCGCCCCTCAGATCGCCGCGGCCGACGCCGCCATCGACGTGATGGAGCGCGAGCCGTCGCGGGTCGAGCATCTAAGGCGCGTAGTCAAGCAGTACCTTGAGGGTCTCAATGCTCTGGGCTTCCGCACGTTCAAGAGCGAGACGGCCATCGTGCCGATCGCCTGCGGGGCCGACGAGAAGGCTATAGAGATGACGGCCCTTTGCCGCGAAGCGGGTCTGTACGTAGTCCCCGTCTTCTACCCGGCCGTGCCTATGAACTCAAGCCGGCTGCGTACGTGCGTGACGGCCTCGCACACGAAGGAAGAGATTCAGATGGCGCTTGAGATTTTTGCTTACGCCGGGAGGAAGACCGGCCTGATCGCTTGATCCAGAGGGTATCTTCGATGCGACGGCCCCTTCTTCGGAGTGCGCAGACCCCGCGGCGCTTTTGAGTTAGCCATCGCCGTTTCGCCTAACTCAAAAGCGGTGACAAGTCACCGCACTCCGAAGGAGGCGCAGCCGACGATTCACATCTTCGGGTCGACGAGCGCCTGGTAGACGAGAGGGCGGCTCAGGTATTCCAGGTTCGGGCTGCCAGGCCCTAGAAATCGCTGGATCATCCCGATGAAGATGATGTCGTTTGTCGGGTCGATCCAGAACCATGTCCCGGCCGCTCCGTCCCAGAAGAAGGTTCCCTTCCCTTCGGGCAGGTTCGCCTCCGCCGGGTCGTAGACGACCGCCATGTTGTAGCCATACCCGAAGCCCGGCCTCAGGGTGTGCGGCCCGATCCCGAACTCGCCCGTCAGCAGGCTGTCCGGGACGTGGTTCGCGCTCATCAATCGCACGGACGACGGCGCAAGTATGCGCACGCCGCCAAGCTCGCCGCCGTTCGCCAGCATCTGCGCGAAACGAAAATAGTCCTCGGCCGTCGACACCATGCCCGCGCCGCCCAGAGCCATCGTAGGCTGCTTGGTGTAGTCAAAACCCGGCATCGCGTCGACGACGACCAGCTCGTTCTTTTCGTTGCCTCGGTAGAGCGTGACGAAGCGGCTGCGTTTATCCTGCGGCACGAAAAAGCCCGCGTCCTTCATCCCGAGCGGCTTAAAGATCTGCTGCTCCATGAAATCGGGCAACGACTGGCCCGACAGCTTCTCGACGATGTAGCCCTGTATGTCCATCGAGATGCTGTAAGTCCACCCCTTCCCCGGCTGGTAGAGGAGCGGAATCTTCGCCAGCTTATCGATCATCTGCTTAAGCGTCGCCGATTGCCAAATCCCCTCGTCCCTGTACATCTTGTCTACGGGCGTGTTTCCGAAAAAGCCGTAAGAGAACCCTGCCGTGTGAGTCATCAGCTCGCGCATGGTGGGCGGGTGCGCTGGCGCTTCGAGAATCATCTTGCCGTCCTGATCCAGCCCCTTGAAGACCTTCAAACCCGCGAACTCCGGGATGAATTTCGCGATGGGGTCCGAGGGCAGCCACTTGCCCTGCTCGTAGAGGATCATCATGGCGACGGCCGTGACCGGCTTTGTCATCGAGAAGTCGCGGAAGATCGCGTCCTTCGTCATCGGAGCTTTGGTCGCCAGGTCTTTCACGCCGTAGGCTCTGTAATCGACTACCTTGCCGTGGCGGGCCAGTAGCGTGACGATGCCCGAGACCTCCTTCTTGTCGACCGTCTCCTGCATCAGCGCGTGGAGACGTTTTAGACGCTCCTCGGAGAAGCCTAACGACTCGGGCTTGCTCGGCGAAAGGTCGACCGCTTTGATGGCCGACTGCTTAGACTGCGCCTGATGTGGGACCGCGGCGAGCAGCGGCACTATGAGCATTGTCAGCAGGAGATTTGCGATTCGTGCTTTTTTCATCTCGTTTCGTCCCGCCTCACTTCATTTCGCCGTTGCCAGGTCTACGACTATGTCCCAATGGAAACGGACGAACTTGTGCAAGGCAATTTCGAGTATCCTCTCTTGATCGCTGTGAGCCCCGAAGCCTTTCGGGCCGTCCTCGCTATCGGACATCGGCCCGACGCCGTAGCATTGCACCCCGCGCGCTCGCAGAAAGGCCATGTCGGTCGCCCCCGTCAGCATGATCGGCAAGGTCACCGCGTCGTAATGGCGTCGGGCGGCTTTTTCGATCACTTGAAACGCCTCGGTATCCAGACGCGACGGCGGCGAGCCGGGCCGTGTGCTGCCGCTGCGGACGATTTCGACCGACGGATCGTTGATGATCTTTCTCATCTCATCGAAAAACTTCGGGATGTCCTCATTCGGGACCGCGCGAATGTCGAGCGTGGCTTCGGCCTCCGAAGGGATCACGTTCGTGCGATAGCCGCCCTTGATGATGTTGGGCGAGATCGAGGTCCGCAGCATAGAGTAATAGGCGGGCCTGTTGACCGCGAAGTGCTCCTCTGTGGCGTCGAGCTCTTTACCCTGAACGATGTTGCGGTACAACGCGGCCTCCTCGGGCGGGCTGATCGAAGCGAGGCGCTCGAAAAAGACGCGGGTCGTCTCGTTCAACCGCATAGGCGTTTTCCAGGCGGCGACCTTCGCGACTGCTTGCGAAAGACGCACGATGGCGTTGGTCCTCAGCGGAACAGACCCATGCCCCGCGGGCCCGCGCGCTACGAGACGTGCCCCATTGCCCATCTTCTCGGTCGTCGAGACGGAGGCGTAACGGACACGGCCGCCCGACCGCACGACGCCGCCCCCTTCGGCAAAGCAGTACTCGGCCTCGATCTCCGGCCAGTGTTGCTGCACCATGAAATCGATGCCGTAACGCGTATTACCCTCCTCCCCGGATTCCGCCAGGAAGATCACGTCGCGGTCCAGCGGCGTATTCATGCGCTTGAGCAGCAGCATCACCATCAGGCATGCGACTACGTTATCCTTGTCGTCGACGGTCCCACGGCCGTAGACGTAACCCTCCTGCCGAGTCGCCGAGAATGGCGGGTGCGTCCATTTCGCCGGGTCGACGTTGACCACGTCCGTGTGGCCCATGATCAAGACCGGCCGTTTTTTGCCGCTGCCGCGAAGCCGCGCGACCAGGTTCGGTCGCTTCGGATCGATCGAGAGAACCTTCGTCTCGATGCCTTCCTTATCGAGGACCGATTTCAGATACTCTACGGCCGCGGCCTCGTGACTGGTGGTATCAATTCTCACCAGCGCCTGAAAATGGCGCATCGTCTCTTCTTCAACCTTCGCCCAATCCGGCTGAGACTTTTGGGCCGCGGTTATCGGGTAACCGAGCGATAGCAGCGCGAAGAAAAAGACTAAGGCGATTCTCATGATCTCCCTCACTGTGAATGGGTGGAAAGCTTCGGCTGAGTTTTCTATATCAACAGAGCCGGGCGTGTCAACGTACTCGGCTTGATCGGCGGCTTCGCGGTTGCAAAACTGCTCGGATGGTAGTACCAAATTAAATAGAGATTGAATGGAGAAGAGACGCAATGAAGAGACGACGATTAGGGAATTCGGAGCTTGAGATAGCGCCGCTCGCTTTCGGCGGCAACGTCTTCGGCTGGACGGTCGATGAGCAGACTGCGTTCGAGCTGCTGGACGCATTCGTCGCGGCGGGCTTTAACCTGATCGACACGGCTGACGTTTATTCGGCATGGGCCAAGGGCAACACGGGCGGCGAGTCGGAATCAATTATCGGCCAGTGGCTCAAGCGCGCGGGCAAGCGCGACGACGTGGTGATCGCCACGAAGGTGGGGATGGAGATGCGAGGCGAAAAAGGGCTCTCGAAATCTTACATCCTGCGGTCGGCGGAAGATTCATTGCGCCGCCTGCAAACTGACCGCATAGACCTTTACCAGTCGCATCAGGACGACCCGAACACTCCGATAGAAGAGACGCTCGAAGCCTTCGCCGAGCTGATCCGCCAAGGCAAAGTCAGGGTCATCGGCGCGTCAAACTACGGCGCCGAACGGCTCAATCAATCGCTGCTGGCCAGCGAGCGAAACGGCCTGCCCCGGTACGAGAGCCTGCAACCGTTGTACAACCTCTACGACCGCGAGCCGTTCGAGGCCGAGCTTGAGCCTCTCTGCCTGGAGAAGAACGTCGGCGTGATAAGTTACTTTTCGCTGGCGAGGGGTTTCCTTTCGGGCAAGTACCGCTCCGAAAGCGACCTGGGCAAAAGCCCGCGCGGCGGCGGGGTGAAAAAATACCTCGACGAGCGCGGGTTTCGCATACTGGCCGCGCTGGACGAAGTCGCCCGGCGGCTCCGGACGACTCCCGCGCGGGCGGCGCTCGCGTGGCTCATAGCGCGCCCGTCCGTCACGGCGCCCATCGCGAGCGCGACCAGCCTTGAGCAGTTGAGCGATCTGATCGAAGCCGCGCGGCTTGAGCTGGACGGGCCGTCGCTCGCTCTGCTCGACGAGGCGAGCGCATGGCGGCAAGACTCAGGAGCCGAGCATGCGTTGAAGTCACCGATGGTTTCGTAAAGACGTGTTGGTGAGCAAACCTGTAGGGGCAGCCCTTGTCCCTGCCCGGATCGCGCGTCAGCGCGATTACGTCATCGTCCTTCGGACGATCCGGGCAGCCACAAGGGCTGCCCCTACAATCTATCCCGCAGTCTCCTTTTACTCAGCGTCAATCCCATATCAGAAATTGATTGCGCCCATCCGGCCGCTCCGGTAATCCTCGATCGCCTGATAGATCTCCGCTTCGGTGTTCATCACGAAAGGACCGTAGCGCGCTACGGGCTCGCCCAGAGGCAATCCCGCGATGAGCAGCAGATCAAGCTCGGACCCCGCGCGCGCAGGATTCTCTATCCGCACCTCGTCGCCGTCAGTCGCAAACATTACCATCTGCCCGTCAGCCGCGCGCTCGCCTTCAGCGCCGAACTCGCCTTCGCCGTCGATGACGTAAGCGAAGGCGTTATAATCCCGCGGCACTACCTGAGACACGCGACCGCCGGGCTGGAGCGTGAAGTGAAGATAGATGATCGGAGTCACCGTCTCGATCACGGCCGTTGCGCCGAGCGCCTCGCCCGCGATCACGCGCACGCTCACCAGCCCGTCCTCAGTCCGCGCCGTAGGTATGGCGGCCGACGGGATCTCCTGATAGCGCGGCCTCATCATCTTATTCAGCCGCGGCAGGTTCACCCACAACTGAAAGCCGTGCAGCCGGCCGCCCTCGCGCTGGAACTCCGCCGAAGGCATCTCCGAATGGATGACGCCCGCCCCGGCGGTCATCCATTGCACGTCGCCCGGACTCAACTTTCCCGCATGCCCTTGCGAGTCCTTGTGCTCCATCTGCCCCGACAGCATGTAAGTCACCGTCTCGAATCCGCGGTGCGGATGGTCCGGCGCGCCCTTCGCCTTATTCGGCGCGAGCGTCATCGGCCCCATCTCGTCGAGGAGCAGGAACGGGTCGAACTGCGAAAACGACGCCTTCGGGAAAGGACGGCGCACGAGAAAGCCCGCGCCTTCCAAAGTCTCTATGCTGTCGGCGACGGCCGCCACCGTGCGCGAAGCTCTGTCGCTCACCTTCTCATCTTGAAACCTCTTCATCACTTCCATCATTCACTCCTAATAGAATCGTCACTCAAGGACTGTCACAGGTCTTTCGCCCGCGACTTTAGGCAAAGGCAAGAATCGCCCGACGGCGAAGCGGCCAGGCCCGGCGACCAGCGTCGTAGGCGCCATAAAACCCTCCTCACCAATATTGCGTAGCCAGCTTACTTTTGATAAGCTAGTGGCAATGATAGCCTGTCAGGCTACAATAGTCAAGCAGGCAATTAAAAGTAAGTGAGAACGGAGTATGTCAATGCAAAAACAGAGGCGTGTAGTTAGAGGCCCTACCGAGCGGCCGGCGCCTTCTAAGAAGAGGGGCGCTGGCGGGGAAGAGTCCAAGGTCTGCGCGCGGTTTCACCACGCGGTCGAGCTGATAGGGAGGCGCTGGAGCGGGGCGATCATCAGCGTGCTGCTGGGCGGGCCGCGAGGCTTTAACGAGATGCTGGCCGCCGTGCCGGGGCTGTCGGACCGGCTGTTGACCGAGCGGCTGCGCGAGCTGGAATCGGAGGGGCTCGTCCGGCGCACGGTCATTGCCGGGCCGCCCGTGCGCGTGAGCTACGAGCTGACCGAAGCGGGCGAGAGTCTGAAGCCGGTCATCGAGAGCCTGGGCCGGTGGGCCGAGCGCTGGGTGAAAGTCTGACCCATAGATCAAATGATGTGCGAAGGAGAGCTTGATGATTGATCAGCGTGAAGTGGAAACCGAGAGGCGCATCGCGAGCGAACCGAATCTTGTTGCGAAATGGTCATCCCTGGCGCCCTACCTGCTGAGCGTGCTCCGCATCGTGAGCGCTTTTATGTTGATACCGGCCGGGACGATGAAGCTGTTCGCCTTCCCCGTGGGGATGCCGCCCGATGGAGGCACCGCGCCGATGATGTCTCAGGTATGGGTAGGCGGCGTGCTCGAAACATTCGGCGGCGCGCTGCTGCTGCTCGGCCTCTTCACGCGCCCGGTCGCCTTCGTCCTGTCGGGCATGCTGGCCGTGGCCTACTGGCAATTCCATGCCCCCGGCGGCTTCTGGCCTACGATGAATGGCGGCGTGCCGGCGGTTCTTTACTGCTTCGTATTGCTCTACATCTCGGCCGCGGGCGCGGGGCCGTTGAGCCTCGATGCGATGCGAAGAAAGTGATTACCAACACGGGGCGAGGGTTAAGAAGAACGAGCAAAGCCCTGAAAGGGCTAGATTCAATAGCCAGGCATTGCTCCCGTTCGCTTAAGCCTCGTAGGGGCGACGATTCAATAGCCAGGGGCACCGCCCCTGGAAACGAGTTGTTATTAATGATGAGCCCTGAAAGGGCGATACTCTTATCGCGCCCTTTCAGGGCTTCGTCTCGTATGACGCATGACCCGGCGCGATGCGCCGGGCTATTGAATCACGCCCCCACGGGGCTTTCGGCTATTGAATCGTCGCCCCTTTGGGGCTTATTGAATCACGCCTCTCCGAGGCTTTCTATTGAAGTGCATCCCCTTCGGGGACTTATCAGACACCCGCTTAAGCCTATGGTCAGGCGAAGTCACCGTACTGTCCGGTCATTACTCTCCAAATACCGCAACGGCCAGCGCTGTGTCCATGTATTCCGTCAGCTCTTCGATCTTCCCGTCGACGACGCGAATGACGAAACAATAGGTGTTGTTATAGTCTTTCCCTGACTTGGTAGTGCTGTTACCGCGCGCCTCGACTACGACATAGTCGCCCTCTGCGATTATGCGGTGCGCGGTCAGCCTGATCGGGCCTTCGACCAGCGAAGCCAGCGGCCCGAGCAGTTGTTTGAAGACGGCCTCTTTGCCGTCGTAGGTTCTCGACCACTTGATCGACCCCGAGATGTTCCAGCGGACTTTGTCGGAAAAAGTATCGGCCAGCGGTTTGGAGTTACCTTTCGACAACTCGGAAAATATAGTCTCGATGAGTTGTTTGTTCTCGGACGCGCTCATGCTCTTTTCTCCTTAAGAATGTCGTATCTACACCGATAAGCCTGGAATGCAATTCAATAGTAGCGAGCGGCCCGCCGCCGCGCCACCCCTTCCGCTGGACGGGTGAACCCTCTCGTGCCATGCTCTCGACAGGGAGGTCAGTATGCGAACTCAGTCGGAAAAGGCCATTGCGTTTCGCGCGCTGCATGAAGATGAACAGGCATTCATCATCCCGAACCCTTGGGACATAGGCACGGCGCGGCTCCTTGCTCACCTGGGCTTCGAAGCCCTGGCGACGACAAGCGCGGGATACGCCTTCTCGCTCGGGCGGCGGGACAACACAATCAGCCGCGACCAGATGATGGCGCACGTGCGCGCCATCGTTTCGGCCACAGAGCTTCCCGTGAGCGCCGACCTGGAGAACGGCTATGGCGATTCTCCTGAAACGGTCGCCGTTACGATCCGTCTCGCGGGGGAGGCGGGGCTCGTCGGGGGCTCGATCGAAGATTCAACTGCTCGCAAGGACTCTCCCATCTACGATGTCGAGCTGGCGGCCGATCGCGTGCGCGCAGCGGCGGAGGTGGCCCGCTCTCTTCCCTACCCTTTCATGCTGACGGCGCGCGCAGAGAACTACCTTTGGGGACGACCTGACCTGAAGGATACGGTCAGGCGGCTTCAGGCTTACCAGGAGGCGGGCGCGGATGTTCTCTACGCGCCGGGGCTGGTCAGCAAAGAGGAGATTAGCGCGGTGGTCAGTTCAGTCGATCGCCCCGTGAACGTCTTGATGGGACTCAAAGGTGTTCAACTCAGTCTCGCAGATCTTTCGGCAATCGGCGTCAAGCGCGTCAGCGTCGGCAGCACGCTCTGTCGCGCGGCCATCGGCGCGTTCCTTCGCGCAGCGCGCGAAATGCGAGAGCGCGGGACCTTCACCTTCGCGGCCGACGCCACACCTTTCGGCGAGATCAGCAACATCTTTGAAACCTGAAAAGCCGATTTGTTTGAGGTTCTGCGGGCGCTCAATTACACAGCTCGTCGAGCAGCGTTTTCGCTTCACGCAAGTCTGCCGTATCGAACCCCTCGGTGAAACTGTCGTAGACTTGCGCGAGGAGATCGCGCGCTTCCACCTGCTTTCCCTGTTTTTGATAGAGGCGGGCCAGGCTGGTCACCGCGCGCAGTTCCCAGGACTTCGCTCTCTGCTGTCGGGCGATCTTGACGGACTGATTAAAACAGTCCTCGGCGCGGGCGACCGTGGGAGGGTCGGGCCTGACCACGGCTTTTCCGCCCTTGGCGGCTCGCCAAACGCCTCGACCTGTTGCTTGAATAAGCAAGACTTCACCTTTGATGCGATGTAGCTCCGCTTCGTAATACCCTTCCCCATTGTGACGGACCGCCGCCAGCGCCTCATCCAGCAGGCGGAGCCCCTCTTCTGTCTGGCGGGCATCGCCCAATGCCTCGGCCAGCAAACCCAAGAAGTGAGGGCGAACCAGTTCAGTGCCTGTTGTTTGAAGATCAGCAAGCCCCTGGCGCATCTGTTTGATCGCCTCTTCCTGCCGACCTTGCTTGAGCAACGCCCAGCCCCGCATGATCGTCGCCATCGCCTGATACATCACCAGCCCATGCTCGCCGGAGACGGCCAGGGCCGCCTCGGCGCTCTCTTGCGCCTTCAGCTCTTCGCGTCGGAGCTGATAAAGAGTCGCGGCAAATAGGTGGGCGTGCGCAAGACAGATGGGCTCGCTTAACTTGAGGGCCGCGGCCTGCGCTTCCTCCATCCTGACGCATGCCTGATCGGGCCGGCCGAGAAACCAGAGCGCCCAGGCGGCAAAGCACGGCATCGCGACTCCAGGGTTCAGCGCATAGAGGAATCCGTCATCGAGATGTCGCGTGGGGTCATATAGCAATAGCGCTTTCTCAAAGTGCTCCAAGGCCAGAGCGAACTCGCCCAGATGCGTGAAGGTGATCTCTATCGCCCAGTGGCCTCGCATCGCGAGGCCGGGGTACGGGAGTCGCTCGGCCAGGCGCAGAAACTCCTCCGCGATCTCGCGGGCCGTCGCGAACTCCGCCCTCAACGTATAAAAGGTCCAGAGCCCCCAGAGGACCTCGGACACATCCGGCGTCTCGCCTAACTGCTGACACAGTTCACGGGCTCTCAGATACGCGCTGCCTACGTCCGGGGCCGCATAGCCCTCGGTCGCTATCAACGGCACGCCAAGAGTCAGTTGCAGACAGAGCTCTTGCTCGGCGCGTTCCGGAGACTCCGGCAGCCTCCCGAGCAACTCCAGCCCTCGCCGCGCCAGCCCGACCGCCTCACGATAGGCGAATCGGTGGATGGCATTATCGGCGGCCTGCTGAAGATATTTAACGGCCCGCTTATAGTTCGCCCCTCGCTCAAAATGCATCGCAAGCTCCGCCGCGATCTCCTTGGCGCGCTCGCCGTAGAGCGCTTCCCACTGCTCCCCTATTCGGCGGTGGAGTTGGACGCGCCGCGACGCCGGCACCCGTTCATACAGCACGTTGCGGTACAAGGCGTGTATGAAACCGTACCGCGTCACAACCTCCCCATCCGGCAGCTCGTAAACGCCGCGATCCTGAATAAACTGACGCCGCCGAGCCAGCTCGTCGCACTGCGCTTCGATCGGCGCTCGATCCCCTCCCGGCCCGGTCACCAGCGCGAGCGTCGAGAACTCCGCCCCCGCCACGCTCGCGGCCTCAAGCGCTCGCTGCTCACCCGCGTCGAGAAGATCGAGCTGCTTGTCGATCATCTGCTTGATGCTGTCGGGCACACCCACTTCAACCTTCTCGATCTCTACAGCTAACTCCCAGCCCTCCTTCTGCTCGCCGATCAATCCCTCCGCCACAAGGTAGTCGACCGCGTTGACCATAAACAGAGGGTTCCCCTCCGTCCGTTCGCGGATCAGCCCCGGAAGCTTTGCCGGGAATTGATTGGTGGGAAACCTGACGGACAGATACCTGGCGACGGCTTCTTCGCCGAGATCCTCAAGCGGCATCTCTTCACATTGCCGCTTGGCGAGCAGCTCTCGCTTGACCGCCCTGAGTGGATGCCCGCTGACGATCAACTCCGCTATGCGAAAGGTCCCGATCAACATGAGCCGCGCCGACTCGCGCTGCCTTGCCAGGTAAGAGATCAGGTCCAGCGTCGAGTAATCGCTCCAGTGAAGGTCTTCCAATATGAGCACGAGCGGCAGGTCCGCCGTCAGCGCCTCCAAAGCCTCACCCATCTCTCGGAGCATTCGCTCGCGCGTCGCCCCGAAGACCTCTCGACTCAGCAGCTCGCGATCTGAAGCGCTCACCAGAGAAGGCAATTGCAACAGCCACATCGGCGCGTGAGCGCGCAGCACATCTACGAACTGCGCATGCTCTCGGCACAACCGCCCGATGGCTTCGAGGACCGGCATGTAAGCCTCGCTCGTCCCGTACTGCTCCAGACATTGCCCTCGACCTATCCGTATGCTCCGATCGGCGGCTACGCTCCGCGCGAACGTGTCGACCAGGGCGGTCTTGCCGATGCCCGCCTCTCCCGTGACGAATAGTGTCTGACGTTCTCCGCCGAGCATCTTCTCAAGCCGGCTTCGCATACGCGACAGCGCTTCGTCGCGTCCGACGACCCAATGAAGTGAATCCGCGGCGCGCGGCGACGGATGCAAAGCGGCGGCGGCGCTGCCGACCCCCTTCTCTCCTGCCTGCGTCTGCCCGCACTCATCGAGCATGCCTATGAAGCGGTAACCTCGGCGGTGCGCGGTCTCGATGAAGCGAGGAGACTTCGGGTCGTCGCCGAGGGCCTCGCGGAGTTGACGGATCGTAACTTTCAGTACGGTGTCGCCGACGAACGTCTCGGGCCACACGGCGCTGAGAAGGTCCTCTTTGGTGACGAGCTGGCCCGGCCGCTTGAAAAGATAGTTGAGCACCGCGAAGACTTTCGGCCTGAGCTTTATTGCCTGTGAGCCTCGCCAAAGGCACTCGTTGGCCAGGTCAAGGCATAAGGGATCGAACGTCATGTGATTTTCGTCCCCCATTTCGCTCTCCAAAAGTTACCGAAAATTCACGGTATGTTTATGACTTACAACCCGCGCTTGAACTATTGTCCGCTTATAATGAGCGGATGGCAATACACAGGGGCCTTCGTCATCAAGTTTCGGCCGGAGACAGATATTGAGGCCGGGCGGTTCGAGGGCAGGGTTGAGCACATCGTATCCTACAGGGCGGCGCGATTTCACTCCCTCAACGAGTTGCTAGACTTCATCGCGAGCGTGCTGGCCGAAGTCGGCGACGCGGAGCAACAGTAATGTCCGGCCCGGCCCGCATTACCGAAATGTAACCGCACTTTTATGGCGATTTTATGACTTACACAGGCTGCCGGCGCTATCCTCCCGCTTGATGAAACTAACGCTAAGGAGATTACGATGGAAACACGAAGAGACTATAAAACGAACTCAACCCTTATGAGGCGATCATTGTTACTGGCAGTGGTCGCCGCGGCCTTTGCGCTGCTTTCGCTTGCACCGTACGGACTGGTAGGGGCTCAGGATGGCGGGGCGACCGACAATGGGAATACGATCCAGTTTGATCTAGTGCCCGCGGCCGACGTGATAGCGAACTGTTTTCCCGACGCCAGGGCGAAAGTCACTATCCTGCTGAGAGCGGATGAAGCGGGGACGGACACGTTCACGCTGACGGCGAAGAGGTTTCGGCCTGACACTACCTTTGCGGTCTTCCTTACCGAGCTGCCGGCGGCCCCGTTCGGAGCCGTTGAATACCTCGGCGACCTTACGACCAACGCGGGCGGCAGAGGCTCATTGCAGGTCAACGCGATTATCGAAGAGGCATTCGTCAGCCAGGCGATCAACGGTCAGCGCGTTCGCAAGGATCTCAACCATGTCGTGCTCTGGTTTGCCGACCCTGCCGACGCGGGTGAATGCTTCGCGCCCGCGGCCGTCCCTAACACCCCATTCGACGGCGACGGCGTGGCCGGGCCTGCGGCCCTGTCGTCGAGGAATGCGTTGCCGGGCGCGCCGCTCCCGTGAAGGAACATGTTGCGAAAGGAAAGACTCATGAAAAGTGAAAGATGTTTTGCTTACATAGCGGTTCTGCTAGTGCTGAACAAAGGAGGTGAACAATGAGCCTACGTGCTAACGCCCTTGCCGATCGACTCGAACAGGGAGCCCGCGCGCTCGCCATCTTCGCGGGCGAGCTGACGGACGCCGAGTGGCGCGCGCGCGTCCCGAAGGACGGGCGCAAGATCGGCGTCATCGTGCATCACGTCGCCAGCCTCTACCCTGTGGAGATCGAGCTGGCGCAGACGCTCGCCCAGGGTCAGCCGGTGAGGGGCCTGACCTGGGATGACGTACACCAGATGAATGCCCAACACGCCAGGGATTACGACTCGGTCACAAAAGAGGAGGCTCTGAATCTGCTCAATCGCAACAGCGCGGCGGCCGCTGCCGCAATCCGGGCTCTGAGCGACGAGGAGCTTGATCGTGCGGCTCCGATCTCGCTTAACTCTGATGCGCCGCTCACGTGCCAGTTCATGCTGGAGGATCATGCCGTGCGGCATAGTTACCACCACCTGGCCCGCATACAAGCGGCTTTGAAGTCGTAAGTCCCCGAAGGGGACATATTCAATAGCCAGGGGCACCGCCCCTGGAAATGAATCGTTAATAATGAAAAGCCCTGAAAGGGCGCGATACTTATATCGCCCTTTCAGGGCTTCTTGTTGTGTGCGAACATAACCCGGCGCGATGCGCCGGGCTATTGAATGCCGCCCCTACGGGGCTTTCGGCTATTGAATATCGCCCCTTTCGGGGCTTATTGAATCGCGCCTATTCGAGGCTCTATTGAATTACGCCCTTTCAGGGCTTTTACTACCACTTTTCAGAAACCCTCTTAGCATTATCGGCACGGCGAGCGGGCTACCGGCTGCCGACCTCGGACAACCTCGCCTTGACTAGATCGCTCAGGGCTTTGCCGTCGAGGGTCTTGCCTTCGAGCTTCGCACGCGCCGCCTTCATCACCGCGCCCATGTCCTTCATGGAAGCAGCGCCCGTTTCGCTTATCGCCGCGTCGACGGCCGCGAGCATCTCTTCGTCGCTTGCGCCGGCCGGCAGGTAGGTCTGAATGATGCGGGCTTCGTTCTCTTCTTTCAGCGCGAGGTCTTCGCGGCCGGCGGCGCGGTACTGCTCGGCCGCGTCCCGCCGCTGCTTGAGCAGCGTGTTCAGCACGCGCGCGGCTTCAGCGTCGTCGATCCCGCCGGGCAGCTCCGTCGCGCGCAGCTTGAGCGCGGTCTTAACCATGCGCAGCGCGCTCAATCGCTCGGCCTCTTTAGCCTTCATCGCCGCCGTCATGTCGCGGTTGATGTCATCTACTATTGCCATCGCCGACTCCGTTCCGGTCACTTGTTGTTGTTCTTCGCGCGGGGCCTGCCTTTTTCATCCTCTTGTTCGAGCTTATAAAAATCGAGCATCACGTCGGTCTGCCCGCGCAGGTCGCGCCTGAGCCGGTTCAAGGCGACGCGCACCACGTCGCGGTGATGCACGCGGCGGCGGCTCGGGATGTTGCTCACCTTCAGCCAGATGTCGTGTATCAACTCTACGTCGTCTTCGGTCAGGCTCGGCGCGTGCGCGCCGAGGTAGACGACGTGCTCCCCGCCGTCGGGGTCTACGACCTTGAACTTCACCTGGCGGCGGGCCTGACTGCCGACGGTCTCCCACGCGCGGCCCAGCTCGCGCGCCTGCTCCTGCGCGGTCATCTTCGACGACAGCCCCGCGACTATCTCGGCAGAATCAAGGCGCAGCGCCGTCTGCGCCACTGCGTCGAAAATATTGGTGGCCGGGACCACTACGAGGTCGACGGGCTTGCCATGCTTTTCGGCCAGGGCCACGACTCGCGTGAATAGCTTCTGCTCGTAATCGGTGAAGATGTTGTCGTCATAAAGGTCACGCTCGCCCGCGTCGGGTCCGGCGATCAAGCGAGTGGTCAGTACGACAATGTCTTGCTCTTCCGTGTTGGTTTGCTTAAGCACGTGTTCCAGGTGCGAAAGCGTGTTGAAGTCGCGCACGCCGACCAGCAGGTTGCCCGGCCGCGCGCCTATCGCCTCCTGATCGATCGTCTCGCTCTGCTGCAACTGGAACCTGTCGAGCAGCGCCGAGGTCAGGTCGAGCTTCCGCCTGTTAATACGCTCCGATATTGTGAAGAGCATGAAGAAGACGATCGTGATGGTTATGCCGGAGATCGTCGCTATCTTCTTGGTGAAGAGGTTCGTCAGCGCGAGCGACAGCATTATGAACGTGACCGTCATGACGCCAAACGGGATCTCCTTGTTGCCCAGGCGCAGGTTGAGAGGCACTTTCCACTCGCGCCCCTCCGGCCTGCGAAAGCGCAGTATCAGCGTCGACAGCGCGTTGAACGTGAAGCTCCAGATGACGCCGAAAGCGTAGGCTTCGCCCAGTATGAAGATGTCGCCCTGCGAAGCGATTATCGTCGCCACTTGCAGGATGGCGATCAGCGTGATGATGCGGTAGGTCGTGCCGAATCTCCTGTGCGGCGCGCGGAACCAGTCGGTCAGCACGCCGTCTTCCGCGACGCGGTTGAGCGCGCCGTTCGACCCGATGACGGAAGTGTTGACCGCGCCCGACAGCATCAAGAACCCGACCAGCACGACGAACGCTTGAAAGAGCAGCTTCAGGTAATCGGGGCCGACGAAGTTCATGGCCAGCCCCGAGATCAAGTTGTTCAGGTAGGCGGGCCTTACGTCGTCCGGTATGATCGCGACCGCCAGGAACGAAACCGATGTCGTGAAGACGACCGAGAAGACGAAGATCGTGATGGCGGCGCGCTTGAGGTTCTTGAGCTTCGGCGCTTCGAGCTCGCGGTTGACCTGCGCGAGAGTCTCTTCGCCGCTCATCGCGAGGATCGAATGGCCGAAAGCTATCAGCAAGCCAATCAGCCCGACAAAACTCGGGGCGTCCGGGGTGATAAGGTAACGGTCGCCATCCTGTACGAACCAGTGCAAAGGCTTGAGCCACCCCAGCGCATGCTCGGAGAAGCTCAGGTTGTCGGGCGTAGGCGCGGGCGGCAGATGCCCGCCGCGCTCTATCAACGTCAGCAAGCCCCACCCGATCAGAATGACGACCATGACCGATGTGACATACATTATCCGCAGCGCGTCGCTGCTCGATTCATGTATCCCTTTGATATTGCGCCGCCAGAAATAGGCCACGACGGCCGTGGCGAAAAACATCGCCGTGAAGTTCTTATCCAGTTGATAGGTCACGCCTATCCTGGGGAGGACCTCATTGATGAGCCCCGACAGATAAAGCCCGGCCGAAACGCCAGAGATAGGCCCCGTCAACAAGAAGTCGAAGATCAGGGCCGAAACCGACAGCTTCGCGAGCGTGCCGCCCATCGCCTCTTTTACGACGCGGTAAACGCCGCCGCGCGTGAACATGGCTGACGATTCGATGTAAAGGGCGCGCACGGCAAGGCTGAACAGCATCACGCCGAGTACGAACCAGGGCGCCGCTTTGCCCACGAACTGCTCGGCTATGCCGCCCGCATAAAAGGCGGATGAGCCGAGGTCGTTAAGCACTATAGCCGCCGCTCGCCAGAAAGAGATGAACGAGAGCATCACCGAAGTGGCGACGACGACGCGAACACGGTTTGAAGGTTTATGCGTATCCATCTTGAGTTTAGTTTCAGGGCGACTGGAGAGCTCCGTGCGGCGATCTTACCGATGACAAGTTCTTAACCATGGGTCAACTTGTGTGGCTACTTGATAGCATACGCTCGCCCGACGTGTTGTCAAGGTGCGGGCGGGCGCACGTAGCCGAAGCGTTCTAGCGTGGCTTGACCTTCCGCGCTCAAGACGAATTCGACGAAGCGCCTCGCGCGGTCCTGACTCACGGACGCCGTCACGACGCCCATCGCCTGGTCAATTGGCTGGTGCAGCCGCTCGTCTATTTCGATATATCTCCACTCACCCTGCTTCATCAGCGCGCGCGGCAGGAACGCCACGTCCGCGTTGCCCGACGCGGCAAACTGTTTAGCTTGAGCTACGTTCTGCGCGTAGACTACGCGGGGTTCGACCTCCGGCCACAATCCGAGCGCGTTCAACGATTCGACCGCCGCCCGCCCGTAAGGCGCGACCTCGGGCTTGGCTATCGCGATCAGCTTCACGTCCGCGCGCTTCAGCTCTTCGACTCGGCTGATCCCGACCGAGCTTCCGGGCGGCGTCCACAAGACGAGCCGCCCTCGCGCGTAGACGGCGCGCGTGTCGGCCATAACGAACCCTTTTCGGACCAATTCATCGACGTGCGCGACATCTGCGGCCGCGTACACGTCGAAGGGGCCGCCGTTTTCTATCTGCCTGGCGAGGTCCGCGGTCGCGCCGAAGCTGTAGGTGACGCGGACTCCCGTCTCGGCGGTAAACTGTCGGCCTATCTCTTCAAAGGCGTCCGTGAGGTTGGCGGCGGCGGCGACTATTATCTCGCTTTCGCCTTTCCGATCTTTCGAAGGGTCGCCCGGCGAGCAGCCGGAGAGTGTTAGCATTGCGACGATAACGATCAGGGCTTGAAGGCGTGTTGACAAAAGAGCCATACGTTCTCCGCTCGTGTGATCGAGAGCAGTGATAATATCCGACGCGGCCTTTCTTGTACATGCCTGTCAATATCCTTCGATGCTTGCTATATTCTCTGGTCAATTATGCTGGTAGAAAAGATCACTAGCCGACAGAACCCGCTCGTCAAACGCTTCCGCTTCATCCGCGCGGGAGGCGAGCGCCACCATGTCTTTCTGGAAGGCGTGCGGTTGATCGAAGACGCGATACGGGCGGGCGCGCATATCGAGACCGTAGCCTTCAGCCCGCAGCTTGAAACGACGGAGCGCGGGCTGGCGCTGCTCGACCGGCTGCAACAGATCCCTTGTCGCGGCGCGCACGTCTCTAAACAGGTCATGGACGCGATAGCCGACACGGAAAGCCCGCAAGGCGTCGCGGCGATAGTGAGCCGCCCGCACTTCGAGATCAAAGACGTGATGGCCCGCCCGCCACAGCTCATCGTCATCGCCGACGAGTTGCAGGACCCCGGCAACCTCGGCACCATCATCCGCACCGCCGAAGCCGCCGGCGCGACGGGGCTCATCACAACGCGCTTCACCGTAGACCCGTTCAACCACAAAGCCCTGCGCGCCTCGATGGGCTCGGCGCTGCGCTTCCCCATCGCCACGGACCTGCCTCGCTCGGAAGCCTTCGATCTGTGTCGCGAGCGCGGCATAAAGATAATCGCGCTCGAATCGGCGCCGCCCGGCCCACTCGCAGTCGTAGAGGACGGCGAGCCCGCCATGCAGATCTACACGGAGGCGAAGCTCACTGGCCCCGTGGCCCTGGTCTGCGGCCGCGAATCGAGCGGCATTGCCGCCCCCGCCGCGGCCGCCGCCGACGCGCTCGTGCACATACCGATGGCCGACGGCGTCGAATCGCTCAACGTGTCCGCGGCCGCCGCGGTCCTTCTTTACGAAGCCGCGCGGCAAAGAAGGTCTTCCGCATCGAAGACAAAGAACGGGGAACGAATCTAGCTTAAGGGCAATCTTTGATGGCCGATGATGCGCTTCGCGCACGGCGGCCAATTATGTCATCGCGCTACGCGCGATCCGGGCAGCCACAAGGGCTGCCCCTACAGGTTTGCCCGACAACACACCTTTAGGACACTACTCGCTATAATCTCAATTCTTCATTCCGCGATTCCTTTGCTATACTCTTACATTAGCGTTTAACAGATGGCATTGGCATCGGAAAGAGTATCCAACTACCTGCGGTCCCAGATAGAGCTGGGCGTTTTTCCGGGGGCGCAGTACGTCATAGGCCAGGACGGCGAGGTCGTAGCCGAAGGCGCGGTCGGCTGGGCCGTCATCGAGCCCGAGCGCGTGGCCGTCAACCTCGACACGATTTATGACGTGGCGTCGCTGACAAAGCCGCTCGTCACGGCGCTGCTCGCCGTGATAATGACGGACCGCGGGCTGATAGATTTACGAGCGCCTGTCGCGCAGTACCTCAACGAGTTCGACACCGAAGACAAGCGCCACCTCACCTTGATCGATCTGCTCACGCACCGCTCGGGGCTGCCCGCGTGGCGCGCTCTCTACCTTGAGACGACGCTTGCCGAGGTGGTCCCTGCCATCGCGCGGCTGCCGCTTGAGCCGAGCGTCGAGGGAGGCTCGACAGCGCCGGTCGTCTACGGCGATTTGAACTACATCCTTGTCGGATACGTACTAGAACGCGTGGCGGGCGCGCGGCTCGACCGTCTGGCCCGCCGAGAGATATTCGACCCTCTTGGGCTACAGCGCACTATGTTCAACCCGCCTCCGGAATTAACGCGTCTGACGGCAGCTACGGAGCTGGGCCGCAACCACGAGCGGGTGACCGTCGGCCAGCCTTCGGTCGGCGACGAGCGGCTGGTGTGGGGCGAAGTACACGACGGCAACGCGCAGTTCTTAGGCGGGGTGAGCGGGCACGCGGGATTATTTTCGACGGCGCGCGAGGTCTTCATCATAGCGAACCAGTTTCTTCGCGACAGCCGATTAATAAGCCGGCGCTCGCTTGAGTTGTTCAGAACGAACTTCACCCCCGATGGGGCCAGCCACCGGTCTATAGGATGGCTGCTGGCGACGACGGACGATTGTTCGGCGGGGCCGATGCTCTCTAAATCGGCATTCGGCCACACGGGGTTCACGGGGACCAGCGTGTGGATAGAGCCTGACCCCAGGCGCGTCCTGGTCCTGCTGACGAACAGGGTTCACCCACACGTGGGGAAGGTCGAGATGAAGGAGCCGCGCAGGCAGTTCAATTCGCTCGCGGTCGAAGAGCTGGCTTCCAGGTCGTAATGCGACAGAATTAAGAGCAGTGCTTAAGACTTTAGACAAGTATATCGATAGACCGACGATGGCGGCTGCCGCCGGCCGTCGTCGCTTCGCCCGAATACTTGTGTTGTCCGCCATCGGGCACGCACTCTTCTACGCGTGGCTCATCAACCTCGACATGTCTACAGACCGATGGCAGGCCCAACCTTCGACTTCGCAGACCGAGCTAGTAAAGATCACAGAGATCGCGCCGCCCCCGGACCGATCGACGCTGCGCTCCGCGCCCGAGCCTGTACAGCAAGCGGACGTAGACCGCATGGAGTATGACCCCGCGCGCGCCGACGACGTTCATTTACGATCGCGGTCTCAGAAGCTCGGCAGCGCCGATACGCACACGGCCTCGGCCGGGCCGCCGCGCGAGACGGCTCGGAATCAGACGGCCGCGCCGCCATCCGCAGAGCCCGCAAAGGTCGAGCGATTGACTCCGCCGCCGGGAGTTGCGATCTCGCAACTGCCCGCGCCCCAGGCCGCGCCGCCTATGCCCGCCTCGATCCCGACCGCGACCGCGCCTTCGACAACCGCCCCCGCGCCCGCGCGGCCCGCGGCGCGCGCCGAATCAACGAGCGGGACCACGGAGCTCGGGTTTGAGAAGATCGAGGCGCAATACATGGCCCAGGTGCGCGCAAAGATCAGGAAGGCTAATGAGCATATAATGCCGCGCAAGTGGGTCGAAGACATGTTGAACAGCGGCGTGTCGGCGGACTTCGAGCTGCGGATCGGGCGCGGCGGCAGAATATTATCACTCCGTATGGATCGCTCCACAGGTTATCGTCAGCTTGACGACATCGCCAGACAGGCGATATACATGGCTAGCCCCTTCGAAGGATATCCCCAGCGAGCAGACGATACCGTAACCTTCAGGGTTACGGTTCATTACGACCGGAAGTGGTGATCTCCCATGACAATCTCGCTCAGGCGCTTGCGCTCCCGCCGCAGGGTTGTGAGCCTCGCTCTGTTGCTCACGTGCGCCCACGTCACGACGCTCGCGCAGAACACCGCGGTCTTAAAAAGTCGCGACGCGGAAGAGAACGCTTATCGCCCGCGTAAGATCGATGGCTCGCAGACGGCCGGCTCCGATGGGCCGCTCGTTCGCATAGGGCTATTGATAGACGTGGCCGCCGTCTCGCTAAGCTCCACGTCGGAATTGACCGTGCGCCGCCAGTCTACGGACGACCGCGCGAGCTACACGATCGCCAGCGGCGAGATGCGAGTCGAGGCGCGACGCGTCGCCGCCGCCGACGCGGGCAAATACAAGCCGCGCTCCCGCTACACGGAGGCGACCAACAAGCCCGCGGCAAATAAGACGGCAAGTAGCAAGCCTGTGGCGAAAGCCGAGCCCGCGCCAAAAGCCGACGCCGCGCTCACCTCTCAAGTGATCGCCTTCGAGGCGAACCAGATGGTCGCCACGAGCGAGAGCATGCTGATCGTCTCGGCCTCCGAGGGCGGAGCGACTCGCGCGCACTCCGCGCCCGCCGTGCCGTTCGTGCGCGTGGGCAATAAAGATTACCGCGGCGAGATTCACCTGGTCCTCAACAGCCGAGGACGGATAAACGTAATCAACCAGCTTCCGCTCGAACAGTACCTGCGCGGGGTCGTGCCGCGCGAGCTTTCGCCGGCGCTCTTCCCCCTGATCGAGGCGCTCAAAGCTCAAGCCATAGCCGCGCGCTCTTACGCGCTCTCGACTATGGGCCGCTACCGCAGCGAAGGCTTCGACCTGCGCGACGACGCGCAGTCCCAGGTCTACGACGGGCTGAGCGCCGAGCACCCTCTGACCAACCGCGCCGTCGAAGAGACGCGCGGCCTGGCGGTCGTCTACAAGGACGAAGAGGGTCGAGTAGTACCTATCGAAGCTCTTTACACTTCTACGTGCGGCGGGCGGACAGAGAATAACGAGGCGATCTTTCTGACCAGGCCCGTGCCTTACCTGAGGTCGGTCGAATGCGCGCCGGACCATACGGCCCCCGCCAACCGCGAGATCGTCTCGGACCGTGTGGCCGAAACGCTCTCGGGCGACGAAGGCCGCCTGGCGCGCGGCGTGGCGCTGTTGGAAGTCTTAGGCTTCTCGCTCCCGCGGCCCGTGACGGGCAAGTACCTGCGCGGGGCCATCGACGACGACGAGCTGATGGGCTGGATGGAGCGAGCGGCAAAGCTCGCGCGTCAGGCTTTACCCGAGAGGGGCCGCAAGGGCGCGACGAGCCTCCCGGCGTTCGCCTCGCTGGTGGCCGCCGCGATGTACGGCAGCGGGCGGGCGAGCCTGCTCTTATCGCCCGCCGATATCGATTACATACTCGCCGGCCTCGGGGGCGAAGACGTGCCGCGCGAGATGCGCGCGGACATCGCGATGCTGCTCAAGGACGGGGTGCTGCGGCTCGCCGCCGACAGCCGGTTAGACGCGCGCGCCCCGGTGACGCGCGCCTACGCGATCGAGACTCTGGTCCGCGCGCTCACTCATAAGGTCCAGGTCACGGGCCTGAAATCTCAAACTGCGCGCCCGGCCGACAACGGCCGCCTGGTGCTGGCAAGCCCGCAGGCTAAGCGCGCTGCCTCGCGTGAAGCGGCCGCCGACGCCATCGAGATAGACCGTAGGGCGTGGCTGTTTCGCAGGTTCGCGGATATGAGCTTCGGCGTCGACCGCCTGACGCTCGTAGGCGGCGAGCGCGTCACGTATCACGTGAACGCCTCGGGCCGCGTAGATTTTCTGGAGGCGGAGATCTCTGATCGCGGGGCGGCCAGCGACCGCCTGTCGGGCCAGGCCCAGTGGCGCGAGCGCATAACAGCCGACGAATTGCGCCGCCGCCTCGGCCGTTACCGCGTCAGCGTGGGCGAGGTAGAGAGCCTCGCGCCCCTCGCCTATGGCGAGTCAAACCGCGTGCTAGAGATCGAGGTGATAGGCGCGGAAGGGCGCGCGCGGCTGCGCGGTTTTCAGATACGCAACGCACTGGGTCTTAAAGAGAACCTCTTTGTCATAGACCGCGAGACGGACGAGCAAGGGCGGGTAGCGGCTTTTGTCTTCACGGGAAGAGGGTGGGGCCACGGCGTAGGCATGTGCCAGACGGGCGCGGCGGGGCTGGCGAAAGAGGGTTACTCCTGCACCTCTATACTCCAGAAGTATTACACGAACGTCAAAGTCCAGAAGGTATATTAACGGCGCTCTCGTTAAATGCCTCGGAGGAGCAACGATTCAATAAAAAGCCTCGAAGAGGCGAGATTCAATAGCCAGGGGCACCGCCCCTGGAACGACGACCCAATAACAACAAGCCCTGAAAGGGCGCGATAGGTATATCGCCCTTTCAGGGCTTCGTCTCGTATGACGCGTCACCCGGCGCGATGCGCCGGGCTATTGAATCTAGCCCCTACGGGGCTGTCACATTTGAGCCAGTCAATCGCGGTTTACACCACCAATACCTTTTGCTCCTTCGGGGCGATCAGGCGAAACAAAAACTTCAGGTGCGTTCTTTTGTCAGTGGTGGTAGTATCTTACACAGATGGGACGTTCGTGAACCTCTCCGCGAGAGGCCATCCGTGTTAGAGAAACGATCTTAGGCTTACGGAAGTATCCAACCAACAATCAGGAGGTAGTTTCGATGCGAAAGTTCATCTTGCCATTGGCCGTAATCTTTTTAGCGGCCATCCCGGCTAGCGCTCAAGACGAGTACCCTTCGGTAGAGATCTTCGGCGGGTATTCATACCTGAGCGTAGACGTAGGCGCTGATTTAGACGGCGACGGCGACGACGACCCCTTCGATTTTGACGACCGCGAAGGCTTTCACGGCCTCGGCGTCAGCATCGCCGGCAACATCAGCAGCAGCTTCGGCATAGTCGGCGATTTCAGCTACAACCGGAAAGACACCTCTGATCTAACCGGCTTCGACTCCAACGCAAACGTCAGCCTCTTCCTGTTCGGGCCGCGTTTCACGGCCCGCGGCGACAGCGTCGACGGCTTCGTGCATGCGCTGATCGGCGTCGCGCGCCAGCGCGTGCAGGTAGAGCTGCCGGGCGAGGACTTCGAGGTTTCAGAGAACGATCTTGCCCTTGGGTTCGGCGGCGGCGTCGACATCAAAGCGGGCGAGAGGTTCGCCGTCCGTCTGTTCCAACTCGACTACATACCTATACGCTCGGAAGACCCGTTCGAATTCGACGAAAAGCGATGGACCCATAACTTCCGCTTCCAGATAGGGGCCGTCCTCAGGTTCTGATCGGGCGAAGCGTCTTAACAGCCATGAAAGGGGAGGATGAAAGTCCTCCCTCTTTTTTTTTCGGCGACCGCTTTCAAGCCGAGATGTGGTCTATGACTTTTTCGCTTCTTCATGTAGACTTGAAGCCCTGGAAGTCCTAAACCAACCCGGAGGAGAGTTTGATGCGAAGAGTTTTGCTCGCCGCAGCAGCGCTGTTTCTTGTTTCCGCCACCGCCCAGGCTCAAGAGGAGTACCCTCGGATGGAGATCTTCGGGGGCTACGCCTATTTCAATTCAGACCAGTTCGTCGAGAGAGAGAGCTTAAACGCCCCGGCCTTCATCGTGAGCGGGGCGGGTAACATTTCGGGGGGGTTCGGCCTGGTCGCGGAAGTAAACGGCAACTACGGCGACGTGACGATCCCCAACCCTGGGCCTACCAGGGAGTTTGCGACAAACACTTACACTTTCCTTTTCGGCCCACGGTTCACTTCGCGGCAGACGGGCAAGAACTTCTTCGGCCATGTCTTATTCGGCGCGGCGCGGACGAGCGTCGACGGGTTCGACTCGGAGACAGACTTCGCCATGGCCGTGGGCGGCGGCCTCGACATAAACGCGAGCAAAGAGATCGCCGTCCGCCTCTTCCAGGCAGACTACCTGCCTATATTCGTGTCGGGCGACACGGCGCACAATTACCGCATCTCGTTCGGCATAGTCTTCCGCTTCGGCGCGAAGTAGACTGCGCTGGCGCTTCGAGATGAGGAGAGCGAGCAAAGCAGTCATACTCGCGGCGGCGCTGGTCATCGTACTCGGATTCGCCCTGCTCGGCGCGATGGGCGGGGCCGAAGCGCCGCGCCAGCCCGTCGAGTTCGACCACTGGCAGCACGTTTCGAAAGAGGAAGGCCCGCAACTGGATTGCGACGCCTGCCACGAGCACGCGGCAAACGGGCCTCACGCTACGACGCCTAACATATCGACCTGCATGATCTGTCACGAGTCGATGATGACGGGAAGCGCGGAGGTCCAGAAACTGGCCGCGATCTCCGCCCGTGGCGAACAGCCCCGCTGGGTCCGCATCTACTGGTTCGAGCGGGAAGCCAACGTCTACTTCACGCACAAGCCGCACGTCCGCGCGGGCGTCGATTGCGCGGTATGCCACGGCGAGGTCAAGCAGGCGCACCGCCTCCGCCGAGAGGTCGATCAGACCATGGGGTGGTGCATAGACTGTCACCGCGAGCGCCAGGCGAGCGTCGATTGTTACGCCTGCCATAGATAAGAATCAGTTTCTAGTTTCCATGGCCGATGATGCGCTTCGCGCACGGCGGTTTCTGGTTTCTGGTGCTTATAACTAGAAACCAAAAAAAAAGATGAAACGTCGCGAGTTCATAATCCTGACCGGCGTCGGCGCTACGGGCGCGGGCCTGCTTTCGGCCTGCGGCCACCCGGAGAATCGTCTGATACCCGCGCTGATACCCGATGAACAGTACGTGCCGGGCGTAGATTACTGGAAGGCCACGGCCTGCGCGATGTGCGACGCGGGCTGCGGCGTCGCAGTCCGCACGCGCGAGCACAAGGCGAGCAAGATCGAAGGCAATCCCCACCACCCGATCAACCGCGGCGCGCTCTGCGCTCGCGGGCAGGCGGGGCTTCAATTGCTCTACAACCCCGACCGCATCCGCGGGCCGATGCGGCGCACGGGCGAGCGCGGCTCGGCGAGCTTTGAAGAGATAAGCTGGGACGATGCCATAAAGACTCTCGCTGCCAAGCTGCGCGAGATTAAGGCGCAGCCGCTCGATGACCAGAACAAAGGGTCGAACCCCGCCGACGGGATTGTTTTGCTGAGCGGCGACCTGCTGTCGGTGTCCGACCTTGCGGCGGAGCAGTTCATGACGGCCTGCGGGTCGACCTCGTACTTGCGTCTGAATTACGATCGCGACCATTGGGTGTCGGCGAGCGAGGGCGAAGAGGGTCTGCCGATTTACGACATAGCGAACGCGAGCTACCTGCTCTGTTTCGGCGCGCGGTTTCTTGAGACTTGGCATTCGCCCGTGATGTATTCGCTCGCTTATGGCGAGTTCCGCCGCTCAAGCGGGCGCGCGCGCGGGCGGTTCGTTCACGTAGAGCCGCGTATGTCGCTCACGGCCGCCAACGCCGACGAGTGGCTGCCGGCCCCCGCGGGGAGCGAACACCTGCTCGCCCTCGCGATGGCCCAGGTGATAGCTCGCGAAGGGTTAGCCAGGAATCAAATCTCGCATGACGCCGACGGCAAGCCGCTTCACATTTACGCCCCCGAAAACGTCGCCGCGCAAACGGACACGCCCGCCGAAAAGATAGTCCGCCTGGCGCGCGAGTTCGCCGCCGCGCCCCGCCCCCTGGCGATAGGCAGCGGCATCGAAACTATTAAGGCCGTCGACCTGTTAAACGACGTGGTCGGCAACGCGAACAAACCGGGCGGCGTGATGCGGACTACTACGCGCTACGTCGACCCGTTCGAGACGCTGAGGCCCGAGCGCCGCATCTACTGGAGGCCGATGTTTGAAAACCTGATCACCGGCACCCGCGTCAGAGCGCTTCTCGTCCATAACGCGAACCCGGTTTATGTCGCGCCCGCCTCGCTCGGCAAGCTGCTGGATGTGCCTTTCATATGCAGCTTCTCGTCGTCGATGGACGACACGACCGCGCTGGCCGATCTGATCCTGCCTGACCACACTTACCTCGAAAGCTGGGACCTGAGGGCTACGCACGCAGGCGTAGACGATGTCGCCTTCACGCTCACGCGCCCGGTGGTCGAGCCGGAGCTCAACACCAGACAGACGGCGGACGTGCTGATTGCGCTCGCCAGCGAGCTTGCTGACAAAAGCGCGCTGACGATCTCATTCCAATCCGCGGAGCAGGCAGTGAGGCGAGCCGCGGCAGAGCTTCAAAAGACCCATGGCTCGATCGCGGCCGAAACTGCGGAAGATTTCTGGAAGATTTTCACGGAGCGCGGCGTGTGGGTGGGTAAGCCTAAACAGCAGAGACGTTCTAACGAAGAGAGCGTGCCCGAGCCCGCGTTCTGGCTTACGACCTCGGTATTCGCCGAGCAGAGACTTTCCGAATCGATAGACGCGAAGCCGGAAGATTACGCTTACACGCTGATCGCTTACGAGCACGCGGCGCTAGGCTTCGGCGACTGGGCGAACCTGCCCTGGCTTCAAGAGCTGCCCGATCCGATGACTTCCGTGATGTGGGGGAGCTGGGTGGAGATCAATCCGAAGACGGCCGATTCGCTCGGCGTAAAAGACGGCGACACGGTCGAGGTGGCGACGCCTCACGGCAGCCTGCGCGCGCCCGCCGTCATCTACCCGGCGATCCGCCCTGACACCATAGCGATGCCTTACGGCCGGGGGCACAAGGGGTTCGGCCGTTATGCTTCCAACCGGGGCGCGAACGCGGCTCTCCTAGACCCGTTCACGCTCAGGCCGGGGCCGTTTCCGAATACCGTCCGCGCGAACGTAACTAAAGTTGCGGGCGAGTCCGTGCTCGCGCGGTTCGGGACTACGTTACCTCGTCACGCCGAGACCGAGCGATAGGCGAATGATTATGAGCGAAGAGAAGAGAGCGCAAAAGCCGCAATGGGCCATGGTCATAGACCTCGACCGCTGCACGGGCTGTGAGGCTTGCGTCGTCGCATGCAACGTCGAAAACAACGTCGCGGTCGTCGGCCCCGAAGAGGCGGCGCGCGGGCGCGCGATCAACTGGATTCGCGTCGAAAGGTACTTCGAGGGCGAATACCCGGACGTGCGCGCCAGCTTCATGCCGGTCCTCTGCCAGCACTGCGAAGAGGCCCCTTGCGAGCCGGTCTGCCCCGTCTACGCGACCTATCACACGGACGAGGGTTTGAGCGCGCAGGTCTACAACCGATGCGTCGGCACGCGCTATTGCGCCAACAACTGCCCGTACTCGGTGCGCTTTTTCAACTTCTACGACCCGGCGTGGGCGGCCCCCTTAGACAAGGCGCTGAACCCTGAAGTCTCTGTCCGATCGAAGGGCGTGATGGAGAAATGCACCTTCTGCATCCAGCGCATACGCAAGGGCGAGGAGCGGGCGCGCGACGAAGGGCGCGAGGTGCGCGACGGCGACGTGGTGCCGGCCTGCGTACAGTCCTGCGCCGCGCGGGCGATGGCGTTCGGCAACATCGCCGACGAGTCGAGCGAAGTCGCGCGGCTGGCCAAAAGCAACCGCGCCACTCGGCTGCTGGAAGATCTCGGCACGAAGCCGCGAGTGATCTACCTCAGAAAAGGCGATTGACAAAGTCTGCTCGCTGAGCCGAAGCGATTGCTAATGGAGAGAACCGCGGACGCAAAGATAGACAGTGATCTTCTCGAACCCGTTATGGTGACGGGGCGCGGCTGGTACGTCACCGTAGCGGTGTGCGCGCTCGTGCTTGCGGCGGCCGTCGCGGCTTTCGGGTATCAAGTCACGCGCGGCATAGGCGTGTGGGGGATTAACCGCCCTGTGATGTGGGCGTTCGACATAACGAACTTCGTCTTCTGGATAGGCATCTCGCACGCGGGCACGCTGATTTCGGCCATACTGCGAGTGACGGGGGCCACGTGGAGGCGGCCCGTCACTCGCTGCGCGGAAGCGATAACCGTATTCGCGTTATTGATCGGCGGGCTGTTCCCTATAATCCACCTCGGGCGGCCCGATCTGTTCTACTACGTCGCGCCGTACCCGAACGAGCGCGGGCTGTGGCCGAATTTCCGCTCGCCGCTGGTCTGGGATTTCTTCGCCATCAACACATACCTGATAGGGTCGCTGATCTACCTGTACCTGCCGCTGATCCCCGACCTCGCCCTGCTGCGCGACAAATCTCAGGGGGTGCGCCGCCGCCTGTACGGGCTGCTCAGCCTCGGGTGGCGCGGGACCGCGCTCCAGCGCGACAGGCTCGAACGCGCGGTGGGCGTGATGGCGATCATCATCATACCCGTAGCCGTGAGCGTACACACGATAGTCTCGTGGGATTTCGCGATGGCCATACAACCCATGTGGCACTCGACCATGTTCGGGCCGTACTTCGTAGCGGGCGCAATATTCTCGGGGATAGCGGCGTTGATAATAGCGATGGCGCTGATACGCCGCGTCTTCCGCCTCGAAGAGTACCTGCGGCCCGTGCATTTCAACAACCTGGGGCTGCTGTTGCTGGTGATGAGCTTGCTGTGGTTCTACTTCACCTTCGCCGAATACCTGACGGTCTACTACGGCAATGAGCCGGCCGAGATGGCCATCTTCAATTCGAAGGTCTCCGGCGAGTTCGCGCCGCTGTTCTGGACGATGGTCGTCTGCTGCTTCATCATCCCCGCCCCGCTGTTGGCCATAAAGCGGCTGAGGACTATCACCGGCGCAGTGATCGCGTCGGCGGCCGTCGTCTTGGGGATGTGGATCGAGCGGTTCTTGATAATAGTCCCTACACTTTCGCAGCCGCGGCTGGCCTTCAACTGGGGCGACTACCGGCCGACCTGGGTCGAGATAATCATCACCGCGGGCATGGTCGCCTACTTCATACTGCTTTACGCGCTCTTCACAAAGCTATTCCCGATCATAGCCGTTTGGGAATACAAAGAAGGGCTGCACGCGAGCGCGGAAGCCGACGAGGTCGGAGCGGGCGAGACGGCCTTCGAGCGCCGTAGCCGCATCGGGCTGTTTGCGATCCTGGGTGGGGTTATCGGCGGGAGCGTCGGCGTGCTGCTCACGGTCTGGAGCTCGCGCGAGGTCAACCTTGTCACGGGCGGGATGCCGATTGTCACCCCCTGGGCGTTCGGGATAATAGTATTCGAGCTTACGGCGCTGGGCGCGATCATCTGCGCGGTCATGCGCATGATAATCGAAGCGCGGCTGGCCAGACGCGGCGTCGAACCCGCATGAGTAGGGCCTCGAATTCAGTCGGAAATGATTTGGAGGCAGCTCCTCCTTCGGAGTGCGGTGACTTGTCACCGCTTTTGTGTTAGGCAAAACGGCTATGGCTAACTCAAAAGCGCCGACAAGTCGGCGCACTCCGAAAGAAGCGCGCGTCAGCTCGAAGCGCCTTCGCGTATGAGCGCGCGGCCTATGACCATCCGCTGTATCTGATTCGTGCCTTCGTAAATCTGCGTGATCTTCGCGTCGCGCATGTACTTTTCGATCGGGTAGTCGCGGCAGTAACCGTACCCGCCGAATAGCTGGACGGCGTCGGTCGCCACCTTCATCGCCGTGTCTGTGGCGAAGACTTTCGACATGGCCGAGATCTTCGACACGTCCTTCACGCCCGCGTCTACGGCCCGCGCGGCGGCGTAGACCAGATGGCGCGCCGCCTCGACCTGGGTCGCCATGTCGGCGAGCATGAATTGAATCCCCTGGAACGAGGCTATCGACTGGCCGAACTGCTGCCGGTTCTTCGTGTATTCGAGCGCGAGGTCTAAAGCGCCTTGCGCTATGCCGAGCCCCTGCGCGGCGACGAACGGGCGCGCCACGTCGAGCGTCATCATCGCGTGCTTAAACCCTCGGCCTTCGGCCCCGCCCAACAGGTTTGCCGCCGGCACGCGGCAGTCTTTGAAATGGGTCTCGTTGACCGGGACGCAGCGTATGCCCATCAGATCCTCGCGCTTGCCCAGCTCGAAGCCCGGCGTCTCGCGCTCGACTATGAAGGCCGAAACGCCGCGGGTGCCGCGCTCGGGGTTCACGGTCGCAAAGACCGTGTAGATGCTGGCGGCCTCGCCGTTGGTCGTCCACTTCTTGTCGCCGTTGATACGGTAGTCGTCGCCGTCACGCTCGGCGCGCGCCTGAAGGCTGCCGGCGTCCGAGCCCGCGTCCTTTTCCGAAAGGCAGAAGGCGATCAGCTTTTTGCCCGAGGCTATGTCGGGCAAGTATTTCTTCTTCTGATCTTCGGTCCCGCCTAACACTATCGGCAGCGACCCGAGCGCGTTGACCACGTAGGTGCAGCCTATCCCGCCGCACGCGCGAGAAATCTCTTCGACCAGTATGCAGAGGTTGAGCAACCCCGCCCCCGCGCCGCCGTAATCTTTCGGTATCCAGACGCCCATCAGCCCCTGCTCTTGCAGCGCCTTGATGACGCTCCAGGGGTATTCGCCCGTGCGGTCAAGCTCGGCGGCGACGGGGCGCACGTACTGGTCGGCGATGCTCCGCGCGAGGTCGCGGTAATAGATGTTCTCTTTGGTCAACAGCTCGTCCACTATCGTCCCTCCTTAACTCTCAACTTTGTCGTAAGGGCGGATTTTATAGGCGCGCGGTTGGTGGAGTCAAACTGCTCGGCTAAAGGAGAGGTTCGGGATTGAAGACTAATCGTCGACTTCGACCATCAGCAAGAGCTGCTCGCCGGCCATCGTGGAGAGTTGTTCTTCGGCGTGCTCGCGCAACTCGGCCGGCGACATGCGCACCATCTGTTCGAGGGTGAAGACGGCCATGATGCGCTTCGTCAGCTCGTAGCCGAGCAAGTACCCGCCGCGGGCGGGCACGCGGTCCCAGGCTTCGTTGGTGAACCATTTCTCGTACTCGGCGGGCGGCGCGTGGCCGCGCACTAGCGCCAGGTATCGCTCGCTGCTCGAAGATAGCTCTTCGGTCTGGGCCAGGAAGTCCTCGTCCGAGAAGTGGAGGTAGAGCGGGCGATCTTTGAAAGGGATCGCCTCTTCGGTCCCGGCCACGGCCATCCCTTCGATCATCAAAGCCATGTGCGCCGACCGTATGTCGTCGAGCCAGGGCTGCTGGAAAAGGAAGCTGAAATGGTAGAGGTGAAAGAACTCGTGGGCGACCGTGATCTTGACCTGTTCCGGCGTGTAATCGGCCAGCACCTCGGCCCCTAAGCAGAGCGCGTCCGGTATTCCGGCGTCGTTATGAAGCGGGCGGACAGAGCCGTCGAAGCCGAACAGGCTCAGCCCCAGGTAGATGTCATGCTGCTGGCGGTACTCGCGAAACCTGTAGTATTTGAATGAGACCAGCGCCTCCACAAAATAGTCTGAAAACGTCTCGTTGAACTTGCGGATCGCCTCGACGTGAAAGGGCACGCGGATGAGGAACTCGTTGAGCATGTCGCGGCGCTCTTCCGGCCCGGCGTTGCGATAGACCGCGCGGTCGAAGTAGTTCTGGTGCTTCGATTCGACCATCTGCTTCCACAGCCGGCGCTGGCGGCGAAGCGTTTTGCCTTTGGCGGCCTCGTAAAAGACGAGGAAATCGTCGACTATGTTGACTATCTTGGGGCCTTCCAGAAGGCTTTCGACAATAGACTTGTCGACGGTCGGGGCGGCAAACGCAGGCTGTCCGAAGAGTAGAGTCGCGGCGAGCAGAAGAGCGGTCGTTTTCAGGCCCGACATATCCAACTCCAGTTTCGAGGCGTTTATCTGTAGCGTCGCTACGGATGAGAACGCACGAGGAGCAGAAAAGTTGCAGCCTCGTTACTTTAAACCAATTTTTCCTAAATCGCCACAATAAAGAGAATTTAGGATTAAGATTTTAGAATGTCGGAATCGAGCTAGGGCGAAAGCCGCTCGTAGCGGTCGAAGGCGGCGTCGGCCTGGTCGTACAGCCCCAGCCTTCTATAAGCCTTGCTCAGGTAATAATGCGACATCGGGTGGTCCGGCTGAAGCTTCAGCGCGCGCGTCAGCTCTTCGACCGCGCGGTAGGTCAGGTTATCGTCAAGCGTCCGCTCGGCCAGTATCTCGTAGACCGCGCCGAGCTGGTAGTGCGCCTCAAAATCGCCGGGCGCGAGACGCGCGTACTCTTCAAACATCTGCGCGGCCTCTTCGTAAAACCCCAGCGGGACGAGCGCCGTCCCGAAGTTGAGGTAATAAGTCTTTATCCAGCGGGTGTACTCGCCGTCGGGCAGGGCCTTGCGGTACTCGATCACCGCGCGCTGGTTGTCTCCCGACGCCTGGTAAGCGAGCCCGCGCAGGTGATGCGCGCGCGCGCTCGACGGGTCAAGCCGTATGGCGCGGTCGAGATAAGGCGTCGCGCGCGCGAGGTCTTGCTTGGTCAGGTAGAGCTTGCCCAGGTTTACCACCGAATAGAAGTGATCGGGGTTGATCGCCAGCGCCTGCTGCCACGACTGTATGGCCCCGGCCTCGTCGCCGCGGGCGAACGCAAGCTCGCCCTTCATGGCGTGCGCCTCGGCCGTGTCCGCGATGTCGAGCGCGTAGTTGACGAACTGCTCCGCGCGCAGGTGGTCGTTGCGTTTGACCGCGCCGAGCGCGGTGTTGATTAGAAGCTCGGTCTTGCCGTCCGTCGAGGGTATCTCGCTCGACAGGTAAGCGAAGGGCGGCGCGGCGCGTGCTAAAAGCTCGTTCAGGTTCCTCTGCACGGTCTCTTCGGTCGTGCCGACGCGGCGCGGCGCGTTGAACTCTATCAGCGCGTTGTCGTCCGTGTTCAGCCGCGCGCCCGCGACGTAAGCCTCGACCTCTTTCGGGCCGAGGTAAAAGCGCGACAGGATGTCGGCGGCGCGGTAGGTCTTTATGCGGTCCATCTCGGCCGACACCTTCGGGTCGTCGAAATGCGCTTTCATCACCGACAGGTCGAGCGGCTGCTCGCGCTTGCTCCCCAGCAGCATTATGTCGCCTTCGGCGCCGCGGAAGATGTAGACGTAAGGGAAGGCCGCGCGGAAAGTCGCGATCAGCGTCTTCACGTCTTCGGGGGCCATCTCGTAAATCTGCAACCACTGGCTGAAGATGCCGTCGTCCTTCAGCCGCTCGGCGCCGCGCTTGAAGAATTCGAGCGTGAAGAGGTTCGCCACGCCCGTCAGCCAGGGGTTCGACGGCTCGGAGATGATCACGTCAAACTTCTCGTCCGTGGTGTAGATGAAGTTGCGCCCGTCGTTGGCTATCATCCTCAGGCGCGGGTCGTCGAGCGGGCGGTTGTTGAAGTTGTTGAAATATTCCGACGCTTCTATGATCGCCGGCTCAAGCTCGACGCAGGTGATCCGTTTTATCGGGAACTGCTCGACCGACCCCAAGGTTATGCCGCTGCCCAGCCCTATCAGCAAGACATCTTCCGTATCGCGCTTCACCATCAGCGGCAGCCCGCCTATCAATATCTGCGTCGGCATGTCACCGGTCGTCGAAGCTTCCGGCTTCCCATTCGATTTAAGGACGAGATTCTCGCCCGCCTGCTGCACGGCGATCGTCGCGGTGATGCCTTCTTTATAAAATATCGTATCGCCCTGCCCGCGCGTGAAGTAGTCGTATATCTCGGCCTTGCTCTTGCCGCTCAACGACGGCGCGTACCTGTAGACGGCGCTCGACATCACGTCGGAATCCCACTGCGGCTCAATTATCACGGCGCCCGCGACGAGCAACGCCGAGGCTAACATGCCCGCCACCGCGCCTACGCGACGACGCGGGCGCGCGGACGCCCGATTCGCCCGCGCGCGTTTTGAGCCTGACGGCGCGGCAGGTTTCTCATTGCGCCTTCTATGGCTGAGGTGAGATACCAGAAACATCGCCGCGGCCACGATGAAGTTCAGCGTCGCCGAAAGGCGCAGCGAGCCGAGCAGCCCAAGCCAAGGGACTAAGACGAACCCGCTCGCGAAAGAGCCAGTGATCGCGCCCAGCGTGTTCGCCGCGTAAACGTCGCCCACCATGCGCCCCGTCGCGCGCTCGCGCGAGCGGGAGACTATGCGCACCACGAGCGGGAACAGCGCGCCCAGCATCAGCGTGGGCACGATCATCACCATCATCGCCACGAGGAACCGCGCGAACAGCAGCAAGCCGAAGGCCGTGGCTTCGAGCCAGCGGTAAAGCTCTATGAAGAGGTAAGGCAGGTCGTTAAACATGTACGCGCCGGCCAACGACGTTATGCCTACGCCGATCTCTATCAGCGCGAAGGCGAGCACCGGGCGCTTGATGCGGTCGACGAAGCGCGAGGCGAGCGAGGCCCCGACGGCCAGCCCTATCAGAAACGTCGTCAGCATTATGCTGAACGCGTAAACAGACGAGCCGATTATCAAGGCCAGGACGCGGCTCCAGATCACTTCGTAGCAGAGCGCTATGAACCCGCTCACGCCGAATGCCACAAGCACCAGCAGCAATTCATTCCGGCTGAGCGACTCTACCGAAGGCCGCGAGCCGGGTTTAACGGCTCTCTTCGGCTCATGCTTTTTGGGGGCCACGACCGTTTCTGATTTCTTGCGGAAGGTGAAGAAGGGGAATAGCGACCCTAGCAGACGGTACCTGCGCTCGCGCAACCGCGCGATGATCTGCCTTCTGGTCGAGACCCCTGTTTCGGGCTTGCGCTCGCCGTCGCCGTTTAAAACGTCCGGCCCGCTTTCGTACTTGCGGGCGAAGGCTAAAGCGATCAGGCCGAGCAGGATGTTTATCGCGGCTGCGGTGGCCGTCGCCGCGCGCATGCCGAAGCTCGGTATCAGCACGAACCCCGTCGCGGCCGCGCCCATCACCGCGCCGAACGTGTTGAGCGCGTACAGCGACCCGACGTGCAATCCTATGCGCCCGCGGTCGCGCGCGTAGTAGCTCGACAGCACGGGCAAGGTCGCGCCCATCAGCGCGGTCGGGATTATAAGGACCGCGACCGCAAAGATGAATCTAACGATGCTGATCGCGAAGAACGACAGGTGCAGCCAGTTCCAGAAGGGTTGGTAGACGCTCGGCAGCAGCGCGAATATGAACGGGACCGCGAGCCCATACAGTCCTATTCCTATCTCTATCACCCCGTACAGCCTGAGCGGGCGTGTGACGCGCTCGCTGCGGCGGCCGAAGTAAAAACTGCCCAGCGCAAGCCCGCCCATGAAAGCCGTCAGCACCGTGCTTACGGCGAAGGTGGTCGCGCCGAACACCAGCACCAGCTCTCTGACCCAGACTACCTGATAGACGAGCCCGCTTATACCTGAGGCGAGGAAGCAGAGGAGTATGGCCCAATAGGCGCCTGGCCGATCAGTGGTTCTTACTGCTGTCGAGTGGGCCATCCGGTTCAACTATATAAGGATCAAATTCCGCAAAAGAGGCAACGGGCTTCAAGCGGCCTCACTTTATTTTTACAGAGAGTTGTCAAAGGTGACAAGCGATAGGACGAAAAAGAAGTGCTGAGTGCTGAGTCCTGAGTGCTGAGTCCTGAGTATACGCCCCTACTCAGGACTCAGCACTCAGCACTCAGGACTAAGAGAGGACGAGCCGCTCTATCTCCCGGCCGTTCTCGTCGTAGCAGACGATAGAGCGCGGCGGAGCGTTTAAGGTCATCTCGCGGCCCGCGATCGTAGCCTTCTTCTTAGTCGCCTTTCCGCTGTCGTTGATTATGGTCACTACCAGCCGCCCGTCCGGCGCGCGAACCGCCCAGTAGCTTTGCTTACCGCCCCGAAAACTGATCACCTCGCCGTTCCACGCGAGACGAGAGTAGAGGCTATAAACTTTGCCGGCGGGCGTCTGGTGCCAGCCGCGCGATAAAGCGTCGCCCTTGAGACGCTCGTCCCGCTGGCGCGACACGGTAGCTATCCTCTTGCCGTTGGCCCAGTAGATGATCGAGTGATACGGCACCGCATGAACGTACATCGCCACGATGTCGGGCACGGCCATAACTTCGGCGAGCTTGCGCGCAAACTCGATCGCGTACTCGTTTGTCAGATGCGGGTTTTCGCGGAGGAAGAGCCTGATGTTGAACTCGGTAACGAGATAACGCATGCGCGGCGCGAAAGGTCTCACGGTCTTGTTGAATTGATCTACGGTGCCCGCGCGCACGCCGCCCGCGTAAAGGTGAAGCACGCCGTATATGTCGGTCCTGTTCCTGAGATCGATGCGCGCCGTAAGCGCCCTGAGCATTCGGGTGTTCCACTCGTTGTCCGAGAGCTTCGTGGGCGTGTTGTTGTCGTTGCCGACCGTCAGCGGCAGCGCGAACTGGACGCCCATCGGCGTGAGGCCCTCTATCACGTCGGCCGCGCGCGCGGCGTACTCTTCCGGCTGCCAGGGGCGGTGATTGAGCCAGGGCTCGTTCGACAGCTCTACGGCGACGATCTTCGATTTAAGCCCGCGGTCGATGAACTTCTGCAAGACCTCGCGCGCCACGGCTGGCCCTTCTTCTACGTTGACGCCGAGGACGGTCGTGAAATCGTGCGAGGCGATGAAATCGGCGAAGTCATCGACGGGGAACCAGGGGAACTGGTTCGTAGTCTTATTCTCGGCCTTGATCCGGGCCGTCGCTTCGGGGCCGCGCGGGCTGTAGATGCCCGCGAAGTTGAATCTTATGCTGCGCACTCCCGCGGCCCACAGCGCATCGGCCAGCGCCCGGCCATTCTCTTTATTCTGCCAGCCGTCTATCAGAACGTGCGGGGCGTCGGCATAGACAGTGTCCGTGCCTAGAAAAGGCGCGCGGCGGCCCGAAGGCGTGCTTTGAGCCATGACGACGGAGCTTAGAGCTAATAATAAAAGAAGTGATTTCATAAGCATCTGATTTGATTCTATCGCGCGCGGGGGGAGTTGCACATTTGAAATTTGAGATCTCAAATTTGGGATTTGAAATCAGGGAGGCCGGCTCGCTGCTCGGCCGGTTTGTAGGAATGCTTATGACTCTTGATAGAGTATTTCAGTATGCACCAGAGCGCCTTCACCCCGTCTTTCCAGCCGATCTTCTTCCCTTCCTCGTACGTGCGCCCGTAGTAAGAGATGCCCACTTCGTAAATCCGCAGCTTCATGCGCGCGATCTTTACGGTCACCTCGGGCTCGAACCCGAAGCGATTCTGTTCCAGCCTTATCGCCTGGATCACCTCGCGGCGGAAAACCTTGTAGCCCGTCTCCATGTCTGTCAGGTTCAAGTTCGTGAACATGTTTGAGAGCAGAGTGAGCAGGCGGTTGCCCACCGAATGCCAGAAGAAGAGTACTCGGTGCTCTTTGGTCGTCAAGAACCGCGAGCCGTAAACTACGTCGGCCTTGCCCTCGATGAGAGGCTTGAGCAGGACGGGGTAATCGGCCGGGTCGTATTCGAGGTCGGCGTCTTGCACGAGGACGAAATCGCCTGTCGCGTGCTGGAACCCGACCCTGAGCGCCGCGCCTTTGCCGCGATTCTTTTTCTGAAGAAAGACGCGAAGGTTGTCGTGCTGCTTCTCAAGCCGAGGGAGCGCGTCGCGGGTGCCGTCGGTCGAGCCGTCGTCGATGACGAGAATCTCTTTCGGAAGGTCTACGGCCTGTACGCGGCTTATCAACTCGCTGATGGTCGCCGCTTCGTTGTAAACCGGAATGACTATAGAAAGCTTAATCGAGGTCATTGGCGAGGCAATACTAAACGGCGTGTCGCGTGAAAGTCAACCAGTGCGAATTTCCAGCGTGTGTCATTGCCCGTTGCGCCGCTCGCGGGTCCCAAACTCGGCCAGGGCCAGCCCCCGGCCGGGGCCTGTGTGAACCGTTTCCCAAAACCCGGCCTGCTGTTGGAGCTGTTCAAGACGCGCGCGGCAGGACTCTTCGCCGAGGTGGCTCCAGATGATCCAGACTCTCCGACCGCTTGGCGGCACCCTCATCTCACTACCGAGCAGGACTTCGCCCGCGGGCAAAGGGTCGGGCAGGCTCCTCACTTGAACTACCGAGCAAGGGTGGACCCATACGGTGTCTGCCGCCTGGCGGTCTATCAGGGCGATGACCGGCCGTAGATTCTCTTCGGGCTCCGCGCGCACGAACCGCGCGAGCTGGCGGACCGAATGAAACAGGATCACGGCGATCAAGACGTAAGAGGCCACGGCGACAGCCCTGTTACGGTCCCAGCGAGCCAGCACGAAAAGCGCGCCCTCGACGGCGAGGACTTGCAGGTGGATTTGAGCGAAAAGCGTCACGCGCCCCGCGCAGATCGGGTAGTTCGCAACCAGGCTCGCCAGCATCACTCCGCCGATCAAGAGTATCGAGCCGATCGAGCGCGAGCCCCACTCGGAGTCGCTCTGCTCTCGCCTCTTCCATCGCCTTATGACCGAGTAGACGCCGACTATTTGCAACGGCGCTACGACTGCCGTGACCATAGGCTGGCGCGCGTGCCAGCCCCACAGAAACTTCGCGATCAACCGCGTCGTCTCGCCAAAGCCATGCGCGAGCCGTGAGCGGAGTATGCAGTTGTCCCAGTAGAAGAAGTACGAAGCGCTGTCTTTGAAATTGAACCTGTAATCCGTAGCCCAGATGCTTACGATCGTCAGCGCAAAGACGACGGCGGTGATAACGACTGTTGATTTATTGAGACGCCACCGACCGGCTCGCCCTCGGCTGAGATACCATCCGAGCAGGCGCGCGCCCAGTGCCATCGGGTAGGTGTAAGAGAGCACGATTGGCAGGACCAGGGCTAAGGCGAGCGGTTTGCGCTCGCCCCGCGCGAAGAGTTTTTCGAGAAGCTCATCGCCGACGATAAAAGGGATTAAAGCGAGCAGCACGTCGAGCGTGTACTGCTTGAGTTGTACCGCCTGATCGAGCCAGAAGATCGACCCCGCGAGAAGCGAAGCCGCGAAGAGGCCGGCCGTTGCCGCGGGCTTCGATCTTTTGACGAGCAACCGCGCCCAAAGTATCGTGGCCGCGATAAAGCTGAGCCACGGCAGCAGCCTCAAGACCCACATCCGATAGCCGAGCGTCTCTCTGAGCGCGGCGATGGCGGCCAGATAGAGGCGCGGGAAATACTGGCCGTATTCGAGCGGGGCGAACAGCACGTCGGGCGACGGGTTCTTTAGCGAGACGGCTACGAACGCCTCGTCGAGCCAGAACGTAGGATCGGCGAAATACCTGAAGGCTGCGGCGGCGATCAAAGCGGCGGCCGAAATCCAAATGAACATGCGGCCTGACTTCGGGGGCAGAGGCATCGAGATACTAAACCGCCGAGCCGGACAAAAGTCAACAAGACTGAGTGCTGAGTCCTGAGTGCTGAGGGCCGAGTGAAAGCCCCGTAGGGGCTCAATGTTTGTAGAATGCCGCCGCAAGTGTCGGCCAACCCCGTAGGGGTTGAATATCAAATATACAACTCCCACGGAGTTGGGTAATGGTTATGCGATCATTCTACAAACATCCGGCTCCTACGGAGCCGAGTAGCTTGCTGTTACTCAGCACTCAGCACTCAGGACTCAGGACTTTTTTCGCCTGCTTTACACCTTCGAGGCTGGCTCCGTATAATCCATTCTTAAGTTATGGCCCACGAACACGAGACTGTTATCATCCTCGATTTCGGCGGACAATACACGCAGCTTATAGCACGCCGAGTGCGCGAGCTGGGCGTCTATTCCGAGATCGTCCCTTTCAACACGCCCGTCGAAGAGATCATGCGCAAGGACCCGCGCGCGATCATCCTTTCCGGCGGCCCTTCGTCGGTCTACGACGAGGGCGCGCCCCATCCCGACCCGGCCGTGATAGCGATGGGCGTGCCGGTGCTCGGCATCTGTTACGGCGTCCAACTGCTCGCCTATTTCCTGGGCGGCGAGGTGAAGCTTTCCGCGCGGCGCGAGTACGGGTTTGCGGAGATCGACTCCGTAGCCGACAGCCGGCTGCTGGCCGGGATAGAGATGCCCGCCAAAGTCTGGATGAGTCACGCCGATTACGTGAGCCGCCCGCCTGAAGGGTTCCGCATAACGGCGACGAGCGACGCGGCGATCGGCGCGGTCGAAGACAGCGAGCGCGCCCTGTACGGCGTGCAGTTTCACCCGGAGGTCGCGCACACGCCGCAGGGCAAAGAGGTGCTCCGCAACTTCCTGGTCAACGTCTGCGGCCTGCGTTGCGACTGGACCACGAGATCATTTATCGAAACTACAGTTGAAGAGATACGCCGTCGCGTGGGCGACGGGCGCGCGGTCTGCGGACTTTCGGGCGGAGTCGATTCTTCGGTGGCGGCGGCGCTGGTCGCGCGCGCGATCGGCGAGGGCCAGACCTGTATATTCGTAGACACGGGGCTGCTGCGCAAAGGCGAGTTCGAACAGGTGCTCGAAGCTTACCGCGAGATGGATTTGAACGTCGTGGGCATCGCGGCGGGCGAGCGCTTCTTGACGCGGCTTGCGGGCGTAGTCGACCCCGAGCGCAAACGCAAGATCATAGGCAACGAGTTCATAGAGATCTTTCAGGAAGAGGCGCGCAAGCTCGGCCGGGTCGACTTCTTAGTCCAGGGCACTCTATACCCTGACGTGATCGAGTCCGTGTCGGTCAAGGGGCCGTCTGCTGTGATCAAATCTCACCACAACGTCGGCGGGCTGCCCGAAAAAATGGACTTGAAGCTGATCGAGCCGCTGCGCGAGCTGTTCAAAGACGAGGTGCGGCGGGTGGGGCGCGAGCTCGGGCTGCCGGAAGAGATAATCGGGCGACAGCCGTTCCCAGGGCCGGGGCTTGCCGTGCGCATACTCGGCGAGGTGACGGCCGACCGCGTCGCGTTGCTGCAAGAAGCCGACGCGATCGTTATTGAAGAGATTCGCCGGGCCGATCTTTACGACCGGATCTGGCAGTCGTTCGCGGTGCTGCTCCCCATCTCGACCGTGGGCGTGATGGGCGACAACCGCACTTACGACAACGCCGTCGCTATTCGCGCGGTAGAGTCCGTCGACGGGATGACGGCCGACTGGGCGCGTGTGCCGTACGAAGTCCTTCAGCGCATCTCGTCCCGCATCGTCAGCGAAGTGCGAGGCATCAACCGCGTCGTTTACGACATCAGTTCCAAACCCCCTTCGACCATCGAATGGGAATGAGGTTATTCAAGGGAGGTAGACCTTGCCACAGCAAGCGCCGTCGAGAGGAAACCCGATTCAAGATTACGTGACCGTGGCCGAGCGCATAGAGAAATTCTATGAGCGTTACCCCGAGGGCCGCCTGATCACTCACATAGTCGAGCACGACGCCGAGCGCGGTTTCATACTGATGCGCGCCGAAGTCTACCGCAACGCCGACGACGCGCTGCCCGTAGCTACAGGACATGCTTACGAGCTGAAGTCGGAAGGTTACGTCCAGCGCACCAGCTACATCGAGGTATGCGAGACAAGTTGTGTTGGGCGCGCGCTGGCCATGGCGGGGTTCGAGGTCAGACGCGGCATTGCCAGCCGGGAAGAGATGGAGAAGGCGGCGCGCTTCACTCGCGAAGCCGCGGCCGGCCGCGAGCGCGATAAGAACTCACCCACGCCCGCGGCAAAGCAGACCGTCGCCGCGGACCAGCCCGCCACAGAAGACCAGAAGCAGACCATACTGAGCCTGCTCGAAAGCATGCGGCCCGGCGACCGGCGCGCGCAAAGGAGGGTCCTGGTCGAGATGACTGGCAAGGAATCGCGCGACGACCTGACGCAGCAAGAGGCCGCGCGCTTGATAGAGAAACTGAAGGTCGAAGCCATCGAAGGCAGTATCTAATAAAGTGCTGAGTCCTGAGTCCTGAGTCCTGAGAGGGTGTCATAGAAGTGTGAAAAAAGCCCTGAAAGGGCTTGATTCAATAGCCAGGGGCACCGCCCCTGGAAACGGGTTATTATTAATGATGAGCCCTGAAAGGGCGCGATACTTATACCGCCCTTTCAGGGCTTCGTCTCGTATGACGCATCACCCGGCGCGTTGCGCCGGGCTATTGAATCACGCCCCTTTCGGGGCTCACTGAATGACGCCTCTTCGAGGCTTCCTATTGAATCTGTCCCCTTCGGGGACTTCTCAGACACGCACTCAGCACTCAGGACTTCCTGCGTACAAGCATTATTGCGGCGATGGGGTGGCGCTCAAGCACCTGGAACCGCTCGGCAAAATCGGCCGGCTCCGGCGCCCCGCGCAAGTCTACGACGGCTAGCTCCTCGACAGGTATCCTCTCCGTAGAGCCGAAGACGCGGTAACGCGAAGAGCGCACGGCCAGCATCTTGATGTCTATGTCTGAAGCCCTTTCGGCTTCCGGTAAACTCAAAAGCTTCATCTGCTACCTCCCCGCAAGCTCTCCGACCAGTCGCGGCACCTCGGTAAAATCATCCGTCACGCGGTCGGCCTCAGTCGTCTCATCTTCGTTGATAGGCGTCGCGCCTGTAAAGCGTATCGCGTGGTAGCCGGCCGCTTTCGCCCCCACCACGTCCGTGTATTCCAGATCGCCTACGTGAACTATCTCGCGCGGCTCTGCCTCAAGCGCGCGGGCCGTGCGCTCGAAGACCGCGCGGTGAGGCTTCGAGCGCCCTGCTTCGTCAGAGAAGACCAGAGAGTCGAATGCTTCAAGCAGCCCTTCGCGCTTCAAAACCTCTTTCAGCACACGGCCCGGCGAGAAGCCCACGTCGGAAATGATGCCGAGCCGGTAATCGCGCGCGAGCTCCTCGATAGCTTCGCGCACGCCCGGTATCAATATCGGGGGGCGCTCCAGCACGCCCTCTTCGTAGGCGCTCACGAGCAACGCCAGAACGTCGTCCGACAGGCAGACTTCGATGTGCGTGAGAATGCGGCCTACGCGCTCGGCGGTCGGGATCGTGCGGTGCTCTTCGCGCCAGACCTGATAATGCAGCTCGGCTTCGAGCGTGCAGGCGCGGTCCAACTGCTGGTCGGTGAACTCCCCCGCCTCGCCGATAGCTTCTCGGAGCAGGCGGCGGCGCGTCTGTTTATAGAGCGCGAACCCGCCCGGCTGCTCCGTGAATAACGTGTTCCAGAAATCGAACGATATGGCTTTTATTCCCAACCCCGGCCCCCTCACCCGAATTGAATTTCGCGCACGCCTATATTCTAATAGTTATTCCGCATGACCGATAACAGAATCGAGCTTTTTAGAGACGCGCTCGACCGAGCCGCCACAACTTTCTCCGTCGCCCTGACCGCCGCGCAGGTCGATAGCCTCGTGACTCACTACGAGATGTTAAGCCGGTGGAACCGGCGGATCAACTTGACGCGCATAATCGACCCGGTCCAGGCGGCGCAACTTCATTACGGCGAATCGCTCTGGGGCGGTCGCTTCATCGGCGACGCGCGGGCGATTGTAGACATAGGCAGCGGGGCGGGATTCCCCGGCGTTGCGCTCGCCGTACTCAGACCCGACGCCGAGGTCACCGCGCTTGAGGCCAATCAGAAGAAGGCGATCTTTCTTACCGAAGCCGCGGACGCGATGAAGCTGAAGAACTTCCGCGTGGCCCGCGTGCGACTTGAAGAGTTCGACCTATCGTCTTATGACCTTTTGACGAGCCGCGCGCTTGACCGCGCTGAAGTGATGATCGGGCCAATCGTCGCGCGCCTCGCCGCCAATCAGCGGCTGATGCTTTACGCGGCGCGCGACCTGGCACAGAGGCTCTCTGATAAACTGTCGCCGGTCGAGATTCACCCCATACCTCAGACCGAATCCCGCGTCGTCGCCCTTTTCGGTCAAATCAATTCAAAGCAGTCGCCGCACTAAGGTCAAACTGAAGCTCTCGATTATGGCGAGCATGCTGAAAGCCGCGAAAAGCAGTTTAATACGAGCAGATTCAGAGCGCATCACCGCTTGGCACAGGCGTTGCGATAGAGAAGGCCGGAAGCTTGAGACGCCTGATGGTGCTCTCTTACGGGGCCATCATGTGCAGCGCCGAAAAAAGTGCGCGGGCTTACAGACTGCCATCTACCACTCACCGCTCTGGGCCTCACCCTCCGGGCGGTTGATGGCAAATCAAGAGCCCGCGCAAAACCGAGTCAGAACCCTCTCATATGGCAACGGCGCCAGCGCATGACGGCCCCGCTTTCTTTCCTGAAGATTTCAAATTTGAAATCGCGGTGCGCAAAAGCGCATCATCCGCCATGCAAATCTCAAATTATTCTGTCCATCCCGTCTAAGTAAGGCTGCAACACCTCGGGCACGACGACCGAGCCATCCTCTTGTTGATAGTTCTCAAGGATCGCAAGCCACGTGCGGCCGATCGCCAGCCCCGACCCGTTCAACGTGTGGACGAATTCAGGCTTAGATTTCTGCTCGCGGCGAAAACGTATCTGCGCGCGCCGCGCCTGAAACGCTTCGCAGTTAGAGCACGACGAGATCTCTCGATAGGTCTTCTGGCTCGGAAGCCACACCTCTATGTCGTAAGTCTTCGCCGCCGAAAAACCCATGTCCCCGGTCGACAGGACCACTGTGCGGTAGGGCAGGCCCAGAGCTTCGAGCACAGCTTCGGCGTCGCGCGTGAGCGACTCAAGCTCCTCGTAAGAATCTTCGGGCCGCGCTAGCTTGACCAGCTCTACTTTGTCGAACTGGTGCTGGCGTATTAGGCCGCGCGTGTCCTTGCCATAGCTCCCGGCCTCAGACCTGAAGCAGGGCGTGTAGGCGGTCATCCTGATCGGAAGCTCCGCCCCGTCGATTATCTCTTCGGCGTAGACGTTCGTCAGCGGCACTTCGGCCGTGGGGATCAGATAAAGATTGCGCTCGTCGTTCAGCTTAAACAGGTCGCCTTCGAACTTCGGCAACTGGCCCGTGCCGAATAGCGTCCGGTCGTTGACTATGAACGGCGGCGCGACCTCTCTGTAGCCGTGCCTTCCCGTTTGCAGGTCGAGGCAGAAGTTTATCAGCGCGCGCTCCAGTCGCGCGCCCGCGCCGGTCAGTATCGAGAAGCGCGCGCCGGATATCTTCGCCGCGCGCTCCATGTCCAGTATGCCTAGACGCACGCCGAGGTCTAAATGATCGAGCGGCTCGAAATCGAAATCGCGCGGCGTCCCCCACCGCCTCACTTCAATGTTGGCGGACTCGTCCGAGCCTACCGGCACGCTCTCATGCGGCAGGTTGGGCAGCGCGGTCATAAGCTCGCTCAACTGATTCTCTACCGCCGCCAGCTCGGCCTCCGCCTCGGCTATCCGATCGCCGATCTCGCGGACGGCGGCGCGTCGCGCGTCGGCCTCGTCTCTCTGGCCGGCCTTCATGAGCTTGCCTATCTCCTGGCTCTCGCGGTTGCGCGTGGCGTTCAGCTCGTCGCGCTTAGTTATGAGCGCGCGGCGGCGCTCGTCAAGCTCCGTGAAGCGGTCGAGCGCATCTGACGGAAATCCGCGCTGGGCGAGCTTCGCCCTCACCAGCTCCAGGTTCGCGCGGACGTAATTAATATCAAGCATCTTAGGTCACCTTTCACACTCCGACGATAAAACCATAGCGTAGACGGCCGCGCGGAGGAGTGTCAACTATCGCGCCGTCTTGCGCCGCGACCGCTACTCTCGTTAGCATTGGGTCGATATGGACGAAGCGATAAAAGAGTCTCTGACCGAAGAGGCGTTCTCTCTGCGCGAGCGCGAAGTCGATACTCCCGACGGGAAAGCTCGCATCTCGTACATCGCGTGCGAGCCGATGGAGCGAGCGGGATTCGCCAACGCCTTCAGCACGAGGGCGGGCGGCGTGAGCCGGTTCCCTGAAGGCGCGCTCAACCTGGCATATTTCAAGGGCGACGAAATAGAGAGCGTCGACGAAAACCGCCGCCGCTTTCTGGCCGCCCTAGGCCGCGGCGACGCGACGATAATGACCGCGCGGCAGACGCATTCGACAGAGCGGTGCGTCGTCGATTCGACCGAGCAGGCTCGCGGGCCGCAGCCCGAATGCGACGCTTTCATCACCAAGACGCGCGGCGTGCTTTTGGCCATACAGACGGCCGACTGTCTTCCCGTGTTGATAGCCGACACCGCGACCGGCGCTGTGGCCGCGATCCACGCCGGCTGGCGCGGCACCGCCGGGCGCATCACCGAGCGCACCGTGGCCGACCTGATGCTCGCGCACGGAGTCAACCCGCGAAACTGCATAGCCGCGCTCGGCCCCGCGGCCTGCGCGGAGTGTTACGAAGTCGGCGAGGACGTGATCGAGCGTTACAAAAAAGAGTTCCGCTACTGGAAGAACCTGCTGGTGAACTTCAAAGAAGGAGGCAAGGCCCACCTCGACATCCGCGCGGCGAACTGGCAACAGCTAGCCTTCTGCGGCTTCACACCTGACCGCATACACGTGGCCGACTACTGCACGATGCATCAAAACGATCTCTTCTTTTCTTACCGGCGAGAAGGCCAGGGACGGCCCTCAAGCGTGGGCCGGCTCCTGTCGGTCATCGGGAGGATTTGAGATTGCGGCGCGCGTAAGCGCATCATCCGCCATGCAAATTTGAAATTTGAGGTTCTTATTCTTTCGGCGCGAAGTAGCCGCGGCGGTGGCGGACCGTGAGTTCTTTGCGGCTCTTCACTTTGACTTGAATAGCGCGGAACGACCCGTCGCGCGCTTCGTTCGACGAGCCGTAAGAGACCAGGTACTGCTGCCGCAGGTCTTCGTTTATCAGCGCGAATGCTTTGTCGAGGTCCTCTTCGTCGTCGGGGAAGAAGGCGCGGCCGCCCGTCTCGTTGGCGATCTTTTTGAGCGTCCCCTCGTCGACGCCGCCGAACGACCTGTCGCCTATGCCAATCGGGTAGATCAACACTTCGTTGCGCCAGGTGCGCTCTATCGCGTCGCGCAGCTTCACGTGACTATCAAAATTTATCCCGTCCGTGATCAGAATGATCACGCGCCGGCCCGCTTCGCGTCTGAGCAGGTCCGAAGAGACCGCGTAGATCGCGTCGAACATGGCGCTGGTGCCTGCGCGCGAGCCGCCGTTGATGGGCGGGGTTGTGCCTCCCATGCCAGACGGGTTCGGCGCGGCGATGCGCACCTCATCGATCGACTGCTGAAGCTTCTCCACGTTCGACGTGAGGTCCTGCACGAGCACCGGCGTCTCTTCGAACGTGACGACCCCGACGAGGTCTTTGTTAGGCCGCACGACCTTGCGGACGAAGCGCTGCGCGGCGGCCTTCTCGGCGGGCAGCGTGTACTGCTGGCTGCCCGATATGTCTATGACCAGTGCTATCGTCAGCGGCAGGTCGGTCTGCCGCTCGAAGGAGAAGAGCTGCTGCGCCTTGCCGTCTTCGGTAAGCTCTATGTCTTCTTTCGTCAGGTCCGTGATGTAACGGTTCTTCTTGTCTGTGACGCTGAAGGGCACGGCGACAAGCTGCGTGCCGAGCTTGATCTCCTGATCGTCCTCGCCCGCCTCGCCTTCGGGGGGCTTTTTATTCTTGTCGTCCTTCTGCTGCTTGGCGGGCGGCGCGGGCTGCTGCTGCTGAGCCACGGCGCTGACGCGGGCGGCGGGCGCAAGGGTTAGAGTAGTTGTCAAGAATGCGGCTACGAGATAAAACTTGGTGTACTTCATTTTTTCACTTCTTCCACTGGCGCGTAATACCCTCGGCGGTGGACCACGCGGAGGTCGCCGCGGCCCGCCACCTGCACCTCTATGCGGCGGAACGAGCCGTCGCGCGCGGTGTTCGTAGGCGAGTAAGCCACCAGGTACTGGCTGCGCAGATCGTTCTCTATCTGCCGAAAATCTTCCATCAGATCGTCCGGCCCGTGCGGGAAGTAGGCCCGCCCGCCCGTCTCTTCAGACATACGGCGCAGCACATCTTCGCGGACGCCTTCGAAGCGGAAGCGGTCGCCTATGCCGATGGCGTAGACGACTGCGCCCGACCGCCACGCGCGGTCTATCGCCTCTTCGAGCTTCCGGCTGCTGGCGTTATCGACGCCGTCGGTGAGAAGAATTATCGCCCTCCGCGTCACGGCTTCGTCGGTCATCGCGCTGCGGTAAGGGTCGCGCGCCAGCACCTCATCGGCCGTGATGAAGACCGCGTCGTAAAGCGCCGTTGCCTGGCGGCGCGTGCTCGTGTTGCCGAACCTGCGCGAGTACTGGATCGAATCGAGCGCGCGGTTGAGGTTGTCGATCTTAGACGTGAGCCCCTGCGCCAGTTCCACGTCGTCTTGAAACGTCAGTATCGCCGCCGAGTCGCGGCCGGGGCGTATGACGGAGCGCAGGAACTGGCTTGCGGCCATCTTCTCCTGCGGGAAGGTGTACTCCTGGCTGCCCGACAGGTCCATGAGAATGGCTATGTTTATCGGCAGCGTCGATTCGCGCTTGAAGGTGAAGAGCTGCTGCGGCCGTCCGTCTTCGAGCACGGTGATCTCTTCCTGGCGGATGTCGTTTACGACGCGGTTGTTGCGGTCGACGGCGGTGAAGAGCAGGTTGACCAGGTCCGTCCCCAGCCTCACGGCCTCGTCGCCCTCGGCGATGTCGTCGTCCTTAGGCTGTTGTTTATCTTGCGGCTTGGCCTGACTCGGAGAAGGCTTCTGCCCCGGCTTCGCCTTCTGAGCGGCGAAGGCCGGCACGAGCAGCGCTGTGAGCGCGATTATCGCTATCAATAACTTCATATCATCTCCAGCCCTTCCAAAGTCCTGAGTCCTGAGTGCTGAGTAATTGCCCTCACTCAGGACTCAGCACTCAGGACTCAGGACTTCTTAGAAGACATAGCCCTGCTTGTGATACAGACGCCCGTCGGCGCGGACGAGCTTTACTTTAATCTCGCGGCGCTTGCCGGTCTTATTCTGGTTCTGCGGCGTGTAGAAGATCACGTACTCCTGGCGCAGGTCCTGCGCCACCTGGCTGAAGGCGCGGAACAGCTCGATCTTCTGCGAAGGCAGGAAGACCTGCCCGCCCGTCTGCTCGCAAAGCTGGCGCAGCTCCTTGTCGTCTACCGTCTCCGTGGTGCCGCTGGTGATCCCCCTGAAGTTCTTCGTGCTGATGCCGAAGACCGTAACGTCGTAACGCTGGGCCATCTCGATCGCTTCTTTCAGCGACCGCTCGCTCGCCGTGTCGTTGCCGTCGGAGAGAATCACTATGATGCGGCGCGCGTCCGACCCCTGGAGGTTCGCCATCTTCTCTTCGATCACGCGGTAGACGCCGTCATACAGCCGCGTGACCCCGCCCGCCTTGACCTTGCGTATCGCGCGTATCAAAGGCTCCTGCGCGTCCGTGAAATCCTGATGAAGCTCTACCTCCGAATCGAAAGTGGCAAACAACACCTGATCGCTCTTGCGATACTTGGTGACCGTCGCGACGAAGTCTTCGGCCGCGTCCTTCTCAAACGGCAGCTTGAGCTTGACGCTGTTGCTGGTGTCCATCAAGACGGCGATGTTCAGCGGGAGCTCGCTCGGCGAGATGAACTTGTCTATCTTCTGCCGCTTGCTGTCCTCGTAGACCTCGAAATTACCCTCGACCAGGCCCGTGACAAACTTGCTCTTCTCTTTCACGGTTATCGGCAGGCGGACCGTGGTGACGCCGATCTTGGTATCGTCATTCTGCCGCGTCTGCGCCCTCGGCCTTTCGGCGGGCTTCTGCGCGACTGCGGGCGCGACGACCAACATAAAGACAGTAACAGTTAACAGCGCAGTCGATAGAGCTCGCTTAATCACTTTCAGGGAACCTCCGGACATGTGGGTCTGATGCAACGGGTATTATCCTCAGATGCTTTAGCCACTTAAAATTATAGTTGGCGGCCGGATGATGTGACAAGCTGAATCACTTCAACTCGGCCAGAAAGCGCGCCAGCTCCGCGGGCAGCTCCGAGCGGAACCCCAGCCGCTCGCCGCTGCGTGGATGCGTGAAAGCCATCTCGTATGAATGGAGGAAGTGGCGGCCTAATGCCTTTATCTCTCGCTTTATGGCGTGGTCCAGGACGGAGTTTTCGCGCCCGCCGCCGTAAGTCGCGTCGCCCACGACGGGGTGGCCTATGTGCGCCAGGTGGACGCGGATCTGATGCGTGCGGCCGGTCTTTATCTGCGCGCGGACGAGCGTGAACTGAGCGAACCGGTCGGCCACTTCAAACAGGGTGTGGGCCGTGCGGCCCGCGCCCCCTCTGAGGACGGACATGCGCGTGCGGTTGTGCGGGCTGCGACCTATGCGCGCCTCGATCTCGCCGCGCTCGGAAGAGAGCCGCCCGTAGACGAGCGCGACGTAGAGCTTGAAGACCGCGCGGTCGCGGAACTGGTCCGACAGACGCTCGTGCGCCAGGTCGTTTTTGGCGACGACCAATAACCCGGAAGTCTCTTTGTCTATGCGGTGGACTATGCCTGGCCGGATGGCGCCCGCCTTACCGGAAAGCTCGTTGAAATGATAGACGAGCGCGTTTACGAGCGTGCCCGACTCCACGCCAGCGCCGGGGTGTACGACCATCCCGGCGGGCTTATCGACGACTACGAGGTCGTCGTCTTCATAAACGATCTTGATAGGAATGGCTTCGGCGGCCACTTCCACGGCGGGCGGGTCGGGCAGGTCTATCTCCACCTGATCGCCCGCGCGAAGGCGGTAGCTGGGCTTGACCGTGCGCGAGCCTACGACCACGTCGCCGTCTTCGATGGCCCGCTGAATTCTCGTGCGGCTGATCTCGCCGATGCGCGAGGCGAGGAAAGCGTCTATGCGCTGGCCGGCGGCTTCCTCTGTGATAGTTAATAGCTGAACTTCGGTGCTCACTTTTTGAGGCTCAAGACTCAGGCAGAGGGGAGGCTTTCGGACTACCAAGCTCAGGCTCCTGGCTCCTGTCCTTGTCGCGCCGCGAGTAGTAGATCATCAACAGCAACGCCAGCGGGAACATGACGACCGAGATCAATTGCGAGGTCGAAAGCCCGAACATCCCGCCGCGCGGGTCCGCGCGCCAGAACTCTATGATGAACCGCGCCACCGAGTAGACCATCAGGTAGGTGAATATCACCTGCCCTTCGAAACGCCGACGCCGGGTGAGCCACAACATGAAGGCGAAGATCAGCAGGTTGACAACGGCCTCTATCAACTGCGTAGGTATGAGCGCCGAATCTATGGGGACGCCCGTCAGCTCGCTCGCCTTCTCCGTAAAACGGACCCCTATCCATGAATCGGTCGGCTTGCCCCAGCAGCACCCCGCCGAAAAACAGCCGAGCCGGCCTATCGCGTGGCCCAGCGCTATGCCGGGCGCGAAGGCGTCGGCGGACTTGCGCCACGGCAGCTTGTAGAGGCGCACCAAAAGCACGCTCGTCACCAGCGCGAACAGCAGGCCGCCGTAAAAGACCCCGCCCGAGCTTAGAAGGTCGAGCGAAAAGACCCGACGCCACCCGCCGCCGGGCTCGTTCCACTCTGTAATGAGCATGACGACTTTCGCCCCGACCAGCGCCGAAAGGAGTATGTAGAGGCCCAGGTCATAGACGCGGTTCTTAGGCAAGCCGTCGCGGGCCGCCAGCCGCGCCGTCAACCACAGCGCGAGTATGAAAGCGACCGCGAGCAGAAATCCGTAGGTGTGGATAGTGATGCTGGTGCCGGGTATCTTAAAAAGCTCTGGAAACATCTTTCGAGTCCTGAGTCCTGAGTCCTGAGTCCTGAGTGAGTAAGAACAACAACGCGCTCTTGTTCTTACTCAGCACTCAGCACTCAGGACTCAGGACTTTCTTCAACAGGAGACTCCTTCAGCTCTTCGGGAGTTGCCTTGCGCGGCGCCGACGAGAAGAACAGCTCGATGGCCATCAGCGCCGCGCCTATGCTTATGGCCGTGTCGGCGACGTTAAAGACCGGCCAGTGAAAATTCTTGTAATAGACCTCTATAAAGTCTATCACGCGGCCCATGCGAATGCGATCTATCAGGTTGCCAGAAATCCCCGCGGCCAGCAGCGCCAGCGACCACAGCAGCAGGCTGTTTGAGGCCGCCGTCCGCATCAGGTAGAAGATGACGATCGCTATCGCCACCGCGGAAACGGCCACCAGAAGCCATTTCACGTTCCCCTCGCTCAACATGCCGAAGGCTATGCCGGGGTTCTCCGTGTAGCTGATCTTCAGAAAGCCGTCGATCAGGCTGATCTCGCCGTCAGGATACAGTTCCCTGGAAACCCACAGTTTCGTGAGCTGGTCGAGCGCCAGGACCAGCACGGTGATCGTCAGATACCAGAGCTTGCCCGCGCCCGTGTTGGTGCCGACTGCTTCTGAACTCATGAGGCTTTAGCTCCTCCCCATCCTTCTTCCACCTGGCGGACGCAGCGCGCGTCCAACGTAGGATAGCGCGGGTCCTGGCCCACGCTCTCTGACCAGTTCCAGCACCGCTCGCACTTCGCGCCCGCAGCGTGCTCGACTTCGATCATCAGACCGTCCGCCGCCGACTCGACAAGCTCTACCTGCGATACGATGAGAATCGTCGCCAACTGGTCTTCGTACTCGCGGAGAAGATCGAGAGTCTCTCCGCGCGCATGGATTCTGACGCTCGCCTCAAGCGACGCGCCGATCAGCTTCTCGTTGCGCTTCTCTTCGAGAACCTTCTGCGCGGCCGAGCGGACTTCAAAAATCCGCTCCCATCGCGCCAGCAACTCCCTGTCAGGTTCCGCCGGCGCTTCCGGGAACTCGGCTATGTGGACGGAGGCCGCGCGCCGGCCCGGCAGGTTCTCCCAGATCTCGTCGGCCGTGAAGACCAGTATCGGGGCGAGCATGCGGGCGAAGCGGTCTACGATCTCGTAGAGCGCGGTCTGCGCGCTGCGGCGGCCCTCGGATTTCGGCGCGGAGGTGTAGAGGCGGTCTTTGAGTATGTCTATGTAGACGGCCGAAAGCGTCACCGTCGCGTAGTTGTAGAGCGTGTGATAGACCGTGGTGTATTCGAATCGCCTGTAGGCGTCGACGACTTTGCGCGCGACTTCGTCGGTCGCCGCCATCGCCCAGCGGTCTATCTCCCACATCTCATCACGCTCGACGCGGTCGCGCTCGGGGTCGAAGTCGAAGAGGTTACCAAGTGCGTAGCGCGCCGTGTTGCGAAGCTTACGATACGCGTCGACGAGCCGCTTCAATATCTCGTCCGACAGCCGCACGTCCTCTGTGAAATCCGAAGAGGCGACCCAGAGCCTGATTATCTCCGCGCCGAGCGTGTCGGCGACTTCGTTGGGCGAGATCGAGTTGCCGCGCGACTTATGCATCGCGTGGCCTTCGCCGTCGACGGTCCAGCCGTGCGTGATGACCGTCCTGTACGGGGCCTGGCCGTGAGCGGCGAGCGCCACCATCAGAGAAGAGTTGAACCAGCCGCGGTACTGGTCCGGCCCTTCCAGGTAAACGTCGGCGGGCCAGGGCAGGCCCCGCTCGCGCTCAAGCACGGCGAGCGATGACGAGCCCGAGTCGAACCACACGTCGAGTATGTCCTGGTCTTTCCTGAAATTCGTGCCGCTGCATTTCGGGCACGCGAAGCCTTCGGGCAACAGGTACTCCGGCTCGCGCGCGTACCAGGAGTCGGCCGTCTCCCGCTTAAAGATCTCCGAGACGTGGTCGATCACCTCCGGGTCGATGATCGTCTCGCCGCACGAGTCGCAGTAGAATGCCGGTATCGGCACCCCCCACACCCTCTGGCGCGAGACGCACCAGTCCGGCCGCCCCGCGAACATGTTTCGCATGCGGTCGCGGCCCCATGCCGGGACCCAGTTGACGCGCTCGACCTCGCGCAGAGCGCCCTCGCGCAAAGGCTCGACGCCTTCGCCCGCGCGGTCCATCGAGATGAACCACTGCGGCGTCGCGCGAAAGATCACGGGGTTGTGACAGCGCCAGCAGTGCGGGTAGCGGTGCGCGTAATCTTCCGTGAAGACCAGCGCGCCGCCCTCTCGCAGGAACTCGACTATCGGGCGGTTAGCCTCGAAGACCTGCATCCCGGCGAAGCGCTCGACATCGCTTGTGAACCGCCCGGAGTTATCGACCGGGCAGTAGACCCATGCCCCTTCGCTCTGCCCAGCGAGCGCGCCCTCCTGGCTGAGCTGCGCGTAGATCGGGGCGAGGCGGTCGCGGTACTGCTGCCCTATGACGAAGTCGTCGTGGCCGTGGCCGGGCGCGGTGTGCACGCAGCCCGTGCCGGACTTGCCCGTAGATCTCTTCTGCGCCTCGGAAACGTCAAGCTCCGTCTCTGCGTCGGCCTCGCCGCCCAAGGTGACGTGCTCGCCCACCATCAAAAGCGACGGCCTGTCGATCCATGCGTGGCGCGCACGGAGCCCGTCGAGCAACGCGCCGGAGAACCTCGCGACGACGCGGGGCTCGCCCATCCCGCATTTTTCGGCCACCGCCTGCACCAGATCGTGAGCGACGATGTAGATGTCATCGCCGACCTCCATCGCCGCGTAATCGAAATTCGGGTTTACGGCTATGCCGAGGTTGGCCGGGAGCGTCCACGGCGTCGTCGTCCATATCAAGACGGAGGCCGGTTTGCCCGTGTCGGTGATAGAGCTATTACCTATGCGCGCTTCGAGCTCGCGCACCTGATCGGCGGGGAGCGGAAACTTTACGTAGATCGAGGGGCTCGTGTGCTCTTTGTATTCGACCTCGGCCTCGGCCAGCGCCGTCTGGTCGTGTATGCACCAATAGACTGGCCGCGCGCCTTTGTAGACGTAGCCGCGCGCGACGAACTTGCCGAAAAGCCGGGCCGTCTCGGCTTCGTAATCGTTCGACATAGTCAAGTAGGGGTCGTCCCATTCGCCGAACACCCCGAGCCGCGCGAAGTCTCGCGTCTGCCGCTTGAGCGCATAAGCGGCGTGCTCGCGGCAGGCGCGGCGGATCGAGACGGGGCTCATCTGCGCCTTCTTCGCGCCGAGTTTCTTGTCGACGTAATTCTCGATAGGCAGACCGTGGCAATCGTAACCCGGCACGTAAGGCGCGTCGTATCCCAGCATCGCGTGCGATTTGACGACGAAGTCTTTCAGAATTTTATTCATCGCCGTGCCGATGTGGATGTCGGCGTTGGCGTAAGGCGGCCCGTCGTGGAGCACGAACAGCGCGCGGCCCGCGCGCGCGCGGCGTATCTCGCCGTAAAGCCCCATCTCGCGCCAGCGCTTCAACCGCTCCGGCTCGCGCTGCGTCAGGTTAGCTTTCTGCGCGAAGCTGGTCTTCGGCAGGTTCACGGTTGCCTTCAAATCTAACGGCGTCTCGGTCGACATAAAATCCTCAGTGCTGAGTCCTGAGTGCTGAGTCCTGAGTATTTTTTCTTTCACTCAGGACTCAGGACTTTCTACTCAGGACTACGTAAAAGGCACCTGACTCCCGCCTTCGAGAGCCAGGTGCCGCGAAAGTTGGCTGCCCGCCGGTCACGGAAGCTACGGGCGGGCAGCCGGTTCAAATGAACAGTTCTTCGTCCTGGTATGCCTGGTCTATCTGCTTGCGGTCGCGCCCGAACAGAACGTCGAGCGTGCGGCGCAAGCCCACCAACAGGGCCGACACCTCGCGCACGGGTTCAAGCACGGTGGCCTGCACCTCTATGGTCGTGTACTCTACGCGGTCCTGCGTGCGCGTGAGCAACTGGTCGATCTGCACGAGCTGGCGCTGTATGGCGGCCGTCGTCTGGTCTATGACGAGCGAGAGCTGCTCGACCTGATGCTTCGTGAGGTTGGTGATCTCTAGCGAAGTCGTAGAGATCGCCGCCGCGACCGCGCGCGTTTCGACCGCGACCTTATCGAAAGTCTCGGCGGCTTGCGCGCTGATGCGGTCGACGGTCCCTTTGGCGTTGGTTATCGTCGTCTGCACCTGGTCTATCACGGGGCCGACCTTCTCGACGATCGGCTCGGCCTTAACTATGATAGGCTCCACCTTCGCCTGCACGGAAGCGGCCAGCGCTATCAGCTTCTTTATCGACGAGTTGATGAAGATGAACATCGCCGCCTGTATGATAAAGCTCAGCGTGATGACGACCGCCGCGACCGAGACAATAATGTAAAAGTAATTTGGTGGTTCCAAGAAGCCCTCCTTGCCGAACACAAGGGAATCTTCACAAGCTTCTCTACCGGCGTAGAATCAAGCGTGAAAAGGCGCGGCCAATGTCTGTGCCGCGCCTGCCTGCCGGAAAGCTCAACGCGCCCTCTGCGGTTAGGGGTGCGCCTGATCGCGAAAGATCAAGCGGGCGCGTGACACGCGAAAGTCACCTTCTACGTTTAGGCTTCCCCGCCTTCGACCGCGGCGCTGCCTACCTCGCCCGCCTTGCGCTTCTCCTCGCGGTAGGCCTGTTTGCCGGCTTCGAGCGCCGCGGCGAACTGCTCTTTCTGGCGCGCGGCCACGTCGGAGACGACCTCCGCGCCGCTTACGACCCGCTCGCGGGCCGCGCCGTAGACTTCGGCCACGCGGCCGCGACCCGAGTCATAAAGCTCCGACGCGCGCTCGCCTACCTGGCGAGCCCCTTCGCCGGCGGCGTCCATCCCGCGCTTCGTGTAATCGGCAATGTCGCCGCGCAGCTCGCGGCCCGATTTCGGAGCGAACAACAGCGCGAGCGTCGCCCCCAGCCCCGCGCCGACGAGTAAGAATGTCAGTTTCTCAGCTACCGATGTGCTTTCATCCTGTGCCATCTCTTCCTCCTGTTATAAAGATGTTTATTGCTTACAGCCACTGCTTTTTCAAGACAGATCAATATAGCACTTTAATCTGACCCTGTTCAAGAACAGGGCTGTTGCAAATCATCTGTAGGGGCGGGGCTTGTCCCCGCCCGGATCGAGCGAAGCTCGATGAAGGATTACGAAGCAAGCGAAATGATCTGATAACAAATACCAATCATTGCCTTCGGGAATCCGGGCGGGGACAAGCCCGCGCCGCGCGAAGCGCCGGGGAACCCGTTCTGACGGGTCGCGCCATGGCCCCTACAATGTCGCCATCAACACGCTTTTACACCACTACCGCGAGATGACTCTCAAGCTGCGGCCTCTTGCCATAGGCAAAGGGCCGCCGACGGGCGACTCCGCCGTGCAGTAGAGGCGGTTCGGAGTGGCGTGCGCGACCACGGCTTTGTGTACGCCCGTCGCGAGCGAGGCTTGAACCATAGCCACGTGATTGCCCGCCGTGTGGCCCTGCACGAAACCTTCTTCTTCGGCCGCGCCTTTGATCAACACTTCGACTTCGCGGCCCACCCATCTCTGGTTCTGCTCGAAAGAGACCTGCTTCGAAAGCTCGATCAGCCTCGACAGGCGTTCAACCTTGACCTTGCGTTCAACGTCTTGGAAATGGACCGCCGCGGGCGTCCCCTCCCGCTCCGAATAGATGAACATGTAAGCCATGTCGTAACGGACCTCGCGGTAGAGCGAGAGCGTCTCGTCGAAGTCCTCTTCGGTCTCGCCGGGAAAGCCTGCGATGATGTCCGTAGAGATGGTCGCGTCGGGTAAGAGGCGGCGGATCATCGCGACCCGGTCGAGATAAAACTCGCGCGTGTACTCTCGCGCCATGCGCTTGAGCACGCGGTTCGACCCGGACTGCACGGGCAGGTGTATGTAGCGGCAGACAGCCGGCGTGTCAGCAATGGCTTCGATTATCTCGTCGTCAAAATTGACCGGGTGCGAAGTGACGAAGCGGACGCGGGGGATGCCTACGCGGCCGACCATCCTGAGCAACTCTGCAAACGACGGGTAACCGTCTATCAGCGCGCGGCGAGCGCCCGTGCCCGGCTGCATCCCATACGAGTTTACGTTCTGCCCGAGCAGGGTCACTTCCTGGACGCCCGCATCTTTCAGGGCGCGGGCTTCGTTGATGATGTCTTCGGCGGGGCGCGAGACCTCTGGGCCGCGGGTCGCCGGGACTATGCAATAAGTGCAGCGGTGATTGCACCCGCGCATGATGGTCAGGTGCGCCGTGACCGCGCCCGCGGGCGGCGGCGGCGAATAGAATTGAAGCTCGCGCTTGAAGTCGAATGACTGGTACTTGCCGCGCGTGATCGCGGGCACGATCTCGGTGATCGCGCCGGGGCCGAGCATTATGTCGACGCCGAATTTCCGGCCCATCCTCCGGCCCTCGGGCAGTTGCGCAAGACAGCCCATCAGGCCGATGGTGAGGCCGCGGCGGTGCTTCTCTTTCCTCAGCTCGCCGAGCAGCGTCTGGGCCTTCTCGACGGGCTTGCCGCGCACGGCGCACGTGTTGACTAACACGAGGTCTGCCTCGCGAAAATCGTCTACGAATGAGTACCCTATGCCGGCCAGCTCAGATTGAATGGCGTGAGTGTCGTACTCGTTCATCTGGCAGCCGAATGTGACTACGTGCGCTCGCATAAACCGGTCTCGCATGCTTCAGGGCAAAATTGTGTTGCGTTGAGCAACGAAGAATCTTAACATTACGCGCAGATCGCTTGCCAGTGTGCGTTTCCAATCAACAACGGATCACCGGAGAGGACGGCCATGAAAAAGAGTGGGGATAAAAAGATTTCCAGGTCGCGGATGAAGCGAAGGGCTTTCTTGCAGTCGAGCATTCTGGCTACGGCCGCGCCGGTGGTCAGCTCGGCCTCAAGCGAGACGCCGGCCGTAAAGCCGTTCGAGCTGGAAGAGGTCTCGATCGCCGAGCTTCAGCGCGGGATGCAGAGCGGTAAGTACACTGCGCGCGCGATCGCAGAGAAATACCTGGAGCGCATCGAAGAGATAGACCGCCGAGGCCCGTCAATCAACTCTGTCATCGAGATCAACCCCGAAGCCGCGGATATTGCCGACGCGTTAGACAAAGAGCGCAAGGCGAAAGGCGCGCGCTCGCCCCTGCACGGCATCCCGGTTCTTATCAAAGACAACATAGACACCGCCGACCGCATGACGACGACCGCGGGCTCGCTGGCGCTCGAAGGCTCTCGCCCCGCGAAAGACGCCTTCATCGCCGCGCGCCTTCGCGAAGCGGGGGCGGTCATACTAGGCAAGACGAACTTGAGCGAGTGGGCGAATTTCCGCTCGACTCACTCGACGAGCGGGTGGAGCGGGCGCGGCGGCCAGACGCGCAACCCTTACGTGCTGGACCGCAACCCTTGCGGCTCAAGCTCGGGCTCGGGCGCGGCCATCGCCGCAAGCCTCGCGGCCGCGGCCGTGGGGACCGAGACGGACGGCTCGATAGTCTGCCCGTCATCTGCAAACTCGATCGTCGGCATCAAGCCTACGCTAGGGCTGGTCAGCCGGTCGGGGATCATCCCGATTGCGCACAGTCAGGACACGGCCGGGCCTATGGCCCGCACGGTCACCGACGCCGCCGTTCTGTTAGGCGCGCTGACGGGCATAGACTCGCGCGACCCCGTGACCGAGCAGAGCCGCGGAAAATCGTTCACCGATTACACAAAGTTCTTAGACGCAAACGGGCTTCGCGGCGCACGCGTCGGCGTCGCCCGCAAGTTCTTCGGCTTCAGCGAAAAGGTCGACGGGCTGATCGGGGCCGCGATAGACGAGATGAAGCGGCAGGGCGCCGTCATCATAGACCCCGCCGACGTTGCGACCGCGGGGAAGTTCGACGACTCGGAGTTCGAGGTCTTGCTCTACGAGTTCAAAGCCGACCTGAACAGTTACCTCGCCTCGCTCGGCCCGCAAGCGCGCGTCAAGTCGCTCAAAGATGTGATCGAGTTCAACGAGAAGAACAGAGAGAAGGAGATGCCTTACTTCGGCCAGGAGATAATGATTCGGGCGGAGGCCAAGGGGCCGCTGACGAGCAAAGCGTATAAGCTGGCGCTCGCGAAAAACCTTCGGCTCTCAAGGGCCGAAGGGATCGACGCGGTGATGTTAAAGCACAACCTTGACGCGCTTGTCGCGCCAACTGGGGGGCCGCCCTGGCCTACGGACCTGATAAACGGGGACCATTTTGCGGGCGCTAGCTCTACGCCCGCGGCCGTCGCGGGTTACCCGAACATCAACGTGCCGGCGGGGTACATCTTCGGCCTGCCCGTAGGCATCTCGTTTTTCGGCCGCGCCTACAGCGAGCCTACGTTGATAAAGCTTGCTTACGCTTTCGAGCAGGCAACTAATCTTCGCCGCCCGCCCAAGTTTTTGCCGACGGTCGATCTTCGCGTTTAGAGAGTCTATCTACTCGCATCAGCGGGCTCGGAAGCTACGCCTTCTTCTTTAGCAAGGACGAGCTGAACCAATTCTTGACTTCGCGAATATCATCGCGAGATGGGAACAGACGAACAAGTAACTCCAGATAGCTGTATTCGACTGACATCTTACTCCGCCGAGCTCGCTTAAATGCTCGGCCATAGTGCTTCCGGGCTTCGTCTTGTCGAGCGTTAATCAGCGCTACTTTCGCCAACACCCTGTACCTTTCGCGAGCGTCTGATTCACCTTCAGCCGGGAGTGCAGCTCTGTCCCAATCTGACTGCGCGCGTCGGATCGATCCGCTAAAATGATTTGCTACTCCGCGCCAGAATGTGGGATGCCTCTTCTCAGCGTCAAGCTTGCATGCGTTCTTAAGGTCCTGGAAGGCGGCGGAGTATTCATGCGTACTCAAGTACGTCAGTCCACGCCAGTAATAAACATGACTGATGTTAGGTTCCAGCTCGACAGCTTTAGCGAAGTCCGCCAGGGCTTTTTTGTAGTCCTGCAACTGGTAGTGAGCTATCCCGCGCCAGTAATAATTTATACTTTCGCCAAAACCCAACTCTATTGCTTTACTCAGATCTGATAAGCCCTTCTCGTTTTCGCTCAACTGAACATAAACGGCGCCACGCCAATGATAGTCGAGGCCTCTTTCGGGGCCTAGCTTGATGGCCTTATTCAGATCGCGCAACGCCTTTTTGTAATCTTCCAATTGGTAATATGTGGTCCCGCGCCAGTGATAATGGATTCCTTTTCTAGGCTCTAATTGAATAGCTTTTGTGAAATCAGTTAAAGCGGCTTCAAATCCTCTCATCCTGTAGAGAATAGCTCCCCTCAGTTGATAGGGCAGGGCCGCTTCGGGGCTCAACCTGATAGCTTTTGCAAGATCAGATAACGCGGCTTTAGCATCTTTTAACTCGAAAAGGGTCGCCCCGCGCTGGCAATATTCCATACTAAAGTGAGGCTTAAGCTCGATGCTCTTATTGAGGTCCGCCAGGGCCTTTTTATACTTCTGCGTTTCGTAGTGAGCTACCCCACGCCAGTAATAACTGAATTTGGCTTTGGGCTCTAGTTTAATCGCCCGCGTGAGATCAGATATGGCTTCGTCGTACATCTGCAAATGGGTATGAGCCATCCCCCGCAATTCATAATTAAGGCTATTATCGGGCTCAGATTTGATGGCCACGTCTAGATTGGATATCGCCGCTTTATAATCGTCCAATTGAAAATGAATGACCCCTAACGTGTGGTGCAGACCTCCGTCTCCGGGCGCTAATTTGAGCGCGCGGTTATAGTCCGCGAGCGCCGCTCTGTATCGTCGCTGAAGATGCCGCTGCTGCCCTTTCTCTCTGTAAAAACTCACCAGTCTTTGCTTCAGCAATTTGAATTGCTCTGCATTGCCGGCTGACTTCCACTCCTTTAAGAGCGCATCGCGTGTGTTGTCATGATAAACGTAGTGACCATCCTTGCGGGTTAAAACAAACTGGAATGATTTAATCGCTTCTAATAAGCGTTGATTCTTCTTGTACGCTTTGGGCGCACCCCGAAGAACGCCTATGATCTCGGCGTCGAAACGGTCAGGGATTGCGCAGTATCGCATAGCCTCGGCCAGCTCCGGGTCGGCTGCTTTTGTTTTCTCGTAGCTCAGGTTGAAGACTCGCAATGCGAATTCATCGTGGCCGACATCGTCAGACAATAGCGCTTCGATAGTTGCTGACAGGTTACTTTGAAGAGGCTGATCGGTCATAGTTGAGCTCATTTAGAGACTAAGTAAGTCTGCATTAGCTGTATTACTTCGGAGGGCGGAATTCCGCGCTCAATCAGCCTGTAGAAAGCGTCCACGTCTGGCTGCTCATATGGAAACCCATGAACGCGCAGGAATTCCTCAACATGTTTCTTCTCCCATTTCCGGAGCCCGTTGATCGATTTCACAGTTTTATCGCAATCCTCTTCCGACCATCGAGAATCGAATGGGGGAAGTTCTCGCCCGGCGATTATCAGCGCCAGGCGGCAGGACTGCAAGAACCCGCTGAAGAAGTATTTTTCCAGCAGATGGTTCACGATCCATTTTTGCAAGCCGGGGTCACATTTCTCATAGGAATCGAGCATGATTACGATGGGCTGTTTATTACAATACTTCTGCAAATCATCAAAGAAAGATCCAATGACGACTTCGCGCGCGGTTTTTTCCTGATCCGGATTCAGATTAGTTGCCTGACTTGGAAGGTTAACATTGCTAATAGTGGTATCTCTAAAGACCGTTCCGGCTATGGTTACATCCGAAGCGCCACCGAAATTCGCGCCTCGAAGGTCTATTGAAGAACTTATTAGTCTAAAATCAGCGGATTGTCGGGCGTTCTCATACCTTGTAAAATTCTCGAGCCTTATATTAAGAGCATCCAGGTGTTCGGCAATCATTTTTACCAAAAAAAAGGGCGAATAGTCTGGCAGTTGGTCCAGGGCAATCAAGCTGATGGGTGTTCGTGGCCTTCCGGTACGACAGCGGTGTTGAAACTTTTCTAGCAGGTGACTCTTGCCCATGCCGCCGGTGTCGCGTATGGCTAATATGCGAACGGGAGTTTCAAATCTCAGCAACTCCTCAAAACGCTCCTGCTCGCTCTCCCGATCAATGAATCTCTTGGGATCAAAACTCGTATCTGCCATGATCTCTTTTGGAGTTCAACCAATTCGTCCAAAAAACAAATGCCTGTTCATTTATGATCCTCTTCAGTTCCGCGCTTTCTGGAGGAGTCCGGCCGCTGTGGGCTCGCAGGGTCTGGCAATTCCCCGACCTTCACCCCTGTGATCTCTACTCCATGCGAACCCGAAAAGTTTGCATTACTAAGATCGATTATACTGGCGATATACGCATTCATAATCTGCGCGCCTGTACTTGAGCCGCCCGCGACAGGTGCATTGACGAGTTGTTCCAACTCTTCAGCCAGCTTCGGGTCTTGCTCAAGTTTTTTCTTTAGAATGGTCTCAACCAAAGGCTTGGCCGCGTCCGGATTCTCATTCAGTTGCGACAGGGTAAATTGCTCCCCCTCTGAGCTAAAGGCGGTCTTCACACGATTCCAAATCTTCTTGGTGAGCCCGGAAACCTCATCCGTGGCAGCTTCGCTTAACTTCCCGGTTAATCCCTCAGCAATCTTTTCGGCGCCGAGTTTTACATAGGGGACGAGAAATGAGCCAACAACAGTTGTCGCCAGCAGGGCTAAATCAATCGGCATATCATTATTCCTCTTTTCTTTCTGTGGATAATTCGTCGCCAGGCGTAACATTAAAAGAAAGAGCTAAAACACCCGTTAAGATACTTCTATCCTCTAAAATATGTCAATCTCTTGTTTTTCAGACTACTCTTAGCGCCGGCTTAGATTTATGTCCGGTTGGTAAGTAGTCTCTAACGCCGCGCATCAGCGGGGCCGCGAACGATATTGGTAGATTCATGCGAGACTCGCTTCGCGGCCTCCGCTGCATGCGCTTGTTAGATGCCTCCCTCGTTACCACCTTCATTCAAACATAGGAAATCACTCGGAGGTCGGGATAATTCAACCCTACGTGATCTCGATCATGTGTCAATAGAGGTATCTTGTAACGAACTGCCGTTGCTGCTATCCAAGCGTCTCCCGATTCTATACGTCGTCCTATCCTTTTGCAGTGTCTTTCTACTTTGGCCCACACCTTAGCTAACTCAGCATCATAAGGAATTATCAAGAATCTTTGAATAAACACTGTTAATCCGTCGCGCTGCTTTGTGCCCCAGTTATTCTCTTCCGCCCATAACCAAAGTTCAGCCACGCTCTGGAAACTTAGCGCCAGGATTTGATTCTGCATCTCAGGTTCGTATCTTTCCCGAAGTGTGCTGTTCTTCTTTTTCGGGTGAAGCAGACTGGCTACTGTTGTATCAAGCAGAACTGTACTCATGCGCATCAGTTCTCTTTCCGGTCTAGCTGACGTCGCTCAATTCTCTCATTCAGCAAGTATTCTAACAGTAGATCGGGATCATCGTCAGCGGGCCATAGGCTGGAAATCTCATCAAGATTATTTATTGGAGAGACTTGCTGCTGTCGGATCAAATCATTGAGCAATGCGGTTTCTTCATTCTCTATAATGTCTTGTTTACTCATTCTCCCGCTCCATCATGATGTATCCCTGTGATTCCGAATTGATTCTTCCAGTTCTCAGGCTACGAAGCAAGCTCTGTGTGGGACCCACAGGCATCTAACGACTCGTTAAGTTGTATTAGGAATGTGAAAGTGGATGCAATTAGCGAACGGCGTTATTGATTAAAGCGCGGCTTGACCGGCAGCTTGATGATGAACCGCGCGCCGCGGCCCGTTTCGCTCTCGACCCTGATCGCGCCGTCGTGCTCTTTTATGATCCCGTAACTGATCGACAGGCCCAGGCCCGTGCCCTTCCCTACGGGCTTCGTGGTGAAGAACGGGTCGAAGAGTTTTTCTACGATCTCCGGCGGTACGCCAGGCCCGTTGTCCGCTATCACGACCTCGACGCGCGCGGTCCGCCTCCGCGCCTACTAACTCAAGCTGCTCGGTCGCGTGCGCGTCGAGCGATGCGCGCTCAAGCAACAGTTGCGTGTGCCCGAGCACGCTTGTGAGCGGGTTGTTCAGCTCGTGCGCCATCCCCGAGACGAGCTGGCCCAAAGCGGCGAGCTTCTCCGACTGTATGAGCTGTTGCTGCAACCGCTTGATCTCCGTCACGTCGCGCGTGATGGTCATCACCGCTTTTCTGCCGCCGTACTCTATGACCGTGCCGCTCCCGATCACCCTGTATTCGCTCTCCGCATCCATCCCCGAAGCGCGCGCCTGTTCGGCCTCGCTGATAACGCGGCCGCGGTCGTCTTCGTGAATCGCCTGCATGCGCATGCCGGGCCTGCTCAACCACATGTCCGCGCCATAGCCGAGCGACTCGATTGCCTGGCTTATGTAAATCATCCGGTAAGGCGGCTCGGGCTCGCACACGTAGACTATCGCGGGGAGAGAATCGATCAGGCTGCTGATTGCGAAAGTGTCCGTGACCGGGAAGGGGTTCATAAAGTATCGTTACCCAATGTTCGCCTGTTGGTATAATTGCTGGGTCCTGGGAGCAATCAAGCCCATCGTAATGCCCGGCCGCACGCGCCGCAAGGGTTTTCTTCGCCGGGTTATGACCCTTTCAAAAGCGCCATCAAAAGCTTGTCGCCGTTGCGTTGCAGACGGACGGAAAGATAATAACGGGAAGAACTGAATGACCCCTGGTTGATACGCTTGTTGCCAAGCTGCCGATCTGTTCGATATTATCAATGTTCGGATGATAAAGACTATCGAATGGACAGACGAAGGCGTCGTGATGATCGATCAGCGGCGGCTGCCTACCCAGGAAATATACCCCGTCTTCAAAACTCATGAAGAGGTAGCCCGCGCCATCGAAGAGATGGTCGTGCGCGGCGCCCCCGCGCTCGGCGTGGCGGCGGCCATGGGTGTGGCGATCGGCGCAAAGGTCTCCACGGCGCAAACTATGGAAGAGTTCGAACAGGATTTCGAGCGCATCTGCAAGCGAATATCTCAAACGCGGCCTACGGCGGCAAACCTCTTCTGGGGCGTCGAGCGCATGCGCTGGGCATTTAATCACGCGCGGCGCGAAGGGGCTCCCATCGACAGAATAAAATTCCTGCTCGTCGAAGAGGCCCGCGCGATCCACCGCGAAGACATAGAGAGCAACCGCCGCATGGGCCAGTTCGGGGCCGACCTGATACCGGATAACGCCACGGTCCTGACCCACTGCAACGCGGGGGCGCTTGCGACGGCGGGGTTCGGCACAGCGCTCGGCGTCATACGCGCGGCGGTCGAGGCGGGCAAGCGCGTAAGAGTCCTGGCCGACGAGACCAGGCCCTTCCTCCAGGGCGCGCGGTTGACGGCCTGGGAGCTGGCGCGCGACGACATCCCCGTCACATTGATTACAGACAGCATGGCCGGCCACTTTTTGAAGGCGGGCGAAGTCGACTGCGTCATAGTCGGGGCCGACCGCATCGCCGCCAACGGGGACGTGGCCAACAAGATCGGCACCTACATGGTCGCCGTCGCCGCGCACATAAACAACGTCCCATTCTACGTCGCGGCGCCGCTCTCTACCGTGGACCTGGCGCTCAACTCGGGCGACGAGATACCGATCGAATCGCGCGCGGACGAAGAGGTCACGCACTTCCGCGGCCAGCAGGTCGCGCCCGACGGCATACGCGTAGCCAACCCGGCTTTCGACGTGACGCCGCACAGGTACGTCTCGGCGATAATCACCGACCGCGGGGTCGCTCGCGAGCCTTACGACACGAGCCTCAAAGCGTTATCGCAAAGGACGAAGGACGAGGAATGAAGAGAATTTGAAATTTCAAATTTGCATGGCGGATGATGCGCTAACGCGCGCCGCGATCTCAAATCTATTTCATCCCTCGTACTTCATCCCTTAGAAAGTTATGCAACTAGAACACAGGATAGGACAGCTACTACTGATAGGCATTCCGGGCGCGGAGATCGACGGCGTTACGCGCGAGATACTGGAGATGATACAGCCGGGCGGCGTCTTGCTCGCCGGGCGCAACATAGAGAGCGCGCAGCAGGTCGTCGAGCTCACTTCGGCCATACGCACGATCTTGAAGGTCCCGCCGCTAATGGCCGTAGACCAGGAGGGCGGCCGCGTCGACCGGCTGAAGACCATCTATTCGCCGATGCCTTCGGCCGATCTGCTGCGCGCGTCGGGCGACGCGTCTATAGCCGCGCGGTTGGGCGAGATCACCGCCGAGGCGTTGCGCACGCTCGGGTTCAACGTGAACTTCGCGCCCGTGCTCGACATCGCCTGGAACGACGGGGCCGACAACGGGATAAAGGGCCGTTACCTCGGCGCGAGCGTCGCCGAAGTCGTGCGCCTGGCGGGCGCTTACCTCGAAGGCTTACAGCGCGGCGGCGTGCTCGGGGTCGGCAAGCACTTCCCCGGACTGGGCGCGGCCACGGTCGATTCACACGCGGCGCTGCCTCAGGTAGACCGCTCGCGCGACGAGTTGATGAAGCACGACGTAGCGCCTTACTTGGAGCTCTTCAGCAAGATCAACGCGCGGCTCAACGCCGTCATAACCGCTCACGCGCACTACACGGCTATAGACGGCCCGGCGGCGCTGCCCGCCTCAATATCGAAGAACGTAGTCACCGGCCTCTTGCGCGAAGAGCTGGGCTTCAAAGGGCTGACGATCACAGACGACCTTGAGATGGGCGCGGTCACCTCGACGCGCGACCTGTCCGAAGCCGCCATCGCCGCGGTCGAGGCGGGCAACGACATGGTCATGGTCATAGGCTCGCCCGAGCACGCCAGCTCCGCGTGGCAGGCGATGGTCGCGGCCGCGCGCGATGGCCGCATCACGCGCACCCACATAAGCCGCGCGTTCGACCACATCGCGCGCATCAAGTCCATGGTCTCGCCCCCGCACGCGCAGACGGAGATAGCCGTCTCGCGGCTGCGCGAGCGCGTGGCGGAGCTCAACCTCGTGCTCCAGCATTCGAAATAATTTGAAATTTCAAATCTCAAATTTCAAATTCAAGACAACCTCTCTGCTTCTGCTGATCTTGTTACTGCTCGCGGGGGCGTCGAGCGCGTGCAAACGCGGCGGCGAGCCTGGAACTCTCGTCGTCGCGATCGAGCTTGCGCCCCGCGGGTTCGACCCGCGCTTTTCGAGCACGACGGCAATCTCCGCCCGCATCATGCAGCTCATCTACGACACGCTGCTGGTCAAGAATGAGAAGTTTGATCTCGTGCCTTCGCTCGCCGAAAGCTTCGAAGAGTCGGAAGACGCTAAGACCTTCACGTTCCGGCTGCGCCGCGACGCGGTCTTTCATAACGGCAAGCCGCTGACGGCCCGCGACGTGAAGTTCACGTTCGCATCGATCGGCTCGCCCGAGCTGAGGTCGCCGCTCGCGAGCACCGTCAGCAAGATCGCCTCCATCGAAACGCCCGACGAGTTCACGGTCGTCTTCCGCGCGCGCGAGCCTTTCTACAACTTCACGGCCAACCTCCCCGCGATCGGCATCATCCCCGATGGCGCGGGCGAAGAGCTGCTCAACGCGCCCATAGGGAGCGGCCCTTACAAGTTCGTCTCCTACAGCGAAGGCGACCCCGTCAAGCTCGAAGCCAACCCGGATTACTGGGGCGGCGCGCCTCTTATCCCGCGCGTCTACGTCCGCGTGGTCACGGACAACAGCACGCGCCAGGCCGAGCTGTTGAGCGGCGAAGTCGATCTCGCCTACAACGCGCAGTTCGACCCCGAAACGATCCGCGCGTTGCAGAACCGCTCCGGCATTCAGGTGATGATCGGCGACGGGACCAACGTCGGGTATCTTGGATTGAATCTTACAAAGGCTTCGCCGCTCTCGGACCAGAAGGTCCGCCAGGCCGTAGCCCACGCCATAGACACCGACGTGATAATCGAACGGCTGCTCAGAAACCAGGCCAAACGCGCCGTAGCCATTCTGCCGACTTCGCACTGGGCCTACGACGCGGGCGTGAAGGTCTACGATTACAACACGGAGCTGGCGAAACAGCTCTTGGATGAAGCGGGACGCCGGGACCCTGACGGCGACGGGCCGCAGACGCGCTTCGAGATCACCATGGTGACCTCGACCACGCAGTTGTCGCGAAACATCGCGGCGATAATGCAGGACCAGTTCCGCCGCGTGGGCATTGCGCTGAACCTTCAGTCGTTCGAGTCGGCCACGCTCTTCGACCGTATAAACAAGCTGCAATTCGACCTCTACTACCTGATAAACATCGGCGGCAACCAGAACACGGACATCTTTCAATTCGTCTACCACGGCCGGTATCAAGACGCCGAGTTCAACGACGCCGTGGCGAAGCTGCGCCTGGCGACCGACCCCGCGGCGATGCGGCCGATGTTTGAAAAGCTCGCCGCGATACTCGCGCGCCGAGAGTACTGCCCCAACCCCGAGGTCGAGCGGCTGCGCGAGCAGGCCGAATCTCTCAACCCCGTCTCTGACGCGGCGGAGAAAAAAGAGCTGTACGTAAAGATCGCTCAACTGCTCACCGATCGCGGCGGCCAGAACCGCATGCGCTACTGCAACCCGCAGGTCGATGGTTGGATAGTCGAAGCCGAGCAGGCCCCGGACCGCCCGACGAAGATGAAGCTCTACTCGCAGATTCAGCGTACCGTCGCCGAAGAGCTTCCGCAGGTCTATCTCTGGTATCCCGCAAACGTCCTTGTCGCGCGCGCGCGCGTCGGCAACATCGAGATAGAGCCATCCGGCTCCTGGTATTTCATCACGAAGCTCACGCTTGAATGAAGATGAAAGAGAGCAGACCGACAGAGGGGCTGTCGCGAAGCGCGATCATAATCGGGGTGGTCAGCCTGCTTTCGGACATCAGCGGCGAGATGATCTACCCCGTCCTGCCACTGTTTCTGACCGAGACGCTCCGCGCGCCCGCGACCGTCATAGGCTTGATAGAGGGCATAGCCGTGGGCGCGTCGAACGTCGTCACGGGCGTGGCGGGCTGGCTGTCGGACCGTCTAGGCAGGCGAAAGCCCGTGGCGTTCGCGGGCTACGCGCTGACGGCGCTGTCCCGCCCTGTGATAGCGGCGGCGACCGGCTGGCCCGTCGTGCTCGGGGCGCGGTTCGCGGAGCGATTCGGTAAGGGGATTCGCAACGCGCCGCGCGACGCCCTGTTGGCGGAATCTACCGCGGACCACCTGCGAGGCCGCGCCTTCGGCTTCGAGCGGGCGATGGATTCGGCCGGGGCCGTGCTCGGCCCGCTGGTCGCGCTCGTCCTTATCCACTGGATGATGATCGACGCGCGGACTATCTTTCTGATCTCGGGCGTGCCGGCGGCGATGGCGGCGCTCCTGATTCTCGCCGTGCGCGAGCGTCGCGAGCAGGTCGTGACGGGCGCGCGCCAGCTCAGGTTCTCGCTCGCTGGGACGACGCGGGATTACAAGAGACTGCTTCTGATCACGGCCGTCTTCGGGCTCGCGAATTCGGCGAACGCTTTTTTGATCCTGCGCGCCGAGCAGCTCGGCCTCGCGACTGCGTGGACGATCCTCGCCTATGCGGTCTATAACGCCGTCGCGTCATTCGTCGCGATGCCGGCGGGGGCCGCAAGCGACCGCTTCGGGAGGCGGAACCTGCTGATCATCGGCTACGCGATTTACGCCGCGGTCTACGTCGGGTTCGGGGCGGCGAGCGAAGCCTGGATGGTGTGGCCGCTGTTTGCGGCCTACGGGCTCTTCCCCGCCCTGACGGACGGAGTGGCGAAGGCTATGGCCGTAGACACTGCCGGAGGCGCGGGGCGCGCGACGGCTATCGGGGTCTACTCGGCCGTAATAGGGATCACGCAGGTCGTGGCGAGTCTCATCGGCGGGTTGCTGTGGGACAAAGTCTCGCCGTCGGCGACCTTCTATTTTGGGGCGGTGCTGGCCGCCCTTGCCGTCCTGTCGCTGTTCGCACTTTTCCCTTCGCGTCTTCAGGCGCCTGATGAAAGCTCGAATGTTTAATAGTGCCGATCATTATTATCACAGGACTCATGCTCTATAGCTATTAGCAATTGAGAGCGGCCGGGATAATCAGCTATTCCTTCGGAGTGCGGTGACAAGTCACCGCACTCCGAAGGAACGACCGCATCCAGTCGCAAGCCGCTATGCCTTTAACATCTCGCGGGCATGGCGGCGAGCCGTCTCTGTTATCTCCGCGCCCGTAAGCATGCGCGCGATCTCTTCTACGCGCCCCTTGCGGTCGAGCCGCTCGACGGCGATCTGCGTGCGGTTGGCGACCACCTGTTTGCGCACCAGGAGGTGCGAGTCGGCGAATCTGGCTATCTGCGGCTGGTGCGTCACGCAGAGGACTTGATTAGTCTCCGACAGCTTTTTGAGCTTCGCGCCGACGGCCTCCGAGACGCGTCCGCCGATGCCCGTGTCGATCTCGTCGAAGACTATCGTCCGCGGGAACTCCGAAGCGTTGGCGATCGTCTTTAGCACCAGCATCAAGCGCGAGGCTTCGCCGCCCGACGCTACGCGCGCGAGCGGGCGCACCGATTCGCCGACGTTGGCCGAGAATTGAAACTCGACGCGGTCTATCCCGCGCGCCGTAAAGCCGCGCGCCGACTCTTCGTCGGCAAGCTCCACGTCCGAGACCGTGGACATCTGGACTACGAAACGCGCGTGCTCCATCGCGACGGCGGCCAGGTCGCGCTCGACCTGCTGCTCGAACCTCTTGGCCGCCGTCGCGCGCTCCTTGTGAAGCCGGCGGGCCACTTCGAGGTAATCGGCGCGAGCGCGCCTCAGCTCCGCGCGCAGCTCTTTCTCACGTTCGTCCGACCTCTCGATGTTGCCCAGCCGGTCTTCGGCGCGCGCGAGGTGATCGAGCGCCGATTCGATCGAGCCGCCGTACTTGCGCTTGAGGCGCGCGATCTCCGCGAGCCGCGATTCGATGTCCGAAAGCCGCTCGGGCGAAAACTCCAGCCGGTCTACGAAGTCGCGCAAAGCGTAGGCCAGGTCTTCGAGCAGCGCGCGCGCGGTCCCTAAGCCTTCGGCGTAGCCGCGAAAGCTCGACTCGTACTCGGCCAGCTCTTCGACGCGGCGGGCGGCCTGGCCTATGCGCGTCGTGGCCGAGTCGGCGTCTTCGTAAACGAGCGCGAAGCCTTCCGCGCAGAGCGTCGTCAGCTTCTCGACGTTCATCAGCCGCCGCCGCTCCTCTTCCAGCCGCTCGTCTTCGCCCGGCGTCAGTCGCGCACGCTCAAGCTCTTCGATCTGAAACCGGAGGATGTCGAGGAGCTGGAACTTCTCTGCCTCGTCGCGGCGAAGCTCGTCGAGCTCCCAGCGAAGCGCCTCCCAGCGTTTGAAACGGGTGGCCGCTTCGTGGCGGAGCGCGGTCGTCGCCGCATAAGCGTCGAGCAGCTCAAGGTGAGTGTCGGGGTTGAACAGGGTCTGCTGCTCGCCCTGGCCGTGTATGTCTACGAGAAAGGGGCGCAGGTCGCGCAGAAGAGTCTGAGTGGCGAGCTGGTGGTTTATGAATATCTTGTTGCGCCCGCCCGTCGAAAGCTCTCTGCGAATGACGATCTCGCTCGCCTCGCGATCGGCAGGCTCGATGCCCGCCGAGCGGAGCATCTCTTCGAGCTCCGAGTTATGCTCTACGAGAAACAGCCCTTCGATAAAGCCGCGAGTCTCGCCCGCCTTTATCATGTCGGACGTGAAGCGCCCGCCGATCAGTACGCTCATCGCGTCGACGATGATCGATTTGCCCGATCCGGTTTCGCCCGTGAGCAGGTTGAGCCCGTGATCGAACTCTACTTGCAGCTCGTCGATCAGGGCGATATTCGAGATGTTGAGCAAGGTAAGCATTCAGCCGGTTTTCAGTCTCAGGATCGAATTAACATCTCACATCTTCGACGCGCTCTCTGTCAAGTATCACCCTGACGGCTTCCAGCAGGTCGTCGGCCACGACGGCGGGCGAGCAGGGCCGCCCGCGACCAAGGAGCGTCTGGCGGCCGTAGCCCGTCAGGACGAGCACGCCCGTCGCCCCGACTTCGGCCGCCAGGTTTATGTCGCTCGCCTTGTCGCCGATTACGTAAGAGGCCGCGAGGTCTATCTGGTGATCGCGCGCCGCCTCAAGCAGCAGCCCCGGCCGTGGCTTGCGGCACTCGCAGGCCTTGCGGTAAGTCTCATCGCCTATCTCGGGGTGGTGCGGGCAATAATAGATCCCGTCGATGCGCGCGTGCGCGAGCGCGAGCTCGCACGTCAAGCGGTCATGAATGGCGGCCAGCATCTGCTCCGTGTAGAGCGAGCGGGCCACGCCCGACTGGTTCGTGATAACTATGACTTTCATCTCGGACTGGTTGACGAGCCGCACGGCTTGGGCCGCGAATGGGTAGACGATTAACTCTTCGGGGCTCGATACGTAGCCAATGTCTTCGTTTATCGTGCCGTCGCGATCGATGAAGACAGCGCGGCGCAGGTCGTTATCCGCTCTCATGATTCAATCAATATAACGTGTAGGCCATGCCTATCAACGACGATATGTTGTGCTGGACGTAGTCTATGCGAATCCGCTTAGAAGCCGGCGACGCGCGAAATCCCCCGAGCGCTCGCGCGGGGTTGCGCAGCCCATGACCGTTATCCGCGGTGAACTGCTGCGAGAGCTGAAACCGCGCCGCGGCCCTGAGCGAGGTCGCGATGCGCGCGGCGCGCGGGTCATCGATCGAGCGCGCGATGCGATAGGCCGCGAGCAACCCTTCGGCGCGGGCGGCGGCCGGCGTCGCGCGCGGCGGCCCCGGTCCGAACCCTCCCGCGTAACCGGCGGGGACTGTGGCCGTGTACTGGTCTGCGATCATGCGCTCGGCCAGCCTGAGAGCATGATCGGCGTATTTTTGGCTATCGATCTTTTGCTTGCGCCCGGCGCTATGCAGCGCTTCGAGCGCCTGCATGAGCCAAGCGTCCGATGGGAGCCGATTCAGCTTTCGCTGAGACTCTACGAGGTGATCGGCGGCGCGGCGGGCCGCGTCTAAGAGCCTGCGGTCGCCGTTCGTCCGAAACAGGTGCATCAACCCTAAGATGGCTTCGCCGGGGTAGTAGAGCGAAACGCTGCCGGCCGGCTCGCCGCCGCGAACAGGGTAGTAGCTGATGAACGAGCCGTCGGCCCGCTGCATGATCAGTATCATCTTCGCCAGCTTGTTTGCGCTCTCGCGGTCGGCGGAACCTGGGTCGATCTCTACCTGGCGCGCGAGCGCGAGGAGCGCGAGCCCCACCGCGCCGAGCTTCGCCTTGCCGTCGTTGTCGATCACGTAAACGGCGCCCTCCTCGCGCGCGGGGCGAAACCGCGTCTTCAAGTAAAGCGCGCCGCGACGGGCCGCCTCTAGATAAGTGGACTGGCGCGTAGCGACGTAAAGCTCGAACAGAGAGTAGACCGTCCCCGCGTGCCGGACTATGTTGTAAACCCGCCGCGACGTGCGGTCTTCGACGGGGTCGTAGTAGTAATGAAAACTCCCGTCTTCCAACTGCATTCGCACGAGGTAATCGCCCGCCATCCGCGCGGCGGCCACAAGACCGGCGCGATCCGTGTTACTTGCCCCGGCGGCTGGCGTGTGAAGAGATAAAAGAAGACTCACCGCAGAGACGCAGAGTACACGGAGGAGGCGCAGAGAGAAATAAATTCTGCTCTGCGTTATCTCCGCGTCCTCTGCGTCTCTGCGGTGAGATGAATCAAATCCCATACACTTTGGATAATATTTAACCAGCTACGGATGACAAAGCAAAGGGAGCCGGCGGCCGGCTCCCTTCAGAAGGTGGTTGGTTTGCGACTGACTCGCGACGGCGTCAGGCCGGCAGATCGCCCGCCAAGACGACCTGGCCCGCAGGGTTGCGAATCTCGACGTGGCGGATGTTGCTCACAGGGCGCAACTGCGCCGGCGGAGGCTGGCCGTCGCTCGTGTCATATTCCAGCCTTATCTCGCCATCCGAATCGGTCATGAAGCTGCCGAGCGTGAAGCCGTCGATGACGATCGTGTAGCTCGCGTTTCTAGCAAGCTTTTCTAATCTAATCTCCAACTCCTCTCGGCTGCCGTCGAGATTTATGCGCACCTCTCCCTCAGCGCCCTGCTCGACCCCAGTGCCACTCAGGTCTATCTCTTTGCTCACGTTCTGGCCGCCACCGCCGCCGCCGCCGCCATCGTCATCGCCGGGCTCGCCCGCACCCGCCTGGAAGTCGCCTTGCAAAACGGCCTGGCCCGCAGGGTTGCGAATCTCGACGTGGCGGATGTTGGTCACGGGCATGATCGAGGCGGGAAGCGGCAGATCGCCGTTGCCGTCGCTCGTGAATTTGACACGGAAGAAGCCCCGGTTGTCAGAATCGCTTTGAGCCGTTCGCGCGCCGATGTTCACGCCGTCGACGACTATCTGGTAGGCGACGCCGGGGGTGAGCCCGTCGGCGCGAACTTCAAACTCTTGCCGCTCGGGCTCGACCTCAACTTTAGCCTCGCCGCTGGCCTGCGGCGACACACCGGTCGAGACGAGGTTCGCCTTCTTCTCGACAGACTGCCCGCCGCCGCCACTTGCCACGCCGAAGTCGCCCTGCACGATTACGCGGTCAGACGAGTCTCGCACCTCCACGTGCCTGATCCCCGTCACGGGGTTGAGCGCGGCCGGGAGTTGCACGTCATTGCCGCTCGGGCGCGTGGTGAACTCGATCTTCAGATTGCCGAAGGCGCTTGATATGGCTTTCGGGCCGTTGCCGCTGTTCGTCGTCCCATCCAGAATCAGGTTGCCATCGACGACGACCTTGTAAGCGTTGCGCGCCCTCAAACCCACGATGTCGATCTCGAACTCTTGCTCGACGCTCGTGAAGTTTATCTCGGCTTCGCCCATGGCCGCCGGCTCGACGCCCGTCGGGCGCAGCGCGGTCTCGGAATGAGTCGCGGTCACGGGTTGAATGCTCTGCAAGGCCCTGAGCGGGTTTATCCGCCCGCGGCCAAGCATGCCGGCAAACCCCGGATTCAGGCTATCGATGCTGTCGGCAGTGTTTTCGATGACCTGTCTCGCGTCGGGCTTCCTCAAATCATCCTGGAGGATCAGCGCGGCTTCGGCCGAGGCGAACGGCGCGGCGAACGAGGTCCCGCTCCACTCGGCGTAGCTATGGCCCGTGTAGGTGCTGATGATTCTGACGCCCGGCGCCGAGACGGCGGCCGCGCTCCCGTAGTTAGAGAAGGCCGCGCGGCGGCCCGCAAGGTCGATGGCCGCCACGCCCATGGCGTCCTCTTTCCAGCCCGCGGGGAACTGCGGGTTGCTGTCGGCATTCTGGTTCTCGTTGCCCATCGCCGCGATCAAGACGCTGCCGCGCGCGCGCGCGTAAAGGACCGCGTCGTGCAGCACGCTCGAATCGTCGGGCGAGCCGAAGCTGAGGTTGATCACGTGAGCGCCATGATCGGCCGCGTACTTGAGGGCCGATGCCACGGTGAAGGCGTCGCTCGTGCCGTCGAGGTGGAAAGCGCGCACGGGCAGTATCTTTGCGTCGGGCGCTAAGAGCGCGATTATGCCCGCGATAAAGGTGCCGTGGCCGGCTATCGTAGCCCGAGCATCGCCCGGCTCGTCGGTGGGGTTGCTGTCGTTATCTATAAAATCCCAGCCGCGGCCGTCATCGACCAGCCCATCCGCATCGTTATCGACTCCGTCGATCGGGTCAGCGCCGTCCGACCAGAGGTGCGGGGCGATCTCAGCGTGCGCGATCTCTACCCCCGTGTCTATCACGGCGACGACTACGCCCGCGCCGCTTGAGCGGCGGCGAATGTCGCTAAGGTTAAGTTCGAAATGCTGGGCGAGGTATTCGGCCTGCGACTTGCCGGTAGTGGCGAACCCGTCGGGGAAGTTCTGCGTCGCGCGGCCGAACACGTTGATAGGGTTCAGCACGACGGGGTTGAGCGACGCGCTCAACACGTTCGCGTCCTTCGCCACTTTCTTCCGCACCTTTTTCTCTTTCTTGTTCTTGGGCGTTGCGAGCCTGTAGAAGTTCGTCCCGTACATCCGGTGCAAGGTGCTCGTGCCGAAGCGCGCGTTCACAGCATCGATCGAAGCGCCGGGCCTTAGCTCGACGATTATCTCTCCTTTGACAAACTCCTGGCCGCCCGCCTGCGCGTAGGCCGACGACGACGCCAGCAGGCCCACGAACAAGACGGCCGCTAACAAAGCTGCTCTACTTATGATTGCGTTAAGACTTTTCATAACATCCATCTCAGTCACCCGTTTGATCACATAATTATAATTGCAACATCGGTCCCTTTGCCGTGCTCGTCATCACACGGGGTCGCCCATCAAAACGAACGGCGCCCAGTAGTACGGATGCCCGTAAGCATCCTTGACCTTGAGTTGGGCCAGGCGCAGCGCCTCTCGCTTGCTCCGGCCCGCGCGTATGTGAGAGTACATCTCGCGCATAAGATCGGCGGTCGAGCGGTCGCTGACCGCCCAGAGGCTGACGACTAGCGAAGGCGCCCCCGCGTAGAGGAAGCCTCGCATCAACCCATGAAGCTCGTCGCCAGGGAAGATCATGTTCACGCCCGTGTGGCAGGCCGACAGCGTCACCAGCTCGGCGTTGAGCTTGAGGTCGAGCAGGCTGTAAAAGTTCAGCGGCGAGTCGGCCAGCTTTAAGAAAGAGAACATCGGGTTGTCGCGGCGGAAATATCCGTGCGACGCCAGGTGCAGGAACCGCGCGCGCGGCGCGACGCGAAGAAGGTTATCGCGCGTCGCGTCGGCGCCCGTCAGGCGGACGGCTTCAGGGAAGATCGCCCCGAGCGCGCGTATCTCTTCTTCGATGCTCGGCGTCCCTTGCTCGGCCACGCCCAGCGCGACGAGCGTCCCTCCGGTCATTTCAAATTTCAAATCTGAGATCTGAGATTCTTTCCTCTCGCCCCTGGCGCGGCAGAGCTTCAGGACCGCGGCCGAAGGCGAGTAAGAGATTTCGAACTGGTCTACAAGATAGCTCGACCCATTCTTCAGCGCGTGGAAGGGCACGTAATGAAGCGGGCCGTGCGGGATCACCACAAGCCGCGTCCCGGCGAGCGCGGATTCGATGGGCGCGAAGATCATCTCGTAAAGCCTGCTCAAGTGGTCGTCGGCCGAGCGCTTGAGCTGGGAGAAATAGGTCTCGACGTAGTCCGCGCCGTAGTTGAATTTCTCTATCTGAAACCTGAGCGCTTCGAGCAACTGGTCGACTTCGCGCTTTGACGCGATGTGGCGGGCAACGCGAATCTCGCCGCGCGTGGCGATGAAGGCCGACACTTCGTCGCCCGTCGTGAAATACTCTATAGCCGTCTCGTCTTCTTCGAGCACCGAGCGCAGGTCGGCTACCGTGGCGGCGCGCATGCGCTGTATCTCCGCGAAGGCCGAGCCTTCGGCTTCGATGCGCCGGAACAACTGCGCGATCTGCCGCTCGCAGCGGAACATGTCTTTGCGGTAGCGGTTGGCGACGGCGACGCGGCGCTGGTCGCCTTTGTCCTCTTCGATGTTGGCGTGCGAGCTGTACCAGTTCAGGTCTTCTATCAGCTTCGACAGCCGCGAGCGCGTTTCATCGCCCTGCGCCTCTTCGCCCTCCTGAGAATCTCTCACGTAGCGGGCGATCAGGTCGGCCAGCGAGCGCGACTTCGACGACTCGACCAGCCGGAACGCCTCTTCGACAAGCTGCTGGCTCCCTTCGTCCAGACAGGCGGCTATGGCGTCTTCATAGACGCTTATCTTGTCGTTGAGGAACGAAACCTTAAGCTCGTCGGCGGCGATGCCGCCCCGCATCTGCTCGACCGTCTCGACGGCTCGTCGGAAGTTTTCGAGCGCGGCCCCTTTGCGGTGCCGGTCGCGCTCGGCGCAGGCGATCAGGTGATAGCATTGATACGCGATCGAGGGCGCGAACAACCCTTCGACCGCTCTGAGCGCGGAGCGCGCCAGGCGGAGCGCGCGGGCGCGGTCGCCCGACTCGTAGACGGCGCGCGCGGCGATCATGCGGCAGTAGCTCGACTTCGCGGGCAGTTCCCGGCGGTCGAACATGCGCATAGAGCTGGTCGCTTTCGCGAGCGCCTCTTTGGGAGAGCCGCGGCGGAGCGCGAGCTCCGCCAGGTAGAGGTCGGCCTGGGCTATGTAGTGTCTATTGCCGCTCGATTTGAACGCCTTGCGGGCCTGCTCGAAGCAGCCCTGCGCGTCGTCAAACTGCCGCTGCCCGGCGAGCGCGAGCGCGTAAATGAGCGCAGCCCTCGCCGACTCGTAAGGCATGCCGAGCTCGTCGAAGCGCGCGCGCGCTGCTTCGGCGGTTTCGGCCGCGTCGTCGAACGCGTTGAGCGCGAGCAGTATCTCCGAAGTCTCAAGGTTGCACCACGCCACGAGCTGAGGGCTGCCCAGTTGCGTCAGCTTATCGCGCGCCTGATAGTAGCTCGCCAGCGCGGTGTTGTAGTTGCCGCGCAGGAATTCAAGGTAAGCGATGTTGTAGCGCGTGTGCGCGGCGAACAGCTCCTGGCCCGCGCGGTCATAAGCCGCGGCGGCGCTCTCAAGCAGAGCGAGCGCCTCGTCTGGCTGGTCCATCAATATGAAGACATTCGAGCGGCTGAAATCGACGAGCGCACGCATGGTGTCGTCTCCGGCGCTCGATAGCAGAAGGCGTGCGCGGTCGTAATGCTCAAGCGCTTTCTTGTACCGGTCCTGCTGGTAATAGACATTGCCGATATGCGTTTCAAGCTGGGCCAGGTGGACCGGCCCGGCTTCGGCGAGAACGCGGCGGGCCGCGCGCGCCTGGCGGAGCGCGGCCTGGTAGCGGCCGAGTTTCATCAACACGTCAACGCGCTGGTTCTGTATGACGGCGGCTTCCGTATCGAGCCCCGCCTTCTGCAACCCCGCCGACGCGCTCTTGTAAATACTGTCGGCTTCGGCGTGGCGGCCCGTGTGGTGAAGCAGGCGCGCGTTGTTGGCGTCGGCGAAGGCCCGCGAGATGGGGTCGCCCAAGAGCACCGCGAGCTGCTCTATGCGGTCGACAAGCCGGGTGGCCGTCTTCATGTCGCAGCGGACGAGGTGATCCACTTCGGGCTTGAGCTCGGCGAGCGTCTGCCACCCGGCAGAGCCGTTCTGCTCAAGCAAGAAAGCCTGGGGGCTCTCCGCGTCTATCAACCTGTTTGCCAGTTCCCTGCTCACCCGATCACTTCACCGTCATGCGCGACCTTCCAGACTGCGCCCTTTCAAAACTGTTTGCTCGAATCTCCTTCGGGTTCGCGCCGCCGATCAAGAATGCGCAATGGGCAGACCCTGGACGCTGACGCTGCCTTCCGGCGTCTCTACGCTGAGGTCGTATTCGCCCTGTTGGATCGATTTGATCTTAAACTCACCCATCTCGTTCGTAGTCACCGCGTAAACGGGCTCGTCTTCGCGGCTGATCTCAATCGACAGGCCCGCGACGGATTCAAAAGCCGTTTCCCCTTCTTTGAGCACCTGCCCCGTGAGGTCCGCCCGCGACTGGTCCGACGGCGCCACTTGCAGGTCTATGCTGTAGGCGCCCGCGCGGTAGAGCAACTGACGGTTAGCGGTTTCCGTAGACCGCACCCCCGCGACGGCGGGCCTGGTGAGGCTGTCGAAGACCAGCGAGGCGATCCTGTTACGGACGCGCTCGACCAGCCGCAGCCTCGCCTGCTCGACTTCGAACAACCTGATCGCCCGCTTTAAGACCCACGGAGGCGGCTCGCACGAATCGTCGCCCGCCGCTACGGCCATCAAGCTCACGTACCAGTCGCGCGTCTCGGCGCACGCGCGGCAACCGGCCGCCAGGTGCGCCGCGATGCGGCCGCCCTCGCCGCCGGTGAGTCGGCCATCGAGGTGATCAATCAAACGCTCAAAACCGGGGCAATTCATATCATTTTACTCCAGGGCCTAATCCGTCCATTCCAGTAGAGCCTTCAACGAGTCGAAAAATACATCGGCCGAAGGCTAAATTTTGCCCTGTAAAAGCTTCTTGAGCTTTTCCAGACACCGCGCGCGCGTAGGGCCTACGGAGGCCACGGGCATCTTCATACGGGCGGCGATGTCGGCGTAGCTCAAGTCGTCTTTCTGATAAAAGAGCATCGTGATCAGATCGCGGCACCGATCGGGCAGGGCCGAAATCCCTTCACGGACTATCTGTTGTTGTTGAAGGGCTTGTCTCTGCTCATCGGCCAGAGGCCCGGTCGCCGGTATCTGGCTTACAGCCTCCGAAGCATCCTCCGTGTCCGAAGCCGCCGACTGGCCTTCGCGGCGCGCGCGGGCCGCCATCCGCCAGGTCTCGCGCGTAGTCGTCGTGATGAGCCAAGCGATGATCTTTTCGTGTTCGCGCAGGGTCGCGAGCTTTTCGTAGAGCTTCAGGCAGACGGATTGAAATATGTCGGCCGCGTCGTCGGTCGAGAGCCTCGCCTTGAGCGGGATCGAGTAGATCAGCCGCTGGTAACGGACTATCAGCGCTTCCCAGGCCCCTGCGTCGCCCTCAAGACAGGCGGCAATAAGCTCGCGGTCCTCTTGCTGCGCGAATGTTTGTGCCGGCTCGGTTCCTGCCTGATCCTTCATAGTCCCCAAATACTCTGTGGGCAGATGCGTGAGGATAGATTCCACTGTCCAAATCTATATGCTATCAGATCGATGTCGTCCGGCGGTAGATGAAACCTCAAGAGTTTCACAGACTTGTGAGATCGATAACAAAAGGCCGCCGGTCCGAATAAGACCGGCGGCCTCTGCCAAATTGATATTAAGTAATTATTAGGCAGCTTCGGCGCGCTGCTGTAGGAGCCGTCTGAGCTTCAGCCGCGCCTTATGTAATTGTGATTTCGACGTGCCCGCGCTGCAACCGAGCATCTTGGCTATCTCTTCGTGTTCGTAGCCTTCAACGTCGTGCAGCACAAAGACCGTGCGATACCCCGGAGGGAGCTGGGCTATTGCGTTCTCAAGCCCTATGCGATCGACTATAGGCATCGCCTCGGGGTTGATCGTGTCTGGGTCTACCGAGTCAGGCATCTCGCCGCCGTCGGTCGTAAGCTCCGAGCGGACCGAGCGCTTGCGAAAGTGCATCAGCACCTGATTTACGGTCAGGCGGTGCAGCCAGGTCGTGAAGGCCGCCTCGCCGCGGAACGAGCCTATCTTACGGTGGAGCTGGATGAAGACCTCCTGCGTCAGGTCTTCGGCCTCGGCTATGTTGCCCGTCATTCGAAGACAAATGGAATAGACCCTGCGGTAGTGCTTGCGGTAGAGCTCCTCAAACCCGCTCATCGCGTCGCCGGCAATAGCCGCATTCACGCTGGCATCAGATTGAATTGAAATCGCGTTAGTCGCCATCCTTAAACTCCCCTCTCATTCGATCCCCTTTGTGCTACAGAGAATCTGGGAGTAGATATAGCGACTGTCGTGCCATCCCGCTTTCCGCCAGTAAACGCTGAAATATCAGTGCTTACCGCGGGAGAGTCTGCCCGACGGGTTGAGATTCACACTTGTTTTGGGATGCCTTTACACCTATTGGTATATAGTCGAAGAATCCTTTCCGCTTCGACGATGTGTGAAAGAGCCTCTGCCCTCCTGCGCATAAGATGAAAATGCTTTAGAGCGGGTGTATACTCACTCGGGCCATCGTCCGCAGCGACCTACGAATGGGGGTTACCGATGCCGTTTAGAATCGAAGAAGAATTCGACGTGCAAGCGCCCGTCGAGCGCGTGTGGGAGTATTTGATCACCCCGGCCAAAGTTGTAACCTGCATTCCGGGCGCTGAGTTATTAGAGTCGCAAGACGAGCGCACGTTCCTGGGCGCAGTCAAGGTTAAGGTCGGGCCTATGACGATGTCGTACAAAGGGCTGATAAAGTTTACGGAGTTGGATGAGCAGGCTCACCAGGCGCGTATGGTCGGGGAAGGGCGTGAGGCGGGCGGAGCCGGGTCCGCGAAGGTCGCGATGCTCAGCCGCGTCACCTCGCTTGCAAGCGGCGGCTCGAAAGTTGTCGTTCAGGCGGACGTCGACCTCGTAGGTAAGATCGTCCAGTTCGGCCGCGGCATGATTGAAGAAGTCTCTAAGCAACTCTTCCGGCAATTCTCCGCCTGCGTCAAGCAACAACTCGAAATAGCCGATGAGCCTCAGGCCCCGCCTCCCGAGCCGGCTGAATCTCAGGCCGGCGACAACGCCCCCGCCGATAAACCGAAAGCTGTAAGCGCCTTTCCGCTCGTACTGCACGCCCTCGGGTCGCTGATCGCGCGTTTCTTCATGCGGCTGTTCGGCAGACAGGCCGGGTGAAAGTAGTCATGGAGATCACAAATATCTCAGAAGCGGTTTACCGGCTCAGACAGGATTTCCCGATTCTCAACCAATCCGTTAATGGCGCGCGGCTTGTTTATCTCGACAACGCGGCCACAACCCACAAGCCGCTTCCGGTTATCAACGCCTTGCAGCGGTTTTACTCGGCAGACAACTCAAACATCCATCGCGGCGTTCACACCCTCAGCGAGCGCGCGACCGGAGAGTATGAGCGGGCCCGCGAAAGGGTTCGACGTTTCATCAATGCCGCCGAAAGCGACGAAATCGTCTTCGTGCGAGGTGTCACAGAGGCTGTCAATCTAGTCGCCGCCGGGTTTGGTCGCAAGGTTGTGCGCCCTCAGGATGAGATCATTATTACTGAAATGGAGCACCACTCCAACATCGTCCCATGGCAGATGCTGTGCGACGAGCAGGGGGCGTCGCTCAAAGTCATCCCGATCGACGGCGGCGGCGATCTGCGGCTCGACAGGTTCGAAGACCTCTTGACCGCGCGCACGCGGCTTGTCGCTCTAACCCACGTGTCCAACGTTTTAGGCACAGTCAACCCGCTCCGCAAAATCATCGAGATCGCTCACGGGCGAGGCGTGCCTGTCTTTGTCGACGGCGCGCAGGCCGCGCCTCATCTCAAAGTGGATGTCGAGGAGCTGGGTTGCGACTTCTATGCTTTCTCGGGGCATAAAATCTACGGGCCTACTGGAATCGGCGTGCTCTACGGCAAGGCCGACCGCCTCCGAGAGATGCTCCCTTACCAGACCGGCGGCGGGGCGATCAACTCGGTCACGCTTGGAAAGACCAGTTTCAAGCAGCCGCCCGCTAAATTCGAGGCGGGGACGCCCAACATCGCGGGCGCGATCGGTCTGGGAGTCGCCCTGGATTACCTCGACGCGATCGGGTTAGAACGCATCAAGGCCTATGAGGATGATCTGCTCGACTACGCCGTGACGAGACTCTCCGACATTGTTGGCGTCAGCATCATTGGCAAGCCGCGCGAAAGAATCGGCATAGCATCTTTTATCGTTCGAGGCGTGCACGCGCACGACGTAGCGACCATTCTGGATAGCCACGGGATTGCTGTCAGGGCGGGCCACCACTGCGCGCAACCGCTACACGAGCGGTTAGGGATCAACGCGACCGCGCGAGTCTCTCTGGCTTTCTATAACCTGAAAGAAGAGATCGACAGGCTGGTAGAGGGGATGCGCCTGGTCAAGAAAACTTTCGACGATCCGCGGTAGCGGCTGATTGATTACTTTGATTGCTTGTAATTCTTAATACCTGAGCGCAGCGCTTCGAGCGCGAGCAAGGCGCACCTCATGCGTGAGGGCTTGATGCTGCTTTCGAGAGATGAGAGAAGCTCCTGGTTGGAAACCACCTCATCATTCCCTTCGATGCCCACGCCCGCGACCAGCTCTGTGAGCAGAGAAGCCGCCGCGATGCTGATCGCGCACCCGTCGCCGTAGAAGCGCGCCGCTTCGACATAGTTGCCTCTGATGGCAAGCTCGATCCTGATGCGATCACCGCACAACGGATTCACCTCTTCGCAAGTGACGTCGGGGGAAGGCAGACTGCCGAAATTGCGCGGGTGGCGGAAGTGGTCGAGGATTACTTCGCTGTAGAGTACAGACACCGCTTGTTCTACTTTCTCTCGCTGAGCGACGTTCCCGGTCGTCTAGCTTTAACCGCCATCGCTTCAGCCAGCACGGCCAGGGCGATCTCGGCGGCCGACTCTGCGCCGATGTCGAGCCCCATCGGCACTCTGACGCGGCCGAGCGACTGAGGGTCTATCCCGCTCTCTTCGAGGAACGTCAGGATCGCCTGACCTCTTCGGCGGCTCCCCAGCATCCCTATGTAGGCGGCCCGTGTCCGCAGGACGATTTTCAGAACGGGGATGTCGTATTTGTAATCGTGCGCGGCCAGGACGACAAAGGTGGATGGCGTGTAATTTAAAGTACTCGCTATTTCGGAAGGGATTCCGATCAGCAGCTCGTCCGCATGAGGAAAGCGTTCTCTGGTCGCAAAACGCGGACGGCCGTCAACGACTATCGTTCTGAGCCCGGCCTCCCTCGCCAGGTTCACCAGATGCATCGAAACCGGTCCCGCGCCGAAGACGATCAAGGTGCGTGGCGGCCCGTGCAGCTCAAAAAACAGGTCCACCACGGACGAGCCGTGATCGAGTCGAACCGTGCGAGAGATGCGCTTCTCAATCAGCTCAAGCGCCAAGGCCCGCGCCTGCTCGTCGAGCGCGCCGTCGCCGAGTGCGCCGATGACCTGGCCGTCTTCAAAGACCGCGATCCTTAATGACGGACGGTCCAGCGGCGTCACTACAGCGGCGCGCTTCCCATGCTCTATCTCCGCGCGGACGGCCCTGTACAGGCTCAGTAAATTACTCTCGGGGTCGGTCAGGTCCAGCGGCTCGATCAAGACCTGCACGTTTCCCGCGCAGGTGAAACCCGTCTCCCACGCATCCTCTTCGCCCATATCGATGGAAAGGAGTTGAGGCTTAAACGAAGCGAGCGCTTCTTCGGAGGCTTCGATCACCCTTGCATCGACACACCCGCCTATGGTGACCGACCCGAGTATGCGCCCGCGTTCGCCGACCCACATCTTCGCGCCCTCTTTTTTCGGGCTCGTCCCGCGAGTCGCGACAAGCGTAGCCATCGCGACTCGCTTCTCCAGATTCCTGAGCGTCTCAAGCTGGTCGAAGACCTCGTCCATCATCGCCTCATTAAGAAAGTAGCCAGTAGTCAGTAGCCAGTAGCCAGTAGGCTACAAGGGTGGCGCATTGGAATAGGCTTGCAGAGCCTGTTTCAAGTCAACAACAATTCCGGCTACTGACTCATAAAACCAAGTGTTGCTCAAGCGCCTTGAGGCTCGCCAGGTTATGTATCGGGGCATGCACGTCTATGAAAGGGAGCGCAGCCTGCATGCCGCGAACCAGCGGCTGGTAGGACCGGCTGCCGAGCAGCGGGTTGAGCCATATCAGACGGCCCGCGCGCGGCTTTAACTCGGCGAGCGCCCGCGCAAGCTGTGCGGGCTCTCCTGTGTCCCATCCGTCGCTCATGATAATAACGATTGTGCGCTTATCGATGAGCTTCAGCCAGGCGTCGTTGAACATCGCGAGGCTCCCGCCTATCAGCGTGCCGCCCGACCAGCCGCGCACGTTGCGCGATAGTAGCTCCAGGGCTTTCCGGTACTCCTTCCGTTTCAGGTGCGGCGTTACTCGTTCGAGCGATGTCGAGAAAACGAACGTCTCGACGCGCGCAAAACTGTTTTGCAGCCCGTAGACGAATTGCAGGAGGATGCGGCTATAGATGTCCATCGAACCCGACACGTCAGAGATCACGACCAGCCGCGTCTTCCTCGGTTTGCGCCTGCGGAACGAGAGCTCTATCAATTCGCCGGCGGTCGTCAAAGAGCGGCGAAGCGTGCGGCGCAAAAGTACTCTCGGGCCGCGTCTGGCAGGCTTCCACCGGCGGCTGGGCCTGCGCGCGAGCCTTCGCACGATCCTGCGCGCGAGCCTGGAGATCTCTTCAAGCTCGTCTTCTCGAAACTCGCTGAAATCCTTTTCGGCCAGGGCCGCGGTATCGCTGGCGGCGGGCAGATCGATCGATCGCGCGGAACCGGACTCGGCCGGACCCCAGTGCTCAAGAAAATATGATAGCCCTTTGCTTGAATGCTTAGGCGAAGAAAGACGCGCCTGATGATCCGGCTCCAAAGCCGCGCGCCGTTGGCGGCCGGGTGATCGTCGATTCCAGAACTCTTCGAATAGCTCCTCGAATACCGGGTAGTCTTCCACGCGCGACAGGAGAACGCTTCTGAAGCTCAAGAAGACCTCGCGGCGGTCGTCAAGGTCTATGCAATCGAGCGAACGGGCGGCATCGATCGCCTCGGAAGGCGTCACGACGAGGCCGCGCTCCCTGAGCGCCCTGCAAAACAGAAGGGTGCTCTCCAACATGCTCGCTGCGGTCGCGGGTAGATTCATGAGAGAGGATTCAACGCCTCCGTGAGGCGGCCTGAAGCGAGCTCCGATTCAAGCTTGCGCAGGTCCGATTCGTCTTTCAAAAAACAGCCCGCGGTTTCGGCGATCACCGTCTGGTCCAACGCGGAGGTGTTCAAGGCGGCAAGCGCGGCGGCCCAGTCGAGCGTTTCGGCAACGCCGGGAACTTTTGTCAGACTCAGCTTTCTAACCGCCTGGATCACCCGAGTAATTTCGGCCGACAGCGGTTCGCCGATCGCCGGGACGCGCGCGCGCACGATTTCAAGCTCCTTGTCGAAAGAGGGGTAATCGATCCAGAGATAAAGGCACCGCCGGCGCAGGGCGTCGGAAAGCTCTCGCGACCGGTTCGAGGTAAGGACCGTGTGAGGGCGATGCGTAGCCTTGACCGGGCCGATCTCCGGAATCGTCACCTGGAAGTCGGAGAGGATTTCGAGCAGAAAGGCCTCGAACTCTTCATCGCTGCGATCTATCTCGTCGATCAACAGAACCGGAGAGCGCGTCTGGTTGGTTATGGCTTCAAGCAGCGGACGCCGCAACAGGAAAGGCTCGCTGAAGATCTCGGCCTCTTTTTGAGCGTCGCTCGCCGCAGAAGTTTCTTGCAGCTTGATGTGGAGCAATTGCTTAGAGTAATTCCATTCATAAAGCGCCGTCGCCGCGTCCAGTCCCTCATAACATTGAAGCCGCACAAGGTCGGTCGCGAGCGCCGTGGCCATCACTTTAGCGATCTCGGTTTTGCCGACGCCCGCAGGCCCTTCGATCAAGAGGGGCTTGCCGAGCCGCAACGCCAGATAGACCGAAGTCGCGACGGACTGATCGGCGATGTACGCCTGGCGGCCGAGCAACTCCTGAATCTGTCTTACCTCTTCTCTCACGGCTGTCTCTCGTCTTGCGCGGCGACGCGCTTGAAGTCTTCCTCTGTATCGATATCTTCGGGGAAGGGGCGGTCGAATGGGACTTCGCTCAAAAGATCGGGGTTCGCGTCGACAAGCTTCCACGCCGCCTTGTCGCCGTGCAGGACTGTGAGCTTATCAAACATCGGCTTTGCAAACAGCATCGGGTGGCCCAGGCGTCCCTGATAAGAAGCCAGCACGATCTGCTTATCACCCTGCCGCCAATGCTCGGCCACGCCGTCTATTATCTCGGGCGTGACTCCGGGTTGATCGCCGAGAATGATCATGACGGCCGCGGCGCGCGGATCGACCGCGCCTATGCCTGCGCGATACGACGACGAGCAGCCTTGGGTGAAGACAGGATTATCGACTACCTTCGCGTTACGGAAGTCGACCCGCTCGCGAATCTCATCCGCCGCGCGGCCCAGAACTACTACCACTTCGCCGAGCGAGCGTGCGCGCTCGGCTTGAGCGATGACCCAGCCGAGCAAGGTGGTTCCTCGAAAGGGCAAGAGCTGTTTTGGCTGTCCGAATCGGCTCGAAGCGCCCGCCCCGAGGACTAGCCCCGAAATGAATTGACTCATGGCATGGTTGCTTCCAGGTAGTTTTGCGGCGACCGGTCGAAGGTCTCCTTACACCGAAGACAGCAGAAATAAAAAGTCTTCTCCCCGTGTACGCTCGTGTATCTTGCCTTTGCCGTTTCGACCATCATACCGCAGACCGGATCGAGGCTTTCGCCGGCCGCCGCGGTTTCGACGGCCCTTCCGATCACAGGCAGGCCCCTCGCCTTCGAAGTTTTGGCCGGCTCTACTGATTGTTCAGGCGTTGCCCTGCGCAGGCGTGTGATTTCGGCCATGACGCTGAGAGCGATTTCGGGGAGCGTCTCGCTTCCCAGCTCAAGGCCCGCAGGACACTTTATCCGGTCGAGATCTTCCGCCGCCGCGCCTTTGTCGCGCAGGTATTGGAAGAGCGATTTCGCTTTCTCTTTGCTTGCGACAAGCCCCGCGTATCTGGGGCCTGTGCCCGCGACTGCCTGGAGCCCTTCTTCATCGCCATTGCCCATGGTCGCAATCACGACGAAGCTACCGGAGTTGATGCGCGCGCGGGCGGCTTGGAGATCGGCAATCACCAGGTCTGCTTCGGGGAACTGTTCGGGAGTGGCTTCGGGGTCGGCCAAAGTTACCTTGAAGTCGAGCATACGGCCGAGTCCGACGAGAATCTCTGCGACCGGCGAGCGGCCGACGATTAACAGCTCGGGCTTGGGGATGACAGGCTCAAGGTATATTTCGAGCGAGCCGCCGCCCTGGCAAGTCATCTGATAAACTTCAACCCCTTTCCAATCTCCGTGCGCCGCTTCCGGGCTGATGCTCACAAGCTTCGGCTTACCTGTTTGAAGCGCCTTCTGCGCTTCGCGAGCGACTATGGGCTGAACGCACCCGCCGCCCACCCAGCCGTCGATCGAACCGTCGGCCTTTATTATTGCCTTCGAGCCGGGACGCGCCGACTGCGGGCTCTTGTAGGCCACGACAGTAGCGATGACGAAAGGCTGTTCAGAGGCGCGTAACCTTGCTGCTTGATCGGATACGTCCTTCCACATTTATGTTATTCCCAGGTGTCTCTTGATATGCCGCGACAAATGGTCATCGTTCTCGGTGTGACATTGATAGGCATCTCTGATGTTTTCTTCAAGCTCCTCCAGCGTCTCCCCCTGCGTCATGATGTCCGGGTATTCGAGCAGCTTGCCCAGCCAAAACTTCTCCTCTTTCCAGTAGATCAAGGTAAGACTTTTATTCATAGTCGGCCTCCTTGCCCCTCGGTAGAATTATACCCGTTTCCTAAAGGCGGGGCTCGGCTAAAGTCCTCCTACTCGCTCACTCCCGCGTCTCTCAAAAGCTTCCACACTTTCGGCGGGGTGATGGGGATGTCGACGTGCCTGACGCCGAGGTGCCAGAGCGCATCGACGACGGCATTGACTATCGCGGCGGGCGCTCCCACGGTCGCCGACTCGCCGACGCCTTTTGCGCCGAGCGGATGGTGCGGCGAAGGGGTGCATGTCTTGTCGGTCTCCCAGTTCGGAGTCTCGACCGCCGTCGGGAGCAGATAATTCATGAAACTGCCTTGCAGGATATTGCCGCTCTCGTCGTATTGAATCTCTTCATAAAGGGCCGGTCCGAGTCCCATGGTCAATCCGCCGTGAATCTGTCCTTCGACAATCATCGGGTTGATGATGTTCCCGCAATCGTCTATGGCGACAAAGCGACGCACCTTGACCTCGCCGGTCCCCTTGTCGATGTCGACGACGCAGATGTAGCTGCCGAACGGATAGGTGAGATTCGGCGGGTCGTAATAAGAGACCGCTTCAAGTCCGGCCTCCAGCCCTTGCGGATGATTCGTGTAAGCGGCCAGCGCGATCTCCTGAATCGTCTTCGCGCGGTCGGGCGAGCCTTTGATGAAGAACTTGCCCGGCTCCCAGTCGAGGTCGTCTTCGTGAGCTTCGAGCAGGTAAGCTGCGATCTTTCTAGCCTTGTCCCTGATCTTGCGCGCGGCCACCGAACAGGCCGCGCCGGCGACAGGCGTGGAGCGGCTCGCATAAGTCCCGAGCCCGTAAGGCGCAGTGTCGGTGTCGCCTTCTTCGACCGCGATGTCGTCGACGGGAATGCCGAGCTCTTCGGCGACGATCTGCGCATAAGTAGTCTCGTGCCCTTGCCCCTGCGATTTGGTCCCGAATCGCGCAATGGCCTTCCCCGTAGGATGCACGCGAATCTCTGCGCTGTCGAACATCTTCAAGCCTAGAATGTCGAAGTGCTTTGACGGCCCCGCGCCGACGATCTCCGTGAAGCTGCTGATGCCGATCCCCATCAGCTCTCCGCGAGCACGTTTCTCCGCCTGCTCTTTCTTCAGTTCCGCATAACCCACTCGCTCCATCGCTTTTTGAAGCGCAGCCCCGTAGTCGCCGCTGTCGTACTCCCAGCCGAGCGCCGATTTATACGGGAACTGTTCCGGCTTGATAAAGTTCTTCATGCGAAACTCAGCCGGGTCCATCCCTATCTCGTGCGCGAAGACATCGGCCATTCGTTCGATGGTATGAACGGCCTCGGTGACGCGGAACGAGCAGCGGTAGGCGATGCCTCCCGGCGGCTTATTGGTGTAGACGCCGTCCACCTCGACGTGCGCCGCTTGAAGATCGTAAGACCCCGTGCAGACGTGAAAGAGTCCCGCCGGGAACTTCGAAGGGTTCGCCGCCGCGTCGGTGTAGCCGTGATCGGCGACGGTCTTTATGCGCAACGCCGTCACCTTGCCGTCGCGGTTCCCGGCCAGCTCCGCCGCGATGTGATAATCGCGGGCGAACGAATCGGCCTGAATGTTTTCCATGCGGTCTTCGATCCACTTGACGGGCTTGCCCGTCAGCACCGAAGCCGCGACCGCGATCACGTACCCCGGATAGACAGGGACTTTGCCGCCGAACCCGCCGCCGATGTCGGGCGCGATGATCTGAATCTTGTGCTCGGCTAGCCCCACGTGCCCCGCGACGAGGGCGAAGACCGTGCGGATGGCGTGCGGGGCCTGCGTGGTCATCCAGACCGTCAGCTTGCCCGTGATCTTGTCGAAAGAGGCGACGCAGCCGCAGGTCTCTATCGACGAGACATGGATTCGCGGGATGTAAATATCTTCTTTAACCGTGACCTCGGCCTCGTCGAAGGCTTTGTCGGTCGCCGTGCGGTCGCCCCATTCCCAGTGCCAGATGTGATTGTCCTTCTTGCCCTCTTTGTCCGTGCGCAGAACGGGGGCGTCGGGCTCAAGCGCCTTGAACGGGTCGACGACCACGGGCAGCGGGTCGTAATCGACTTCGACTAGGTCTACGCCGTCGGCCGCCGTGTAGCGATCGGTCGCCAGCACCGCGGCGACCTCTTGCGCCTGGTACATCACCTTGTCTACAGGGAGCACCATCTGCGTATCCGACATCAGCGTCGGCATCCAGTGGAGGTTGTAGGCGGCAAGGTCTTTGCCCGTGATTACGGCGAGCACGCCCGGCGTGGCGAGCGCTTTCGACGTGTCGATGTTCTTGATCGTGGCGTGCGCGAAAGGGCTGCGAACGATGTCGAGGTAGAGCATATCGGGCAACGATACGTCGTCGACATAATTCCCCTTGCCGCGCAGAAAGCGCGGGTCTTCTTTCCGCTTGACCGAATGGCCCATGCCGCCGATCTCTGCCGGTGTCTTTGGCGTCATGATTTAAGCACCTCCCTCGCGCATCTTTGCCGCCGCGTACTCGTAGGCTTTGATGATGTTGACGTAGCCCGTGCAGCGGCAGAGATTGCCCGAAATCGCCTGGCGAATCTCGCCCTCGCTCGGGTTCGCGTTGCTGTTCAGGAACGCATACCCGGTCATCAACATGCCCGGCGTGCAATAGCCGCACTGTAATCCGTGCTCTTGAAAAAAACCTTCCTGTAGAGGGTGCAGCTTGCCGTCCTGCTCCAGCCCCTCGACCGTCAGAATCTCGCGCCCGTCGGTCTGCACGGCAAACATCGTGCACGATTTGACGGCGCGGCCATCGACTACGACTGTGCACGCGCCGCAATGGCTTGTGTCGCAGCCGATGTGCGTTCCCGTGAGCCGCAGCACTTCGCGAATATAATGAACGAGCAGCAGGCGCGGCTCGACGTCCGCCTCGCGCTTGACCCCGTTGACCTTTACGGTGATCTTCGCCATCGCTTAGGCCCCTCCTCTCGCGCGCTCCAGGGCGCGGCCGAGCGCCCGCGCCGTGAGAACGCGGACTACGTCTCGCTTGTAGTCGGCCGAACCTCTTATGTCGTCGAACGGCTGTGACTCGCTTGCAGCGATCTCAGACGCCTCTTTGATCGCGGCGTCGTCAACCGTCTTGCCGGTAAGAAAAGCTTCGGTCTTCGTGGCTTTAATAGGCGTGAAGCCGACGTTCGTAAGACCGACGCCCGCGCGCAGGCATTTGCCCGCGCCGTCGAGCGTGATCTGCACGGCAACGCCCGCGGTGGCGTAATCGCCGACCTTCCTTTCGAGCTTGAGGTATGCCCCGCCGCTCGACCGCGCGGGGACAGGGACCCTTATTTCTTTGAGTATCTCGTCGGGCTGGAGGTCGGTCGAGAACAATCCCGTGAAGAAGCTCGTGACCGGTATCTCACGCTCGCCGCGCGACGAGTAGGCGACGACCACGGCTTCCAGCGCCAGCATCGCCGCCGGGTGATCGTTGGCCGGGTCGCCATGAGCCAGATTGCCGCACACAGTAGCCTGGTTGCGCACCAGCGGGTCGGCAATCATCACAGTAGTGTCGGCAAGCAGCGGGTAGCGCGATTTGATTAATGAAGAATTCTCCAGGTCCGCTTCGCGAGCCAGCGCGCCGATCTTCAAAAAGCCATCCTCTTCGGTCACGTAATTGAGATCGGGTATGTGGTTGATGTCGATCAGGTATTGCGGCGAGGCAAGACGGAGCTTCATCATAGGGATCAGGCTCTGGCCCCCCGATAAAATCTTAGCCTCTGACCCGAGTTCTTTGAGGAGCGATACGGCTTCGTCCAGCGCGCGAGGCGCATGATATTCAAAGCTGCGGGGTATCATAAGGGTCTCAACCTCCCGGCGAGACGTTCACCTCCGGAATCCGCAAGCACAACGAAGCTTCCGCCTTTGACGGCGGATCAGTAAAGCTACTCCCAGGTGAAGGTCGCCGTTTTTTGCATTTGCAAATTTCGAGTGAAAACAAGCTCAACCATCAAGACCGTTTACAGATTTAGCATACTCATTGTTGCATGCACCGTCAATCTCACGCGGAGAGCAGGCGCATCAGGCAGATAAAGACAGACCCTACTTCAGCAAAAATCGGCTTGCTTATAACGTCCATGCTTGCTGAAGGGGTGTTCCTCTAATTCATATGGACATCTGTTACAAGTGTCAGTCCGAGCTTCTTGACACGATCGAGAAGTGTCTTACCTGCGGTCGCTACATCGGGCCGCCTAACGTAAGGTCCGTCGACAAGATCGAGGAGCGCCTCGCCCTCGAATACAGGTATAAGAACACGGTGAGCGCCCTCAGCCAGAAAGGCGCATTAGAACCGCTCAGCGGCGTTGAGGAAGCTCTAAAGACCAGCAGCGCCGTCTTGTGCGTGAGCCTTGATTTCTTGAGTTTTTTCTTGAGCTACAGGAAGTCTCTTTACAGCACTTACGCTCTGTCGGTCGAGGGCGAAACGCGCATGCCGGCCACCGAGGCGGACGAGAGTCACAGGCTCAGCGTCGACGCGCTCCTGTTCGCCGGCTACGGCAAGCATATACGGTTCGCCGCGCTCTCGCTGGACGGGCTGGGGCCGAAATCCTACGGCCCGTATTCGATCAAGCTCAGGGAGGTCGCCATCGAAGACAGGGCCACCCTCTTAGAGGAGAACTCATACCGATTCGTGCCGAAGCATAACGTCGGGTCCAACGGGGGTATACCGGCCGGCCACAGGGCCACGTGGCGCGAGAGGCACAAGCTGGCGGTCTGCAAGCTCGCCGAAAGGATCGCTTCGGGAGATGCTAATGACCTGCCGAAGGCTCTGCTGTCGAGCAACGGCGACTACGCGACTGACGACTTCATCGAAGTCCACATATATGGACCTTTCGACGCGAATGCTATAGAGTCTGTTAAAGGCATCTCAGTCGACCCGGACGAGAAACAGGAGTACGCGATGCTGGAGCGCGTTAAAGAACTCTTGAAGAATGCTGGTAAGGATTGGGTGGAGGAATGATCGAGCGGGCTTTCATATCAGGGCCGCTGGGCAGGGCGATCTACGAAGAGGATGGGCGGAGCTTCACCATCGGCGTGGCCGCCTCCGACGGCCCCGTGGAGTGTCGCCAGGGCGACCTCTCCTTCCTCGTTAACCCGGACGCCGAGTTCGTAGAAATCCCAGGCCAGGATATAGCGTTGGACGACGTGAGGGCCGCCCTCGAACGGGAGAATCGGAAGCACCGCGCGCTCCATCTCTTAATCAGCGGGTTAGACGCCGACCTCAGCGAGAAGACGAGGTGGCTTTGCGTAGACGCGGCGGAAGATTTGATCGGGGACGAGTCGGTCCGGGCCTTCGTCAGTAACAGGTTGCTCTCGCGCGTAATGCCCGCGGGGGCCGACACCAAGGTGGCCGGAGAGGTTGCGAACCTGATTGACACTTATAAGGCCGGGCAGGTCTACGCGGACGTGATCAATTCGCAGCAGGCCATCGGAACTCTGCTGGACGCCTGGGATGGCGCGGCCCGAGGCGTGTACGCGTCGGAGAGAGAAAAGGCCCTGGCCGAAAAAAGGCTTATAGACTTGGGCGTGTTCGCCGAATTGGTCGCAGCGGTCCGTACCGGCGACCGGGACAGGATCACCGCCGACCTAGGGGGCCGACTTTCAGATTCGGAAGTGCTCGAAAAGGTGCCTAAAGGCAGGGAGGTATTTGCGGCGTTGCAGCACCGGCTATTGACCTTATTGCCGACACCCCGGCCTGTCTTGAGTAAGGCGGCTGTGGCCGAAAAAGTAGCCAATGTACTGTGGGGCGCGCCTCTCCCGCCGAGCCCCATACTCGGCGGCGTGCTTTGGAAGTCAAAAGGGATGCAACAGGTCTTGAAGCAAATCGAGTTCGCCGCCCGCAACGACGCCAACGTCCTGATAGTCGGAGAACCGGGAACGGGCAAAGAGATGATTGCCGAGGCGATCCATTCTAAATCATCCTTCTCGACCGGGCCGCTCGTTAAAGTGAGCTGCGCGGCTTTGCCCAAGGAAATGCTCGAATACGAGCTGTTAGGCCCCAGACAGGGGGCCTTCACGTCGGCTCGCCATAACGAGGGCGCGATAGCGCGCGCCGGCGGCGGCACGCTGATACTAGATGAGGTGGCCGAGCTGCCCATCTTGCTACAGGGGAAACTGGGTCGGTTCTTGGAAGAGCGCGCCCACCGACCCGTCGGGGGTCAGGGCGAGGCGAGGCTTGGCTTCAGGCTTATATGCACGACGAACCGAAAGTTGCCCGACCTCATAGGCGAGCGCCTGATGCGAGCGGACCTGTACTACCGCATCTCGCCCCTCACAATAGAGGTTCCGCCCTTGAGGGAGCTACGGGAAGATATTGCGCCGCTCGCCTTTTACTTCCTGAAGCTCTACGCGGCAAAGCACAAACGGCCGGCGCGGATGTTTTCAGCGGGGGCAATACTTTCGCTATCCGCGTACGGCTGGCCGGGCAACGTGCGTGAGTTCAGGGGCGCTATAGAGCGTGCTGTCCTGCGATCAGATAAACCGATCATTGATGTACCGGACCTCAGGCTTTTCGCGATTAAGCCCTCGGCCCCGCCTGCGCGCACACAACGGCTGGAGGATATGGAGCGAACATACATATTGCGAGTCCTGGCGGAATCTCGCGGTAACTTGACGCGAGCAGCGGTCAGGCTATCACTCCAACGCCGGCAACTGGATGAGAAAATAAAGAAGCATAACCTCGGCCCGTTTATCACGCGAGAGTAGGCCCTTAGACTCAGGGTCTATTCATTCTAAGAATGAGTCAATTGTTTCCTGCCCCGGAGGGGCGGGAGGATATTAGCCGGTGGTGAAACCACCGGTCTATGACGCAACAACTCACGCGCCCTGGAGGGGCGCAGGATCAAACCCGTGTCCTGCGCCCCTCCAGGGCGCGGTCGTTTTATCAAATCATGTCCGGTGGTTTCACCACCGGCTAATATCTTTCGCTCCTCCGGAGCGAGGACAGAGAATGATTAGACACTGCCTTAGACTGGCCCGTAAAACTCCACAGCGGTTTCCCGGAGCGCAATACAACGGTTAACAGAAACCTCGCTGACGCCGTCTTAACTGACGATCAAGATCGATCGAGGGGGCAAGAAAAGTGAGGTTAATATTATCAACCGCCGCTCTAGCGCTAATCGCCGTCGCGGCAGCCGCTCAAGACAAGCTGCCCATCATCAGGTCCAACAGCCAGGTCGTAAGCATCCAAGATGGCAAGGAGCTCAGGAAGAACTACTGGACCCTGTCGCCCCAGATCAAGCCTGATGTCTACGAGGCCAGCTTAATCGACGGCAAGCCGCACAAAGTCACTTTTATCACCGACCTTGAGTCGATCACTTTCCTCGTCGAGGAAGGTAAGAAGTATGACTTTATTATCCAGAGGGGCGACGACATCTGTTATACACAGATCGTCGGTAAGAGATTCATCCCCGCCGCCGTCTTCGACAAGAAATACCAGGCCGCGCACAGGGGTAAAACATTCGTCGAGATCCCCGAGGTCTACGAGTTGGTCAACGTCGCCATAGCGATGACCCCCGCCGGCATAAATAATAAGAACCTGGTCTATCAAGATTCCGCCTACTACGCCAGGGTGCGCCAGTGGTTCGACAAGCACAGAGCCCACCCTCTGCTGGCCGAGCTGGACTCCGCGCTGCAAAAGAATCCCAACTCTTACTTCACGCTGAAGATGAACGGGTACGCCTTCGAGTTTGATAAGAAGGGCAGGATCGTTCAGAGCAAGGTTTACGACAGGACGGGGTTTAGAGGCGAGCGCTCCAACACCTTGCGACCGTACCTGCCGCAGCTACAAGCCTTCGCCGATGAGACAGATTTCCGCAAGTTCTACAAAGAGAACTCGCAGGTTTATAAGGAGCAGATCGCTTTCTACCGCGACGTAGCAAACATCGCCGAGATGAAAAGCTGGCTCGATAAGAACTTCCCCGCGTCGAACGACTACGACACATACAAGATAATCTTCTCGCCGCTGGTGTCGTACAACCAGTCTACGACCTGGTTCGAGAGCAACGGTTTCAAGGAGCTGCAACCGCACGTCAATTTCCCATACCCTGAAGATTTGAAGCGATACTTCCAGGGTAAGATGTCGGAGCAAGCGGAGATCGTATTTCGAGGCAATATAGTATTCACAGAGATCAACCATGGCTACATCAACCCCGAAGCAGACAAGTATACGGACAGGATTGTTAAAGCCATCAGCAACCGGGACCGCTGGGTGGATAAGAGCAAGGGCGCGGGATATTACGCGGGCATCGGCGCCTTCAATGAGTATATGAATTGGGCTCTGGTAAGCCTACGGATAACCGACTACGCGCCGAGAGACGAGCAGGACGAGATGATCGCGAACATAGACCGGATGATGACCAGGGGCAGGGGGTTCCCTCAATTCGAAGCGTTCGATAGATTCCTGGTCGATCTATACCGCGGCAGGAAGCCCGGCCAGACGGTCGCCGATTTGTACCCACAGATCATCGAGTGGTTTGAGAAGAATAATTGATAGAACTACGCCCGGCGTCGGCGGCCGCGTTAGAGATTGCCGCACAATCTGAGGCGTAGTTTCTCTGCTATCTCTCGGGCCAGCTCCTCCCGCAGAGAAAGGGTGTCCGAAGAGCTCCTGTGATATTGCTCGCCCCAGATCCGCGACCCGTCCTCGACATCTATCAGCTCGGCGCTGATGACAAGCTGGCTCCCGACCTGCTGAACGATCCCCATGATGATCGCGCCGACCCCGAGACTCTGGCCGACTTCGCGCGGGTCGACATCGGCTCCCCTGTAACGAAAGACCGTGCTGCGCGCCATCACTTTCAACTGCGGGAGGTCGGACAGGCTATTCATTATGGTCTCGGTTATCCCGTCGGAAAGGTACTCCAGCGTCGGGTCGTTGCTCGCGTTGAGGAAGGGCAACACGCCTACGGAATCGATCAACCTGTCATATGCCGATTCCCCCGGCCCTATTATCTTGGCGACGAAGCGATAGCCGCGTCGGTGAACGGTCTCTATGTACTTGAGCCTCTCGACGCTCTCCCCGAGGGTCCTTCGCAACATGAAGATGTGTTGGGCGAGGTTGCCTTCCTCGACACACTCGTCAGGCCAAACCTCATTCATCAGGTCGCCCTTTTCGACCACGTGCCCCTTGTTGCGAACCAGGACAAGGAGAGTAGTCAAGACCTTCGCCGGCAGCGGCACGAGTCGCCCCTCGCGCAGGAGCACTCGCTCGCCCGCATCCAGGCTGAAGGCGCCAAAATGAAAGACATCGCCAGCTCGCCTCATAAACGAGAACCTGGATACCTCTTTGATTCCCACAACGTCTGCGGGCCGTTCGACGCCGCTTTAATATATCCTTTTTGCTCCCTCATGGATGTTGAGCTTTACCAGTCCGAAAGTCACACGCTTGCGCCGGGATTAAGGTGCTATGATCTGGCGAAGGTTTTTGAACTTGTGTAAGAATCGCTACCACTTGGTAATCGGCCGAATCTAACGCGGCCTGGTTTGTCTTGACTTTGAAGAACCGCAAAATGACGGACGCCAGAATAGAGAGCAATGCGGCCATAGGTGAATTAGTAAGCGCGGCGTTCCAGCTCGCGTACTTCATCCATGACGACCCGTCAAGCGCCATGCATATCGCCATCTCGGCGCTGCGGAAGCTTAAGGTGGCGTCCAAGGCGCAGAGCAGGAGAGCTTACTACACGCCGACGGGGCAATCCGGTTACCGAGCGGCGAGAACCAAAGTGAGCCTGAGTGATCTACATATGTTACAGCGGCTGATTTACATCGAATCGGAGGTTTACGAGAGGATAGCCGAAGAGAAGCAAAAGGAATCGCTCGGCCAGACACACATGATAATCCGCTTCATCAAGCATCTAGTGAAGAATACGATAAAGCGCAACTCCTTTTACGTTTCGCTCGGCCTGAGCCGCGTGCTCTACAATTACACCACGGCCGAAGCTATAGAGATATACAACTTGGTAGTTCAAGAGCCCGAGCGCGCCAGAGAGAATTACTACTATCGCTCTCAGAAGGCCGGCTTGATGCGGGAGCTTAAAGAACGGTTCGGCGATATGCTGAGAGTTCGCAAAGCAAAGCACGGTGAAGAGAGGTTCGAAGCGCAGGAAGACCCCAAACATTATTTGGAGCTTATCGGAACTTGCCTGCTCCAGTTCATGCCGTGGCAGTCGAAGTGTGTGCTCCCCGCGGACTTCAACCCGATCGCGAGCGTCGTGGCGCCACTTCTATTCAAAGGGAACCACCCTGACGAGGAACATTCGATTGAGATGAATCGCATACACACGTTGCTTCACCCGAGTTGCTTCAAGGGCCTGGTTCTGGCGTTGGGCCTCGACTGCCCCGACCAGAGAATAGAGGTGCCTTATTTTTTCCTGTCTAATGATGGCTCCGGTTCGCTGGGGCGTCGGCTCAATCCGCCTTCGTTGAGCGAAGGCGAGTTGAGTGTAATAAGCGACGGGATCGTCAAAGAAGCCGCCGGCAGGAAGAAGTATTCCGGCAGACTGTTATCTGTTCTGGTTGACGGGACTGAACGCGCCCGCCTGGACCTTTACCGAGCTAAGAGTCTGCGATTGGAGATCGAGGCCGGCGCCGAGCTGATAGAGGTGCGCGGTCGCGACTCATCAGAAGAGATCTTACTCGCCGCGCATTTAATCGCTTACGACGAGTCCGGCGCTGTGCCTTCTAAATCGGAAGTGTTGCTCGAAGGCGGGCAGGCGCTTTCCTTTGAGATTCTAATCGGCGGCAAGCACGCTTCGGAAAACTCGGGCGCGCTGGTCACCATCAGGTATCGCGAGACGCGTTTAGCGAGAGCAATATCTCTGTTTTTGCGGCGGCTGACGTTCTACTTCACCGCCGGATTGAATATACAAAAGCCGAGCGGAGTGCTCGCTTCTAAGCCCGCGCAGGTATTTCTTTTTCTCCTGATGGGTATTGCAACACTGCTGATCTATTTGCGATCGATAGATGAGCCTCAACGGCATACGGTAGAGGTTCAAAAAGAACCTGCCGCGCCCGATCAAGGTGAAGCTCCTCCCCCGGATAGCTCGCGGCCATCTCAGGCGGGGGCGAATAAGGAGACCGAAACACGAAAGGCGGAATCCGCGCCGCCGAAAGCTCAGCAACCGGGACCGCCTCCTACAGAAATAACGCGAGCGCCGGTGCTCAGGCCGGGGGATGTAACATTGCTGACAGTCAAACGCATCTATCTCAGCACGTCAAATGACGAGCCGTTGAGTCGGCGAATCCGAGAGATGCTCACCAGGGGCTTAGAATCGATCCGCCGTTTCGAGATCGTGTCAAGTAAAGATGAAGCTGACGCTATGCTCGACATCTCCGCAACGGAAGCGCTCAGCGGAGGGCGAGTAGCTCTAGCCTTACAGATCGTAAACGCCGAGGGGCGGACTCTCTGGCCCAGAGGGATCAAAACCGCAGGCGCGAGGTATTCGGGCCATCCGGCGGCTGTGACCGCCCGCGCGCTCAAGGATCTATACGACGACATTCGAAGGATGGAAAAAGGGCGCTAGCCGTTAGTCGTTATTTATGCTCGCCCTCATTTATACTCGCCCTCAAGCACGAACCCCGCCCAGTAATATGGCGCCTGCCAGCGTCCGGACTTCCACACGGATAACTGGGCCGCCCTGAGCGCCGCCGCCGGCCTCAGCCGCTGCTTGCCGAGCAGCCCCTGGTAGAGCCGGCTCATCAACTCTGCCGTCGACTCGTCGTTAATGTCCCACAGGCTGACGACTACCCTTGCCGTCCCCGCGTACATAAATCCCCTGGCGAGCCCTACCAGGCCCTCACCCTTAATCTCCTTGCCCAACCCGGTTCTACAACTGCTGAGCACAACCATCTCGGCCGGCAGCTTCAAGTTGTATATCTCGTGCAGCAGCAGAAAACCGTCCTGATCCGCCCCTTGCTCGTCGACGAGTGATAAGACGATTCCAGACAGTTCGGGGTGCGTGCTGTTTATCAAAGCGTGAGTTGCGAAGTGTATGTACTTGTACTGACTGAGCACGGCGTCTCTGGCGTTGGCTTTGCTCGCGGCGAAGTCAACAGCCTTCCTGCTATTTGCCGGCGGCGCCAGGGCCATGATCGCTTCCGCCTCGCGCCTAGTCGACGGCAACCTGGGGAAGAACAGCTCACCGGCCGCAGCCCCAAAGTCTCTGACCGACCTTGTCAAATCACTCTCTGGAATCTTAGCGTCAACTCGTCGATCGCCGGGGCGCGCAGTCTCTTCGGCCGGACTCGTTTTCGATCTGCTTATCTTCACCCGCTCATCACCTTTATCAAAAACCGGATCGGCCAGCACCGCGGCTATCTTTGGAGCCGGCTGGTTGCCGGCTATCTCTTTGCGCAACACGCCGAGCGCCGACGCCGAGGGCAGGCTGACTACTTCGTGGGTTGCGATCAGCGGAGTCGATCTGGGATGCGTCGCCCGTATTACTTCTTCCGGCGATGGGAGCGCGGCAAACGGAATGTATTTTAGAATGCCGTCGGCTACTACGAGCAGCCGCCTGTTCTTCATCTGTGCGTTGACCGGCCCGAGGAGCATTTTGCTTAGCTCACTGGCGGCCTCGTGATAATCAGCATCGGCCTTCGCAATGCGGTCGCGGCGGCGGTCGGGCGTCTCGAACTTTATCTGCCGGTTGCGGGCCGTGAGCAACTCGTAGACGCGGCGGGCGAGCGGCTCGATGTCGGCCCGCTTCGGCAGCTCAAACCCGCTGATGGCGGTCGCGCTCACGGCCCACAGATAGCTCCTCTCTTCGCCGAGGGAATACTCCAAGAGCAACGTGTCCTCGTCGAGTACTTGCTGCTGAATCTCGTTCACGGAGAGTGGCTGCGGCTGCGTCAGCACGGCGTAGCGCGGGCTGTTTGCTCGGATCTGCGCCTGCACTTCTTTATAATCGGCGAGAAGAGCCTCTAACTCTTTTCTGGCCGCCCCCTCTTGCTCTTCGGTGTGCTTGCCGCCCAGCAGCTTTGTGAGACGTTCCGACTTGATGCTCAGTTGTTGCTGCAACGAGCGCTCGCGCTCCAGCAACACGGGGTCCGCCCCCTGCCTGATGTCGGCGCGAGCCTCGGTCAGCATATCGAGGAGACTGCGTGCGCGGGCGCGCTCGCTGGCCCGGAGCGCCATCGCTTGATGCCCGGCTGAAGGGTGATCCTTGTGCATCTGCATCAGCAGGTCTATGTAGAATTCGTAAGACCTTCGCTTCGTTGTCATGTAGGAGGCCCGCAGCTCCTGGCTCGTAATGGCTTGGCGAGTGGACTCGATGATGGCAAGCGACGCCTCGATCTGATCGATGGCCTCGCCCAGACGATTCCGCTCGCGCTCGACCCGCGCGATGTCGCTCAGTATGACAGCCTCACGACTTCGATCTCCTATCGCCCTGGAGGTCTTCAGCGCGGGAGATAAATACTCCATCGCTTTTTCATACTCCTTCAGGTTTAAATAGGTCGAGCCAAGGTTACGCAGTGACGAGGCTTCCCCAACCCGATCGCCGACGGCCTGATTCAGCCGGAGCGCTTGGTCGAAGTAGTCCTTCGCATTTTCAAACTTGCCGGAGCGGAGGTGGGCCATGCCGATATAAGTTAGTACGTAAGCCTCGCCGTACTTGTCCCCTATCGCTCGCATCAAAGGGAGCGACTGATCGTAATACTCAAGCGCCTTCGTGATGTCGCCGAGCCCATAGTGAGCTACGCCCATGCTGCTGAGCGTGAATGCCTGGCCTCTTTTATCTCCAAAGCTGCGTCTCAGTGAAAGGGCCTTGTCGAAATATTCCAATGCCGTTCGGGTCTCTCCCAATTGTGAGTAGACCGTGCCGATTCCGTGAAGCATTAGGGATTCACTGCGGCGATCACCCAGCTCCTGCATAATAACCAGCGCCTGGCGGTAATAATCCGACGCCTTCTGCCAGTCACCCATCTGGTAGTAAACGCCCCCGATGCTGTTAAGCGTGAAGGATTCCCCGCGACGCTCCCCCGTAGCTCGCGTCAGCGGCAAAGCCCTGTCGTAGTACTCCAGCGCCTTTTGTAAATCTCCTAACCGGGAATAGGCCGCGGCGATGTGGTACAGAGTGTTGGCTTCGCTTTTGCGGTCTCCTACGGATCGTTTCAATACCAGAGCCTGGCCATAATACTCCAGAGCCTTCTGCGATTCGCCCAGCGATAGATAGGCTGTGCCGATGTTGTTAAGAGTTATCGCTTCTCCTATACGATCTTGCGAGGCTCGGCGGAGAGGCAGCGCCTGGTTGTGATAATGTAAGGACTGCTGCGGGTCATTCAACGTCGAGTAAAAAAACCCGATCTGATTTAGCGTGGAAGCCTCTTCCAAGCGGTCTTCTAAAGCACGCCAGAGCAGAAGCGCCTGCTGGAACTTTTCGATCCCCTTCCGTAACGCTTCGGCGGTCCCGTACCCGTTGCCTCCGATTTGATTACCTTCGGAAACCGCCCCTTGCGCGGCAAACCGGTCCCGGTCCTTTTGCGTCGCCGGTCGCCATTCTTCGATTCTGATCTCGTAGCGCCCGGCCGTCGCATCGCCGTCTTGCCGCCGGACTTCAAGAACGTATTCGCCGGCTGTCTCTGCTACCAGGGAGACGGCCTCTTTTGTGTTTACGGAAGTGCTATCTACTTCGGCAATCTTCTTCCCGCCGGGTCCCAGCAGCGTGATCGAAACATCGATCCCCTTCTGGTCTACGACGGCCTTGATGTATTCGCCGGCTTTGAGCGTCACCCGGTATGACTGCGATTTATTTACCGCAAGCTCCTCTTCTATGGGTTGGCCAAGCTTCAGCTCGCGAATATCCGACTGTTGTTCACATCGGGCATGGGCCGGCGCTGTACATGAAAAAAGAAGCGCAAATATTGAGATCAGTATCATGGCGATACTCCGGCGGAAGTATTATTCAGCTTCTCTCATTTTCGGATTCCACCCCGACACACCCGTCCCTCTCAATCGATTCTACAATTCTGTCGGGGGCGGTCTGTTGCGCGCTTGCGACCGGAATGACTATCAGGAAAACCAACAGCATGAAACGCTGGTTACGTACTCTCATGGCTTCTCCTTTTGTTACGTCATAGTGTCAGACCGGCGGTCTTATCTCCAATTACACATCGAGCCTAAAATACGAACGCTTCCCGGCGTTATTTGTTCCTAACTGTTGGTTGATTTGGTGAGAAGTTGTGGCATGAGCTCAGGCGGCGACTACAGTTCGCTGGGCGCGACTTCCTCCGCATCGTTGTTCGTCGCGACGGTGCGCTATTTTTCTGTTAGCGCACCGTCACGACGGGCAAGATCGACTTAGCGAATCGGCCTCGGCGCGATCGCCCTTATAGTCATCTCAGTGCCGCTCAAAAGCTCCAGGTCATTGCGCCCCTGGACATACACAGAGCCCGCGCCCGCGCCGCCGCCGAGCACTGCGCCTATCGCCGCGCCTTTACCGCCGCCGGCGATGGCGCCTATGATCGCGCCGACCGCTGCGCCGATCGCGCCGCGCTTGACGGTCCGCTCGGTCTGGCTGTCGTCTTCGCGCACCCTGCCTTCAGTATCCAGCTTGATCTCTTCGCCATTCACCGTGCGAACGTTTTCGATCACGCCTTCAAAACTGTAGGTCCGGCCGTCAGGCATTCTGATCTGATTCAGGTTGAGCGCCATCTCGGTCCGCCCCGTGATGCGGCCGCCCCTGTCTATAGTGCCGACGACGCCTTCGATCTTCGCGCCCTCGTATTGCGAAGGCGACAAGACTGTCAGCGTGAAGCGGTCGCCCGCGCGCGTGCGGTCCGTATCAAGGTCCGTGTCCAACCTTGTGACCAGACTGGCCCCGTCGGGAATTATAAAGCCGTCCGTCGCCCGACCGACGTCCGAATAGCCCGGAGGCGTGCCGTTATTGAGGTCCCACTGCGCGACATCGGAAACACGGTCGTACATGCTCTGAACTATAACCGGCTGCGCCAGCCTGTCTGAATAGAGCTTGCGCGTGACGCGGAGGCGATTGCCGTTGTTAACAGGGTCGAAGGAGACAGAGAAATCGGTCGCGCGGTTTCCCGTCGATTCGATAGTGAACTGGCCCCGATTGAGCGTCGCCCGCACTCGCGACGTGCGGTTGCTGTTCGGAGACTGTTCGACGTGCTCGCGCCCGTCGGCTTCGAACGTGGTCTGCGCGGCGCGCGAAGAGGCGAGCGTTATGGTCCGCCCTTGCCTTTCAAGGGCTATCATCTCGGGGGCCTCTACGCGGGCCAGCAGCATGTTGTAGGCCTGCTGCCGCTGAGCGCTCGGCAGGTTTGCCACCGCGCGCTCTATCGCCACCCGCGCGTCATCGCTCTGCGAGGGGTTGAGCCTGAACGTGCCGGTCCAGCGGTCGTTGACGCCGACCGTGTCTCGCGGAGAGTCATTGTTTCGCGGAAAGTCGTTTCGCGGAACATCGCTCCAATTCCAGGCGACGTTGTAATAGTTTGCCAGCGCGCTCAGGTCATCCCTGAGAAGGCTCCACTGCCGCTCGGCGGTCGGTGTCGCCACCCCGTTGCGCTGCATGAATCGGTCTATGCGGGCGGCGCGGTCTAGCACCGCTTGAACGTCCGAGGATGTAGACTGGCCCGCGTTGAAGCGGTCGCGCAGACGGTTGGTCGCCTGATCGAAATCGCTCACGAGCTGGTTGATGTTGTCTTCCCTGCGGGTGTTATCGAGCCGGCTGTTATCTAGCGCGCTGCCGAGGCTCGTCCTGAAGTTATCCGCGCGCGTCTCTATGCGCCTGATCAGTTGCTCTACGCTCCTGTCGTCCGTGCTATACGGGCGCTGGGTTTGCGCCCAGGCCGTTGTTGCGCCTGCGAGCATCATCACAAGCGCGAGAGAAAGTAGCTTTTTTATTCTCTTCATCCCTTTACCCTCCGTTCGTTATCGTATTTGTCCGAGACAGATCAGTATTTAGAGCGAACGCTGGCCGTACATTGCGCAGTCCACCGCCCTCTGATCAGTATAAACAGGCAAACCGGATGCCAAAGCGGATGGCGTTTGCGTAAAATGCAACTCTTCCGCCCGCCGCGCGCTCCCTATTGACATTCTATACGAGGAGGGCTATAACACTCGTACAGATCATCTATAGGAGAGAAGCCATTGAAGAAGACCGACCTACTGCAAGGGACGCTCGACCTGTTGGTGCTGAAGGCGCTCGCCTTAGGCCCGCTGCATGGTCTTGGCGTCTCCCGCCGCATAGAGCAGATCACGAAGGGCGCTTTCAACGTAAAGCCGGGCTCGCTCTTCCCGGCGCTACATCGGATGGAGCAGGCGGGCTGGCTCCAATCAACGTGGGGCGAGTCAGAGAACAACCGCCGGGCCAAGTACTATCAGCTCACAAAAGCGGGCCGTCGACAGCTCGAAGCCGAAACCGAAGGGTGGCAGAGAATATCGCTCGCCATCACGAGCGCGCTCAAGGCGACATAGTGAGAGGGTCTTATGCGGGTGGCGGCTAGCCTCGCGAGCCTCTGGCGAAACCTGTTTCGTAAGAACCGCGTCGAGCGGGACTTGGACGAAGAGGTGGAGGCTTACTTAGATCTGCTGACGGAGGCGAAGGTCAAGGAGGGGCTCGGGCCGGAGGCTGCTCGCCGCGCGGCCTTCATCGAGCTTGGCGGCGTGGAACAGGTCAAAGAAAGGGTAAGGGACGTTAGAATGGGACATCATCTGGAAACTCTATGGCAGGACTTAAGCTTCGGCGTGCGGACGTTGATAAAGAAGCCGGGCTTCACCGCCGTGGCGCTGCTCACGCTCGCCTTAGGGATCGGCGCAAACACCGCGATCTTCAGCCTCGTCAATACCGTGTTGCTTAAGCCGCTGCCTTATAAAGAGCCCGACCGCCTGGTGATGCTTTGGGAGAGCAACCCGCAGAAGGACTTCGACATTATGCCCGTGGCGCCGGCCAACTACGTCGACTGGCGAGATCAAAGCACCGTCTTCGAGGATATAGCCACTTCCAGAGACGCGACCTACACGCTGACGGGGCGGGGCGAGCCCGAAGCGCTTCTCGGGTATCGCTTCTCAGAGAACCTTTTTCGCGTGCTGGGCGCGGAGCCTATGACCGGGCGCACGTTCACCGCCGAAGAGGCGCAGCCGGGCCACAATCGCGTGGCGGTCATAAGCCATCGCTTGTGGCAAAGGCTCTTCACCGGCGACCAGTCCGCGCTCGGCCAGGAGATGACACTCAACGGCCAGAGCTACACCGTGATAGGCGTGATGCCGCCTTCGTTCGAGCACCCCTCGCGCAACAATGACGTGTGGACGCCGCTCGTCATGTCTCCCGACGTGATGAATCTCAGGCGCGCTAACTTTCTACGTCTGGTCGCGCGGCTCAAACCCGGCGTGACGATCGAACAGGCGAAATCGGAACTCAACGCCATCGCAGCCCGTCTTGCGGAGCAGTACCCGCAGACCAACTCGGGATGGGGGGCCAACATAATTTCATTCCGAGATTCGAGGGTAGGCGATATAAGGCCCGCGCTCTTGATACTGCTCGGCGCGGTCGGCTTCGTGCTGCTGATCGCATGCGCCAACGTCGCCAACCTCCTCTTAGCCCGCGCCGCGTCGCGCCAGAAAGAGATCGCCATACGCACGGCCCTCGGCGCGAGCCGTGGGCGGTTGATTCGCCAGTTCCTCACCGAGAGCCTTGTGCTTTCGGTCGCGGGCGGCGGGCTCGGGCTGCTGATGGCCTTCTGGGGCGCGAACGCGCTGGTCGCGATCTTCCCGCGTAATATTGCTAACCTTAATATTCCCCTCGTCGAAGAGATCCCCATCGACGCCCGCGTGCTTGCCTTCACGCTCGGCGTCTCGATCCTGACGGGCCTGCTGTTCGGGCTCGTCCCGGCGTTGCAGTCTTCAAAGCCGGACCTCAACGAGATGCTCAAAGAGGGCGGGCGCGGCTCGACGAAGGGGCGCGGCAGCCGGCGCACCCGCAGCCTGCTGGTCGCAACAGAGATCGCGCTCTCGCTCGTGCTGTTGATCGGCGCGGGTCTGCTTATGAAGAGCTTCATCAGGTTGCAGAGCAGCGATCTGGGATTCGACACCGAAGGCATCCTCTCGCTGCGCGTCCAACTGCCCGCTTACAAATACCCGGAGCCTACGCAGCGCCGGAGCTTCTTCAGCCAGCTAGACGCACGGCTCAAATCGCTGCCGCAGGTCGAGTCGGCGGGCGGGGTCATGTTCTTGCCCTTGAGCGGATGGCAGGCCGGGACGCCATTTAACATCGACGGCCGCGCGCCCGCCGCTCCGGGCGAAGAGCCGGAGGCGGACTTTCAGGTGGCGACTACCGATTACTTCCGAACGATGGGCATAGGGCTGATCGGCGGGCGCTACTTCACCGACCAGGACCGCGAGAACGCTCAGCCGGTCGCCATCATCGACAAGGCCCTTGCCGACCGCCACTGGCCGGGCGAAGATGCCGTAGGCCGTCTTCTGATTCTTGAGGAAGGCGACCAACAGGTCAAACGTCAGATCGTCGGCGTCGTCGAGCACGTAAAGCACCTTGGCCTGGAGGAGAAGAGCAACCAGACAATCTATCTGCCGCTGATGCAGTCCTCCGTCTCGGTGATGTGTTTCACAATCAAATCGAGAGGCGGGATGGAGAGCCTGGCCGCCGCGGCCCGCAACGAAGCGTATGCACTGGACAAGGATCAGCCGGTAACTCATGTGATGAGCATGGAGAAGCTCGCCTCAGAGACGCTCGCGCCGCGCCGCGTGTCGCTGCTGCTGATAGTCTGCTTTGCGGGAGTGGCGTTGCTGCTGGCGGCCCTGGGGATCTACGGCGTCATCTCTTACTCTGTAAGCCAACGCACACAGGAGATAGGCGTGCGGCTGGCCCTCGGCGCGCAGACACGCGACGTGCTCAAGCTTGTCATAGGTCAGGGCATGAGGCTCACCCTCGCCGGCCTGGCCGTCGGCCTCATCGCGGCCTTCGCATTAACCCGGCTGATAGAGAGCCTGCTAGTCGGCGTGAGCGCCACGGACCCCGTTACGTTCGCGGTTATATCGGCGGCGCTTGCGGGAGTGGCGTTGCTGGCTTGCTGGGTGCCCGCTCGCCGAGCGGCCAGGGTCGACCCGGTCGTGGCGCTGCGGTACGAATAAATGGAGATCGCCGAGTCACCGCTGCCGCAGACTAGCGGGGTTATGTCGATTACAGGGATCTCTGACCCGTTCATACGAGAGTTGATTTCGAAGCTCCTCAACGCGCCGACTGTGAGTAGACGGCCGTCAGTATCTTCTTCGCCCTCTCGATCATCGTCGGCGAGGCTTTCGACTGCGACCCCGCGTTGAAAGGCGGCTGCGGGTCATACTCGATCAGGAGCTGGACGGTCTGGGCCATCTCTTCGCCCTGCTCAAGCGCGACGAGCGAGAGCGCCATGTCTATGCCGGCAGAGACTCCCGCGGCCGTTATGATCTTGCCCTGGCGCACGAAACGCTTTTCGACAGGCTCCGCGCCGAACATCTTCAGGTAAGGCATGGTGTTCCAGTACGTAGTCGCCTGCAACCCTTTGAGCAGGCCCGCCGCGCCAAGGATCAACGAGCCTGTGCAGACCGAGGTCGTCCAGCGGGTCTTGGCGTGAAGCCTGCGAATCCAGTCGAGAACCTCTTTATCCTGCATCTCGGCCGTCATATCGCCTCCAGGGACTATCAGCACGTCGGCCGCGTCGATGTCTGCGATAGCGTGCTCGGCGTTGAGCATCTGTAAGCCCGAGTCGGGGCGGACGAGCCCGGCTTTTTTAGCGGCGAAGCGCACGCGCGCGCCCGGCACGCAGCGCAGGACTTCGTAGGGGCCTATGGCGTCGAGCACGGTCATGCGGTTGTAAAGGTAGATCACAACGTCAAGCGATTTAGTCATCTGAGTCTCTCTTTCTGCGGCCAGGGCTTCGGGCAGGCTGGCAATCTGGGTCAAGCCCGCGAGGGCTACGGGGGCGGACTTTAGGAAATCGCGGCGCGCGCGGCTGACTGGCTCTTCGGGTTTCTCGCTCATAATCTTCCTCCTGATAATTTGGGCCTGTTAACGGTCCGCTTCCGCGGCGCGTCTTCCTTAGTATATCTTTGAGGATAAAGCGACGCGAGAAAGGATGAGCTTATGATCAGAACTTTTTTAGTTTGCCTTACGATACTGCTCGTCGGCTCCGGGATGGTGCTGACGGGCGCGGCGCAAAACAAGAGGAACAGGGGTTTTTCGATCTCGACGGGGTCTGAAAGGGATATTACAGACTGCTCGCAGATCAGGATGACGAGCCGTGAAGGCGAAATGGCGCGCACGGAGGAGTCGTACACACTTCCACGGTCGAGCGCCCCGCTACAGGTCCAGGCCCCGCGCAACGGCGGGATTCACGTCGAGGGGTGGAAAGGCGGCGAATTCTCGATCACAGCCTGTATCTCTGCAATCGGCGACACCATGCAAGAGGCGCAGGGCTTTCTGGCGCAGATTTCGGTTTCGGCCAGCAGCGGGCGCGTTACTGTCAATGGGCCGGCCGAAGGCACGTGGATCGCCTACCTGATAATTCGAGCGCCCGACGGGTCGTCGCTGGACCTCTCATCGACCAACGGCCCGATCGGGGTAAGCGACTTTACAGGGAACGTGCAGGCGCGGACGCAGAACGGTCCTATCACCTTGCATGACGTCAACGGGCAGGTAAAGGCCGACGCGCAAAACGGCCCGATAAGCGTGACCGGCAACGGCGGCGATTTCCGCCTGAATGCGCAGAACGGGCCTATCGGCGTCCACCTGACGGGGAGCCGCTGGGAGTCGGGCGAGCTCGAAGCGCACACTCAGAACGGGCCGCTTTCACTCTCGCTGCCGCCCGACTACCAATCGGCCGTGCGCGTGGAGGCTTCGAGGCATTCACCCGTAGAGTGCCGCGCGGTCCAGTGCAAGCAGGCCATCAGGACCTGGGACCGCCCAAGCGTAATAGAGTTCGGCGGCTCATCGCCCGTGGTCCGTATGTCTACAATCAATGGGCCTGTGTCGGTAAACTCGACAGGGGAGAAATAAGCCAGGAAAGATTCACCGCGGAGACGCAGAGGACGCGGAGTTCACGCAGAGCAGAGAAAGCCCCGTAGGGGCGCTATTCAATAGCCAGGGGCACCGCCCCTGGAAACGGTTGTTATTAATGAGAAGCCCTGAAAGGGCGATACTCTTATCGCGCCCTTTCAGGGCTTCTCGTTGTATGACGCATGACCCGGCGCGTTGCGCCGGGCTATTGAATCACGCCTCTTCGAGGCTTTCTATTGAAGCGCCCCTACGAGGCTTCTCTTCGCTGCGTTCTCTGCGGTGAAATGCTATTCGAATCTGCGGGCGAGCAGGTCGGCGACTCTCTCAAGCAGCGACTCGTCATCTTCGGTGAAGGCGTTCACGCGGTCGCTGTCTATGTCTATCTGCCCGAATATCCGCTCGCCGCTCCGTATCAACACGACGATCTCGGAGCGCGTCTCGAGGCTGCAAGCAAGGTAGTTATCAAGCTCTGTGACATCCCCTACGACTTGATTCGCGCGCTCGGCGACGGCCGTGCCGCAGACGCCCTGGCCTACGGGTATGCGCGTGTGCTCGGTCGGCTTGCCGATGTAGTTGTGGAGCACGAGCGTGTCGCCTTCGAGCAAATAAATGCCCGTCCAGTCGTAATGCTCGCGCTCTTGCTTGAGCACCCGCACCGCCTCGCCGAGCACCTCGTCGCGCGACAAATCAGACGCGACCAACTGTTCAATTTTGCTCACTATATTTTCAGAAGCGCTCATACATCTTGAGAATATTGTCCGCCCCCGCCTATTGCAAGCCGTGTTGACGCGCGTCAGTCGGCTCGCCATAATATACGCGTTCGGCCTTGGTAGACTCTGTGGATGTGACGGTGACTAGCCGAACTCAAACCAGACTTAAGAAAAGAGGTGAAGCTTATGTCACAACTGACAGACAAGTACGGAGATGTATACATACATGCGCAGAACCTCGGCGTCACGAACTTGAACGCCCAGGAAGAGAACGGCCATATAACGGTAACAGGAAACGCCCCGACTCAGTACATCGCAAACCAGGTCTGGGACAAGGTCAAAGAGATAGACCCCGACCTGAAGGACGGCGACCTGACGTTGAACCTGAACGTGCAGCGCCAGGACATCTACGGCGAGCATGAAGTCAAATCCGGCGACACGCTTTCGAGCATCGCCAACAAGATAGGCAGGGGAAGCCTTACTTACCAGCAGATTTTCGACGCGAACCGAGACATACTCTCGGACCCGGACAAGATTCAGCCGGGCCAGCGTTTGAAGATACCCAACTTCACCGCGGGACAGAAGGCTTAAGACCCGAACCACCCGATATTAGCTCCGTAGGAGGCAGCCGCGCGCGGCTGCCTTTTCTACAGCACCGGCGATGATCGAAACCCTGGCAACCGTAGAGAGCAACCTTGAGCTTGCGCCCGGCTACCGCCTGCTCACCTTGAGCTTCGACCAGGAGATAACCGCGCGGCCGGGCCAGTTCGCGATGCTGCGCGCGCAGGCGGCCTTCGAGCCGCTGTTGCGCCGCGCGATGGCCGTCTACGGCGTGGGCGGCCCCCGGCAATTGAGCTTCCTCTTTCAAGTCCTCGGGCGCGGCACACAGGCGCTCTCGGGAGTCGCGCGAGGGGGCAAAGTCGAAGCGCTCCTGCCGCTGGGAAATAGCTGGCCCGTCGATTCGGATCCGTCAAAAGATCGGCGACGCGCCATCGTCGTCGCGGGAGGAATAGGTTCCGCGTCGGTCCTGACTTTGTGCCGCGAGCTTCAGTCCTCGCGCGTAGAGACTCAGGTCTTCTTTGGCGCTGCCAGCTCCCGCGTAGCCCTCGGGTGCGGGCTCGAAGATTTCCGCGCGCTCGATATCCCGCTCACGATCACGACCGACGACGGGAGTCTGGGCGAGCGTGGGTTCGTGACCGCCCCGCTCGAACGGCGCCTGGGCGAAGCGGGCGGCGCGGACGCGCGCGTCTACGCCTGCGGCCCGTGGGTGATGATGAAGCGCGTGGCCGAGATAGCCGCTCGGTTCGGCGCCCGCTGTCTCGTCTCGCTCGAAGCGCCGATGGGGTGCGGCTTCGGCGTCTGCGTAGGCTGCGTGGTGGCCGTCAACACGGATGAGCCCGCCGGCTACGGCACTTATAAGCGCGTCTGCATAGACGGCTCGATATTCCCCGCTGAGACGATTCGATGGGAAATCAACGCGATGACACACTGATAGACCTTGCGGTAGAGATCGCGGGCATACGCTTCAACAACCCGGTCATGGGCGCGTCGGGCACGTTCGGCTACGGGCTAGAGTTCGCCGAGCTGATCGACCTCAACCGCATCGGCGGCTTTGCGACCAAGGGGCTGTCGGCGCGGCCGTTGGCGGGCACGCCCCCTCCCAGGATAGTCGAAACTCACGGCGGAATGCTCAACGCCATAGGGCTTCAGAACATCGGCGCGCGCGCGTTCGTCTCCGAAAAGCTCCCGCTGCTGCGCGCCTTCGACACGCGCGTCATCGCAAACGTCTTCGGCTATTCCGACGACGATTACATAGAAGCTATAAAGATACTGAACGACGGCGAAGGCATCTCGGCCTACGAGCTGAACATCTCCTGCCCGAACGTGAAGGAAGGCGGGATCGTCATAGGCAACTCGCCCGCCTCTGCCGCTCGGCTGACTGAAAAAGCCAGGCGAGCCGCCAGCCGCCCGCTTATAGTCAAGCTCTCGCCTAACGTCACTGACATTACCGCGCTCGCGCGCGCGATCGTCGAAGCGGGGGCCGACGCGCTCTCTTTAATCAACACGCTTGTAGGGATGTCCGTAGACGTAAACAGCCGAAAGCCCAGGCTGAATTTCGGGACGGGCGGCCTGTCAGGGCCGGCCATACGCCCCATCGCCGTCCGCATGGTCTACGAGGTGGCCCAGGCCGTCAAAGTCCCGCTCATAGGCATCGGCGGTATCGCCTCGGCCTCGGATGCGCTCGAATTCATCATCGCAGGCGCGACGGCCGTCCAGATAGGCACGGCCAACTATTACGACCCGCGCGTCACTATAAAGGTGCTAGACGGGCTGGCCGAGTATTGCCAGAACAGGGCAATCCCTTCCATAAGCTCGCTAACAGGCTCGATCATCAAGCCTTGAGTCTTCTCGACTCTATTCCCATCCGTTGATTTATAAAGACTTTTCAGATGAATAAGATTTTTCGCATCAATACTTGACAATTAAAGACTCAGATTTTATTATATAATTGTTCTATGATAATAGGAGCCGAAGAACAGTAGATTACAGACGGCTCCGAAGAATATTCATAGGGAGGTAGAAGAGAGATGGCAAAGACTGGAACTCAGATGGCGCCCCGCAGGGGGCTTCGCGCGATGATGAATCGTGACCCGTGGAGCGATCTTTTCAACTTGCAGACGAGCATAAACGAGCTTTTCGACCAGAGCTTCGGACAGTCCGCTCAAGCGGGCGCGGCGCTCAATACGTGGACGCCGCCTGTCGACGTTTACGAAGACGAGAACGCTTTTTTGATAAAGCTCGACCTGCCCGAAGTGAACAAGGATGACGTGAAGGTCAACCTCAACGAGAACGTGCTGTCGATTACGGGCGAGCGCCGGTTCGAGCACGAGGACAAGCGCGACGGGTATCACAGGGTTGAGCGCAGCTATGGTCAGTTCTACCGCTCGTTCACGCTGCCGCCGAACGTAAACGTAGAGGCGATAAACGCGGAGGTGCGCGACGGCGTTCTGCGCTTGACGCTCCCGAAGAGAGAAGAGGCCAAGCCGAAACAGATTCAGGTGAAAGTCAGCTAAGGCTTCGCCGGTAACAGACTGCCAGAGCCGCGGTTCGATTTCGGGCCGCGGCTTTCGCCTTTTATGCGCCCCTCCAAACCCGCGCCGCTTGACTTCACAAGCCCGCGGGGTTATAACGCTCTCGCGCCCCCGCTATCCGAGATCGTTAACAACAAGCAGTTCATTATAAAAGTAAGGTGCAGACGGCGCTTCTCTTCTGTCCTCACGCGGCAAGAGGCGAGCTAATTCAAAATGTGGAGATCGAAAAAGATGAAATTGGTCAAGAACGACGCCGCCAGCTCGGACTTCGGCTGGATAGGGCGGGGCATAGAGGTGAAGGGCGACATAAATTTCACCGAGCGGCTTCAAGTCGATGGCAAGATCACCGGCAAGGTCTACAGCGAGAGCGGGGTCCTGATAATCGGCGAAGGCGGACACGTAGAAGCGCAAGTCAACGTAGGCACCTGCGTAGTTCATGGCTCGCTTAACGGCGACCTGATCGTGAGGGCGCGCCTGGAGATACACCGCACGGGCCGCCTGACGGGCGACGCCATAACCCCGGCGCTGCTGGTCGAAGAGGGCGCGCAATTCAACGGCGCGATAAGGATGGGCGAGCAAGCCTCGCTCGAAGAGGTGATAGCTGGAGAGCGCAAGGTCAGGGGCGCCTGACGCGAGACCCGTCAGTTGTCCGTCGTCGGTTGATAGTTGCCAGCCGCCTGCTAGAATTATCTACGAACCGCGGACTGCGGACGACCGGCCATGAAAAACAACCTGCCCAGTATAACGAGCGCTAAAGACCGCGTCGTGGTCGCGCTCGACGTCGCGGACCGCGCCGCCGCGCTCAAGCTCGTAGAGCAGTTGAGCGGGATGGTCGGGATGTTCAAGATCGGCAGCCAGCTCTTTACTGCCGAAGGCCCCGCGCTCGTTCGCGAGATAGTCGAGGCGGGCGAGCGCGTCTTTCTAGACCTCAAGTTTCACGACATCCCTAACACGGTCGCCGGGGCGGCGCGCTCGGCCGCGCGGCTGGGCGTCTCGATATTCAACGTCCACGCGCTCGGCGGCTCCGAGATGATGCGCGCGGCCACGCGCGCCGTAGCCGACCGAGACATCCTCTGGATCACGCGCCCGGCCGTGCTCGGCGTGACAGTGCTTACGAGCATGGACGAAGAGGCGCTCGCGGACGTGGGCATACGCTATGACGCGGGCGCCGAAGTCGTGCGGCTGGCCGCGCTCTCGCGCGACGCCGAGCTCGACGGAGTGGTCGCCTCGCCGCGCGAGATAGGGCTCATCCGCGAGTACGTGGCGCGCGAAGGGTTCATCATCCTCACTCCCGGCATAAGGCCCGCCTGGTCTGAGAGCAACGACCAGAAAAGGATCGCCACGCCTCTGGCCGCCATACGAGATGGCGCGGACTTCATCGTCATAGGCCGCGCGATAACCTCAAGCAACCACCCGCGCGAAGCGGCCGAGCGGATTCTTGAAGAGATCAGCGGGCTCTGATCTCTAGCTACCGGCCGGGCTCAGAACTATAATTGAATGCAGGCAAGATGTATGGGAATCACGGCGAATCAGGTTATTGCCCGTTACCTGCCGCGCTACGACGTAGAAGGAGTCGGCCCGCCGTTGATCTTCGTCTCCGGCCTTGACGGCACTGGGCAATTATTTTTCAAACAGTCGCCCGCGCTCTCGCGGTCGTTCCGCGTCGTGACGTACCGCTCGCGCGAGCACGGCGAGTTCACTTACGAAGACCTGGCCGACGATGTCGCGGCGATCGTCAAAGACCTCGGCGAAGAGCGGGCCACCGTCGTCGCTGAATCGTTCGGCGGCGGCGTGGCTCTCGTCTTCGCGTTGAGACACCCGCACATGGTTGAGCGGCTCGTCGTAATAAACTCTTTTCCCAGATTTCGAAATCGCCTTCAGATCAAGCTGGGCGCGTGGCTCGCGTCCGTTCTCCCCTTCCCTTCGCTCTGGCCCCTTAGAAAAGCGGCCTGCGTACTGGGGCTCTGGGCCGACGGCGTGACGAAAGAAGACCGACGCCGTTTCTTCGCCGCCATCAAGACGGTCGACGGCGAAGGCTACGTGCGCCGGCTGCACCTCATAAAAGAACTGAACATCGTAGACAGGCTGCGGGAGATTCAGGCCCCTACGCTCTTCATAGCCGCAGAAAAAGACCGCCTCATTCGATCCGTGCGCGAAGCCCGCCTGATGGCCGAGCGGATGCCGCACTCTTCGGTGAGAACGGTGAAGGGCGCGGGGCACGCCTGCCTGCTCGGCAACCGCGTACACCTCGCCGAAATATTCGCGGACTACAACTGGGTGTAATGTTTCTGAAACTTCCGGCTATTTCATCTCTTCGGCGGGGCGCTGCCACGACGAGCCGCCTTCGTACTCCACGCGCACGATGCGCACGGAGTTGAGCCGGAAGCTCGTGACAAGCTCGTCCGTGTATTCGGCGACCTGTTCGGTGAGCTTCTTCTTCTCGCCAGGGCGAATCTTCTCTTCATCGCTTCTGAGCTTCAGCGGGTTGCCCGCGCGGTACTTGCCTATGGGACGCGCGGGCGCGTACTCCCAATCGAAAGCGGTTATAGTCTTCTCGCCCATGTTTTGAACTTCTATCACGAACGACGTGCGCCCCCGGCGGTCGCGCCCGAATGCCGAAACGCCGATCACGAAGAGGTCAGGCGCGTTGCGCGCCTTCAACTGCTCGTCCGTGTTGTTGAGCGCGCGCCCCTCCTGCGCCGCCGCAAAGCAACAGGCCGTCAGAGTCAAAACCAACGCAGTGATGATCTTCATACCGTGCTCCTTCGTACCATTAATTCTGTTTGACCGCGCCTTCGTATGGCAAACCTTTCCTGCGGTAGATCAGGAAGCGCCCCGTGGCCCCGAGGTAGTCGTACCCTCGCATAACACCGCTCAGCTCGTCGAAGTCCTTGATCGACAGGTCGTTGTTAAAGAACCCTAGCTCGTCGATTATGTAAGCGGGCCGCGCACTGTCCAACTCGCGCGCAAGCTCCTCGCGCGCACGCTTCGTCCTCTCATCTCCCAGCAGGCGGCCGTAGTCCCAACCGAAATAATGAATGTCGGCCGGGACGCCCGTCAGCGGCTGCGTGCTGAGGTAACGAGACGCGGGGCGAAGCCCGGACCAGTAATAGATCTCCGGCCGATAGCCCCAGACGAAGAGGTATTCTTCAGGCGCGTCACGGCGCAGTGCTTCAACGTCTTCGATGTCAGCAGCCACCGCGGGGTCGGGGAGTTGTCTGGCCGCCGCGGCCGCCATCAGCTCTTCGCGGTTGAGCCGTTCGTGAAGCCAGTCCTTCGTCCTTTCGCTCTTCGCCCCCCACGCAAGGTCCAGGGCGAGCGTTAAAGTGCGCCCGTGAAATCGGGCGAGCGTAAAGATGAAGCCGACGAGGATCAAACCCAATATCAGCCACCGCGCCGTTGCGCTCACGCGCGGGGACTTGAGCCGGGAGAGAATCTCTATCAAGCCTCGCCCCCCGAGCAGACAGAGCGCGGGCATGATTTGAAAGAAGTAATGGCCGAAAAACCTCCCCCCCACGGCGAGGCCGCAGTATGACGTCGCGAGCCAGATCAGCAAGACGACATCCGAGCGGTGCGCGCTTGAAGACCTGAAATCGGCTCCCGGAGCCTGTTCCGTCGCCGCGTTGTCGGCCGGTCCGCGCCTCGACCGCATGATCACGGTCGCGACGACGAAGGCCAGAGTGATCGTCAGCGTGTTGTTAAGCGCGAAGTAGTTCGCGCTCTGGGTGAGGGCCGCCGAGAGAGTCTTCCACGCCGAATAGTAACCCGCGTAGCGCGCCCCCCAGTCCCACACGTACAGCCAGTAGTCGGACAAAGACCCGGTCGCGGCGATGTAAATGAAGAAAGGGAGCGCGCCCGCAAAGAGCCCGGCGACCGCCAAACCGAAAAGCCCTGCCAGCCGCCGCGTGTCCGACCCGCGCCATCGGCGAATCAATATTAAGATCGAAAGAAAAAAGAGCAGATCGAATATCGCCTTCGGGTTTATCTGAAACGCGACGCCCACGAGCCCGCCGCCGCCGAGCGCACACAGCTTGCTGCTTTCGACACCCGAGCGCGCGAGCAAATAAGCGCCCGCCGTGTAGGGCAGCAGCATCAAGAAGTCAGTGTTCAACCCCTGGACGTGGCCCGTCGTGTAGGTCGTGCTGAAGACGGCGAACATCACGGCGGCCAACAGCCCTTCCCGCCTGCCGTACAGGCGCGACCCGAACAGGTAAAGCGTCGCCGATATGGCGACCGAGTAAAAGATGGTGAAGAGGCGGATCACCAGAATGTGCGCGCCGAAGAGCTTGAACAGCATCGCGTACAACAGCGGCAGCGCGGGCGGCTTGTCGAAATAGATCTCGCGGTAAAGCGCGCGGCCGTCGAGTATCTGTTCGGCCGCCGTAAACCACAGTCCGTCGTCCTGGTAGAGGTGGCCGGCGTAAAAGATTCTCAGCAGGAAGGTCGCGGCAGTGATGGCGACGAATACCCACAGCAGCGTCGAGCGACTGTTTGATTGTTGGTCGTGCGCGGAATGATCTTCGACGGCTATCTTAGTCGTCACAGGCATAACGTGAGCGGACTAAATCTGATTAAGCGTCGGAACTCAACGCCGAGCCGGGAAAGATAGTCGGGCAGAACGTGTACAGGGAAGCCCGGCTGTTTCTGATCCTTATCGAAAGTCCTTGACGATAACTCTTGATTTGCCTGCACTTCCAATTCACCCCAAGTCAAACCGGCGTTTATTACCAAGGTTTTCCGTAAAGTATTAACCGAGAGGGCTAGCCCTCGGCGTTCAATATAACCAGATCAGGACAGGGCGACCAGTGTAGGAAGCTCGTCGTTATCTGTATGTCCGACAGCAGAGTCCAACTCGGCTTCAATATCTCCGACCGCAGGCGCGACGTTATTGAAGTCAAACAACGCGCCGTCCAGAAGGTGCGATGGGGCGACATTACCGAGTGCGCCCAGCATCGAACTGCGAATATTAGGTATCTCTTTTTCGAGTTCCGACACGAGGCGCTTGATACGAGCACGCTTCAAGTTAGATTGTGAGCCGCACAAGTTGCAAGGGATTATAGGAAACCGCTCTGCCTCTGCAAATGCAGCTATGTCAGCCTCCCAACAGTATGTAAGGGGGCGTATGACCACATTGCGCCCATCGTCCGAGCGCAGGATTGGAGGCATTGCTTTGGCTACACCACTAAAGAAGAGATTGAGCAAGAATGTGTTAATCGCATCATCTGCATGGTGGCCGAGCGCAATCTTGTTACACCCAGCTTCAACAGCAGCGTTGTAGAGTATCCCCCTACGTAAGCGGGAGCATACAGAGCAATAGGTTTTCCCTTCCGGCACTATTTGCGTTACGACCGAATATGTATCCTTTCGGATGATTCGGAAAGGCACGCCAATGGAGTGCAGGTAGTTCGGAAGGACTTCGGCGTATTCTTCATAACCAGGCTGAGCTTGATCGAGATGCACCGCCAGTATTTCAAAGCGTACTGGCGCTCGCCGCTGTAGATCGAGAAGCAGCGTAAGTAAAGTATAGCTGTCTTTGCCTCCGCTTAAGCACACCATTACATGATCGCCGTCTGCAATCATGCTGAAATCCTCGATGGCCTTACCGGTGGCTCGCAGCAGCTTCTGCTTTAGCTTTGAATGTTCTGTATTTCTAATCATTAGATGAATAATGATAGTATCATAGAGAAGATAGCGGTGACTACTTTTGAGTCGGCTTCTTCGTGAGTAGGATTAGCCCCTGCTGGTATGGTCTGCTTTGTTAGTAGTCACTTAGGCATTAGTATCAGGGTGTGAATGATGAATGCGCTTTTGAGACACCATTGCTTACTACCCTCATCTTCCTTGGGCATCGTCAATAAGCCTTTAGACTTTGGTAACAACTCGTCTACTTTCGATTACCCTTTGCTCTTCGCCCTTCGTCTTGAGTCTCTAAGTTTATTCCCATATTGCTTTAGGGCGTAAAAGTAATCCGGCGTCCATATGAACACTTGGTCTACGGCTATCGCGGCTGTCTTGTGGGCTGATTTTATGCCTTCAGCCCCTTGCCCAATCGCAGCGATGATCGCACCCATTATTTGCTCGTAGCTCTTATCTTTGCTTTCTCTTGCCACCCGCTTGATAAGCCTCAGACTGTTCTCATCAATCTCGCCAGCCTCCTGTTCGGTAGGCTCACTGGTAGCGTCAACAATGACCTGCATGCGCGCGGCGAAACTCTCCCAATCTCCGACCTGCAAGCTTCTGATGAAGTCGTGGATTTCACTTTCGCTGACAACGGCTTCTCCCAGATACCTCGCACCGAGCAGCTCAAGTTTTTTCTTGGAAGAATTATTTTCTGATATACTCATACGCCTCCGCTTGCACACGGGCGTGTTTTAGGCACACAAATCCCTACACACGAACGTGCGCGGTTAGGCAAGGTGGGTCGTCATCGTGAGTGGCGATCCACCTCACAATTATGATTCATTGAATGATTGTGAATTAGTTCAAGAATGTGTGGGAGGTGCGCGGGTGCGGATGGATTTACCCAGACGATCAAGCAATCTTTGGGTTGATTCATCGTTGCCAATCGCCGCGTCTAAGGCAATCGCTGTAGTAGCTCTTTGAGATGTTTGATCAACTGAGAGCCAGTTGAATGTAACAGCCTTAACTGAAGCTGCATTTTCTTTTGGTTCAGGCTTGGCTTCCGGCGCTTGACTGAATGCGACGACCGATGGCGTAGCAGATGTACGCTTTGCTTCAAGCTCGTCGCGTGTTTCTGTCCATTCTGGATAGGCCGGGGCGAAAGGTGACGCAAGTGCGATTGAGCAGGCGGCCTTCGCTTCGTTTATGCGACCGACTTCGCCAAGCTCGACTGCAAGGCTGTTAAGAAAGTCGTAATAAGTAACAGGGTAATACTTGCCTAATGCTCGGACGAGTGGGAAGAGCTTCTCCAGGAGCGCGAATGCCTGCTTATTGTCGCCGTGGATGCTGCGAACAACAGCGATCATTTTTTGAGATTCAACGGCTGTCACCAAATCGCAGTCAGCAGCGATCTTTCCTGCGGCGACATAAAACGGCAGAGCCTCGTCAGGTTTGCCACTCTCAAAGTATGTTGCGCCGATGCATTGCAAAGCACTCGCCCTGTATGCAGGCGTAGCTTTCTCCACAATGCTCTCAAGTATCTGGCGGGCTCGGTTAAAGTCTCTCTGCCGACTTAAGCTATTTGCTTGATAGTAAAGGCCAACATTTCTAAGTTCATCTGGAATCGGCAAAGCAAGCATTATCTGGCTCGTTTGCTCTACCACATCGAATTGCCTAGCGAGATAAGCCTGACGGGTAATAGCAGCCAGCCGCCTACCCAAAGAGTGAAACCCTTCAATTGTGTAAATGTGGCGAGCTAGCAAGGCGTGAATCAAGTGATGGAAATATCTAAGCTGTTTTGTCTCAGTCTGATCACTGCCAATGGAGGATAATATGAGGAGAGTATTTGCCTGCCTGTTTATCATGGCTGTTTTCCCGTTGGTTGCTTCACCAACTTGGGATAACTCAAATAATTCCGCTCCGTCCGCAGCAGTGGCTTTTGCCGGTCATACAAGCTCCGGCAGCCTATGCGCGTGCGGCAATAATCCCGGCTGCATTTGCGACCCTGGCGAGCAACCCGGCGACGGCCTCACTATCGCGCCGTCGAACGCATCGGGTGATAGCGGCTCTGCAAATCAAGTCTCGGCTCCCGATATTGATCTGGCTTCTGGCGCGCTGGTACTTGCGCTTGCTTTTCTGTTCTGGGTTAGGATGCGGTAAGACTGCCCGTATCCTCGGCACGCAGTATCTCGACCCTGATTTACTCGACCGCTTCGGCAACTGGCGGCATAGGACATTTTTGGCAACAGGGCGGCCACATTCTACTACGAATCTGAACAAGTGCATAAGGAAATTTCTTTTGGATTGTTGGGAAGCTGGCAAGGGGTTAACTGATGTATCGCCTGCGCGACGAGCTTAATAATGACACCTTGATTTAGGCGTTGATATACTTGACTCATCTGAGTGACAGATTGAACTCTTTTACCTGAGAAAAATGCTTGAGTATTACTTCAAAAAAGCTCTTATTTATTGGAATCTCCTTCAACTGAGCCAACTATATTAACGCCCTTTTTTTAGCATACATTCGAGGAGGTCTGATTGCTACTACACTGTGATTAGTAATACAATATGGTTCGCCGTAAGCCCTGCGGCTATAAAGATGAGCGAGTATAGAAAATATTAAACAAATCGCCATCTTAGTTTAGAATTATGATGCGTCCTCAATCGTAAGAGCGTGGGAACTCATAACTTAACGGCAAAGCTTGTCACTAATCCTGGCGATCTACTCTATGGCTCGTTTACCGGCGGATGTCTTTATATTCGTTCTCGTCCGGCTTTCAGCCATCTCCTTGTTGATCTTGCTCTGGTTGCTCGCCGCTACTGTCCAAGCCCAATACCGATTCGACAGTTGGACAACTGACAACGGGCTTCCGCAGAACTCCGTTCGCTCGATCATTCAGACCCGCGACGGTTATTTGTGGATGACCACTTTCGACGGACTGGTGCGCTTTGACGGTGTGCGCTTCAAAGTCTTCAACAAGAGTAATACCAAAGGACTCAGCACTAACCGATTCACCGTCCTTTACGAAGACAAAGACGGAGCTTTGTGGGCAGGAACCGGTGACGGCGGATTGACTTTCTATCGCGACGGCGTCTTCACGTCTTACACTACTGCCGATGGGATGCCGGCAGGTCAAGTTATAGGTTTCGGGTATGACCTGAAAGGCGAGTTGCTCATCGCCATTGGCGACGGCCAGTTTTATTTGCGCGAGGGGAGATTCATCTTTGCGCCGCCTGAGTATCAGGCCCAGGATATTAAACATTACCTTGCGCCTTCCGGTGCGCAATGGACTATCGATTCAAACGGGGCTAAGCAGGTCAGCGACGGGCGCACGACTCAATACTCGATGAATCTGAGCTTTGGTGCTGGCGTATGGCCCTACGAAGACAGTCAGGGGAACTTATGGCTAGGAGCCAAGTCGGGGATATACCGGCTACGCGACAGCAAGATCACGCGGTACATGGATAAGGACGGCGTGCCGTCGCGCACTCTTCTGCGCCCGCAGTGTGAAGACGATGAGGGCGGCATCTGGTTTGCCACAGGGCCGATACACTTGCCCGGTATCGGGCTGGCTCGCTTCAAAGATGAACGGTTCACCGTCTACAGCGCGTTAAGCACCCTAACGATTAGCTGCGTCTTCAAGGATCGCGAAGGCACGATCTGGGTCGGTACATCGCGCGGGCTGCATCGCATGACGAAACAGGTCATCACCGGATACTCAACTGCCAGCGGAATCCTTAACCCCGAAGTCTACCCTATTTTTGAATCCCGCAACGGCGACATCTGGGTCGGCTCGACGCGAGGACTGAGCCGATTCAGAGATGGGCAGTTCAAGAACACTATGTTGCCCTATGCTAAAAACATCGTTCAGGCTCTGTGCGAAGATGGCGCAGGGCGTTTATGGATAGGCATTGTCGGTGGATTGTTATGCTATGAGAATGGGAAGCTGAAAGATTTATCGAACCTGGTCCGGGCTACGGTCTGCACAATTTTGATGGACCGTTACGGCAACGTCTGGGTCGGCTCCGAGCGCGGCCTGTTCAAATTCAACGGCGAGCGAGTCGTAGCGCACTACACGGCAAAAGACGGACTGCCCGCCGACAATGTGACGGTCATTCATGAAGACCGAAACGGCAACCTCTGGATCGGCACTTCCGGCGCGCTGGCGCAGTTCAAAGATGGACAATTCATCACCTACACTATGGCTGAGGGTGTGGCGACCAATCACATCTGGACAATCTATGAAGATGACGACGGTACGTTCTGGATTGGGACTTACGACGATGGCCTGAGCCGATTTCGCGACGGCCGTTTCTTCAATTACAAGGTAGAGCATGGGCTGTTCGACAACGGAGTCTTTCAGATACTCGAAGACCGGCGCGGCTATTTCTGGATCAGTTGCAACAGAGGCATCTATCGCGTCAGCCGCCAGGAGCTGAATGATTTCGCAGATGGTCGTGTTTCCAGGATCAACAGCGTCGCCTATGGCAAACAGGATGGCATGCTCAACATCGAGTGCAATGGTGGGCGGCTTCCAGCCGGGATCATAGCCCGCGACGGTAAATTCTGGTTTCCGACTCAGGAAGGTGTGGCGGTAGTTGACACGGAAGCCGTCTACATCAACCAGCAAGCTCCGCCCGTGCTGATTGAATCGGTCATGCTTGAGCGCGACCCGGTCGCTTTTCGTGGCGGCGTGACTATCGAGCCGGGGCAGCGCGGCCTTGAGATAAGCTACACGGGGCTTAGTTACATCAAGTCTGAGCAGATCAAATTCAAGTACAAGCTGGAAGGTCTTGACGCTGACTGGGTTGATGCGGGCACGCGCCGCGCGGTCTATTTTCCGTACCTTCCGCCGGGCAGCTACACCTTCCGTGTGATCGCCGCCAACAGCGACGGCGTTTGGAACGACGAAGGCGCATCAATGACAGTGACAGTACGCGCTCCATTTTGGCAACAGTTATGGTTCCGGTTACTAAGCGCGAGCGTATTCATAGGCATCGCACTCTTCACCATTAGAAGTCGCCTCACCCGTTTGAAGAGCAAGCAAGCGGAGCGGGAAGCCTTCTCGCGCCGCCTCATCGAATCCCAGGAAAGCGAGCGCAAACGCATCGCCGCCGAATTGCACGACAGTCTTGGTCAGAACCTGCTGATCGTCAAGAACTGGACGCTGGTCGGTTTGAACACGCTTGAGGAAAACAATCCCGCCCGCGAGCATTTGAATGAAATCTCTGAGACGACTTCGCTGGCCCTCGACGAAGTGCGCCAGATCGCGCACAACCTGCGGCCTTACCAGCTAGAGAGGCTAGGACTGACAAACACGATTGAGCAGATGGTCCGCCAGATCAAGAACTCTTCAGATATCGAATTCATCACTGAGATAGACAACATCGACGGACTGTTATCGAAGGAGTCTGAGATCAATCTTTATCGCGTGGTGCAGGAGTGCGTCAACAACGTGCTCAAGCACAGCGCGGCGACTAATGCATGGTTATTCATCAAACGGACGACCAGCGGAGCCGAGATAACTTGCAGGGATGATGGGCGAGGGTTCAACAAGGAGGCAAGCTCGCGCAAGGGCGGCATGGGACTCGTAGGCATGGCTGAACGTGTGCGAATGCTCGGCGGCAGATACGCGGTGGAGTCAGCTCCGGGGAAAGGCACGACGATCCACGTCACCATAGACAAGATTGAAAGTAAGTAGGTTGCGCAGGAACATTCATGCGGAAAGAGATTCGTATACTGATTGCTGACGACCATCCGATCTTCCGGCGCGGGCTGCGGGCGGTGATCGAAGCGGACCCGTTGCTGAAAGTTGTAGCCGAAGCCGACGACGGCCAATCGGCGCTCGCGCGCATACGAGAGCTTCAACCTGATGTTGTTATACTCGACATCAATATGCCGCCTCCCGATGGGTTGGCCGTTGCGCATCAGCTCCGCGAGCAGCAATTGTCGGCAGCGATAATCTTTCTGACCATGCACAAAGATGAGGCTTCGCTTAACGCAGCACTCGACGCGGGCGTGAAAGGTTTTGTAGTGAAAGACGGTGCTGCGACCGAGATAGTCGGCTGCATCAAGGCAGTGGCCGAGGGGCGGAGCTTCTTCAGCCCTGTGCTGTCAGGTCACCTGCTGAAAAGGCGGAATCGCGCGGACTCACTCGTTAACCAATCACCTTCGATCAACGACCTGACGCCTACAGAACGTCGCATCCTGTTACTTATAGCCGAATCGAAGAGCAACAAAGAGATAGCCGAGAAGATGTTCATCAGCGTCCGAACGGTGGAGCATCACCGCTCGAACATCTGCGCCAAGCTCGGACTCAGCGGCAGAAATGCGCTCTTGACGTTCGCGCTCACTCATAAATCAGAACTTTGAAGCCGGTCACTTTTCCGCCTGTCACCCGCCATTCGTTATTCTTCATTCGCCGCTCATATCGGTAGTAGCACCTATAAAAATAGGTAGTACTACCTACATTAAAATAGGTAGTAGCTCCTATGACTCGCCTACGACATTTATTACATAATCTGCCTTCGCTACTCCCCTGAATCGACGAACGGAACGAGCAAGGGTAATAAAAATGAAGCTGTTAATTGTGGATGACCACTCAGCTATGCGTCGCATGATCAGACGAGTGGTAAACGATCTGGTCAGCGATTTCGAAGAATGCGACGACGGGTCGGAAGCTCTCGCCGCATACACCCGGTCCAGGCCTGACTGGGTATTAATGGACATCGAGATGAGCCGGATGGATGGGATCGCGGCCACGCGAGAAATAATCGCCGCGTTCCCCGCCGCGCAGGTTGTGATTGTGAGCAAGCACGATGACGAACAGATTCGGAAAGCGGCGCGAGAAGCCGGAGCGTGCGGATATGTTCTGAAAGATAACCTCATGGCGGTCCGCAAACTGCTCGGCAAATTCTAGAGGTCAATCGCACGCCGCTTTATTGGGTCGCCTTCGTGCTTCAAGGTGAATGGTGAATGCTTGAGAGCCTTTCGACCCAACCCAAAAAAGATGCAGGCTTGACCCAAGCGTCTTTTGATCATCTGCTTTCCTGCCTCGGACCTGATCGCGAAAGCGCAGGTGGCGCGTATGTCAATCAGTGGCACGCGCTGTTTACCTACTTTGCGGTTCGTGGCGCTGAAGCCCCCGACCTTCTGACAGACGAAACTTTCGACCGCGTGGCGCGGCGGCTCAGTGAAGGGCAGAAGATAGTCACCGCAAGCCCGGCGAATTACTTTTACGGCGTGGCTCGCAACGTCTGGCGCGAGAGCCTGGCAAAGGCCGGAATCATCATGCAGTTAACCGACGAGACGGCGTCGCGGCTGATTTCGCCGCCGACGCCCCACGAATTGATGCTCAAATCTTTCGAAACCGCCGCGTCTGAAAACAGCATGGCCCGACTCGAAAAATGTCTGGCGCAGTTTTCCGCCGAAGACCGTGACCTGCTCATCAGCTATTATCGCGGCATCGGCGGGGTGAAGATCAGGCACCGAGAAGCTCTAGCATCAAGGCTCGGCGTCTCGCTCGACTCGTTGCGGCACCGGGTAGCGCGATTGAGAATCAAGCTGGTTCGTGCATTGAGCAATGTATGAGATCGCGGATTAAAAGTCCGTCAAGGTCTGTCCGGGCTTTCCGCTTTCACAGGGTCTTTCAGTTCCTCCTTTTTGACTTCGACGTTGAAGCGTTGGTAGTCGTCGTACCTAACAGTCGCATTGAATTTGAGGCCGGCGAGAAAGAAAATTCGCGCCGTGAAATTAAACTCGGCGTAAGAGGGGAGCCATACCTCATCGTTGAACCGCTCTTGTTCCATCACAAACCCACCGCCTGGTTTGATCGTCGCCAATACTCCGCCACCTACTTTGAGTGTGCTAGCCATCCACGCTTCGATGCGGACTACCTGTAGGTCGGCGGCGTCAACCCATACAGCGCCGGATAACTTCTGCATAATTCTCTTGAAGTCATCCTTTTTCGGCTTAAAGCCCGGATTAGGCTCTAAGCGCGACATTGTACTGGCGGCACTGTTATCCCGCGCAGCACCAGTGAATTTCTGCAAGATTCTCTTGAAATCCCTTTTCGCCTTGTGGGTTGGATTCGGCTCGAAATCGAAGACGATTACATCGCGCTGGCGGTAACGCTCGCGGCGCGGATTTGTGAGCTTTGAGGTGCGCAGCACTTCGGCTATCGTGATATGCCGGTCGTCTCTGTCATCCGCCTCCAAGCCCGCTACGGCAGCCTCGGTCTTCTCAATTTCCTGTATCTGTTTTTCGATGCGGCGGTCTTCCTTAGCCTGTTCATCTGCCGACAGCGGCTTGTGGTTTTTCGCAATCAGACGACGGATGCGGTAGCCGTGATGAAAAATCGTAGTGAAAGTTTCGCTCTCCTTCTCCTTGAGCACGCCCTGCTTGTCGAATTCGCGCGCGGTGATCACCTGAGTGTAACTGTATTTATCCAGCATTTCGTCGAGCGCGTCCTGATGGTCGCTCAATCGTTTCAAGAGCATCTCCAGGTCCGGCAAAGGTTCGTCGGAGAGCTTCGGAATGTCGAACAGGGCGCGGTCAAGCGGCTGGTTATGAGTGATCTGCTCAAGTGCTATGTTGAATTGCTCATCGCCTGCGGAAAGATTGATTGCAAACGGCTCCATCACACCATCGACCTCGCGAAAATCGGAATACTCAAAAGTCTTCCTTCCCCTGCCTGCCGAGAATTCTTCTTTAACAAGCAAGCCGGATGTGCAGTCGAACCAGATTTTTATTTTCACGTTGCGGTTGGTCGTGAGTTCTACGGCGTGCGCGGATTTGCCATTGACTGTCTGCTGGCCGGCGTAGGCGAGCTTCGACTTTTCTTTCTGATGATTGAGCCATCGGTAGTTGCGGTAATCAGCTTCGGCCTGAAATTCGGCACCCTCAGTTCCGATCAGCGTGCGTAAGCCTTCTCGCGAATCGTGACGCCACCCAGACTTTCCGTTGAAACCTTCGCTAGCTCCGAAGCCTTGAATCTCGACGGCGAGCGTGTATAGGTCAGGCCGCATAGCCGCTGCTCGATAGCTGCCCGTTGCGCCATCGCTCTTGCGCGTGATGGCGCCTTTGGCCTGCCATGAAGTAACACGCCGGATGGCTTTTTCGCCGCCCATCGCTGTTTGCGCTTGCTTGACGATCTTGTCGGCGGATTGCGCTACGGCGACTGATACCCCGCCGACAAAAATGATCGAGCAGAGTAGTGCTGTAACGGCTACATGCGGAACGGAGATTTTGATAAGCCTCAATAACATTGTTTTCACCTGTGTTGTTCCATACGGCATCGGCTGTAACCCGGCGCGAGGAGCGCCGCATTTCGACGGCGCTCCTCGGCCTTTGAAGTGCAGTTCCTGCGGTCGCTGAGATGACGCTTACTTAAACTTGAAGTTCGCGACATGCTCGCTGCCGTCACTCAACTTTACGATCAACTGGCGACAGGTCCCGGCCCACGCGCTGTTAGTCTTCCAGACGTAGGTGTATTGATCCGTCGTAGGATCGTAAGAGAGGCTGCTGCTGCCCGCCGTGACCGTCTCCTCAATTACACCAATTGGGGCTGAGCTGTCACAGGTGATCTGCTGGGATACTGGGAAGCCCGCGGCGAAGATGTCCAGCCCTTGATCGCCGTTCAAACTGAACTTGACCGGGATGGCTTTACCCGCATTGACCTGGTTCAGTGTAGGCGGGTTGTTCACAGGCGGGAAGAAGCCGGTGAAGTCGAAGTGGACAACGCCAAAATCGGCTCCGAAGCCACCCCAGATGAGCATTTTAGACCCGGTCCAGACGGCGCTGTGACCACCTCTTCCAACGGGCGCGTTGGTGGTGCTGGTTGCGGTCCAACTGTCGCCGCTCGGACTGTAGCTGCCTCCGGTGTCGAGAGCGTCGGGGCCAGGGAAACTGCTTCCACCCCAGACGACCATTGCACTGCCGGTCCAGACGGCTGTATGGATGAACCGTGGACTGGGCGCGTTGGTCGTGCTGGTCGCCGTCCAACTGTCGCTGGTCGGGTTGTATCTCGCCCCGGTGTCGACAGGGCTGGAGCCGCTTACAAGATCAAAGCCGCCCCATATGATCATCTCGCTGCCGGTCCAAACGGCTGTGTGTCCGGTTCGCGCGGTGGGTTCATCAGTGAGGCTGGTCGCGGTCCAACTATCAGCCGTCGGGTCGTACAATCCCCCTCCAGCAACACTGCCGAGGCCGAAGGTGGTAAGGCCACCCCAAATGATCATCTTAGAACCGGTCCAGACTGCGGTGTGGCCGGCTCGCACACTGGGCGCGTCGGTGGTGCTGGTCGCGGTCCAACTGTCGCTGGTCGGGTTGTATCTCGCCCCAGTGTTGGCAGAGCTGCTACCGCCAATATCAATGCCACCCCAGATGATCATCTCACTGCCGGTCCAGACGGCTGTGTGGATGGCTCGCGCAAGGGGCGCATTAGTGAGGCTGGTCGCTGTCCAACTGTTCGTTGTCGGGTTGTACCTCGCCCCGGTGTCGAGAGCGCTGGAGTTATCTACGCCTCCCCAGACGATCATTTCAGTGCCGGTCCATACGGCGGTGTTGGCGAATCGTGCGCTGGGCGCGTTGGTGAGTGATGTAGGCGTCCAACTGTCTGTAGTTGGATCGTATCTCCCGCCGGTGTTGAGAACACCACCGACTACGAAGGGGTCGGAGAACGTGAGGCCGCCCCACACGATCATCTCAGCGCCGGTCCAAACGGCACTGTCGTTGTCGTTGGCTCGTATGGCAGGAGCGTTCGTCGTGCTGATCGCAGTCCACGTATTACTGGCTGACCAGGCACCACCGGCAGTCGTGTTGATTGTCGGGGCGGGTGCGTATATGGCTGGCAGCCTATACCCGGTCGCGGTGACTGCACCGGGCAGCAAGCTCAAGGACTTGTTTATCGGCTTCGCAACGAACGACCTGGCCGCAAAACGTTTGACGCCAATGCCTGATGGCGTAGTCTGCCGATCAATTCGCGCGGTAGGCTCGGTCGCCGCCAATTTCCCTTTGACTCTCGCCCACCATGCGTCGAACGACTCTTTACCTGTTTGACTAACTACATGCGTTTTCACCGCTCCCTTTGACTGTCCATCTGCGGCATAACGCTCCCTTATCAATCGCTCAACCAACACGGGCCGCGCCAAACACTCGGCGACCAAGAACGGGTCGTTGTTCAGCGCCGTCAATATCTCTGCCAGCATCACAGGCTGCTGTGTCTGGCGGGCTATCCTATCTACCTCCGCCTGTAATTGCTCCGCAGTAATGGGCCGGCGCCAGTAAACATCTAGCGCGCGTGACTTGCGCAGTGAGTCTTCGACCTTCGCCTGAATCTGTGCGAGCGGCATCACAGCCTCCAGTTCAGGCTTGGGCTTGGAATTTGCTGCCGGCCAAATCCGGTGACGCCAGTAGACCGCCTCTATACCTCGTTGATAGGCAACGCGCTCTTTGAGCGTCAATCGCCTATCCGATTTGGCAACTGGGGTTGCGGAACGGTTCGAGTCAGGTTCTGGAAGATTCACCGTGACTGGCGCAGTGTTAGCTGCCGCCGACACCGACCCTCCACTCAACCCGGTGGCGAGAACCAAGAGCGACCCCAGCCCTAAGACAAAAACCATTGCGATCAGAAAAGGAGTGCTGATGCGAGATGTTTTCATATTGTCTCCTATTGGCATTCTTTTATGTTGATTTCCGAGTCCGCCCATTGGTCGCTAGCTCTAGCGGTCAGCAGGAAGACCATGCCCGGATCGTATGCAAGGCAGCCGACATCATCACCGCTAGCACGAATAGAGCTAGCAGTTAGGACGTGAGTTTGTATATGAATCCGGGCCGATGCAGAGAGAACTGGCCGGTGCGGAATTCGACCAATTACTGCTCTACATGGTGATATGAGATTTTGGGAAATCTATGATGCGGTTTTTAACGGACCTCGAAATAAGGATTGTAGACGTAAGCGAGCGAGAACCCGTCTCTTAGGTTGAAGTGCCTGGCAATGACCGCAGCCGGATCAAAAAACCATTCGCCGCGCAGCCGGTCGCGCTCTCTTGTGTCGAACCATGCCCACGGCGGACGCGCCTTATTCTTGGAGCCGACTTCGCCGCGAAAGGCCGAGCCGAGCACCCCAAGTTTTTGCTCAATCTTTTCTGGCGCAGTGCCGGCATGAGGTTTGAGCAAAGTCCGAGCCCCGTAATCGAACGATTCGCCAAAGGTTTCGTCCTCGCCCTTTTGCGCCCGCACCCAGAACGTGTCGTAAATCGGAATCAAATCATAACCGATGTTCTTGCCGCGAGCTTCGGGGTGAATCTCGGCGCTGCCCGTGTAGCGGTAGACCAACACGCCGCTAATCGATTTTTTCAATTGTTGCCGGTCACCGGTGTAACGCGATGGGCCGTGCCCTCTCGGCTCTACGAAGATCAATGGTCGCTCGCCCTCCATCTGGATTGGCTCACAAGCTGCTGATCTCGCTTCACGCGGACAGTATTTCAGAAAGCGGTTATGCGCCATAGTTTCGACAAATTGCACTGTGGCAGTAAGCTTATCGCCACGCTTTTCTGCCACCACCAGACAGCCTTCCAGGTCGTTTTCGTGCGACATTGCGATCTCGTTTGCCAAACCGCCGGGCGGGTCTTTGCTCGCGCGGCGCAGACCTTCACCGAGCAGCGTGTCTACAATCGTTGTTTTGGCTAACCCGCTTTTGTAATCGCGCGGGTGGAAAAATGCGTAATGGACGAAGTAATGCGTCGCAGTTTCTGTGACCGAATAGTAAATGTAAGCGCGCAACGGGAAGGAACGCTCATCGAGATTCCGCCAGTTGTTATCGCCTTTCCAATCGCCGTCGAAATCAAAGTTGGTAATGTAGTCCGAGCGCGGATTGTCACCTAAGCCCTGGTAAAAGACCGGCGCGAATTTTGCGGCAATCTGTTTGTCCAGAGCTTGTCTGCTCTCCTGCTTAGCCGGTGAATCGTCTTTGTGAGGGCGGTGAGGTTGATCTTGAGCAGAAGCCAGCGTCACGGCAAATAATAGGATAAAAAAAACCGCGCGCATCTACGTCTCTCCTCAAGTCAACTCTCTGAGATGTAATAGAGAAATGATGCTGGTAGAGCAAGTAACGCTTGTCAAGCTAAAGTTTGAATGTGTATTACAAATTCACTACCTGTCCCAAGTGCCGTCGATGTTAATCCTCCCTGGCAGGCACATACTGTCTGGTGCTGTTCGGACGGTGACAGTCTATAGAGTGACCATCACGCGGCTATGTCGCATTAGCTTGCGTTTTAGGACTTGATAGGCTTGATCGCTTGTGAGCAATTCAATCACGCAATTATGGGGGCGCTGCGATAGCGCCCCCGCACCCTTGATTGTTTGGTCTACTCATTCGGCATTAACTTTGATCTGCGCGAGCAGTGAGCGGCTTCTCTGTAAGTTGGTAGCCAGTTCTTTGGCGGCGGTTGTCGCGCGGCTCATTGCCTAACCTCCTGCCCGGCGCGCAGTATGCGATCCGCCGCACCAAAAATCTTTCGCGCCGACTTTTCTGGTATCACATCACCGCGCAACCAAATCTGCATGTACCCTCTCGAATACTCTGCGCCTGGAAGCTGCAAGCTCTCACAAAGCAGCAAAGCAACAGCCTCTGCTTCAGCCTCGATTGTTCAGCATTCACGGTCATTCTTAGAACAATGACAGTAGCATATCGAAGATATTGATGACTACTTTTCGAGTTGGCTTCCCTTCGTAAGCGAGAACAGCCAGTGCAAGTGGTCAGCAGTATCATAACCTTCCCCTAAAAAACGATAGTAACCTTACTTTTCAGACATAAATACTCCTAGCCCTTGCCTCCAAATATGCCCACCCCTTGCTCATTCACTAACCCGCTCGCGCTCAAACCATTTATACAGTGAGGGCAGAATAAGCAGCGTGAGCAGCGTTGAAGTAATCAGCCCGCCTATTACGACCGTCGCGAGCGGGCGCTGGACTTCCGCGCCCGCCGATGTAGCAATAGCCATGGGCACGAAACCGAGGCTTGCCACGAGCGCGGTCATTAGAACCGGCCTCAGTCGCGTCTCCGCTCCTTCCCTAACGGCCTCTTCCAGCGATCTGCCCTCTTCACGCAGCCGGTTGATATAGCTCACCATTACCACACCGTTGAGCACGGCGACGCCGAACAGAGCTATGAACCCCACGCCCGCCGAAATTGAAAACGGCATCCCTCGCATTGCGAGCGCCAATACGCCGCCTACAATCGCGAAAGGAATGCCTGTGTAGATCAGCAACGCTTGTTTCACCGAGCCGAAGGTGCTGAATAAGAGTATGAAGATCAGGAGCAGCGCGAGCGGCACTACGATCATAAGCCGTGCGGATGCTCGCTGGAGATTCTCAAACTGCCCGCCCCAGGTGACGTAATATCCCGGCGGAAGCTCTACATCCCGCTCGATTCTGCCTTGCGCCTCGCGGACGAAGCTGCCGATGTCGCGCCCTCGCACGTTGAGTTCCACGCCTATGCGGCGGCGCGTGTCCTCTCGTGAGATTTGCGCCGGCCCTTCGATCAACGCTATGTCAGCGACTTGTGAAAGCGGAACGCGCACACCTTTTGGGCCTGGTATGAGCAGGTTCTTTATCGTCTCTACGTCCTGGCTCGTCGCTTCGCTGAGGCGAACGACAAGGTTGAACCGTTGCTCGCCTTCATAGACCTGCCCCGCAGATTTCCCGGCGACGATTGATTCAACAAGATCGTTCACATCCTCGACATTGATTCCGTATCGAGCGATGGCGGCGCGGTCCGGCTTTATCTGGAGCTGAGGCAGGCCGGAAACCGCTTCGGCCTTTACGTCCTCCGCGCCTTCCACGCGACTGACCACGCTTGCGATCCTGTCGGCTGTTGTCTTGAGCGTATCCAGGTTATCACCGAACAGCTTGATTGCAACGTCAGATCGCACTCCTGATATAAGCTCCGCCACACGAAGCTCAATCGGCTGCGAAAAACTGAAACTCGCGTTCGGCACGCCTTTCTCCAAAGCGTCGGCCATCTTCTCGACCAACTCTTCCCTTGAATCGGCGGTTTCCCACTCGGAAGGCGGTTTCAGCCCGATGTATAGATCGCTGAAATCGACGCTCATCGGGTCGGTGGCGACCTCCGCCCGTCCAGTCTTTGAAACTACCGTTGTCACTTCCGGGAATTTTCGCAACACACGCTCGACCTCAGTTGTCGTGCGGACTGACTGAGAGAGCGAGACGCTTGGCAGTTGTTGGACCTGGATGGCGAGCGATCCTTCATCCAATCGCGGTATAAACTCGGAGCCGAGGAACGGGAAAATCATCCCGCTGATGATTACTAACGACGCTGCTACGGCGAGCGCCCTCGCACGGTTGCGCATGATATAATCAAACGCGGATCGATACCATTGTTTTGCATACCTGATGACAATGCTCTCTTTCTCGGACACATGCCCGCGCAGCAAAAAGGTCATAGCTGCCGGTATGTATGTGAGTGAGAGGAGTAATGAACCGGCGAGTGCGAAAACGACGGTCAGGGCCATCGGCTTGAACATCTTGCCTTCTATCCCTGTGAGACTCAGGATAGGCAAGTAGACGATCATAATGATGGCGACTGCAAAGACGACCGGGCGGCCCACCTCAAGGCAGGCATCAAGAATCGTCCTCTCAGGCGGCTCATGCGAGCCTTTATGCTGCGCTTCGGCGCGACGTCGCACTGCGTTCTCAACCATCACGACCGCGCCGTCCACGATCAACCCGAAGTCGAGCGCGCCGAGGCTCATCAAATTTCCCGACACGCCGAAAACGACCATGCAGATCGCTGCGAAGAGCATTGAAAGCGGGATGATCGTTGCGACCAGTAGCGCGCCCCTCCAGTTTCCGAGCAGCAGAATCAAAACGATGATGACAAGAACAGCGCCTTCGATCAGGTTCTTCGCGACAGTGCCGATTGTTCGATTCACAAGCTCGGCGCGGTCATAAAACGGGACAAGCTCAACGCCTTTCGGGAGAGTCTTTTTTATCTGCTCCACCCTCTCTTTCACGCGGTCGACTACTGTGCGTGAGTTCTCACCCTTGAGCATCATGGCGATGCCGGCCACTATCTCGCCTTCGCCATCCGCCGTCACCGCGCCCTGTCGGACGGTCGCGCCTGTAACGACTTCGCCCAGGTCGCGCACGTAAATTGGGATTCCTTCTTGACCAGTCTTGACGACGATGTTGGCTATATCATCGGCAGATTCCACCAGGCCGATGCCGCGCAGCAGGTATTGTTCCGCGCCGTGTTCAATGTACGCGCCTCCGACATTCGCGTTATTGCGCGCAACGGCTTCAAGCACGTCGCGGAAGCTCAGGTCATAAGCCTGTAGCTTCGTCGGATCAAGCCGCACCTGATACTGCTTCTCTAATCCGCCGAAGCTGTTGACTTCGGTTATCCCAGGCACGCCGAGCAACTGACGGCGCACGTTCCAGTCCTGAATCGTGCGCAATGCCGTCGCGTCATAGCCGTTGTTTTCTGCTCGAAGCTCGTACTGATATATCTCCCCAAGCCCTGTTGAGATCGGCCCCATCTCAGGCGAGCCGATAGATTCAGGTATCTGCTCACGCGCCTGCGACAGTCGCTCAAGCACAAGCTGGCGGGCGAAATAAGTATCTACGGAGTCGTCGAATACAACCGTGACGGCGGAAAGCCCGAACTTTGAGACTGAGCGGATCTCTTCTATGTCGGGCAGGCCGCTCATGGCGACTTCCACAGGAAAAGTAATCTGACGCTCTATCTCAAGGGGCGCGAGCGACGGCGCAGCCGTCAGAACCTGCACCTGAACATTTGTCACGTCGGGCACGGCATCAATAGGGATGCGCTGGAAACTATATATGCCTGCGCCGATGATGATCGCCACCATCAGCAACACCAGGAGGCGCTGCGAGACTGAGAATCTAATAAGCGCGTTTATCATCAGTGACTGTGCTCCCCCATCTCGCCTTTCATAAGCTGCGTCTTGAGCGTGAAGCTCCCCTTGCTTACTACACGGTCGCCAAGCGCAAGCCCGCTGATGACTCGCCGGTAGCCGTCGACCGCGCCGCCGACTTCCACATCGCGCACTTCAAAATGTCCAGGCTCGTCCTTCGGAACAAAGACGACTGAGCGTTCACCTAATCGCTGTACAGCTCCTTCCGGTACGACCAATTCAGTTGCCACCGTCTTGCCGCTTCCGCGCCCGCCGGTTTCAAATCCGACCTCCACGAACATGCCGACTTTCAGCATCTCGTTTTGATTCGACACCTCGATGCGAACGCGGGCCGTGCGAGTCTCTTCATTCAGGATCGGGTCAATGTAAGTGACGCGACCGGAGATCACATTCGATCCGAGGGCGGCAGACCGTACTTCGGCCGGAGTGCCCACGCGCAGATGGCCTACCTGCGCTTCGGGGACGTTTGCGATAACCCAGAGTGTCGAGATATTAGAGATCGTGAATAGAGGTTTGCCCGCCTCGATGCCTGCGCCCGCGTTTACTAATCGCTCGGTCACGGTGCCGGAGACGGGAGCAACCAGCGCAATGGTCGAAGTGTCATGCCTGGTTTCGTGCTCGCCCTCGTCTATGGCAGCTCCCAGAGCGCGGAGGCTGTTGCGGAGGTGTAAAGTTTCAACGCGAGCGGTTTCAACTTCTGCCCGCGCCTCCTGCACTTCGCGGTTGATAGAGATGTTGTTCTGGTAGTCGTACTCGGCCTTCGCAGTCTTGTAAGCTGCTTCGGCAGCGGTAAGGTCTTTGCCCGCGCCTGCGCCTAACTCGACAAGCCTCCGCGTGCGTCTCAGAGTCGCCTCGGCCTCATCAAGCCGGGCCTTGGCTTGAAGCACGGATGAGCGGTTCTCTGCGCGTTGAACTCGCGCATAATTCTGCTCGGCCAGAATCAATCGGGTTTCTGCTTCATGGAGCTTGCCGTGCATCTCCGCTACTTCGGGGCTAGATATGACAGCCAATACCGCTCCTGCGCGAACGCGGTCGCCGAGTGCTACCGTCACGCGCTCGACGCGGCCCTGCACGAGAGGAGTTACTTGTTGAGTCTCCTGCTGGTTTGCTTCTACAGTGCCCGTCACTCGGAGCAGAGCTACAGCCGCCCGTTCGGCCACGTCAGCGATCTCAATGCCTGCGGCGGCAAGTGCTTCCTCCGACAGTTCAACCTCCTGGCCCTCTTCGTGTTCGTCTCCTTCTTTATGCTCCGTGTTCACGTTCGTAGTTATCTTCTTGTCGCCGCTGCCGCTGTTTGACCACAGAATCAAAGCGATCACGACAACTACCAGGAGCGAACCGACGATGATGAAGAGATTGCGATTATTGGAAAGCCTTGTGATCGAGACTCGTCTGACAGAAGCTTTGTCATCTTCCGCATCCGGCATATGAGAATCTTTTTGAGTATGGTTATTCGACATAATCTGTGCCTCACTTGTTTTGCTTCTGATCGAGATTCATCGGAAGTCCCATCGCGGCTTGAAGGTCCGCCAGAGCGCGATACTGCTCCGCGAGGGCTTCTATAAATTCGCGCTGCGAGTCAATGAATCGCCTCTGCTCGACGAGCAGATCGGTGATGCGGAATGCGCCTATCTCGTATGCCCCGCGGACCGTTCGGATGTTCTGCCTCGAACGCTCAAGCACGCCCTGCTCGAAGATTGCTAGCGATTGTTTGGCCGCTTCGTATCTGACGTAAGCAGCAGCCACTTCGGACTTCACAACCGATTCGGCAAACTCTCTGCGCCGCCGCGCCTGTAAGATCGCGGCTTCGGCTTCGGCCTTTGCTCCCTGGTTGCTATTGAAAACAGGTATGCCGATGGACACGCCGAAGGTAAGCAGCCGGTCCTTATCGCGCAGCACGCCTATGGGCGTATCATCAAAGACCGCGCTACTATTTGTGTACCTCGTGAAAGCAGTCACGTCCGGCTTCCCTTGCGCTCGCGCCAGTCGCATCCCTGCTTGAGCCACTTCTTCATTCAGGCGCGCAAGCCTCAGATCGGGACGTGTTCTGAGCGCAATATCTACGGCTGCCTCAACCGACGCGGGAGGCTCAGCCAGGACCTGAGCGCCGAGGTTCTCACTCAACCGCAAAGGCTCGCCGGGGGGCATGCCGGCAAGGTTCTTTAGTCGAAGCAATGACACTTGCAAACGCCCTTCTACAAGTGCGCGGCGCGACCTCAGGCGATCAATCTCCGAGCGCAACAGGTTGAGCTCTACCGGCGCTGACTCCCCCTCCGTGACTCGCACCTCAACTACTCGCGCCGTTTGCTGGTCTACGTCGGTCAACTCCGCCGTGATCTCCAGCTCTCGCAAGGCGGCTAACACTTCGGCATAAGAGGCGCGAACCTCTGCTGTCAGTCGTCGCTCGCGGTCTGCGACTTCGGCCTCGGCCGCTTCAAGCTCGGCCCTGGCAAGCTCCACTCGCCGCTTGCGCTGTCCCGCGACTTCAAGAGGCAAGGCAAAACCTATTGTCGTCTCACGCTCGCCCGCCGACCCCGTAAGCAGCCCGGTAGTTTGCTCGAAATCGATTGTCGGGTTCGGCCTGATCCCTGCCTGATTGAGTCGGGCGCGGGCGCGATCAATCTCAAGGCGCGAGGCGGCGAGGTCTGCATTCGCGGTGAGCGCAAGACGAATAAGATCACTCGACGAAGCGCCTTGAACGGGATCAACGTAAGCCGCTAGAACAGAGCTTGCTGATGCGACCTCCGCTCTGTTTAGTTGTGTGCTCTTAGCAAGCACTACCCCGCTTTCTGACGTAGAGCTTTGCTGCTGGGCGAATGCGGGTAGAGCTATAAGCAATATGAGAAATGGGTAAAATGATCGCGTAAGGCTACGCTTAAATACGTACAGCATCAGATCTGACCTTTCTTAGGCAGTGCCGGGAGGTATAGCGTGAATCGAATGGCTAGACCTGCCGGAAATGTAGAACGCCGATGGCTTTGAAGGGTAGTAAATGGAAAGTCATCCTGGTTGCCCGAAAACACAGGCAAAGTCACAGGACCACTACTGACACTTCGAGCCAGTTTTAAGCCGGACAGGGATACTAAGAAAGGCGCGGTGGGTGAAAAGGTTTCTGAGGCGGGGCCGTAGGCAAAGATGATATTGTCGGCTCCGAAATAGCTGGTTCTAACAAGACATTGTCTACGGCAAAATGTACGCTCGGTATGATGTGAGAGCAGCAACAAAAACAATCTTCGCTCGCGGATTCTGGCTCAGAAGATTGACTCTCTTGTTGTTCCGTAGGGGCTACAGATATAGCCGGATGCTCCGTCGTGGAATCCTGGGCAGTAAAACTAGAATGCGGCAAAGCAAAACCTACTAGCTCATCACTGCAAAGGTGAGGGGTAGAAAGCTCCGCGACCGTAAAGAGAAGAAAGAAGATCGCGATACCCCGAAATATGTAGCTTGGTTTCTTTGTCCTCATAAACTAGATCATGGACCTGAGCGAATTGTAATTATAACTGACCGACATGCTCCAAGGGAACTGGAATTTGTTAGTGCCCTAATCCTGTGTTGATATTGAATGTTCTTCATCGGGAGGCCGTCCGGTTAGCGCAGCCAGTTCCGTAAATGAGTCATCCAGCCGAACATGAGGAGGGGGGCCTTCTAAGGCTACTATAAGAGCGGTTATCCTATGCGCCGCGATTACACCGAGCCAAACAGCCAGTAGTCCGAGTATCAAGCTGGCAATAATGTTTGCAAAACCCCCAACTATGTTTCTCTTTTCTAGCAACATAAAGGATTCATAAGCCAGAGTTGAAAATGTGGTGTAGGCTCCTAAGAAACCAACTGCAACAGCAAGTCGCCAGTTAGGATGGTGATTGATACGTTCAAGCGCCAGTGTGAGGAAAAGGCCAGCAACGAATGAGCCGCTCA